>JAAVYA010000022.1 GCA_022790855.1 Lachnospiraceae bacterium | reverse complement strand
TTTTGATATCGTCTAATTCCTTGATTCCATGGATGGCTTCAGATATTGCCTGGATGACGTTTTGGACGCTCATACGGATCAGGTTTGCCCCGATTGCCCCTTTTGAGAATTTATCAAGAAAGTTTTTTGTTTCTTTCCCTGCTTCTTTTAGGCTGGATAATGCCTGTGAATTGTCAACAGTAGCCTGGATGACGGTATTGGATTTTTGCTGGCTGAGTTTTTGTATCTTTTTTTCAGCCTGTGATGGGTCTGCGTCGATTTTAACTTTGGGATTCATGGATTTCAGGCTTGCAGTTACAGCCTTTTTGGTTGCTGTTTTGTCCAACGCGCCTGGAAATCTGATTTTTACTCTCGATTGTATGTGTTTGATATCTGTCATGATACTGGCAAGGGACTTGGCCCTGTCAAGGGCTGCCTGCAGTTTTAGTTTTAAAGATGAATTGTTATTATTCATAAAAATGGATTCTCCTTTCTTTTGCTGCATCAAAAAAGACACCTCAGAAGAAGGTGCCTTTTTTAGGTATAAATTTTTAAAATACGTGTCCGCAATTTTGACATTCATATGTCTTGCTGTTGTAAGGTATTGCAAATGAGCCTAATGTTGCGGCCATAAAAAACCTGGAAGCAGTAGATATTTTCTTCACCATGGTAGAGTTGCATACGGGACAGTAGTGAAGGATGGATACATAATGGTCTTTTCGTTTATATAGGATTTTTCTTGGCGTGTGTTCTTTGCCGCAACCGCTACATTTCACTATTACATCTGGCTTTAATATGCCATATTTTTTATCAACTAATTTATCAAATAGGTCTAAATCCAAACAATTTATTGTTTCGCATTCTTTACAGTAAGCAGATACATGATTAAGTTCTGGTTTTTCATCAGATATAAATATCTGGTCAAAATACATCAGCTCTTCATTTTGTACTTCATCCACTTCCTCTTCAAATGAAACGCCACACACGGGACAGCACTCAAAGTCTTTAGCTACTTCAAATAAAAATTCTGTGCCACAAGAACTACAAATGATTTTTTTGTTAGCCATACCATTCCCTCCAATATTTAACGATTTTTTATCATGGTTGAACACTTTTTTCTTTTACTTGGAATTTGGTAAATAAAGAAACCAAAGGTTCTTTTCTATATTTTATGTTTTAACTCTGGGAGCGGAGAATTTAGATGGAAGTATTATGAATACATCTCAGAGTTTGTTCTGCTGTGTTTTCTTGTTTAATCCTATCATAGCACATAATATTAGGTGGATGCAATCAAACTTTAAAAGCAAAAAATCATTCTGTTTCTATTGCAAGTAGTTTATAGGTGGCGGAATTATTTTGGCTATGTAAATTTAATTTAGATAAGCAGATGGCAGCGTCCGGGCTTGTCTAAATAAATTGGAATCGATCTGCCTCTGGTACTCATACCATGCCTCGGAGCCTTTTGTTACTGTTTTCTGCAGTTCTTTCAGGCTATGGTTCTGTTTTATGGTATAGTCGATCTGTTCCTTAGCGTACTTGTTCATGCCCTTGTACTGTTTATCACTGGCATGGCCCCCATAAGCTTCTTTTAGGTCCACGTAGTCCTGTATCCCCCTGGCATTTGCCTGGGCATGTGAGAGTTTCTGGTCATACTTTGTGATGGAAAGCTCTATCTTTTCCCGTGCTAATTCCTGCTGGGTTTTCTTGAGTTCTTCCATCGTTTGTAAGCATTCATAGGCTTTTTCGTACCATTCCTGGTAGCTGCGGATCTGTTCCTTTAAGTTATCGTCTTCAATATACTCCATGTTGATGCTGCCGTCCCGGACTTGGGAGGCATAGTATTCATCCAGGCCGATGCTGTCTGCTTTTTCTTTGTATTTGTCATATGCCTGCTGCTGCAGCTTGATCTCATCGGTAGTTTTTTTAATCGTGTCTGTATAGGCTTTCCCTCTGGAGGTAAAGCTGCGGAAGGTTTCCTCAGCTTTGCCTTTCAGCCTGCGGATGGCATCCTCAATACGGGAGACGGCAGTCTCGATAAAGCTGAAGATTTCTGTAGACGCCTGTGTGTCATTGTCTGTGGAAGGGGAGTCTGTGCCGGGGTTCCCGGAGGAATCCGCTGGGTTCCCATTATCCGTCCATTGCCTTCCTGTAGCCGGGTTCCTGGATGATGCGGTGCCGACGGCGTAGGAGCTGCCTTCTAAATTTGCATTCCCGCGGAAGAGCATTTTTCCAAAGGTGGCGATTTTCCCATTCCTGAGCAGGCCTTCTGTCTGCTTATGGTTCAATACGATCTGCCCTTTTTTCAGTTCCCGGAACTGTGCGCCGCCCTGTACGATTTCATATGTCCCTTTTTTCGGGTCTATGATGGTTTCATGCCCAAGCTCATTGATCAGGGCAGTTTCCGTTTTCTTTATCCCGATATTCCCGGTCCCAGCTGCCTTCGCCATGCCCTGGGGGTTTTGCTTCCCGGTCTTATTCCCGGGCCTGCCGCCGGTATTGCTGCCGGATTTGCTGCCGGTGTTGCCCGTATTTGTGCCTAATACCCGGGAGGTTGCCTCTTGTACGTATTGGATGCCGCCAAAGCTTACGGAGGCAGTCTTTCTGGCGAGTTCATCCACCTTGCCGGAGAGCAGCCCGACTTCGTCTGCGACGGCAGATACCGCGCCTTTTAAAGCGCCGAACTCTTCGTTTATCCCTATCAGTTTCTTGTTATTTAACAGGTCGACGGCGGTACTTACAGCATCCACGCTTTCCGCCGTGGAGTCCGCAGCTTCCTTTGTACGGTAAAGTTCAGGCTGCTGTACCTTATCTGCTGCTTCGGCTTGGGAAACGTCATTCCCGGAATTATCCGTGAAATTATAATTTTCGCCAAGGCTGCTGAGGAATGAGGTGATATCGTCGGAAGTCATATGGAAGGAGGACGCCAGGTTTTCAATGAGGGAGTCCACGTTGATGTTCTTCCCGTCAAGTTCCAGCATATCCAGTTCTTTGAGCTGGGAGACGATCTCATTTAGGGATTCTTCATCGTCTTTGCTGAAGTCGATCAGGTTGAGGCTGCCCATATCCTTGATCTGCTCCATAATATGGTAGATATCTTCTCCAGTATAGCCGAGGCTGGAAAGCATGGATTCCATGCCCTGTAAGGAGAGGAATGCGTCCTTGCCGTCTTTGGCAGAGATGGACATGCCTTTTAATGTAGTTTCAAGTTCGCCGATATCGTAGGATACATGGTTCCCAAACATCCCAAGGGCGTTGGTGCATGCGGCCACTTCCTCCGCAGTCATGCCTACGGCTTCCCCGATGGCTTCGAAATCGTCCGGGTTCAGGTCATAGTTATAGGTGCCGTCGCTTAACTGCTCCAGGGAGGAGCCCAGGCCCTCCAATACGTCTTTCTTGCTGTAGAGCCTGTCTAAGAAACCCAGCCCGTTGTCCCCGTTTTCCCCAAAGACGCTTTCCAGGTTTTTCATGGCTTCATACATTTCATCAATGCCCATGGTATAGGAATCGTCGCCTAATAAGTATTCCATGGCAGAGCTGAAGTGCTTCCCATATTCCCCGTTTTCAAACATTTCCATGGCGCTTTGGTAGGCATCCTGGTAGTTTTTAAATTCCGTGTTGTAATCATCCCCGGAGATTGCTTTGTCATACTTGGATTTTGCCTGTGATACGGATTCCAGGCTTTCATCCATCCCGTGGAGCACCTTGTCTAACGCCAGTGCATCTTCTGTGATGGCGGAGAAGCCGTCTGCCCCGTTACAGACCCGGTTGAAGCATGAGGCTGCAAACTGGGCGGAGATGCCGGAATCTTTTAAGAGTGCGGCAAGGGCTCCATTTTCCATGGCAAGGGAGAGGATGTCGTTTCCTGTGATGCCTGCTTCTTTGGAAAGGGATATAAGGTCTGATCTTGCGGAAGAGAAGATCTCGGAATCCCAGAGGTTTTTGAAGCGGGAGGAGAATGAGATGGGGTCGCCTTTCACATTGGCTTCAGCCTCAGCTAATGCTTTTAATTCATTCCGCAATTCGCTGGCAGAAACCTTATTCTGCTCTAATGCCGCTGATAATTTTGGATATGACTGCAGAGTGTTTTCATCAAATTCCCCAGCCTTCACCATCTCGAGTAGTTCTTCTTTGGTCTTTTCAATGCCTTCCGTATCAAACACGTTTTCAATCTGCATAGATTTCCATGTATTTGGATCTAATTGCTGATAGATTAATTCTATAGCATCGGAAATTGAATGATATGAATCAACAATTCCCTTTTGTTCGTTTGTCAAATCATCATAGGAAATGCCTTTGATCGTATTGTAGTAATCAGCAATATTTGATTGCTGTTCCTGTAATTCCTGTGCTGTTTCAAAGATACTATCTTTGAAATTTTCTGTTAATGATTTAAAATAATCAATACCTTCTTGGTTTTTAGAAGCATATGCTTTTTCGAGTGATTCATTAGCCTTATTATAACCAGCAATCACAGCAGAAATATCGTTATTATCTAAGGCTAAATTTGATATAGAATCAATATTTTCGTATTTACTAATTGCGTTTTCGGAGATATCATACTTACCAAATTGTTTATTGAATAAGTCTGAAGCGTCTTTTGCAACTTCTTTTTGGGCTCTACCTTCCTCTTTTTCAGCTAAGTCTTTCTGTATACGAAGTTCTCTTGTTATTGCTTGAAGTTCTTCTAACTGCCCTTGTTCCGCATATGTCAAATTTTCTTTTGTGAGTAAATCATTCATTGCTTGTTCTTGATTTTCAAGTTCTGTAATAATGTTAGATAATTCACTTTTGGCATCTTTATATGCTGACATGGAATCTTCCATTTTTTCTTTCTGTTCTTTTACAGATACAGTTAGGGTATCGTATGCTTTAACTGCAAGAAAGACACCGCCAACTAACATGGCTAGCCATCCAAGTGGAGTAGTGGTCATCCATGTAATCATGGCCTTTATGTTAGCTTTGATAGCTGTTGTGAATGAGCCAGTAGCTAATGTTGCTCCTCCCTCGCTCGCCGTAAGGGCAGCATTAGAAGCAGCTGCTTCACCATTTGCGACTGCTTCTGCATTTCGTGCTATGATTTTATCCAATACAGCTTTTGCCTGTACATCACTTGCAGCCAGTTCAGCTAATTCGGAAATTGTTAATGTATCTGTTGATGCAATTAACCCCCAATTAGCTAGTGTCTCCGCAGAGATTCCAGTAGCTTTTACTAGTTGCTCGGCTGTATATTTAGTATTTGCAGCAGATAAAGCTGCCATCATAACACATTGCTCTTTCTGTTTTGCAGATAGTAAGGATGAAGAGATCAGTACCTTTTGCTGTGTAATATCTAAAGCGTTAAACGAAGTAAGTAATTTTGTTGTATTTCCTGTGTTGTTTAGTACTGTTGAGATATCCATTAATTGTTGTTTGAATACCATACTATAAAATTTTGCAGTCTGTGGAGAACTACTATGGATGTTGTGGATACGTTCAATTTCGGCAATTTTGGAGATTGCCATAGTTAAGGTATTGTGATATACTTTATTACACTCAATAAAAAATAGTATATGGAAGGAAATTCGTATGAAAAAACATTTTTTGCTTTTGATAACGTTGCTTTTTTTATTATCGGGCTGCTCTCAGAATAAGCCGGGTCAAATTAGTGTAGACAATCCGTATGAGATTGCAAAAGGTACATCTGTATTATCTTACTATGATGTAGAAGATAACATTAGTATAGATGATTTTACAATTTTAGAGCATACAGTAAGTATTGCTTTTGGAATTTCCGAACGAAATGATAGTTGTATTATAGTTCGTGATGGGATGATCCGATATATTTATATTGTAGATGAAGACATAATAACATATAAAGGAATATCCGTTGGAGATAGTATTGATAAATTAAAAGGCACATTTAGTAATATAAGACAATCAGGGGATAGATATAATATTTTTTTTAATAATAAAAATGAACAAGTTCTTACGGATCCAAATAAGGAAGATACAGGGATTTGGATTACATATTGTACCGATGGTTCTAAAATAACCTCAATACATATATGTGATGCGCTATATGGGAGAGAATTAAGGTAGTTTTATTTTCGTTATGATATTTCTCACTTGAATTTTTCATCTGTGTATGGTAAACGGCAGATATGTTTATGAATAACATATTATAATCCTGTCTTTGACAGCTCGTATTAAAAAATCGCTGTATCTCTTGTGTGTGTTGGGGTTCAGCGATTTTTTGCGTCGTCATAAACTATAGTGTTTTCGTCCTTTATTTTCTTTTCTGTTTCCTGTACTACTTCAACCTTTATTTTCTATTTCTCCATTAGCACGACAGAGAAACCCACATCTACTAATCCTTGTTATAATCACAGGCTGTTTGGATTATAACAGGAGCGAACCGTAGTCTTTAAACTGCCGTTCTCATATTGGCGTATTCCATGTTACCAACGTGACTGGACTTTCTGTTAAATACACACCAGGCATATCTGGTGCATACCGAGGATTAAAGTCTCTGGACGTCCCACAAGTGTCTGCGCTTTCAGATTTGCCAGTTCTCTATAAAGATGCTGCACTTAGTAGTATACAACATGCTTTATGCGCCTTAACTGGAATGCTCACGCATCCCGCCTGCTTTTTTATAAGTTAATAAGCAGGGGTGGTTTCGCTGCTGATTGTGCACTTACCGGATAAAAAATATGGAACCGGACGTGTCTTAGATTTGCATCTTTCCACAACTCTTGCATTGTTTTATATGTTTCCATAGTTGGGTTCCCAACACCGCTTACTAAGACTTGATGGCAGGAAATCAGTCTTGCTTCCTGCGAATCTGGCAGTCTGTCTTATTAAGCTGCAAGCAGTTTCTTTTCGTGCGTGGATGTAGTATCCTTCCCAGCAATTTACCCTAATCTATATAGTTTAATACATTCGTTTTATCTCTATATAGCGGACTATGTATATGGAACTTTACCCTTCCATACACCGCACCCTGCGGCATAACGCTATGCCGTTTAGGTGAAGCGGGCATATGGGCAAACAACAAGCAACGCTTTGTCTGCGTCAACCTACATTTTTCAATCCGGCGAATAATCCAGCCCCCAGGCCGATGGAGCTTAAGGGACCGAACGCCGCCGTTATTTTATTTACCACGGACAGCAGGCCGTTGAGGCCGTTGGTTATGGCGATCATGGAGCCGGAATCTGCGATATTCCCCACGGTATCCGTCCATGTGTTCTTTAGCTGGTTCAACGAGCCTTCCAGGCTGTTGGCGGACTTCATTGCCCCGTCAAAAGCGGCCCCGCCGGAGTTTTCGTAATCCCCCAGCATTTTCTCGTACAGATCCCAGTTGGAGAGGATGCTGGATAGTACGTTGCTGCGGTATTTCCCTCCAATATCAGACAGGATGCCTGATTTTTGGGCGGAATCCTCCGGCAGGGAATTATAAACTGTTGCAAGTTCTTTGAGGACTTCCATAGGGTCCCGTAATCTGGCTGCGCCGTCCTGCATATATTCCAGTTCTACGCCGAGGCTGTGGCATCTTGCCTCCACCTTCTGGAGCTGTTGTTCGTCCAGGACTTCGGTCTGGAAGCCGGTTTCGCCTTGTACCTGCTGCAGGCTCATAATGATGCCTTTGACGGCGCGGGCTACGGTTTCGCTGGATTCCCTGGTGGTTGCGATGCCGGCGCCCAGGAGGGCGGTCAGTTCATTTTCGGAAATACCGGCATTGGCCAGATGGGAAGCGGCTTCTTTGGTGGCATAGGCCAGTTCTTCCATGGAGACGGCGTTCCGGCTTGTCACCTGGCTCTGGCCGTCCAGGAGCCTGTTCAGTTTTTCAGTATCCCCAGCATACTGGTAAGCGGCGTCGCTGGCGATGAGATAGTCGTTGGCCAGGCCCGGGTCCAGGCCGCCGGAGATTTGGGCCAGTGTGCTTAGGTTCGCCATCTGCTCTGCGTTCTTGTATCCGGCATGGTACATTTCCTGGACGCCGGCGAGATAGTCGGATACCTTTGCGCCGTATTTGCTTGCTGCATCAAAGGCTGTGTCGCCGATGGCTTTCAACTGTTGTTGTGTTAAATTGCTTGTTTTGCTGATCTCGGTCAGGACGGTGTTGACGTTTTTCAGCTCTGCGATGGAATCCCTGGTTTGGGAAATGAGGAAATTAACGCCATTGCCCAGGGAGAGCCATTGGGAAAATGCCTGGGAGGCCTGGGAAAACTGGTTCTTGAAAAGGGCGGTTAGTTTCCCAGTCTGGCTTATGGCAGCCCCGAGGTTTTTGAAGCTGCCTGCTAATGCAGAGATTTTTTCTGTGATCTGTTTTATTTTTGGTTGAAGCGATGATAAAAGTTTGTCCATATAGTTCCTCCTTGATAAAATTGAAAAAATAAGGGGCCTGCTTGTGCGGGCCCGGGATTATGTTTCAAATGCGTTTGTTTTCCATTGCTGCAGAACCAGCCGTGGCATGATGTTTTCTCTGTCATTGTCATGGGTGGTAAAGCAATGTTTGGGCGATGGGTGTTGGTTTACTTGATCTGGTGCATGGGCCGTCCCTCCTTTCTTGTGCTTTTCCCTTCTCATAGTAAGCAAAACGGGATTGGGGTTCTGGAACCCTTGATTTTTCTGGTGATTCTGGCACTTTCTATTTTCCTAAAATTTGCTTTGCAGTACGGTTTGTTTTGCTGGTTTTGTTTGGTTTTGGCCTTCAACATCATGTAATTTAGACAGGTCGATGGAACCGAGTGAACCGAACGCCACCGTTATTTTATTTATCACGGACAGCAGGCCGTTCAGGCCGTTGGCAATGGCAATTATGGTGCCGGAATCCATCTATTGCTTTTGAATAATCAGCAGCACCAGTGACGTCTTGTAAAGGATTTTTGAATCAAATTCGCAGAAAATTTACATATCAGGGCAAAAAATAAGGCCGGGAACCTGTTTTTAGACTCCCGGCCTACGGTTTTGTTTTATGCTGTCCGCTCTGCTTTCAATTTTATGACTTCGTCAAGAGGAAGTCCTGCATATTCCGCATTTTCTCTACAAATACCTGGGTACGGACGGCCAACACCTTTAAATCCGGCTTTTCCAGTACAATCTGCAATACCAGTTCTATGCTTGCCGTATTTTCCTTCTGTTTTCGTATCTCTATACTACCATAAACCTCCTGATTTTACAAGCCAGGAGCCAGCGCAGTTAGTGCTTGATTTATACTTTATGGAAAAGTATAATTGAAAATAGAAGTAAAATAAATTTTTAAAAGGAGAAATTATAATGAAAACTTGTCCAAATTGTGGTGAATTACTTGGGAATACGGTAGATGAATGTTTTAAATGTCACTATAATTTTTCTATAAGAAAAGTTATAACAAGTGAAGAAAATGTGGAACGAAGATACAAACAAATGGAACAACAAAAAGAAAAAGAAGAAAAATTGAAGCAAATGGAAGAAATAAAACGGAATCAATTATCTAAAAATCCTATTTTTGAATATAAGCTAATTGTAATAAATGATTTATTAAGTGGTGTAATAGATGAAAGAGCAATACAAGATACTTTATCTGAATGGTCAAAAAAAGGATGGAGACTTCATACTATGTTTAGTTCAGAAATAGGGAAAATTTCTACTGGTATATCTATGGCTGGTTTTGGAAGCATAACGAATGCAACAATCGACCAAACTGTTCTAATTTTTGAAAGATGTATCAAAGCATAAGGGTATTGATGGAGTAGTAGATGATGCTGGTAAACATATAAGTGATACAGTCTCTATGCTTTTCTATAAAAATTTTGTTCTTATCTGGTATTAATTCAGTTTGACGGATTTCAAAATATTAAGTTTTTTACATACTTGTTACAGCTTTCCGCTTTAATTCTGTTGCTGTAACAACCATGGTTCAATCCCCCTTTTATTTTAGATATTTATATTATATGCGATTTTACGGATGAAATCAATAAAATCATGCAAAAGAGGAAAAATAGTATTAAAATTCGTTCGATGTGAAAGAAAAATACACTCTGGGATAGAAGCTTTTCAGACCGTGTATTTATTCAGACGCCGTAGGGCTGTTATGAATCAGTTCTGCTAAAGCATCCACAAACTTTTTCTCCAATTCCTGGGGATTTTTCGTAAGATCCGAAAGCTGTTGGTCGAGAAACTGCATAAGGGCCAGTTTCCATTTTATTTTTAGCTGCCAAAGCCGGATTGTTCTAAATAGTGTGATCATAGGTATCTGCTCCTTCCAATTCTTTGTTGATTTTTTCTACGGTATCAATGAGGTCAAGATTTCCGTCTTCCAGGGCATATTCTGAAAGCTCTTGTTCGGTTTCTTGTTTCACCTGGTCAAGAGGCTTCTGTTGCAGGGCCCTCACCTCTTCTTTTGTCAGGTCGGTACGGTCTGGCAGGAGGTCGGTTTCCTGGCCGGATTGCCGTGCGTGGCGGACTTCCTCCATGTAGAGCTGATAATGTTCTTTACAGCAAGCCATGGAACGCCAGTTTTCGCTTGCTACACAAAAACCGCAGCTATAGTAATGCTTTCTGCCGCCGTCTTTTCCCAGATTGCATTTGGAATATTTGCAAATGGTGTTTGCTTTCATTTAGAAACATCCTTTCTGTTAAGATATTGCAAGGCCTGGGAGTATCCTAAGCCTTGCATATTTGTGCATAGGCCCGCGCAGGGAAATGCCAAAAAGGCAGTGCGCGGGCCATACAAAGAGCAGGAAAAACTTCCTGTTCGGTTCGATTACAGCGCAGCGGCGTCGTCTTCGTCGAATACGATGAAGTCCCATAATCTCTTAGATGTGCTGCTGCCGCATCCGCCGGAAAGGGCTTCGAATTCCATGTTCTGTACGGAAGGATCGTTGCCGAAGGACAGCTCGAAGTTGCCGGAGGCTTTTGCCTTGGGGTAAATGATTTTTGCATAGTAGCTCTTGTCGGTGCAGAGGTCTTTTGCAAAACAGTCGGCAATCAGCATACCGGTAGCGGAGAATTTATCTTCGTCATTGCTGATCTTCTTTGCATCCTTTACTTCGATGTCGTAAAATGCATACACCACTTCTCCGGCTGCGAATACGTCGGTGGGGAGGGTGATTTTCTTTGTGGCAGGGTCGTATTTGAAGGATTCGGCAGTCGCCTCAGCGGCGATAGGATAGGGCTTTCCTACGGTTCCGTCCGCGTTCCTTTTGTAGATATAGGGAATTTCGTTGCCAACCTCCCCAACGGGCTTGATCGCCACATCTACGGTAGTCCCGTCTGTGGTGGTAAGCATAAAGAAGTGCTTGGGGATAATGGTTGTTCCTTTGACCACCGGGGAACCTACCTGCATGGCCATAACGCCGTCTACGATCGCCCCGTTTGTGGCGGTGATGCGGCTTGCTTTATTTCTATCGGCAGAGCCGATCTTTACGCCGTTTTTGCCGGTAGCGTATACGGTTTCCTGTTCATTGGTCATGGTGGACTCCTGAAGGTCATCCACTACAAACTGGCATACGCCGTTTGCCAAATCGAAAAAGCTTAATCTTTCCATGTTCTGTACGATATACTTGTTTGAATTTACACTCATTGTTGTTTCCTCCTTAAAATTGAAAAAATAAGGGACCTACTTATGCAGGTCCGGGATAATGTTTAAAATACTTTTGTCTTTCATTTTTGTAGTATCTATCGTGCCGTGATAGATGCCTGACATTACGTTTTCTCTTTCATTGCCATGGATGATAAAGAAATAAGATTCGTAAAGCAGATTTAATTTAAGGCTCATGATAGTAGAATAATCGTATTTGAAATTGGAATTGTTCACGCAGTATTTAATCATATCGGATAATTGCGAATGAGGTTTCGCTTTTCCGGAGGCCAGGTCTTTCAGATATTTTTTCTGTTTTCTGCGCATCCGGTCGATCAGGAATTTTTTGGCCGTGGAATTTCCAACGTCATATTCTGCTTTTTCACTGATAAAATGCATGTGCCTTAAGTAAGCGACGATTTTTTGATAGATTGCTTCGTCGATACGGATGTTGGGGTTGTGTCTGTTTTGAAGGAATTTCAGCCCGTCTTCTGGGTTTACGCATTTGTCAAATTCTGTGAAATCCAGTTTTCCAAATAGTATGCATGTCTGCTCCACCGGGATCAGTGGGGCGGATTCGTAGAACAGATCCCATTCCGTGACCGACTGGTAATCAATGTGGATATCATCCAGTTCTACGGCTATGTCGTAGGGTTTACGGGTAAATACGTTTAGAACGCTGAAATAATGTTCTTCGCCAAAGTCCTTTACTTCATACACGTAAGGGTTATAAATGGTAATATAGTTGTTGATTCTGTAGTTTTCCCCGCCGATGGTATATTTTAATTCATTTATGGGGGTTTTTAACATGGCGCCGGCTCCTTCTTCATCAGATATCACCTTCCTTTCGTTGTTTGTGGGTAAAGAAATTTGGCCGGTGGTTTTCGGTTACTTGATGTGGCGCATTGGGCGTCCCTCCTTTCTTTTGGACTGTCCTTCTCATAGTAAGGAAAACGGGCAGGGATCTCTGGAAGCCTTGATTTTTCAGGGAATTTTGGCACTTTCTATTTTTCTTAAATTTGCTTCGTAGTACCGTTTGTTGTACTGGATTTTTCTGAATTTTGCACAGTCGCAGCAATAGCGGCATTTGTTGTTTGTTTTTTTGATGAGGCGGCCGCATCGGATACATTGGGTAAAGGTTTCGCTTCCTAAAAATTTTAAATATTCATATCCAAGCTCCCGGAAATCGGTGACGGTGAGGGCAGGTTCGCCTGTCATATCCACAAAATTTATTTGGATATTCAGGTTGTCGTTTTTGGTGGAAAAGGAAATCAATCCGGTTTGCTGGATATCATTTAAATACAAAAATTTATCGTTTCTGTGTTTGACGGTGATTCTTGCCAGTTTATAGAGTTCTGGTATGGAGGTGTTTACCCATCCGTTATTTTGCTGGGATGTGGTGTTATAAAATTTGGCGTGGCACAGCATGGTGAATAAAAGCTTCTGGTATTTGAGGGAAGGTAGTTTTGCAATATTGTCCAGCTCTGACTGGGTGATGGGGACGCCGTTCAGTTCCCGTAAGGGATATTTGGCGGATTTTTTTGCAATATCCTCCAATTTGGATTCCCATAAAGCGGGATTATAGTTTTTTTCATGTTGGCGCATAAATTCGTCTAATTTGCAAAAGGTTTGTTCTGTATTTAGCTGTTCTTTTTGGCTGTAGTATTTTCCCAACAGGAAGAGGGAAGAAGTTGGTTTGCTTCCCAGTTCCCCCGTTTTCAAGATATGGTTTGCCTGTTTTGTTTCGTTTAATATAATTGACATTGGGTATCCTCCATTTCAAAATTTTCTAAATGTGTTAGTTCTACAGTTTTCATGGTAAAACGCATTCCCTGAAAGGTGATGTCTCCGTCCTCGTCTAAGGTGGGATAAGATATGGTATTATGGTTTCGTTTTAACAGGTTTTGGATGAACGTGCCGCCGCAAATATCCCATGCAAATTGTTTCGAGTATTTTGGATTTGAGTAGCACAGATCCAGGATAATATTGCAAAGGATCTGTTGGTTGGGGCATTGTTCTGCGCATTGTTGTTTAAATGCTTCTTTGAACAGGTATCGCTGCATTTGCCATTCTTCGGATTTTATGCGTTCAGATTTGGCATATTGCATAAAGGAGGAGGTTTCGCGCCGGTATTTCTCATAAAGCTTCTGTATTTTTTTGTAGAGATCCTTGGAATATTCCATATCGCTTTTTAAGATGGAATAATCAAATTCTTTGGGCTTTGCGAATTTCATATGGTCAAATATGGCTTCCAGCTTCCAGCAAATTTTATTGATGGTGCAGGGCGCGGTTCCAAGGGGCATTTTTTCATGGTAATAGCGGATAAATGTTTCTTCTTCCGGGGTTTTCTCTTCTTTGGCCAGTAATTCCTCCAATGGGATGCGGAATTGAAGGATGGATTTTTCGTTGCTTTTTTTCTGATATTCCTGCATCTGGATCCGTTGGGCGGGGTAGATATATTGCATAAAATAAGGCTTTTTATCGGCGGTTAGGGACTGGTTTTGCCAGCGCTCTTTTTTCTCGGAGGAGGTTTTTCCATCGCTGATTTTATTGGAAGACCACTGATGCCATGATTTTGGCATTTCTTTTGCTTCAATGCCCTTAGTTTTGTCTATTTGGTTTTGCTGGTAAAGCTGGCCGCATTTGATCCGGTAGTCCAGGATCCGGTATGGACGGCTGTCTTTTTCAAACCGGGCCTGGACTTCATACATGGAGGTGATCTTATTTGTCACTTCGCCCACGGCATTTCCAAAGCTGTCCAGGTTCGACTGCATCAGATCGTCTTCGGTGGGAATGCATTTGGGAGCTTTTCGTTGTACGCATACAATGGCGGGCAATTCTTTGGTGTGTTCCACCAGGAGGGGGAAGGCGGTATTGATCACACAGTCTCCGTCTTTGTCAAATCCGTTCATGGCGTCGGCACAGGTATCCCAACAGTTAAAAATGGTGGGCGTGGTCATGTATTGGTAGAATTCGTCCATTTCGGCGTTGTGGGCTATCTGCAATGAGCGGATATTGTTATGGGACGTCATGGGCGCACGGAAGCTTACGATTTGATCAATCCCTTTACTAGCCCAATATTTGGAGTAAACCTGTCCGGGCTTCAACAGGCCGGTAACTTTTAGGCCGAACATGGACTGGCACAGGGCGTAAGGGTCTCCGGAAACCAGGGAATAATTGGCAGGGACGGTTAAAACGCCCACCTTTGCATCGTCTATCCGTTTTTGGATCATGGTATGTAGCTGATCTTTTACGTAGGGATCGTCTATCATTTTTGGTTCAATCATTAGGGCGGTGGCAAAGGAACTGTCTAAATGGGAGATATTTTTTTCATTCAGGCCGCATCCTTTGGCATAGAGGATGGTTTTTCGGTAATCATCCGATAAAATATCTTTTATTTCAGAGACGGTGGGAGCAATCAGTTCGTCAATCTGTGCGTCTGAAAAGTCATAGCTTTGCAAAAATTGATAGTTCATCGTCCTCACATGTTCCAGATGTTCTACGGATGATTTGGTGATGGCAAAGGTATAATGATTTTTTTCACAGTTGGAAAGATATTCTTCCAGGGAAGCGTAGGAGTCCCATAATTTCATCATAGACTGTGTTAAGATCAACTCTATGTGTTCGATGTTGTGGGGATTTCCCCACACGTCT
Organism: Lachnospiraceae bacterium; assembly: GCA_022790855.1. Classification (GTDB taxonomy): domain Bacteria; phylum Bacillota; class Clostridia; order Lachnospirales; family Lachnospiraceae; genus 14-2. Next base: position 45,264 of record JAAVYA010000022.1, on the reverse strand, counting down.
GTAATGGTTGTTTGGTTATGGTCTCTTGCAAATTTTTGAAAATCAACGGGAAATACGCATCCTTTACAGAAGGAATTTCGGATCACGCATCCTGGAAGTAAAAAATGTTCCCCGATTTCTGCGCCCCACCGCTCCATCAATTGGGGCATAGCGAGGCCGTAACCGTCGCTGTCGACTAAGGTGATTTCTTTTTGCTTGATATATTTCATGCTTGGCTGGTCCAAATCGGTATCGTCTAATTCTATGACGTCGGATGTAAAATGGGTGATGCAGTCGTGGACCACTGCAATTCCTTTTGGAAGGGAGACGGGAGTGGAGGAGCTGCATACCAGCGCCTTATATGCCTCTAATTTGGCTGGTGTAAAGGGCTTTTCCAAGTTTCTTCCGTTGTCAATGCGGCGTTTTAATTCGGGATATAATTTTTTTGTGACAAAGACGATGGTATTGTTTTTGACGCCACCGGTTGTGCCAAGGAGCCTCTGGTAGGGGACTCCGTTGATTTTAAACCCATGCTGGTAAATGTAGTGATAGTCTTTGGGGCTGTCTATGACTACACAGACATAATCTTTTTTAAATTGCAGCGCATCTAATTCTTCGTACAATTTTTTGATTTTGGGCCTGGAACGGGCCAGGTTGGGATCTTGTTTCAGCTCCTGGATCTGTGATTTTATGGCTGCAATTTGCAGGGTTGGATTGGTGATATGGTTCAATTCGTCTATAAAACGCATGATTTGGCTGTCGCTTAACGCCACAAGCTCCTTGTTTTCTCTTGCCTGGCTAATGGTCAAGGTTACATTCCATTTTGCCCTTCTAAGGCGGGAGGTGTGTATTTTAATGACGAACCGTTGGGATGTTAGGTGTTTACTCAATGTGATCTGCCTCCTTTGTTTGATCTGTTCATTCGATTTATGAGGGGGCTGGAAAAAAAGCCCTATACTTATATAATTCTCCATTTATCTCAAAAAGTGGATGAAATATGTAAGGGGTGGGGATTTTTTGGAGGGGGAATTTAAATATTGCGAAAAGAAGATGGGGACTGTTATAATGGATGGGAAGATATTGGCAGGAAATAGGAGGGTGATAATATGTTGTATCCATTTATGACATTAAACGATAACACAGAAATTGTTCATTCTGAAATATTAAATAATAATGGGAAAGAGGAAGTAAAGGTTTGTATTGAGAGACCTGTTTTTGAAGGGTTTCAGTCTATAGAGTGTTATCTTCCGGAATATAATTGGAAAAATAATGAAGGGTTTACACAGGAAGATATTGAAGAGTTTCAGGAATTGCTAGAATCAACAGCTCATATTATCATTGCGCTTGCGAGAGAAGGGGGATTGGATAATGCCTCAAATTTTTAAAATTGGTTCATATGTCGTTTATTTTTGGGTAAATGAGAATAATCCCTTGGAGCCAATTCACGTACATGTCTCTGAAGGGATACCGTCGCCAAACGCTACAAAAATCTGGATAACAAAAACAGGAAAAAGTTTGTTGTGTCATAATAATTCAAGAATTCCAAGTAAGAAGTTAAAGTACATTCAAGATGTTATTGAAGCAAGAAGCCGAGATATCATTCTGAAATGGTACAATAAATTTGGAAAAGTAGAGTATTATTGTTAAAATTCTAAAAAATATGCTGTTCCTCTATGTACAGAAAAATAAAAAAGAACAAATGTTCCTAAAAACTATTGACAATGACAAACGTTTGTTCTATAATCTATGACAACGACAGAACACTTGTTTGAATATAGAGAATATCGAAGGAAAAAGAGGATGTGTACAAGATGGACCAGTTTGAACTTGCAGTAGAGCAGCTTTTTTCGGATCAGCAAAGGAGATTCCGAAAGATATGTGATAAAGAGATTGCCAAGTATGGCGGCGTCTCACAAAAGGATTACGACGATTTTTATTCCAGAGCCGGATATGAGATCGCCCTTGCAAAAGAGCTATACGACCCTTCTAAGGGAGGTTCTTTGGGAAACTATATTTCCCAGGTCATTCGGCGGGCCGTCCGGAAGGAAATGAGGGACCACAATCGGAAAAGGCGGCAGTTTATCACAGAAAAGGAAGAAAAGGCGGAAAAGAACAAAGCGGGCCGTCCGGTAAGTAAGAGAACTTATGTGTTGGAGATTCCCATAGATGCCCCGATGGAAGATGAGAGCGGGCGGACAGTTGGAGAAGCGCTGCAATCTGACTTCTGCATGGAGGATATGGTCATCCTGGAGAATGAGAAGAACGACAGGCTACGGAAGTATTTTGCCAGCTTATCCAACATACAGAGACGAATCTTAATCATGAAGATGGAGGGAGCACGTTCTTCTGAAATTAAAAGAGTATTATCCATCAGCGATATACAATATCGGGCGCATGACAGGGAATTAAGGGCATTTGCAAAGGTGAGGTATTTATTTGAAGGGAATGAATATACAGATGGCGAGGAGGTTGGAACAAACATGAGTACAGCGACACAGACTATGGAGAATTGTAAAACGGACCGGATCAGCATTGCTTCCATGATCAAGAAAATAGACAAGCATACCATACGGTTTGACCATCCTCTTCAAAGGGAGTCGGAGCAGTGGTCCCCAACCATGAAGAGCAATTTGGTGTCTGATATTTTGCAGGGCAACAAGCTGCATCCATTGGTATTTGCGGAACAGATTATTAACGGAGTGCCGATCATCTGGGATTTGGACGGCAAACAAAGATGCACCAATGCCTATTCTTTTTTCAAGAACGGCTATAAGATTTCTCGAAATATCCGTCGCTTTAAGGTCTCGTATCAGACAACCGAAAAGGATAAATATGGGAACGACATCTTAGACAGTGATGGCATTCCTTCTGTGATCAATGCGGAATGTGATATTCGTGGAAAGAAATTTTCGGATCTTCCGGAAGAATTGCAGGATCGTTTTTTAGATTACAGTTTTAACTATGACCAATATTTGAATTGTTCGGATAGTGATATCGGATATCATATTGAACGGTACAATGACGGCAAGCCCATGACCTTTTCCCAAAAGGGGATTGCGAAATTAGGCGCCGCACATGCAGAACTGGTGAAGCATGTATCGAATATGTCATTTTTTAAGAATATTGGAGGATATAAAATATCTGATTTTAAGAACGGGACCATTGACCGGGTGGTGGTGGAATCCATTATGGCGGTGAATTATTTAGAGAAATGGAACCGGTTAGAGCATATGTGCAAGTATCTCAGAGAACAGGCCGACGGGTCGGTTTTCCATGAATTTGAAGCTTTGGTGGGACGGCTGGAACGAGTGGTTACAAAAGAGGTTTCCGTCTTGTTCAATTCCAGGGACAGTTTTTTATGGTTTGGATTATTTGCCAGATTTGTGGAATTGGAGACAGATGATGGAAGGTTTGTCAAATTTATGGATGAGTTCAACCATTCGCTGCATGGTAAGCCCATAGACGGCCTGTCCTATGACGATATATTGGCACAGTCAAAAGCCACCAAAGACAAAAGTGTTGTGAGGAAGAAACTGAATCATTTGGAGCAGTTGATGTGGGAATATCTGAATATTCCAGACGTAAAATTAGAAGCGAAAAGTTATTGAAATATACGGTTGAAAATGGTATGATAGATTCGTTATATGCACAGGAGCAGGCAGAAATTGGAATATAGATGCGCAAGAGAGAACCCTCTTTTGTGTAAATTGTAAGAACGCCTTGCAGGCAGAAAACGAACAGGAAGATTGAAGGAGGAATTTACCATGAGAAAAGCAATTCATGCGGAACATGCGCCGGCAGCCGTAGGGCCATATGTACATGCTGTGGAGGCATCCGGCCTGATTTTTACATCGGGACAGCTTGGACTGGATCCTGCAGACGGGACGCTGCCGGAAGGCATTGAAGCCCAGACCCACAGGAGCCTGAAGAATCTTGCGGCAGTATTGGAAGCCGGCGGTTCTGATCTGGACCATGTGGTAAAAACCACGGTATTTTTAGACGATATCAATGATTTTGCGGCGGTAAACGCCATTTATGCAGAATATTTTAAGAACGAGGTTCCGGCCCGTTCCTGTGTGGAAGTAGCGAAGCTTCCCAAGGGAGGACTGGTAGAGATTGAGGCTATTGCAGTAAAGAAAGCATAAGGAATCACAAGCCATGATAAAACGGATTGCAGGAAGCGGATCCCAGAGATTCCTCATAGGTCTTATTTTACTTGTTTTGGCCGTATGCGGAGGCTGCCAGGGTGTGCAGCAGGGGAATCCGGCGGATGAGAATATAGGACTTGGGGAGGATGCGGGCACGAAAGCGCCCGCTTTTTCTGATGATACGGGGGAAGAAGAATCCACAGACGACCTGACGGTATGGTTTTTGGATGTGGGACAAGGGAGTGCGGCCTTGGTTCATCAAAAAGACTCCTGGATGCTGGTTGACGGAGGCGATCAGGAAGCTTCCTCCTATGTGGTAGGATTTTTAAAGGAAAAGGGCGTAACAAAGCTGGATTATGTGGTGGTATCCCATTATGATTCCGACCATTTAAGCGGGATCGTTGGGGTATTGCATGCAATTGAGTGCAGCCAGGTGCTGGCGCCGGATTACGAAGCAGATACCAAGATTTATGCTTCTTTTCAGAAGATATGTGAAGAAAAGGAGCTTGCGGTTTCTCATCCAAAGATGGGGGAAGCATTTACGTTTGCAGACAGCAGCTTTCGGATAGTCAGTCCGGCTTCTTATGAATATGAAGACGGCAATTCCAATTCTTTGGGGATCCGCCTGGAGTATGAGGACAGCAGCTTTTTGATCTGCGGAGATTGTACGGAAGAAAGCGAACAGGATTTACTTTATCTGGGAACGGATGTGAAAAGCGATGTATTTGCAGCCAATCACCATGGAAGCCGGTATTCCAACTGCCCAGAATTTTTGGAGGCGGTGGCGCCGGAAGCGGTTGTGATTAGCTGTGGAAAAGGCAACAGCTATGGGCATCCCGACGCCTCGGTACTGTTGTCGGTACAAAATCTGGGAGCGGACTTGTACCGCACCGATCTTCAGGGGGAGATTACGGCAGTCAGCGATGGGAAAGAGATCGTCTTTGATCCGGATGCTTGTATGGATTACCGCAGCGGCCCGGAACTGAGGGAAGATGGGAAGGAAGCAGATGGCCAAGATTCCGGCTCAGATGTAAAGCTGTTTCAGGAGGATGTGCCTCCTTATTATAAGGAAGGTACGTCTGCAGATGGAGGGGCAGAAGCTGCGGACAAGGAAGGTACGGCTGCGGATGAAGGGGCAGAAGCTTCTAATGAGGTATCTGCCGGACAGGAACCGTATATACTAAATACAAATACGAAAAAATTTCATAAACAAGGCTGCAGCAGTGCAGAGGAAATAAAGGAAGAGAATCTGGGGTACGCCGCAGACAGGGAGGAACTGATTGATCTGGGGTATACTCCCTGCAAACGTTGTGAACCCTGACTCTTATCGAAAGCAAAGGAGCATAAGGATATGGTAAAAGACAGAATAGCGGCTCTTCGCCGGGAAATGCAGCGGCGGGGCATAGATATGTACATCATTCCCACTTCCGATTTTCACGAATCAGAATATGTGGGGGACTATTTTAAAGCACGGAAATATATGACCGGATTTACCGGATCTGCCGGTACAGCGGTAGTTACGTTAAAGGAGGCCGGCCTGTGGACAGATGGCAGATATTTTATCCAGGCGCAGCAGCAGTTGGAAAATGGTCCCGTTACGTTATTTAAGATGGGAGAAGAAGGGGTTCCCACCGTAAAGGAATATGTGGAGCAGAATCTGATGGAAGGGCAAAGCCTGGGATTTGACGGAAGAGTGGTCAACGGCAAAGCCGGAATGGAGTATGAGGAAATTGTAAAAAAGAAAAATGGGACGATGCAGGTATCGGAGGATTTGGTGGATTTGATTTGGGAGAACCGCCCTCCGCTGCCCCAGGAGCCGGTGCGGATCCTTCCGCTGGAGTATACAGGGGAAAGTACTCTTCAGAAATTGTCCCGTCTTCGGGAAAAAATGAAAAAGAACAAAGCTACCGTTCATATCCTGACTTCCCTTTATGATATTGCGTGGCTGCTGAATATCCGGGGCGGCGATATTGAGAATGTTCCCGTAGTATTGTCTTTCCTTCTGGTGACGGAGGACGGGTGCTGCTGGTATGTGAATCAGAATGTGGTGGATGAGGAATTGGCTTGCTATTTGAAGGTAAACCAGATTCAGGTAAAAGATTACAATGATATTTATGAAGATGCAGCGGCCCTCTCGGAACAGGAGACCGTACTTTTGAGTCGTAGTATCGTGAATTTTCGGATTTGCAGCAGCCTGGACCAAAAGATCCGGTTGATTGACAAGCCCAACCCCACAGAGCTGATGAAAGCGGTGAAGAATCCCATAGAGCTTGCCAATACCAGGAAGGCTCATGTGAAGGACGGCGTGGCTTTTACAAAATTTATGTACTGGGTCAAACAGCGGGTGGGAAAGGAACCTTTAAATGAGATTTCAGCGGCAGATTATCTGGAAAAATTAAGACGGGAGCAGGAGCATTTTTTGGATTTAAGCTTTGGGACGATCTGCGCTTACGGAGCCAATGCGGCCATGATGCATTACAGCGCTACGGAAGAATCCAATGCGTCCTTAGAGCCGAAGGGCTTTTTGCTGGTGGACTCCGGCGGGCATTATCTGGAAGGAACGACGGATATTACCAGAACCATAGCCCTGGGAGCTTTGACAATGGAAGAAAAGCGTCATTTTACGGCAGTCTGCCGGGCGAATCTGAACCTGGCTGCAGCAAGATTTTTGCATGGATGTCGGGGAGTGAATCTGGATATACTGGCAAGAGGCCCCTTATGGGATGTGGGGTTGGATTATAAATGCGGCACCGGACATGGGGTAGGCCATATCTTGAATGTCCATGAAGGCCCCAACGGTTTTCGGTGGAAGATTGTGCCAGAGCGCAGCGATAGCTGCATATTGGAAGAGGGTATGGTCACCACAGATGAGCCCGGGGTATATCTGGAAGGGAAATATGGCATCCGGACGGAAAATGAGCTGATCTGCAGAAAGGGAGAAAAAAATGAGTACGGCCAGTTTATGTATTTTGAAAATATTACCTGCGCCCCCATTGACCTGGATGCAATTCTGCCGGAGGAGATGACTGAGACGGAGCGGCGCAGGCTGAATGACTATCATAAGATGGTGTATGATGCGTTATCTCCCCATTTATCCCAGGAGGAGAAGGAGTGGCTGAAGGAGTATACCAGAGCCATATAAATAGGAAGAGAAGGTGTTTGACTATGAGAAGATGGAAGGATTGCACGGGCCTGGTTTTGGGCTTTGCATTACTTTTGGCGGTATCGGGCTGTGGAGGAGATATGAAAGCCCAGGATATTCCAAGTCCCAGTGAAGAAGAACTTGCAGGGAATCCGGTGGATGCACCTAAGGAAGCAGTGGAAGCGGCAGATACATTTTTTGAAGAGATCCAGTCCCAAATTCCTGAATCTGAGACTTCTCTTTACCGCATGGCATGGGAGAAGGACGGTATGACACTGGCCGATACCGTATACCTTGGAGCAAATGGGGATGAGGTGGAACGTATCGGGGAAGTGGTGTATATTGACTTTTCCACGTTTGCACAGAAGAATGGAAAGGAAATCAAGAACCAGATGCTGATCCTGTTTGACGACCTTGTGCTAAAGTTTCAGGAAGTAGAGGGTGTGGAGTGCACCAGAGAGGTAAACGACAATTTCTACGTGATGTATGTGGATGCTTCAAAGGAATCTCTGAAAGAGCTGGCAGAGCAGGGGCTGTTTGCATTTGCAAAGGGAAACGGGAATATTTCGTTAGAGGATACCCAGGCAGCTTTGGAAGAAGGGGGTTACAAAGAAATACTTTAAAAATTCTTTTATGTGGTGTACAATAAATAACATCTGACAGGAGAATGCCATGAGTGAAAAAATAGTATTGATTGACGGGCACAGTATTTTGCATCGTGCGTTTTTCGGAATTCCGGATTTGACCAACGCTGCGGGGCTGCACACCAATGCCGTTTATGGATTCTTGAATATCATGTTTAAAATTTTAGAAGAAGAGAAGCCGGAGTATTTCACGGTGGCTTTTGACGTCCATGCGCCCACGTTCCGCCACAAGATGTATGAAGAATACAAGGGGACCCGCAAGCCTATGGCGGAGGAACTGCGTCAGCAGGTTCCGGTGATGAAGGACGTTCTGCGGGCCATGGGAGTTACCGTTGTAGAACTGGAAGGCTATGAGGCAGATGATATTTTGGGGACCATCGCCTCCCGGGGAGAGGCAAGGGGCCTTTCTGTGGTTCTGGTATCCGGGGACCGGGATCTTCTGCAGCTTGCCAGCCAGCACATCAAAATCAGGATTCCCAAAACAAAACGGACGGGAACGGAGATTGAGGATTATTATGACTCGGATGTAAAGGAACGCTACCAAGTGACGCCTAAAGAATTTATTGATGTGAAGGCCCTGATGGGGGATACCGCGGACAACATTCCCGGGGTTCCCGGTATTGGGGAGAAGACGGCTACGAACCTGATCGTGGCTTATGGAAGTATTGAGAATGCTTATGGCCATGTGGAGGAGATCAAGCCAAACCGGGCCAAAGAATCATTGAAGAACCATTACGATATGGCCCAGATGAGTAAGGTTCTGGCTACTATTGACACCAACTGCCCCCTGGAGTATGACTTTGAGCAGGCCAGGCTGGGGAACCTTTATACCCAGGAAGCGTATTTGAAGTTCAAGGAGCTGGAATTTAAGCAGATGATGTCCCGTTTTGAAGCGGCCGTCCCGGAAAAGTCCGCTGCAGCGGACTTTGTAAATGTAACCAGGCAGTCTGAGGCCCAAGAGATTTTTGCACAAGCGGCGGATGGGGAGCAGGCGTCCTTCCTTCTGGCGGCAGATGGGGGAGCGCTTTTGGGACTTGCCCTGTCATACAGAGAAAAAGCGTATTTTTTTCAGGTTGGAGAAGCCTTGTCACGTGAGTATTTGTGCAAAAGCCTGGAGCAGCTTGCCGGAGCAGGTATGCGTCTGATCACCCTTGATTTAAAGTCACAGCTTGGATTTTTTTCACAGGAATTTCTGGATTCAAAGGAAAGGAACCATCTGCTGGATGTACAGATTGGGGCATATCTGCTGAACCCATTGAAAAATGAATACCCATATGAGGACATTGCAAAAGATTACTGCGGCGGCAGGATGATCCCTTCCCGTGGGGATCTCATAGGGAAGATGAAGTTATCCCAGGCTTTGTATGAGCAGCCGGAGGCTTTTTTGCAATGGGCTTGTTATTGCTGCCAGACTGCAGATCTGGCCTGGAGTGAGGTATGGCGCCAGTTGGGACAATATGGGATGCAAAAGCTGTTTGAAACCATTGAAATGCCGTTGGTATTTACGCTGTACGATATGGAGCAGGCCGGGGTTCTGGTGCGGGTGGAGGAATTGAAAGAATACGGGCAGGCTCTTGTGGGACAGATTGCACAATTGGAGCAGGAGATCTGGCAGGAGGCAGGGGAGGAGTTTAACATCAACTCTCCCAAACAGCTTGGCGTTATTTTATTTGACAAGCTGAACATGCCCAATGGGAAAAAGACCAAAACAGGATACTCCACGGCGGCGGATGTGCTGGAGAAGCTGGCGCCGGATTACCCCATTGTCTCTAAGATATTGTTTTACCGTCAGCTGACGAAGTTAAAGTCCACTTATGCGGACGGGCTGGCAAATTATATTCGGGAAGACGGAAGGATCCACAGCAATTTTAACCAGACCATCACTGCCACCGGAAGGATCAGCAGTACGGAGCCGAATCTTCAGAATATTCCCATACGCGTGGAACTGGGGCGCATGATCCGGAAGGTATTTGTCCCGGCGGAAGGATTTGTATTTGTGGATGCGGATTATTCCCAGATCGAGCTTCGGGTGCTGGCCCATATGTCGGGCGATGAGAATCTCATCGAAGCGTACCGCCAGGCCCAGGATATCCACCGGATAACGGCTTCCCAGGTGTTCCATATTCCCTTTGAAGAGGTGACGGACTTACAGCGGCGCAATGCCAAGGCTGTGAATTTTGGGATTGTCTATGGGATTAGTTCTTTCGGATTGAGCCAGGACTTAAGTATCACCAAAAAAGAGGCCCAGGATTATATTGAACGGTATTTCCATACGTATCCGGGGATTAAATCATTTTTGGACGGCCTGGTGTCCCAGGCTAAGGAAAAGGGCTGCGTTACGACTATGTTTGGCAGACGCAGACCTGTGCCGGAGATTTCTTCCGGCAACTTTGCACAGCGTTCTTTTGGAGAACGTATCGCGATGAATTCACCGATTCAGGGGACGGCGGCAGATATTATCAAGATTGCCATGATTCGGGTGAACGAGACCATGAAGGAGAAGGGAATGAAATCCAGGCTGATCCTGCAGGTGCACGATGAACTGCTGGTGGAGGCGGCCGAAGAGGAGCTTTCCCAGGTGGAGGAGATTTTACACAGAGAGATGGAATCAGCGGCAGCTCTTTCCGTTGCGTTGGAGATTGATATGAATACCGGAAAAAACTGGTATGATGCCCATTAAAGGAGTAATGTCATGAAAGTGATTGGAATTACAGGCGGCGTTGGAGCCGGAAAAAGCGCGGTTTTGGATTATATTGAAGCCAACTTCCGGGCAAAGGTACTGAAGGCGGATGAAATTGCCCATACGCTGATGGCGCCGGGCAGCAGATGTTATGAGACATTAAAAGGAAGATTGCCGGAACGCTTGTTTTTGGAGGACGGAACGATTGATAAAACAGCATTGGGAGAAGCTATGTTTTCCAATGACGAGCTGCGGGAGCAGATCAACGAGATTGTCCATCCGGCTGTTAAGGTGTATATCCTGGATATGATCGCAAAAGAGAAAAAAAGCGGCACCGTAGATTATCTGATGGTGGAGGCGGCTCTTTTGATCGAGGACGGCTACGAGAAGATCTGCGATGAATTATGGTATGTCCATGCCTCGGAGGAGCAGCGGAAAAAACGGCTGATGGAGAGCCGGGGATATACGGAGAGGCAGGCGGAGCGGATTTTTTCCAGCCAGCTCTCGGAAGGGGCCTATCGGAAGCATTGCAGAGTCGTAATCGAAAATGACAAGACATTGGAGAATGCGTGTTATCAGGTTACCCAGGCATTAAGTGAAAAGGGAGATACGGAAATGGATATGCGCCAGCTGGAGGAGCGGCTGGTATTCGGTCTGGATATTGGAACCAGGAATATTGTAGGAACGGTGGGCTACAAGGAAGAGGATGAATTCTATGTGGTGGCCCAATATGTGAAGGAGCATGAGACACGCTCCATGTTGGACGGCCAGATTCATGACATCGGCCGGGTAGGCAGGAGTATCAGCGTGGTGAAGCGTCAGCTGGAGCATCAGCTTGGCATTACGCTCCACGAAGTATGTATTGCGGCTGCGGGACGTGTATTGAAGACCGTTACCACCAGCGTGGAATATGAATTTGAGGAAGACACCGTAGTAGAACGGGAGCATATCCATACCCTGGAGCTTTTGGGAGTGGAGAAGGCGCAGCAGATTTTGAATGAGAATAACGACACCAAGTTTCGGTTTTACAGCGTTGGTTATTCTGTCATGAAGTATTATGTCAATGAAGAGGTCTATTCCAATCTGGAGAGCCACAAAGCCAGACGCATCAGTGCCGACATTATCGTAACGTTTTTGCCGGAAGAGGTTGTGGACGATCTGTATTCCGCAGTGGATATTGCTGGGCTTAAAGTTGCCAGCCTGACACTGGAGCCTATCGCGGCGATTAATGTGGCGATCCCCGAGACGTTTCGGATGCTGAATATCGCCCTGGTGGACGTAGGGGCGGGCACCAGCGATATTTCTGTGACCAGGGACGGCAGTATTATTGCATACGGTATGATTCCCAGCGCCGGAGATGAAATTACGGAGATGCTGGTACAGCATTATCTGGTGGATTTCAAGACGGCGGAGCATATTAAGCTGGAGTCCGGCGTTTCAGATGAAATTACTTATATGGACATTATGAGCATCAGCCATACCATACCGGCGGAAGAGGTATGGGAACTGACGGCGCCTTTGGTGGAGAAACTGGTAAAAGAGATTGCCGCCAAGATTAAGGAGCTGAATGGGGAGGAGTCTGTAAGCGCAACCTTTGTGGTTGGCGGCGGCGGAAAAGTCCATGACTTTGTAAAGCTTCTGTCCCAGGAACTGGAGCTGCCTCAGGAGCGTGTGGCTTTGCGCGGGGAAGAAGTGCTTAGGGAAGTGCATTTCATTCAGAAAGATATTAAGAAAGACCCGCTTCTCGTTACGCCTATCGGAATCTGCCTGAATTTCTATGATCAGCGGAATAACTTTATTTTTGCCCGTTTTAACGGCGAGCGGATTAAATTGTATGACAATGGGAAGCTGACGATTGTGGATGCGGCTCTGGAAGCAGGATTTCCCAAAGAGCAGTTGTTCCCAAGAAGGGGAAGAGAGATTAATTTCACACTGGACGGAAAGAGCCGGATCGCCAGAGGCGAGGCTGGAGAGAGCGCGATTGTGCGGGTAAACGGCAGCGTGGTAAATATCAATACCCCTCTGGAACAGAATTCAGAGATTACCATTGAACCTTCTACGGTAGGGACCAATGCTGTCTGCAGGCTGGATGAATTGGAGGAGTACCGGATTTCGACGTTAACCTTTGAGGTAAACGGGCGTGTGGTGCACTGTCCCAAGTTTTTTGAAGTAAACGGGAGCCTGGAGCCTCCCTTCTATCAGATACAGGAAGGGGACCGTATAGATACCAGAAGCTTCTATACGGTAGGACAGGTGATGGAATTTATGGATGTAGAGTTAGATTCGGACCGGGACATTTTGGTAAATAACCGTCCGGCAGATTTGGATACTCTGGTGTATGAGAATTTCAGCATAGAGTGGACGGTATTATCTTTTCGGACGCCGGAATCAGAGGTGGCGAAAAGCCGGCCGAATCCGGCAGGAGGGAGTAAGGGCCAAGGCGCCGCGCCTGCCAAGTTCGAATGGCCTTTCGGCTTAGGCAGAGAGATTGCCCAGAGGAAGAAGAAAGAAGCGGAGGAGAAGGAAAAGGCCGTCTCCAAGGAGGAAGAGGCTTCTGTCCAGGAAAACGGCCAAAATGCCGGAGATACAAATGAATCTCAGGATGAAGCTGTAAAAGAACCGCAGCCAAAGGAAGAAACGGAAGCTTTACCGGATACGAAAGAAGCGCCAGATTTATCGGAAGATCAGGAGCAAGGGCCCACGGCTCAAGAGCCGGAGCACTCAAAAGAGGAAGCGGTGGAAGAAGAAATACATGAGATCGGGCAGAAGGAAGAGAACACCGAGCTTTCTCCTGAGAGCAGCTCAGAGCTTAAAACGGCGCAGACAAGACAGGATTCAAAGGAGGAAACTGCCGGCAAGGAGCAGGAGGCAGACAGTCCCAAAGCGGAAGCTGCAAGCCGCCAGGCGTCGGACCACCTGGTTGTGGGCCTGAATCGGGAGCCAGCCAAGGGCTCGGGCCATCCCCATAAGGAGCAGGAGATGCCGGAGGCAAAAGAAGACTCTGCCCGGGAAGAGGGGAATTCCATTACGGTGACTGCCAATCAGGAAACCGTGACGCTTACCGGAAAAGAAAGCTATGTCCTGGTGGATATATTTGAATATATTTCCTTTGATTTAAATTCAGGGAACGGAAGGAGAATCATTGTAAATCTCAACGGCGACAGCCCTTCTTATATGCAGGAATTAAAAGACGGGGATGTGATCGAGGTTTACTGGCAGGAGAAATGAAATGAAACTATGCAGCATTGCCAGCGGGAGCAGTGGAAACTGTATTTACGTTGGTTCACAAAACACCCATCTCATCGTAGACGCAGGCATCAGCGGGAGACGCATCGAAGAAGGACTGAACGAAATCGGCCTAACGACCAGGGAAATGGACGGAATTCTCATCACCCATGAACACTCGGATCATGTCAGCGGCCTGGGAGTGCTGGCCAGAAAGCATGGAATTCCCATTTATGCTACGAAAGGAACCATACAGGCTATTTTGGGGATGAAGACCCTGGGGAAGATGGATGAGGGGCTTTTTCGGGAGATTGAAGCGGACAGGGAGTTTTCTCTGGGCGATGTGGAGATATCTCCGGTAGCGATTTCCCACGATGCTGCCCAGCCGGTATCCTATATTTTACGCCAGAAGGATAAATCAATAGGTATCATTACAGATTTGGGAAAATATGACCAGTATATTATTGAACGTTTTCAGGGGCTTAATGTTTTGCTTCTGGAAGCCAATCACGACATACATATGCTGCAGGTAGGCAATTATCCTTATTATTTAAAACAGCGGATTTTAGGGGACAGGGGCCATTTGTCCAATGAATTGTCCGGGCAGCTTCTGGGGCAGCTGTTACATGATCGGTTCAAGACGGTTTTGCTGGGACATTTGAGTAAAGAAAATAATTATGAAAAGCTGGCGTATGAGACCGTGCGGCTGGAGGTAGCCATGGGGGATAATCCTTATAAGGGAGATGATTTTCCCATTTATGTGGCAAAACGGGACAGCGTTTCCCAGATTATAGAGGCATAGCAAGAAGGAGGAGCATATGGAAAAGAAAGCAGACAGAGTGATTATAACGGTGGTGGGAAAGGATACGGTAGGCATTATTGCCAAGGTATGCACATATCTTTCCAACAACCGTATTAACGTATTAGATATCAGCCAGACCATTGTACAGGATCTGTTTAATATGATGATGATCGCGGATATCGGAGATTCCAGCAAGCCTTTTGACGTTTGCGCAAAAGAGCTTGCCCAGATTGGCCAGGAGATCGGCGTTGACGTAAAATGCCAGCGGGAAGAAATCTTTGATAAGATGCATCGGATTTAAGGAGATGTGCCATGACGAATATTTGGGAAGTACATGAGACAAATAAAATGATCGAGCAGGAGAATCTGGATGTGCGCACCATTACCTTGGGCATCAGCCTGATGGAATGCATCGATTCGGATTTGGAACGGCTAAACCGAAAGGTTTACGATAAAATTACTTCTACAGCCCGGGATTTGGTGAAAGTGGGCGCTCAGATTGAGCAAGAGTACGGCATTCCGATTGTAAATAAGCGGATTTCTGTGACTCCGATCGCATTGATCGGCAGCGCGGCGTGCCAAAGCAAAGAGGATTTTGTTACCCTTGCAAAGACGCTGGATGCGGCTGGCAAAGAGGTGGGAGTGAATTTTATCGGCGGTTATTCCGCACTGGTATCCAAGGGAATGACCAGAGGGGATGAGCTGCTGATTCGTTCCATTCCGGAGGCGTTACAGACTACGGAGCTGGTATGCAGTTCTGTGAATCTTGGTTCCACCAAGACGGGCATAAATATGGATGCAGTTCGTCTGATGGGGGAGATGGTCAAAGAGACGGCAGAGCTTACCAGAGAACATGATTCGATGGGATGTTCCAAGCTGGTGGTATTTTGTAATGCGCCGGATGATAATCCCTTTATGGCAGGAGCCTTCCATGGCGTGACGGAGGCGGACGCCATTATTAACGTAGGGGTCAGCGGCCCCGGTGTGGTAAAGACGGCCCTTTCCAAAGTCCGGGGAGAGAATTTTGAAGTCCTGTGCGAGACGATCAAAAAAACGGCTTTTAAGATTACCCGTGTGGGCCAGCTGGTAGCCCAGGAAGCCAGCAAGCGGCTGGGAATACCTTTTGGCATCATTGATCTGTCCCTGGCGCCCACTCCGGCAGTGGGAGACAGCGTAGCGGAGATTCTGGAGGAGATTGGCCTGGAATATGCTGGAGCTCCCGGTACGACGGCGGCTCTTGCCCTTTTAAATGACCAGGTGAAAAAAGGCGGCGTTATGGCTTCTTCCTATGTAGGGGGGTTAAGCGGCGCGTTTATCCCGGTGAGTGAGGATCAGGGGATGATAGATGCGGTGAAAGCGGGGGCGCTGACCCTTGAGAAGCTGGAAGCCATGACCTGCGTCTGCTCTGTGGGACTTGATATGATCGCAATTCCCGGGGATACGTCTGCCTCTTCCATTTCCGGTATCATAGCAGATGAAATGGCTATCGGCATGGTGAACCAGAAGACCACGGCGGTGCGCATCATCCCGGTGATCGGAAAGGGCCTGGGAGAGACGGCGGAATTCGGCGGTTTGCTGGGGTATGCCCCCATTATGCCGGTAAATCCCTCTTCCTGTGAAGCATTTATCAAACGGGGAGGCAGGATTCCTGCGCCGATCCACAGCTTTAAGAATTAGGTGACAGCTTTGTTTTCCAAAAAAGATTTGCAGAGATTGATCCTGCCGTTGGTCCTAGAACAGCTATTGGCTATGACCGTGGGGCTGATGGATACGGTGATGGTGTCCTCTGTAGGGGAGGCTGCGGTATCCGGGGTATCTTTGGTGGATATGATCAATCAGCTGATGATCAATATATTTGCGGCATTGGCTACCGGCGGGGCGGTGGTGGCTTCTCAGTATATCGGGCACAAGGAACAAGACCGGGCCTGTGAATCTGCCAATCAGTTGATGGTGTCGGCAGGAGTCCTCTCTTTGACCGTAGCGGCTTTTTGCCTGGCAGCTAACGGCGGGCTGCTGCGGCTGTTTTTTGGCTCCATTGAGAGGGAGGTCATGGAAAATGCCATGATTTATTTTGGGCTTTCCGTTTTGTCCTACCCGTTTTTGGCGGTTTACAATGGCGGTGCGGCGTTATTTCGGGCTATGGGGAATTCTCAGATTTCTCTAAAAATTTCTTTTTTTATGAACGTGCTCAATATCAGTGGCAACGCGTTGTTTATTTTCGTGCTTCATCTGGGAGCCGCCGGGGCTGCGTTAGGATCTTTGATCGCCCGGGCAGCAGCGGCGGCAGTCATCTGCCTGATGTTAAGAGATCATAAACTTCCGGTGCATTTTATAGCTTTCCGGAAAAAAATAATAGATATGGACATGACAAAACGCATCCTGCGTATTGGGATTCCCAACGGGCTGGAGAACGGGATGTTCCAGTTGGGGCGCATTCTTGTGGTTTCTATTATCTCCGGCTTTGGGACGACCCAGATCGCAGCCAATGCGGTTGCCAATAATTTGGATGGGATGAGCGTGATCCCAGGGCAGGCGTTGGGGCTTGCTATGCTCACAGTGATCGGCCAATGCGTGGGAGCCGGGGATTATGGCCAGGCAGAAAAATATGCAAAGAAGCTGATGAAAATTTCGTACTTGGCTTTTTTGGCGGTAGACGGATTGATTCTTCTGACGCTTCCGGCAGTTCTTAAGATCTACCGTCTTCCGGAGGATACGCTGCATCTTGCCTGGCTGTTGGTGACGATACACTGCGGCTGTGCTATTTTTTTCTGGACGCCCTCTTTTGTGCTGCCCAATGCCTTAAGGGCGGCAGGGGATGTGAAATATACCATGTATTTATCGGTACTTTCCATGTGGCTGTTTCGGATCCTATTCAGCCTGATCTTGGGAAAATGGCTGGGGCTTGGAGCCATTGGAGTCTGGATTGCCATGGTAATGGACTGGCTGTTTCGGGATGGGGCGTTTTTACTGCGGTTCTATCATAGAAAATGGCAGCAAAAGCGTGTCATTTAAAGATTGTGTATTTGTTTTGAGTGTGATACACTAAGGAAGGCGAAAGAAAAATCGTTGCTGCAACGGTAACGAATAATCCATCGGAGGTGGAGTGTTTGAGCAATAGGGAAGATTATTTGGACAGTTTGCTAAAGTCCGTTACTGACAGTGAAGCAAAGGAGATCATCAACCAGGGACCGGAGGATGATTTCCTGAAAGAATATGACCAGGATTTGTTGAATCTGGATGATGAAGATTTCTTAAAGGAATTTGAGAAGGAACTGGAGAAAGAACAGGGAGATCCTATTTCTTCTGTTTCAAAAGAGGAAGAAATAAGATTGGCAGAAGAGGAACTGGACGATCTGATGGTGGACACGATGGGGCAGGAACCTCCTCAGGCGGCGCCTGTTGCCGCCGCTGAGGACGGGGGAGAGATGATTGTGAATACCATGGACGACGAAATGCCCGAGTTTGAGGGCGGCGATCTGGAGACTATGCTGAAGGCTATGAATTCAGGGGACGGTCAGGAGGCCGGAACAAATACGAAACAAGAGGAAGACGGTCTGAACTTGGATTTTGGGCTGGGAGAGGAATTTGATATGAAGGAAGATCTCATGTCCCTGGAAGAAAGAGCGGCAGGCGGCGGGGAAGAGAAGGAGCTCACTATAGACGACGTAGAGGATGTGGACGACGCAGAGCTTTTGGATATTCTGGCGGGGCTTACATCAGATGAGGATTTGGAAGATATTGGGAATATGCTGAAAGCCCACGACGAGGATACGCCCATTGGAGGAGAAAATGCTGCGGAGGCGCTTTCGAAAGCGTTAGCTTCTGAACTGGATGGAGAGGAACTAGAAGGAGACAAGAAAAAGGGAAAAAAGAAGAAAGGGAAGAAAGACAAGAAAAAGGGAAAAAGCAAGTTTGCCCGGCTGTTATTTGGCGACGACGAGGAAGAGGAAATTGTCGTACCAGAGTCCGGCGAGATGGAAAATATTTCCGATGAGAATATAGAAATATTAAAAGAGCTGGAGAAGTCCGGCAAGAAAAACGATAAGAAAAAGGAAAAGAAGGAAAAGAAGGCAAAGAAGGCGAAGGAGAAGAAAGAGAAGAAACCCAAGGAGAAGAAGCCCAAGGCTCCAAAGGAGAAGAAAGAGAAGAAGCCCAAGGCTCCCAAAGAACCTCCGGTTAAGACGAAACCGCTGCCTAAAGTACCGGTTTTCTTGACATTTCTTATGGTGGCGTCCCTTTTGCTTCTTATCTTTTTGGGTAGTAACCTGGTTGGCTACAGCACAGGAATGGACCAGGCGAAGCAGGAATACGACAAAGGCGATTACGTTGAGGCTTATCAGCGGATGCGGGGGATGAAGATCAAAGAGGCCGATCAAGACTTCTATAACAGAGCGCGGCTCACGGCTTATCTGAAGCAGGAATTGGATTCTTACGACGGATTTATCAGCAAAAAAATGTATCCGGAGGCGTTGGATTCTTTGATTGTTGCGGTAGGAAAGCATGATAAATTCCTGGAGGAAGCCGATTCGGTGAATGCGGAGGAAGAATTTCAGGAACTCTTGCAGACGGCGGAAAAGAATCTGGAGGATACGTTCCAGGTTACCTTAGACGAAGCCCGGGAAATTTATGGGCAGAACGACAGGAATGTTTATACCAGTATGCTTTATGAATTGCTGAAGCGGGCAGAAATGGTACAATAAGAGGAAAATACGATGATTGCAGTGATCGACTACGATGCCGGCAACTTAAAAAGCGTTGAAAAAGCCTTGCACCATATAGGGCAGGAAAGCCTTGTTACAAGAGACGCCAAAGAGCTTTTGGCGGCGGATCAAGTAATCCTGCCTGGAGTGGGGGCCTTTGGAGTTGCTATGGCGCATCTTAAGAAGTATGAACTTGACCGGGTCATAGAAGAGATTGTCCAAAAGGGAACGCCATTTTTGGGCATCTGCCTGGGACAACATTTACTATTCGAAGGCAGCCAGGAGAATTCCGGGGTAGAGGGACTCGGTCTGCTGGAGGGAGAGATTATAAAGATTCCAGACAGTCCGGGGCTTAAGATTCCCCATATCGGTTGGAATTCTCTGGATCTTTTGGGTGATGCCAGGCTTTTTGCAGGAGTGGGGGAGCACCCTTATGTCTATTTTGTACATTCCTACTATCTTAGGGCCAAAGAGGAGTCCATTGTAACCGCTACGGCAGAATATGGCGTGACGATTCATGCTTCCATAGAGAAGGGAAATCTCTATGCATGTCAGTTCCATCCGGAGAAAAGCAGCGCGACGGGCCTTACAATTCTGCAGAATTTTGCTGCGTTGGGAGGTGGAGCCTGATGTTTACAAAACGAATTATACCGTGCCTGGACGTGCATCAGGGACGTGTGGTAAAGGGTGTTAATTTTGTGAACCTGCGGGATGCAGGGGATCCAGTGGAAATCGGGGCGGCTTATGACAAGGCGGGGGCCGATGAGCTGGTATTTTTAGATATTACGGCTTCCTCCGACAATCGGAGTACCGTAGTGGATATGGTGCGCCGGGTAGCGGATACGGTATTTATTCCTTTTACGGTGGGAGGCGGCATCCGCACCGTGGAGGATTTTAAGATATTGCTTCGGGAGGGGGCGGATAAGATTTCCGTCAATTCTTCCGCTCTTGCCAGACCTCAATTGATCAGCGAGGCGGCGGACAAGTTTGGGAGCCAGTGCGTGGTGGTAGCCATCGACGCCAAGCGAAGGGCGGATGGCACCGGCTGGAACGTATACAAAAACGGCGGACGTCTGGATGTGGGTATGGACGCGGTAGAATGGGCCATCAAGGCAGATCAGTTGGGGGCGGGAGAGATTCTCCTGACCAGTATGGACTGCGACGGGACGAAAGCAGGCTATGATCTGGAATTGACTAGAGCCATTGCGGACCAGGTATCTATTCCGGTGATCGCTTCCGGAGGAGCGGGTCAGAAGGAGCATTTTTACGACGCCCTGACAGCGGGAGGTGCAGATGCAGTTCTGGCGGCATCCTTATTTCACTATAAAGAACTGGAAATCAGGGATTTAAAAGAATACTTGGCGGGCCGGGGCGTGTCCGTGCGGAGATAACGAAAGAGGGAATGAGAGATGGCGATGATTCAGAATGACTGGCTGCCTGCGGTGGGAGAGGAATTTAAAAAACCTTATTATGCCCAGCTTTATAAATTCGTTCAGGAAGAGTACAATACCAGGAAGATTTTTCCTCCGGCGGATGATATTTTCAATGCCCTTCATTTGACCCCCCTGGGAAAAGTAAAGGTGTTGATTTTGGGGCAGGATCCTTATCATAATGACGGACAGGCCCATGGTTTATGTTTTTCTGTGAAACCACAAGTGGCAATTCCCCCGTCATTGGAGAATATTTATAAAGAGCTTTCCGATGATTTGGGATGTTATATTCCAAACAATGGCTACTTGGTAAAATGGGCCCAGCAAGGGGTACTGATGTTGAACACGGTTCTTACCGTGCGGGCACACCAGGCCAATTCTCATCAGGGAAAGGGATGGGAGCAGTTTACGGACGCTATTATCCATGCAGTCAACAGCCAGGACCGTCCCATTGTATACCTGCTGTGGGGACGCCCGGCACAGTCTAAAATCCCAATGCTTACGAACCCGAAGCATTTGATTTTGAAAGCACCCCATCCAAGTCCTCTGTCGGCATACCGGGGATTTTTTGGATGTAAGCATTTCAGTAAAGCGAATGAATTTCTTGTGGCCAACGGACAGGAGGCCATAGATTGGCAGATTGAAAATATTTAAGGAGGAGTTTGAAATGATTAAGGGTTTTAAGATGAAGCTGTATCCGGGGATGGAAGCGGAGTATGAGAAGCGCCATAATCAGTTGTGGCCTGAGATGGCGGAGATGATTCACGAGCATGGAGGAAAGAATTACACGATTTTCCTGGATCAGGAGACATTGACGCTGTTCGGCTATATTGAAATTGAAAATGAAGAGCTGTGGAGCAAAGGTGCGGACACGGCCATCAACCGGAAGTGGTGGGATTTCATGGCGGATATTATGGAGACAAATCCTGACAACAGCCCGGTAAGCGTAGATTTGAAGAATGTGTTTCATTTGGATTGATGAGAGGGCTGTCGCTTTCACGATTGGCAATTCGTGAAGCGGCAGCTTTTGGTTCTTTATAAATCCAATGTTTGGAAATCAATCCATAGATCATCATATATGTTGGATTTGATGTTATCTTGGAACGTGTATGTTTCAACCTCAAATTTTGCTTTTTCCAGAAAATAAACGAAGATGTGCTTTTTCATAGGATCTACAATCCAATATTCCCGGACTCCTGCATTTGCATATAGATTTAGCTTGAGAATGTAGTCATGGCTGGAATTACTGGGAGAAACGATTTCTATGATCCAGTCTGGGGCGCCGGTGCAGCCACGGTCTGTAAGTTTGTTTTGGTCACAAATAACGCTTATATCTGGTTCGACGATCGTGTTACGATCTTTATGAAGCTTGACTGCAAAAGGGGCAGGATAGACCTTGCAGGAGCCGCCCTTCAATTTGAAATAGTTATGGATTGTGCCGGAAAGCTCCATAAGTAGTGATTGATGGATTCTTGCAGGAGCCGCTTGGTTATAAATCAGATTTCCCTCAATTAACTCTGCCCGGACATTCTCTGGCAAGTTATAATAATCTTCTTCTGTGTAAAATTGTGATTGCGGCAATGCCATAGCAGCACTTCCTTTCCTGTTATGATAATTATGCAACAGTTCAGCCATTGGCTTCACTGGTATATAATTTTCTTTAGTATAGCGGAAATACACGGATATTACAACACAGAAAGGTCAAACTTTTTGGCGGGAATCCGAATCTCTACTTCTGTTTCCACCCCAGGGGTGCTGCGGTAAGTCAGGCCGAATTGCGTATCGTAATAAAGCTGCAGGCGCCGATGGGTATTATAGATGCCGATATTGCTCCCGGAGGAGCTGTCTGTTTCCCTGGCGCCGTCTAACAAATGTTCCATTTTTTCCTGAGGAATCCCAACGCCGTCGTCTGAGATGACAAAAATCAGCGTAGTTTCTTCCTGCCACCCCATAATGACAATATTGCCTTCTTTCGTTTGTTTCTCAAAAATCCCATGCTGAATAGCGTTTTCCACAATGGGTTGGAACACCAGCTTGGGTATTTCATAGTCGGTCATTTCTTCCGGCACATCTATAAAAAAGTGAATCTTATTGCTGTAGCGCATATTCTGAAGCTGGACATACAAGGACACATGCTCCAGCTCTTCTTTGACCGCCACAGTGATATTGCCCTTGTTCAGCGTCAGCTTGTAAAAGCGGGACAGCATCTGTACGGCGTCCGAGACCTCTTCTGATTTTCCTGCTTTGGCCATCCACTTAATCATATCCAGGGTATTGTAGAGGAAGTGGGGGTTGATCTGGGATTGGAGGGCTTTGAATTCGGAAATCCGAAGGTCGTTGGCGGCCAAAAGCTGCTGCTTCATCAGCTTATGGATCTCGTCTGTCATATAGTTGTAGGTTTCAATTAAATTTCCGATTTCGTCCTGTCCGGCTTCCGTGTTCAAATGCACTGGCGGGCCGCTGCGGACTTTTTTCATCTGCTCCACGATGGTGGAGATCCGCCGAATAATAGAGTTGCTTAAGGTCAAAGCAATGGTGCATCCGGCCAGGAGTACTATACCGTAAAGGGCGATGAACTGGAACAACAGGGTACGACCGTCTTCAAAGACATTGCCTGCCGGAATCGCAGTGATCATGTACCAGTCGGTTCCGTCAATGCGCTTGTACCCCATGTAGACTCGTTCGCCCATGATCTGCAGGGAGTCGAAACGATGGATGGAGGAGATGGAGGAAGGGACTGTCTCGTAAGGCAGGTAATACAGGCCGGAAAGGGTACTGTTGGAAGTGGATACGATAGAATCCCGCTCGTTCATAATATAGATCACGCTATTGCTGAATGGGCTGTCTTTTTGCAGGGTGGAATCCAATAATTCCTGGGAAAAATACAAGGCGATATAAGCGTGGGATTTCTCAGCGCCAATGCCTGTAGGGATTTTATGTATAATGGCCAGTTCTCCATATTGCTGGATTTCGCTGGGAGAGAGGTAGCTGCTGGGGCAGAACAGGCTGGTGCGGTCCGTGCCGGAAAATATCCCGTTCCAGTAGGTTCCCTTGGCCCGGATCATTGGAGCATATAGGTCGCTGTCTGTGACATCACATACGGCAGAGTAATGAGGATCGTCCAGATAAATACGGATGGCGGCCACGGACTCGTCCTCCGCCAGATAGGAGGTGGATTCTGTAAAAGATAAAAGGTTCTCCTGGAATTTTGCAGTATCCGTAAGCGCCGCTGGGTTTGGCATACGCATAAAAGCCTGGAAAACATCCTGGGATTCCATGGAGCCCAGCACCGTATCTAAATGAGAGATATTGGATTCCACCGTGGCGGTCGTCTGTTCTGAAATGGCCTGAAGGGATTGGAGGGTGTTGTTGGTAATGATATGAAACAACTGGTTATAGGAAAAGACCGCCAATGCCAGGGTGGGAGCTAAGGCCAGTAACAGATGGGAGAACATGAATTTTGATTTCAGCTTCATATGGTGGAAATAATAATGATACAGTTTTTTCAAAGAATGAGTCATGACAATTCCCTTTCCCGGTACTCAGAAGGACTTAATCCCACGGCTTTCTTAAAGCTTTTACTGAAATAATTGCCGTCGGAATATCCTACCTTTTCGGAAATCTCTCCGATTTTATTTCTGGGGTCGGCTAAAAGCACCTTGGCTTTTTCAATGCGGTATTCCGTAATATATTGGTTCAATGTCTGCCCCGTTTCCGTTTTAAACAGGGTACAAATGTAGGAACTGGACAGGTGCACATGTTCGCTAATGTCTTTGATGGACAGCCGGTCGTTACTGAAATGCTTGCCAATGTAGTCCCGGATGAAAAAAACCGTAGAATTTTCCGAGGAAGGCTCCTCTATGAGCTGCTCCAAGGCAGAGAGCTTTTCCATAAGAAGGGCGGAAAGCTCTTCCAGGTTGCTGCATTTTGCCACCAGCTCCATGGGACTTTCTGTCTCTGCAATGCCAGGAGCCGCAGCCAGCTTTAAGTGGTAAACGGCGGTATCCAGATTCAGCAATAGTTTGTAGTAAATGTCCTTGGCCTGGTTTGCCAGCATGGCGTGGTTGCAGGAAAGCTCTTCGTTAAGCTGTAAGGCCAGGCTTTTGGCCCCCGGAATGTCTTTTTCAGACATGAGAGAGAGAAATTGTTCCGGGAATCGTTCTATGTCCGGAAGCTCTTGTTTTTCCTGCTCCTGGTGGTAAAGCAGGATGCTTCCGTAGGGGTGGAAAAAAGCGTTCTGGGCTAAGATCGCGGCGGAATGGTAAGACAAATATACTTTTTCCGGGCCGGTTACGTTTTTGCCCACTGCGATATAGAACTGGCGGTAGGGATTTAAGAGCAGCTTGATCTCATGGCACAGCCTCTTTAGAGCATACTCGGAGCAGTGGGCGGCGCCGTAAAGGTGCAGAATCAGGAATTCTTCATTTTTCAAGGTATGTATCTGCTGCAGTCCATGTTTTTTGATCAGAGCCTCCAACTGTTTCATCAGGCAAGAAAGATCCGCTTCCATAAAATCCGACAAATGCTTATTGAATTTCAGAATGAATGTGGAAAAGCAGGTAGAGCTGTGGATGGACAAGGAGCGGCAGAGATCCAGGAGGTTCTGATGGGAAAAGCCGGGTTTGGTAAGCCTGAGAGCCAGCCGGGAAGCCTCTTCTTTTTGGAACAATTCATAAGTCTGGTACTGGCGGCGTTTCTCAGCAACGGAGCAGGCCGCCTCTCGCACCGCTTCCTTGATCTCATTTTCATCGATGGGTTTTTCCACATAGCGGACGGCTTTCAGCAGAATGGCGGCCTTTAAATAGGCTTTGTCGGAGTAACCGCTCATAAAAATAATCTGGCAGTCCGGATTCTGCTGCTGGATGCGCTGGGACATCTCGATGCCGCTCATTCTGGGCATCCGCACGTCGGTGAGGATAATGTCAGGCATCGTTTTTTTCGCCAGGGCCAGGCCGTTGGCTCCGTCGTCCGCTAAGAGTACTTGAGAGACGCCCAGGGATTTCCAGTCAATGCTGTGCATTAGCCCGTCCCGGGTGAAAGCTTCATCATCTACAATCAAAAGTTTCATACATTCCGTTTCCTTTTCCTTCTGTCATTTTTCACAAATTTCATCTTTATCATTATATCGAAACAAAAATAAATTACAAGGAGGAGTGAAGAAATTTACCCGGAATGATAAAAAATTACCATAGGAATCAAAAAATGCGGATGCTAAGATGATATTATAAAAAACGAACGTGTACCAGGACATTCATTCTTGTATGTCCCTGTACCAGCGTGACAAGAAAGGAGAATGAAAGTGTCTGAATATGTTCTGGAACTAAAAGGGATCACCAAGATTTTTCCCGGCGTAAAAGCGCTGGACAGCGTACACTTTCAGTTGAAAGCAGGAGAGATCCACGCATTGATGGGTGAGAACGGAGCGGGCAAATCCACTTTCATTAAGGTAATCACCGGCGTACATAAGGCAGAAGAGGGCGAAATGTTCCTGAATGGGAAAAAGGTGAATTTCAGAGGGCCGAGAGACGCACAGGAGGCCGGGATTGCGGCGATCTACCAGCATGTGACCGCCTATCCCCATCTGACGGTGGCGGAAAATATATTTATGGGGCATGAAAAAGTCAAGCACGGCATCATTCAGTGGAAAGCCATGAATGAGGAGGCTAACGGGCTGCTTGGGGAGCTTAACGCGGACTTTAACGCCACCGATGAAATGGGGGCCCTTAGTGTGGCCCAGCAGCAGATGGTGGAGATTGCAAAAGCCTTGTCCATGAAAGCCAGAATCATCATTATGGACGAACCAACGGCGGCCTTGACCAAACGGGAATCCGAGGAGTTGTACCGGATTGCGGAGAAATTAAGGGATGAAGGAGCTTCCATCATTTTTATTTCCCATCGTTTTGAGGATATGTACCGGCTGGCCACCAGGGTTACGGTCTTTCGTGATTCCAAGTACATCGGCACCTACGAGGTGGACAAAATCTCCAACGCAGATCTGATCACGGCTATGGTGGGCCGGGAAATTACGGATTTGTTCCCCAAGCCGGATGTGAAATTGGGAAAAGAAGTGCTGCGGGTGGAGAACTTAAGCCGGCAGGGCTATTTCAAGGACGTTTCTTTCTCTGTAAAAAGCGGGGAGATCTTAGGCCTTACAGGCCTAGTAGGAGCCGGGCGCACCGAGGTGGTACAGACCATTTTCGGGGCGGAACGATATGATTCCGGAAAGATTTTCGTGGAGGGAAAAGAAGTCCGGATCCGGAAGGTGCAGGACGCCTTGAAGCTGGGCATTGGGCTTTTGACAGAAGACCGGCAGCACCAGGGGCTGATTCTGGACTGGGGCATCGGCAGGAATATTACACTTTCGGAGATTGAAACATACGGCAACAAAATTTTTACCAATGAAAAGGCGGAGCGTGAAGCGGCCAAAAGGCTGGCGGAGGAAGTAGATACCAAGGCGGTGACGATTTTTGATAAAGCCAGCTCTCTGTCGGGAGGAAACCAGCAGAAGGTAGTGGTGGCGAAAATCCTGGCTTCTGATTTAAAGGTATTGATCATGGACGAACCCACCAAAGGCGTGGATGTGGGCGCGAAAGCAGAGATCTATGCCATTATGGGCGAATTGGCCAAAAAGGGATATGCCATTATTATGATTTCTTCGGAAATGCCGGAAATCCTGGGAATGAGCGACCGGATCACCGTTATGTGCGAGGGCAAGGTAACTGGAGAATTGCAGCGCGGCGAAGCGACTCAGGAGGGAATCCTGGAACTGGCCATGGCAAAGTCTTTGAAAGCGGCGCAGTAGGGAGGGTGGAATATGAAAAAGAAATTCAGCTTAAAAAGCATCACCAGTTCCCGTGAAACGAGTCTGGTTATTGTTTTGATCTTATTATGTGCGTTTGTGCAGTTTCGCAACAGTGCGTTTCTGACGCCTGGCATGATAGAGAACCTGTTTAAAAATTATGCGGTGACTATGATCATGGCCCTGGGCATGATGTGTGTGCTCCTAATCGGCGGCATTGATATTGCCGTAGGCTCCACACTGGGATTTTCCGGTATGTGCGCGTCCCTGTTTTTGCGGGATCATACCCAGATGCCCGCCATTGTCATATTTTTGATTTCCATTGCTGTCGGAACAATTTGCGGCACCTTGATCGGCCTAGTGATCTCTTATGGAAAGGTTCCTCCGATCATTGCAACTCTGGGAGGAATGTACGTGTTCCGGGGGCTGGCCTATCTGGTGGCCAAGAATGAATGGGTTTCCGCTTATCAGTTTACGGATGGATATAAGGATTTTGCTCAGTCAAAATATTTGGGCTTTGGGCTGGTGAATAACCTGATTATCATCACCATATTGATTTATATTTTATTTTTTATTTTCTTTAAATGGACGACGCTGGGGAGAAAGATTTACGCGGTGGGAAGCAACGCAGAGGCGGCGGAAGTCAGCGGGATTAAGATACATCGGATCAAGATTATGTGCTATGCGATTCTGGGATTTCTGACAGGCTTGTGCGGAGCTATTTATACCTCTTTGTATGCGTCGGCCCAGGGAGATATGGGAACCGGGCTGGAGATGGATGTGATCGCAGCCTGCGTAGTGGGCGGCGTAAGCTTAAACGGCGGGCGCGGAAGCGTGGTTGGCGTATTTTTAGGAGCCTTAACCATGGCGATCGTAGGAAGGGCGCTGCCTTTGATCGGCGTATCCCAGTTCTGGCAGACTGCAATCAAAGGATTGATCATTATTGTAGCCGTGATCTTGAACGTATTGGCCCAGCGGGCGATGGACAAAAATAACTTAAAGGGGAGGGAGATGTAAGGATGGCAACGAAATCTGGAAGAGTCATCAGCGCGGAGAAGCCTTTCAACTGGAAACAGGCGCTGCTGAAATGGGAAGTGTTCCTGGTAATTATTTTTATCGCAGTCAATATTATGAATGCTTGTATCTCTCCTTATTATATGAGTGTCAACGGACTGTTTACGGCAACTTCATCCTTTTTGGAAAAATCATTTATTGTGCTGCCGATGGCTTATGTGTTATTGTTAGGCGAGATTGATATTTCCGTAGGAGCTACGGTGGCATTGTCCGCCTGTATGTTGGGGATCAGTTTTAACGCAGGAATGCCTATGGGAGCGGCGGTTTTGATCTGCCTGCTCACAGGTTCTCTCTGCGGGGCGTTAAATGGTTTGATCTTGACAAAATTTCAAGAGCTGGCGCCCATGATTGTGACATTGGGAACCCAGATTCTGTTCCGGGGGATTGCAGAAATCCTTTTGACGGATCAGGCTACCGGCGGCTTCACTAAGGTGGCATGGTTTAAGAATCTTTACTGGGGCAAAGTAGGGCCTGTGCCCATTATGTTTATTATCTTTGTAATTTGTGCGGCAGTGTTCGGCGTGATCATGCACTGCACCACCTTTGGCCGCCGGATGTACGCCATCGGAAGCAATCCTTTGGCTGCCAAATATTCTGGCATCCATGTGCAGAAGATCCGGTTTATCATTTATACCATTACAGGAACTTTTTCCGCGGTAACGGCTATCTTTCTGGCTTCCGGTATGGGAAGCGCCAGAAGCAATATTGCCTCAGGCTATGAATTGGAAGCAATTTCCATGGCCGTGCTGGGAGGAATTTTGACAGACGGGGGCAAAGGGAATTTTCCCGGGGCGATTTTGGCTATCTTTATTCTGGGCTTTCTCCGCTATGGACTGGGACTGGTAAACGTGGCGTCCCAATTAATGATGGTTATTATCGGATTACTGTTGATTGTGGTGGTTATGGCGCCCAATCTGAATCTGGGAAGATTTTTTAAGAAAAAAGGAACAAGGGCATAAACGCTTCGGCGTTATGTATAAATTATTCTTATGGGAGGTAAGAAAACATGAAGAAAAAACTCTTAAGCGCAATCCTTTGTGCGGCGATGTTAGCAAGCGTTTTAGCTGGCTGCGGCGGAAATGGCGGCTCAGGATCTTCCACTGGCGGGGACGCCAATGCCCCGGCAGCAGATGAAGGCGGAGCGGACGCAGGCGATGATGCCCAGGCTCCTTCGGATGCAGGAGACGATGCCCAGGCTCCTTCGGATGCAGGAGAAACCTCTGGGGACAGCGGGGAGACATCTTACGCGATCCTTGTAAAGAGCGCAGGAAATCCTTACAATAAGAAAATGATTGAGGGATTCCAGGAAGTCATGGACGCACAGGGAGCAACTTGTGTCGTAAAAGAGCCGGAAGAGGCTTCTGCAGAGGCACAGATTAAGATGATTAACGAACTGGTAGCTCAGGGCATTAGTTCCATCGCTATTGCAGGCAATGATGCAGACGCACTGCAGCCGGCATTGGAACAAGCCATGAATCAGGGCATTAAGGTGTGCTGTATGGACTCAGCCGTAAATGCAGACAGCCGTCAGTTGTTTGTAAACCAGGCTGGTATTGAGATTATCGGCGAGACTTTGATGGAAGCCGTATATGATATTACCGGAGGAGAAGGCCAGTGGGCAATCCTTTCCGCAACCAGCCAGGCAACGAACCAGAACGCTTGGATTGACGCTATGAAGCAGGTTATGGAAGATGAAAAGTACGCAGGACTGGAATTGGTAGAAGTAGCTTACGGCGATGATGAATATCAGAAATCCGTAGACCAGACCCAGGCGTTATTGACTAATTATCCGGATTTGAAGGTAATCTGCGCACCCACTACCGTAGGTATTATGGCGGCGGCGAAGGTACTTCAGGATGAGAATTCTTCCGTAAAGCTTACCGGACTTGGCCTGCCCTCTGAAATGGCGGACTACATCGGTGCGGACGATACCCATTCCTGCCCTTATATGTATCTGTGGAACCCCATTGATATCGGACGTTTGACCGCATATGTATCTCTGGCGCTGGTTGACGGAAGCATCACAGGCGCATCCGGAGAGACCTTCACCGCAGGGGATCTGGGAGAATATACGATTTCAGAAGCAGCCGACGGCGGCACAGAAGTAGTATTAGGACCTCCCTTTGCATTCACACCGGATAATATTGAAGAGTGGAAGAATGTATATTAAGAGCTGGTAAGGCGAGTCTAAAGCTTATGGCTTGATTTGATTCTAGCCTGGGAAGATCGGCGACAAAAAAGAGTATCGGTGGGATACTCTTTTTTTGTTCCTTGTTATCCTTTGTGGATATACATTCTTGACAGCTCTGGATCGCCGTCGCCTTGTACCATACATAGAAATTCCCAGCCATACCGCTCATAAAAAGAGGTATGGTCTGTTACAAGATACAAAGTAGCAATTCCCTGATCCTTCATATCGGCACAGACATAATCCAGCAATGCACCGGCGACGCCGTTGCATCTTTTGTCTTCTTCCGTATAGACGGCACAGACATTAGGGGAAAGGTCTTTTCTGTTATGAAAATCGTTTTCTATTACGCCTAGTCCTCCAATGATGCGCTGATCTTCCATGGCCATATACCACTGGGGAACTGCATGTTTCCGGGTCAGGCACTCCGTCATGCTTTCGGTGTATGCTTCCAAGGGAATTCCCCATTTTTCATGAAACCATTGTGCGGCTGTCTCTTTCAGTTGAGGTTTGTCTGTCAGTCTTATTATTTCATATTCCATTTTAAGGTTTACCTCCATGAGCTATCCAATCAGTACGTTTTTTCCCTCAAATACAAAGCCATAGTGGTGGATCTGTGCTTTTGTGAATCCCCGGGCCAGCAGTTCTCTGTCATAGTCTTTTTCTATTATTTGGGCCTGGGCGGCGGCTAATGTTTCCTCCAGGGAAGCTTCTGATTTAGGATCATGTACCTTGAATTCGAAAATAAAGGCAGGGTCGTTTTTTTTCGTGGGTTCCATCATCAGATCATACCTCCCGTATCCGCTTTCACGGTTGGAAGTGATACGGTATTTTCCGGTGAGTTCTGCAATGAGTCCAAGGACAAAGTCATGGAAAAAGCGTTCTGGTTCCATACGCCTGGAGGGACTTCGTCCCGTGTCGAAGAAGCTGAAGGTTTCGGCTGTGATCTTATTCATATATTGGTTCATGGCAGTTACATCGCATTTTAATAAAGCAGCGATAAATTCCTGATAAGGTACGCCGTCTTGGGAAAACCATTCCCGGATCATTTGGGTAAACATGATCGTTACCTCTTGATTGGGAATTTTTACGTCATAGAGATATCTGCCGGTATCTTCTTCAAAATGCTTTTGTACTACCTTTAAATAACCGCTGGCCAGCAGCAGGCTGAAGATGGCTCCCTGTTTATGAGAAAGCTGGGAAAAAATAATTTCTTCATCAATTTCGGTAGTCAGGGCTTTCTGGGATAAGAGATCCTCCATCATGGATTTTTGCCGAGAGTCTCCCTGGCGGATGAGACGGCTGATCATGGCGTTGGAACTGGAATTAGCCCAATAAGGCCGGTATTCCCGATATTCTAAAAAGTTGGTGATAGACCAGGGGTTATAAATATTAGACTGGCTGCCAAAGGTAAAACCATCGTACCATCTGGCGACATTTTTTTGTTCTTCGGGAATTCCAAATGCCTCCAGGGCATCTGAAACTTCCGATTCCAGGAATCCAAACTGTGTCCGGTATTTTTCCGAGGTTGTGGTAATGACCGTGAGATTGTTTAAGTCGGAAAATATGGATTCTTTGCTGACCCTGGTAATCCCGGTCATAATCGCCCGCTCCAAACAAGGATTTGTCTTAAAGGTAGAGTTAAACAGGCTGCGGATAAAAGCGGCCATTTCCTCCCAGTACCCGTGAACGTAAGCTTCCTGGAGAGGAGTATCATATTCATCCAGAAAAATCAGGACTTTTTTTCCATAATATTGGTGCAGGCAGATGGAGAGCCGTTTTAAGCATATAGCTGCCATAGTGTCGGACATATCCGGTTGGATATAGGTGAAATATTCTTGCAAGCTTTGGTCCAGATGTCCGTCTTCTGTTAGAAAGCGGAAACTTTTATAAAGGTCTGTCAATATTTGTACAATACCTTCCCGGGCAGCCTCATAAGTGGCTCCTTTGATATCGGCAAAGCTTAAAAAGATCACTGGATAACTGCCCTGGAGATCACGGTAAGGTTTCTCTTTCCAAATGGAAAGATCCGCAAACAGGTTTTGTTTATCTTTGTGGAGATTGGAAAAAAAATAATTCATCATACTTAGATTCAAAGTCTTTCCAAAACGCCGCGGGCGTGTGATCAAAGTCACGGCGTCTTGATTTTCCCACCATTCTTTGATCCATCCGGTCTTGTCGATATAGAAGCAACGGTTAGCCCGTATAAATTCAAAATCTTGGTTTCCAATAGAAATAACCGGTTTCGTCATGAAATACCTCCCTGTCTGCAATAAGTTCCTGCACTCATCCTATCACAAAAGAAACATCGTGGCAAGGGAGGAGAATTTGCAGAAAGGTTGTCTGGAAAAACATCATGAAACGTGGTACGATAGGAAAAAGTAACCAAGGGATACATGATAGGAGGACAACATATTTGGAAGCTATGAAGCATCAGAATAAAACTCAGGAACAAGAGATGTTAGCAGTCAGTTTTGGTACCAGTTACAAAGAAAACTGCCGGCGTACCATCGGAGCTATTGAAGGAGCGCTGAAAGAATCTTTTCCCGAATGGACTCTCGCCCGGGCGTTTACCAGCCAAAGGATCATCAACCACATCAAAAAAAGAGACGACGTTTCCATTGATAACATGGAGGAAGCATTCCATAGGGCAAAAGAAAACGGTGTCAAAAGGCTGATTGTCCAACCAACTTTAATTATGGACGGAATAGAGTACCAAAAAGTTTTAACAGAAGCAGAAAAACATCGGACAGATTTCCACCAACTGGCCATTGGAAAGCCTCTTCTTTCAGAAGAAGAGGACTTTCACTGCCTGGCCGGGATCCTGACAGAAGAGACAAAAAGATACGAAGATAAAAACACCGCCTTCTGCTTTATGGGCCATGGAACCCAGGCCCAGGCAAATCAAGTATACGAAAGACTTCAAAAAAAGCTTTGGGAAAAAGGATACGCAAATTATTTTATCGGTACGGTAGAAGCAGAGCCGGATTTACCATATCTTCTGGAAAAAGTAAAAGCAGGAAGCTACGCTAGGGTAGTACTAATGCCCTTAATGATCGTCGCCGGAGACCATGCCTCCAATGACATGGCCGGAGAAAAAGATTCCTGGAAAACAGAATTCGAATCCCAAGGCTGCGAAGTAACCTGCCTGATGCGGGGCCTAGGAGAACTCCCCCAAATCCACCAGATGTTTATCAACCATGTAAAAGAAGCCATGAAAATCCGTAATGATACGCAATGAATCGAATAACATCGTCATCTTTGGCATGTTCATTTTACTCCTAAAAGGAATTTTCGGATACCCTGGCATTGCCGTCCGTATCCAAACACTCCCCCTCTTCTTTAAGACAAAACACGATATCTCCGCAAAACCACCACCGCAATCCCCGACACCGCCAAATGGCTTACCAGCATCCCCCATAAATACGCCTTGATGCCCAGCATCGGAATCAGCACCGCCACAAAAAAAATCCGGATGCCGGAGCCCAAGAGATTCAGCAAAAAGGTGGTGGTGGTTTTTCCCAGGCCGTTGATAATGCTGCTTAAGGTGGTAGTCAGATAGAGAAACGGGCAGATCCATCCCAGGATGACCATAAAAGTTCCCGCCAGTTCATTGGCGAACACCGCCCGGCCCAGGAATCTGCCGAACAGCAGAAAACCCAGGGTACAGGCCAGGCCCAGTGTGATACAGTAGATGCAGCTCTTTTTTACAGAATTTTCGATGTATGCCATATCTTTTTTTGCCTGGGCCTCAGAAATGGCGGGCAGCAGCATGACGGACACGGAGTTGGTGATCACAGAGGGAAACAGGACCATAGGCATTGCCATACCGGTCAAGACGCCATAGACGCTTAACGCCTCCTGGGAAGTATAGCCAAATGCCCGAAGCCGTCCTGGAATCAGGATGGCTTCTCCGCTTTGGAGAAGGTTGATCAATACCCGGTTTGCCGTCAGAGGCAGGGCCATGGTAAAAATCTGCCGGGCCGCCCGGGAAATGTGATGTGTGCGTTTGTAAAACCGGGTGAAGCTGACGCTGTAAAGGACAGATACAATTTCTCCGGCCACCAATCCCCATACGGCCATGGAAATTGTGACGGGACGGCCCTGTTCCAGAGCGATCCGGTACATCAAATATACGCCCCCCACCCGGGCGATTTGCTCCAGAAGTTGGGAGATAGCCGGAACCGCCGTTTTTTGCAGGCCGTAGTAGTATCCGTTGATGCAGGCGTGGACGGCCCCGAAGGGTACGGTAAGAGACAAAATCTGAAGGAGAGGCGTACAGCGGGCTTCCCCTAATACCACAATGGCAAGTTCGTCTGCATAAAAATATAAAAATCCCGTGCATAGAAACGACAACGCCAAGGAAAGGGCTAACCCCGCATATAAATATGTAATGGCGGTCGGACGATGGGAAGCGCCTGGGCCTGAGGAAGAACAGGCCGCAGTTTCTGCAACGAATTTGGAGATTGCCGTCTGGATTCCGGCTACGGTAAGAGAGAAGGTCAATGCATAGATCGGAAAAATCAACTGATAGATACCAAGTCCCTCCGCACCGATGGTATGCGATAGGAATATTCTATAGAAAAAGCCGATCATACGCGACAATAGCCCCGCCAGGGTCAATAAAAGCGTTCCGGCCACCAGCGGATGATGCATAAACGAAGATTTTTTCAAAGGATCAGACTCCGAAATCAGTTTCTTTTCAGTATATGTGTTTGTAGTACTTGACAGAACAAAAATCCCGTGCTATGATTCAAGAAGATAAAACCTGACTAATTTACTCGGGATTTAGACGGGGAAGAAGGGATGAGCAGTTGAAATTATCTACAAAAGGAAGATACGGCCTGCGGGCCTTTATTGATTTGGCAGTTTATGCCCAGGAAGGGCCGGTTTCTTTAGCAAGTATCGCTGCCAGGCAGGAGATTTCGTTAAGCTATCTGGAGCAGCTGATGGCGAAGCTGAAAAAGGCCGGGCTGGTGGAAAGCATCCGAGGCGTCAACGGCGGCTACAAGCTGGCCAGGCCGGCGGAGGAGATTTCTGTAGGAGATGTGTTAAGGGCCCTGGAGGGGGATCTTGCGCCGGTGGAATGTGCGGCGACCCATCCCGGCAAAGAGGTTCATTGTACCGGGTCCGACGCCTGCGTCAGCAAGATTGTATGGAAGCGGATCAATGACAGCATTAATCAGGCAGTGGATAGTATTTTTATAGGCGAATTAGTAGAAGAAAGTAAGAAAGCATAGAGGTGAAGAAAGATGGAACGAGTGATTTATCTGGACAATGCGGCGACCACCAGGACAGCGCCGGAAGTGGTGGATGTAATGCTC
This sequence comes from Lachnospiraceae bacterium, assembly GCA_022790855.1. Lineage (GTDB taxonomy): Bacteria > Bacillota > Clostridia > Lachnospirales > Lachnospiraceae > 14-2. The sequence goes on along the minus strand of JAAVYA010000022.1, from coordinate 9,129 downwards.
CCGTTTTTTTCAGAGCATTATGGGAATGCATCTACGGTTTATGGACTGGGAAGCAAGAGCAAAGAGGCCATTTCCAAGGCAAGGGAGACCATTGCAGGTATTTTGGGCGCCAAAGAGAATGAAATTTATTTTACAGCGGGAGGGACCGAATCCGATAACTGGGCCTTAAAGGCAACGGCAGAAGCCTATCGTGAGAAGGGCAACCATATTATTACGTCGAAAATAGAACATCACGCTATTTTACACACCTGTGAGTATTTGGAAAAGAATGGATTTGAGGTTACGTATCTGGATGTGGATGAAAGCGGCGTGGTGAAGCTGGATCAGTTGAAGGCGGCGATCCGTCCTACTACCATATTGATCTCCATTATGTATGCCAACAATGAGATTGGAACCATTGAACCGGTGGAAGAGATTGGGAAGATTGCCAAGGAACACGGAATCTTGTTCCATACGGACGCAGTGCAGGCGTTTGGCCAGGTGCCCATAGATGTGGATGCGCTGCATATCGATATGTTAAGCGCCAGCGGCCATAAGCTTAACGGCCCCAAGGGCATTGGATTTTTGTACATCCGAAAGGGCGTGAAGATCCGTTCCTTTATCCATGGAGGCGCCCAGGAGCGGAAACGCCGTGCCGGGACAGAGAATGTGCCGGGGATTGTTGGCTTGGGGAAAGCAGCGGAGCTTGCGGCTGCCACCATGGAGGAACGCACGGCTAAGGAGCGGGAACTGCGGGATTATATGATGGCCAGGGTTCTGAAAGAAATTCCCTTTACCCGGGTGAATGGTTCTAGGACCAGCCGGTTGGCCAACAATGTGAACTTCTGTTTTCAGTTTATTGAAGGGGAATCTCTTCTGATTATGCTGGACATGGAAGGAATTTGCGGATCTTCTGGCTCGGCCTGCACGTCCGGTTCTCTTGACCCTTCCCATGTGCTGCTGGCCATCGGGCTGCCTCATGAGATCGCCCATGGTTCTCTGCGGCTGACCTTAGGGGCGGATACCACGAAAGAAGATATTGACTTGACCATTGAAGCCGTGAAAAAGATTGTTACCCAACTGAGGGAAATGTCTCCTCTGTATGAGGACTACATGAAAAAGCACGTCTAGAACAATCATAATAGAAACAATAATTTGCTGCCTTAGGCAGCCAGTTTCAGGAGGAATCATCATGTACAGTGAAAAGGTAATGGACCATTTTAAAAATCCCAGAAATATGGGGGAGATTGAGAACCCCAGCGGGGTAGGTACGGTAGGAAATGCAAAATGCGGGGATATCATGCGCATGTTTTTGGATATTGACGAGAACGGCGTGATCCAAGAAGTGAAGTTTAAGACCTTTGGCTGCGGCGCCGCAGTGGCTACCAGCAGCATGGCTACGGAGTTGGTAAAGGGGAAGACCATTCAGGAAGCCCTTCAAGTGACCAATAAAGCAGTGATGGAAGCGTTAGATGGGCTGCCTCCTGTAAAAGTACATTGTTCCCTTTTGGCGGAAGAGGCAATTCATGCAGCCCTTTGGGACTATGCCGAAAAGCATGGCATCAAGATTGAAGGCTTGCAGAAGCCTAAGAATGACATCAGCGAAGAAGAAGAGGAAGAAGAATACTAAATATGGCGAAAAAAAAGGTTGTAGTGGGTATGTCCGGAGGCGTGGATTCTTCCGTTGCGGCTTATCTTTTAAAGGAACAGGGATATGAGGTGATCGGCGTAACGATGCGTACCTGGCAGGAAGAGGAGAACTCGCTTCTGGAGGAAAATGGAGGATGCTGCGGCCTGGACGCTGTGGAAGACGCCCGGCGGGTGGCCGAGACGCTTCACATTCCTCACTATGTCATGAATTTCCGCCGTGAATTCCAGGAAAAAGTGATTGACTATTTTGTAGATGCATACATCGGCGGCAGGACGCCGAATCCTTGTATCGCCTGTAACCGTTTTATAAAATGGGAAGCTTTGCTGGAAAAAAGCTTAGGGCTGGGGGCGGATTACATTGCCACCGGGCATTATGCCCAGGTGGTGAAGCTTCCCAACGGTCGGTATGCTCTAAAAGCCGCTGCATCTGCAGCCAAGGATCAGACCTATGCCCTGTATAACCTCACCCAGCATCAGCTTTCCCATACGTTGATGCCCGTAGGGGCTTATACGAAAGAAGAGATCCGCTCCATAGCAGAAAAAATCGGCCTTAAGACGGCCCATAAGCCGGACAGCCAGGAGATTTGTTTTATTCCGGATCAGGACTATGCGGGGTTTATTGAACGTCAGGCAGGGGAAAGAGTTCCTCCACAGGGAAACTTTGTGACTCCGGAAGGGGAGATCCTGGGAAAACATAAAGGGATTACCCATTACACCATTGGCCAGAGGAAAGGGCTAAATCTGGCTTTGGGGCATCCTGTTTTTGTCACGGAGATTCGGCCAAAAACCAATGAAGTGGTGATTGGAGTGGGAGAGCAGGTGTTTGCGGACCGCCTGGTGGCAGAGGAACTGAACTTTATGGCCATGGAGGATTTGACGGAAGCATTGCAGGTGGTGGCTAAAATTCGGTATAACCACAAAGGAAGCCCCTGCATCCTTAGAAAAGTAGGGGAAGACAGGGCAGAGTGTTGTTTTCAGGAGCCGGTGCGGGCCGTTACGCCTGGACAAGCGGTGGTTTTTTACCAGGACAGAATCGTGCTGGGAGGCGGCTGTATTGTCAGCGGAGGAGCAGGATGAATCTGGAACAGGCGAAGAGGCTTTTGGATATTGCACCCACGGATAATCAAGATGATATCAAAAGAAAGTACCGCAGGATGATGGGATTTTTTCATCCGGATGTGCTTGGGTCGGATCATCCCGCACACATTCGGCGGGCACAGGAGATCAATGAGGCGTATGAATTATTAAAAGATTGTGACTTTTCGATATCGTCTTCAAAGCAAGCAGAAATTTGGAAGGGCGTTTGGAACGAGAATGCTTTTTGGACCAGGAACATTTATCTGTACTATGCCATGGAAGGAGCAGAAGGCCATCCTTATTACCAGGCTGCAAGGGGAAACTATATGTGGGAGCCTGAAGAAGAAGACTTTGAGCTGTTTTTGACCAGCATTCATCACGCTACAGAAGAACTTTTGGAACAATGTGAAAGCAAGGTGTATTCCAAATTTTGGGAAGCAGGCGAAGCTGTCAGGGAAAAGAGGTTTCAATATCAAGCAATGTTGTTTCAATGCTTGGCAGCTCAATATATGGATCCGGTAAAAACTCTTCAGGAGTTGGCAGGGCGAAAACGCAAGGATAAGCAGGGCAGGGAAATCTATTGTTTCCGTGCCTTTCTTGGAGGTATGAAAAATTGCAAGACGGCTCAAAGGTTTTTGAAATTAAAAGTAAAAGATCATCTTTACCCGGAAGCGTTTTTGGGGAGCAAGATTGCTGTCAAGGATAGAGAGGGCTATTTTCTGGGACACTTATCCCTTGAGGAGGATTGGGCATATTTTTGTATGGTACCGTTGCTAAAAGCACGACTGGCCCAGATAAAAATGACAGTGAAGGGAATGAAGACGTTAAGGGATATGAGAGGCACTGGGATAAAAGTGGAAGTGGATTTGTGGCTCCGGTTGGAGGCGGGGGTTTCACAATATGAGACGCAAAGCCTGAACCGCCGAATGGAGGAACTGTTGGCGGGGTATGAGAAGGTTTTGCGGAGCTGTTAAATCGCTGGAGAATCTGCGGAATTTTGTGGTATTCAGAATTTACCCCGTTGCTTGCAGCGGGGTTTTTGATTGTAGTTTTGTCTGTCTATTTCTGATATATTTTGCGATATTGGCCGGGAGACATTTGAAACGTTTTTTTAAACAGACGGTTAAAGTAGCTGCGGTCATAATAGCCCATCAGTTGAGAGATCTCGTCAATAGATAAGCTGGTATTTTTGAGGTAACAGCAAACGTCCTGCAGCTTTGCTTCCAGCAGGATTTCGGAAAAGCTTTTATGGGTGTAGCGTTTGATCAGGGAGGATAAATATTTGGGGTGGTAATGGAACTGTTCCGCCACCGAGGTCAGCGTAACCTCCAGCTTGTGCTGATTGATGTAGGCTAAGATTTCGGACAACAGATTGCCGCCCATCATCGTATAATTCTCTTGGTCAATCTGATTTTGCAGGGAGCGGGCCAGCTCCATAAATAAAAGAGCCAGATAATTTTCGGCTGCCTTTTGATAGCCCATCTTTTTTTCATAGAACTCAATGATCAGGGCCTGAATGTGGCTGGCGGCGGCCGTATTTTTGCCGCCGGGGACATAGAGATAGGATTTTTGCTGGGATTCTGTAAAGAGCGAGGTGGCAAAAAAATTGCTGATCAGGTCGTTGCCGGCAATCATCGAAAAAAAGGACTCCCGCAATAGATTTTGTCGAATCATAATATTGAATAGAAGCGTTTCCGCAGAATCAATGTCTATTTCGTGGGTAACATAGGGATTCAGCAGGCAGAAGTCCCCGGCGGAAAGGTTACAGGGGACGGCGCCGATTTTTTGGGTGCAGCTTCCTTTTGAGACGTACATCAGCTCAAAGTAATCGTGGGAATGCTGCTTGCAGAGGCAGTTTGCCTCCAGCGAATGGTGGGATACAAAGATATTTTCACGGGAGGAATCGATGGTATTGACCAAAATACGGGCCGTGTCCTCAGGACCTTTGTAGACATCCTGAATCAATTCGCCAATATTATCCGGGAAATCGGGGTGCTCTGTATAATACATCTCCATATATTGATTGAAGGCGCGTGTTGTCATCTCATAACTCCTTATCTTAAATGTGTCTTACAGACTTCCATTACAAGTATAGCTCTTTTTAACCAAGATTTCAATTTGCAGAAAAATTACCTTACGAAAATACAAGGCGGACTGTTACCAAAGTACAAATTCATTGTTTGCCGTTTGTGCTATACTCCTGATATCAAGCAAGAGGAGGATAAAAAAATGAACAAAAGCAATGAAATGAGCGGCGCGCAAGTCATCGGTTATGGACTGGGCAGCCTGGGCAAGGATTTTGCACTTGGGGTGATGGGATCTTACCTGCTGCTGTTTTATACGGATGTATTTGGAATACCCGCCGGCGCGGCAGGCGTTATATTTCTGCTGACCAAAATCTGGGACGCTATCAACGACCCGATGATGGGGGCGATTGCAGATCGAAGTCCGGTTACGAAGCGGGGAAAGTACCGCCCCTATATCCTGTTTACCTGTGTACCCCTTTCCATCTGCTGCGTCTTGTGCTTCCTTTCCCCCAATTTCAGTACCGGAGGAAAAGTTGCGTATGCGGCGATCACTTATACCTTAACCGGGATGATTTTTACGGCCTATGATGTCCCGCTCTGGTCCATGGTACCTTCCCTCACCAACAATGAAAATACAAAAAACAAGCTGATCAGTGCGGCCAGGACCTTCACCACGATCGCAATGTTTTTGGCCTCTGCAGTGGCGTACAGCCTGATTATAAAACTGGGCGGCGGGGAAACAACGGAGCATCTCAGAAAGGGTTACCCGCTGTTTATGACCATCGTGGGCATTGTCTCAGTTCTTTTTGCCCTGATTACATATTTCAGCACCAAAGAAGTGAATGTTCCGGAAACTCCGCCGCAGGAAGCAAATGTTTTCAAAGGATTTGCCAAGGTGATGTGCAAGCCCCTGCTGCTGGTGCTCCTGGCGATGGTATTTTGTGCGTTCAGCATGATTCTGCCCAGCGTTTCCGGCACTTTTTATATGATTTACTATTTGGAACGCCCGGATATGATTGGCGCATACATGGGAATTTGTATGGGGCTTGGAATTGTTACTTCTATTCTATCTCCGGTTTTGATGAAAAAGGTTTCAGCAAGAGCTCTGGCAGCAGCAGCTTTTGGTGTGGACATTGGGGCGGGGATTGTAATTTTTGCAATAGGAAAATCTTCACTGCCTGCGCTCTTTGTCTGCTTTGGCCTGGTGGGACTTGCCACCGGTATGCTGATGGTGACGATTACCACGATGCTTGCCCAGACAGCCGAATATATTGCACAGAAACAGGGCTATCGTGCGGACGGCGTATGCTTTTCCATGAACTCTTTTGCGATTAAGGTGGGGCAGGCGATTGCCAGTGCAGTCGTTAGCTTTCTGCTGGCGGCAACCGGGTATGTGGCCAATCAGGCTCAGACAGAAGAAGCTTTACGGGGAATTCTGCTCTCCCGCTCCATTATTCCGGCCATAGTGGCTGCACTGGGACTGATCTGTGTACTGTGCTGGAATATTCAAAAGAAAGAGGGCAACTAAAATGGAAGAAAGATGCCATGTTTATTGTTTACGCTGTTTAAACCGCAACAATCCCCGGGGGATCGGTGAGATTCCACGCTTTTCCTGGAAGCTGGGGGGCGAAGGGCAGGATATTTGCCAGAAGGAATACCGTATCTATGTGTGGGAGGAAGGCCGTCTGATCTGGGATAGCGGTTTTGTTCTCTCAGATGCGACCTTTGGCATATCTTATGAAGGCCCGGATTTAAAGACTGGAACGGATTATAGCTGGCAGGTCGTAAGCTGCAGCCAGAATCAAGAGCAGGCCGTCAGTGAAAAGGCGTTCTTTTCCACCGGAATTATGGAGGAGAATTTCTGGCACGCTGTCTGGGTGGAAAGCGGCCTTGCCAAAAAGCCGTTGACGGAAACCACGGATTCTGGTGCAATTTTTGCCGGAATGGTAGCATCCCGGGAGCATCCAGAGGAGATTTTAGATACGCCGGTTTACTTTCGGAAGGAATTCTGTCTGCGGCATCCGGTGAAGAAGGCTGTTCTCTACGCCACCGCGTTGGGAAATTACGCGTTCGAGGTAGACGGCGTACAGGTGAGCAACCTTCTGGCGCCGGAATATACCTCCTATGGAAAGCACCTGGAATATCAGACTTATGATGTCACTCCGCTTCTAAATGCATCCGGCCCCCATGCAATCGGTGTGATTCTGGCGGACGGCTGGTACAGCGGAAAGATCGGCCTGATGGGGATCGGACAGCAATACGGGCGGGAGAACGCGCTGCTTTTTCAGCTGGAAATTGTGCATGAGGACGGCAGCAAAAGCCGGGTCTGCTCGGATGAGAGTATGCGTTGGAATACCGGGGAGTACATTTATGCGGATTTGTTCGTCGGAGAATATCTCGATCAGAAGAAGGCGCCGAAGGGCTTTTCTAAAGCAGGCTTTGATGATTCGAAATGGCGTCCGGTGAGGAAAAAAGAGTATGGCTATGATACCGTCTGCGCCCAGAGTGTTGACCCGGTCTGGATTGTAAAAGAAATCAAACCGGAGCTGATACGCACTCCCAAGGGCGAATGGGTATTGGACGCCGGTGAAAATATTTGTGGCTATACGAAATTTGCCGTGAAAGCGCCGGTTGGGACAGAGATCAGCTTAGAGCACAGCGAGGTGCTGGATCGGGACGGTAATTTCCTGCAAAATATTATGGGACAGAACAAAAATCAAAAGGACCGCATCATAACAGCGGAATCTGATGTGGTTTATGAGCCTAAATTCACCTTCCATGGGTTTCGCTATGTGAAGGTGGAGGGCCTGGACGTTGTACATGCAGAAGATTTTACAATTTGCGTTCTGACCAGCCGAATGGATTCCATCGGCAGCTTTTCTTGCTCAGACCAGCGGTTGAATCAACTGGAGGAAAATATTTTCCGCTCCCAGCAGGGAAATATGCTTTGTGTGCCCACAGATTGCCCTCAGAGAGAACGCGCTGGCTGGACCGGAGACATGGCGGTTTATGCGCCTGCTGCGGTTTGGCACATGGACGTACAGGCGTTCTTGGAACGATGGCTGGCCGATATGCGCTTAGAGCAGCTGCCTGACGGGCAGATTCCTCATGTGATTCCCGATATCCCCAGCAATCAATATGTCAACGGCGGAAAGGAGACACATATCAGCTCGGCGGGATGGGGAGACGCCTGTGTGCTGGTTCCCTACGTATTATATCAGGCTTACGGAGATCTGAGCGTATTGCAGAAAAATTATCATATGATGAAAAGGTGGATGGATTATGTGGAAAGCTGCGCCGGAGAAGATTTGTGCGGGTGGGGACAGCTGTTTCATTTCGGCGACTGGCTGATTCCAAGTATTATGGCTTCCACCCACAATCCTATGATTACCGCGCAGCGGACGAAGGAAGAGGCGGCCCTGACGTATCTGGCATATACGGCAAACTGTATGGCTGAGATTGCCGCGACTCTGCACAAAACTCAGGATGCCGAGCATTATCTGAAACTGACCTGCCGTGCCAGGGAGGTATTTTCAAAGACCTATGTAACGAAGGACGGGCGGATGCGCCAGCCGCTGCAGGGGCTTTATGTTCTGGCTTTGGCTGGGCACATGCTCACCAAGGAACAGGAGAGGGGCGCGATTCATCAGCTCTGCAAATTGATTGAAGCAGCAGGCGACTGTCTGGACACAGGATTTTTATCGGTTCCGTTTCTCCTGGATGTGCTTTGCGAACACCATGCCCAGGACGTGGCCTATCGGATTTTGTTTCAAGATCAAAAACCTGGTTGGCTGTATGCTTTAAAGTGGGGTGCGACGACAATCTGGGAAAACTGGGCGGCAATTTTGCCGGACGGAACCCGTACCAATTCCTCTTACAATCACTTTGCCTTTGGCTGTGTGGGCGATTTTCTCTATCGCAGGATTGGCGGTTTGTGGGCGGAAGAGCCGGGATATAAGAAAGTCCGTATTCGTCCCGATTATGGCTGCGGTTTAAAATGGGCGCATACCGAATACGATTCCGTATACGGAAACATATCAATTCACTGGGAAAAGCAGGAAGAGGAGATAAGCTTGGAGGTGGTCTTGCCGCCCAATGTCAGCGGTATCGTTCATGTAGGAGAGAGGCAGATTGAGATTGGCAGCGGCAGATATCATTTTAGCTCACGAGAAAAGTCACATTCAGAATATAGTGAATAAATTTTTAAAGTACCCTTGTACACACCGAGGGTACTTTTTGCAATATTCAGAATCTATGTTATAATTCATTAGGAAAGTATCAGATTCAGAGCAGAAAGAAAAAGGGCAGCTTATACAAAAGATAAACTGCTCTGAATGTGATTCTTTCCAATTGTACCAGGCCGCGGACGGGTCAGCCAGTCTGTGTATGGGGAAAG
>JAAVYA010000021.1 GCA_022790855.1 Lachnospiraceae bacterium | reverse complement strand
GTAAAATTGTCAACAGCTTGATTTATAAGGATTTCAGTATAAATCCTCGTCACAATCGAATATTTCATAAACATGACGAGGAATGGCTTGTTTCAGGCATTTATGGGCACCTCGTCACGTAAATCCGAGAATCCAGGTTAGAACTTACCTACACCTTAAAAAACGGCAATATTCTGAAACGCCGCTACCGTATTCCGGTAGACGACTACTATCTGGCACGGGAAGACTATGCATTCAATCTGCTCAAAGAATTGTCTGATCAGCCGGAATACTATCTTCGTTACCATTTTACAGACGCCTATGAATCCGTTACTTTCATAGACGGAACGATGGATATCTATGAAGGCGCCGATTATTTGGACTCTGTTTCCTTAAATCAAGAGCAATGCATCCAGGTTTTCCAGGCTTTGAAGCAAGATATCAACGAAGGAAACTACCAGATCTATGACTACGCTTTAAAAAACAAATATGCCAGCCATGTTTATTACAATACCTTGACGCTCACTTACCAAGTTCCCCAAGGCAGCTCCTATGTATATCATGGAGGGGTTGATACTGTATCCGACACTTCCTCTGTACAAGCCACCTCCATTTCTCTTACCGCCGACTGCAAACATACCCTCAAGGCGCTGAAAGAGCTTGGTATTCTGGACCCGGAACAAAATCTGATCACCCAAAAGGATGCGGAAGTTCTCTATCAAGAAGAACCTGAAGAGGCAGCCGTTTATCACTAATCATAAAAAAGGACATCCCGCAAAACAGGATGTCCTTTTTTATGAAAACTCTTCTGAATTAAATTTTCTTATCCAGCAGTTCTTCTGCAGAAATTCCCGGTTCCGTCATAGAATAAGGATCTAAGATCTTCTCCATATCTTCTTTTGTCAGAAGCTGGTGCTCCAGGATAACGTCTTTCACAGAAGCGCCTGTGGCGATGGCTTCCTTTGCCAGTTCCGCCGCTTTCTCGTATCCCACATGGGGACAGATAGCCGTAATAATTCCCACACTATTATATACCATATCCCGGCAGTGATCCACATTAGCAGTAATGCCCACAATACAATTATCTACCAACGTCCGCACCGCATAAGTCAGCGTCTCAATAGACTGGAACAGGTTGTAGAAAATAATCGGTTCAAATGCATTCAGCTCTAACTGTCCTGCCTCCGTAGCCATAGCAACCGTCATATCATTTCCGATAATATTGAACGCAACCTGATTCACCACTTCAGGAATAACTGGGTTTACTTTTCCAGGCATAATGGAAGAACCATTCTGTTTTGCCGGAAGATTGATTTCCCCTAAACCAGCGCGGGGACCGGAGGACATCAGCCGCAGGTCGTTGGACATCTTGGAAAGGTTTACAGCGCAAGTCTTAACGGCGCCGGATACAAATACATAACCGTCCAGGTTCTGGGTCGCGTCAATTAAGTTGTAAGCCTGTACCAAATCGAGACCAGACAGCAGGGCAATATTGCGAACCACCTTCTGTAAATACTGTACATCTGCGTTCAAACCTGTACCAATGGCCGTTCCTCCCAGATTCAGAGAACTCATTTCCCGTTTGGCATGTTCAAATCTGTTAATATCCCTGCGGATGGCCATGCTATAAGCTCGAAACTCCTGACCCAGACGGATGGGAATTGCATCCTGCATCTGGGTACGCCCCATTTTAATTACGGAATCAAACTCCTTAGCCTTGTCCGTCAGCGCTTCAAACAAACGTTCCAACTGCTTTTGAGCGCGATGCAGCAGCTTCAAGGTGGTCATCCTTCCGCAGGAGGGAAATACATCGTTGGTAGACTGGCCGTAATTTACATGGTCATTGGGATTTACAAGGGTGTAATCTCCCTTCTTGCCGCCCAAAAGCTCAATGGCACGATTGGCAATTACTTCATTGGCATTCATATTGAGGGAAGTTCCGGCTCCCCCTTGAATGGGATCTACAATAAACTGATCGTGAAGCTTTCCTTCAATAATCTCATCGCAGGCATTTACAATGGCATCCGCCCGCTTTTTATCCAGCCGTCCAACCTCAAAGTTGGTAATGGCTGCTGATTTCTTAATCTGGGCCACGCTGACAATCAATTCCGGGTGCATATTCAATCCCGTAATATTAAAATTCCTGGCCGCCCGCTGGGTCTGTACACCATAGTATGCATTTTCCGGCACCTCCTGAGTCCCAATGGAGTCATGCTCTAACCTGGTTCCCTCATTGGCTTTTCTTGCGGTCTTATCTTTCATTACATCGTCCATAATCTTTTCTTCCATATCCATGTTTTTTCCTTCTCCCTTCATATTTAATCTTCTTCCTTTCTGAAAAACAGGCGTGTCCGGGCATCTCTTCCAAGCCCAAACACGCCCAAGTAAAACGTTTATTCTTCTTTTAAGAAAACTTCCACAACCGTATCTACCTCATCCGGCAAAGGATAAGAGCTGATCATAGGAGGATTGCCGCTGTTTCCCTTCTGATGGAAGGAGAAAAATGCATTCTCGGAATATTCTGCCAGGTTCCAGAAAGAACTCTCCTTTACCTCGGAGTTATCCCTGACCAAACGCATCTTCTCTACTTTTCCGGCCATACCTTCCAGACATACCGCTCCCGTCTGCTCTTCCATCACATGGGCGTACAATCGGTTACCATTCCGAGTATAACGTCCCCATTCCGGTTTGGGAAGGCCTGCATAACCGCAGCCATAAATGCTTCTGGAATTCTGCTTCATCCAATGGCCCACATCCTCCAGGATCTTTACCGACTCTTCCGGAATCTCTCCTTTGGCATCCGGCCCTACGTTCAGCAGAAGATTTCCGCCCTTGCTGACACATTCCACCAGCATCCGAATAATCATTTTTGAGGATTTGTAATGCATATCCTGAGCCGAATAACCCCAATGCTCATTCAGCGTAACACATGCTTCCCAGGGAATCGGATTTCCCGCTTCATCCAGAATGCCTTCCGGAGGAATCATCTGCTCCGGCGATGCGAAGTCCCCGGAAAACGTAGTCGGGTTTATTTTCTTAATGGAACCGCCGTCTTCTCCGCTTCCTTCCAAACGATTGTCGATGATCAGATGGGGCTGCAGGGAACGGATCATATCCACCAGCTCTGCCGCTTTCCATTTGTCCCCTTTCATCTCTCCATACGAGAAATCAAACCACATCACATCCAGCTTCCCGTAATTGGTCAAAAGCTCGCGGATCTGCCCAAACATATAGTCCAAGTAATTTTCGAAATTTCGATTCTCATTGGAACATTCGGGATGGTTTCTCATAGGATGGTGCATATCCCCGTAATGAGGATAATCCGGATGGCGCCAGTCAATGATGGAAAAATACAGTCCCACACGAATCCCTTCCGCCCGGAAGGCATCCAGAAATTCCCGCACAATATCTCTGCCGCAGGGGGAATTGGTGGATTTAAAATCCGTCAGCTTGCTGTCATAAAGACAAAAACCGTCATGGTGTTTTGCAGTCAGCACCGCATATTTCATTCCGGCTTTTTTTGCCAGACGCGCCCATTCCTTAGGATCAAAATTGTCAGCGGTAAATTCGTCAATAAAAGGTTCATATTCCTCCATTGTCAGCTCTTCCACACTGCGCAGCCATTCCCCTCTTGCCGGAATCGCATACAGCCCCCAGTGGATAAACATGCCGAAACGGGCATCACGATACCACTCTGTCCTTTTTGTCCTTTCTTCCACTACCTTGTTCACTTCCCAATACCTCCAAAAATTTATAGATTAGCCCTTAACGGAACCAACCATAACACCCTTTACTAAATGCTTCTGAATTAAAGGATACAACGCCATAACCGGCACACATGCCACAACAATTGTGGAGTATTTCAACAGCTCCGACATACCCTGAAGTTTGGACACAGCCGAGGCGTCTGTCACCTGGGTCATATCTACTTTACCCATAATCAAAATCTCACGCATGACAATGGTCAAAGGCTGAAGGCTTTCATCGTACAAATATAGCATAGCATTAAAATAGTCGTTCCATCTGGATACGCCGTAATACAATGTCAATACTGCCAAAATCGGCTTGCAAAGAGGAACAATTACTTTCATCATATACTTAAAAGGCGTACAGCCATCCATCTGGGACGCTTCATACAATTCATCCGGAATGGAGTTGATGATATAAGTTCTGCAGATAATCATATTATAAGTAGACATAGCCATGGGGATCAAAAGAGCCCATCTTGTATTGATCATGCCCAACTTATTTACCAGAATATAGGCCGGCACCATACCGCCGCTAAAATACATGGTAAATACAAAAAACAGAGAAATCTTTCCCTTAGCTTTAAATTCCTTCCGGGACAGCGGATACGCGCATAACATGGTCATAACCAGGTTGATAACGGTTCCCACAACCAGATAGAAGAAGGAATTGGCAAACCCAGATAAAATCTTAGCATTCTTAAAAACTGCCGCATACCCTTTCAGAGTAGGCCGAACCGGAAGCAGTAATACTTCGCCGCTGACCACCGCCTGAGGATCCGAGAAGGACGCCGATACCACATAAATCAGCGGGTACAAAATAATAACCAGCACCAGCGATAAAACCGCATAAATAATAATTGTAAAAATCTTGTCGCCAACGCTCATATGACGAAATTTTGATGCTTTCATACCTTTCCCCCCTTTACCACAAGCTTGTTTCCGTAATTTTCTTACAGATTGCATTCACAACTACCAACAGGGCAAAGGACACCACTGATTGGAACAATCCAGCTGCCGTAGAAAACCCAAAGTTGGCATTTACCACGCCGACCTTATATACAAAGGTGGATATAACCTCCGATACGGAAGCATTCATGGAATTCTGCATCAGGAAAATCTTATCCATACCGATAGCAACAATATCCGCGCATCGGAATATTAGCATAATGATAATGGTGGGCAAAATCGCCGGAATATCCACATGGATGATTCGTTTGATCCTGCTGGCGCCATCCACAATCGCCGCCTCCTGCAATTCCGGACTGACCCCGGCCAGCGCCGCCACATAAATAATAGAAGAATAACCCATGGTCTGCCAGACGCCGCTCCATACATACAGAGAACGGAACATCCCCACTTCTCCGAAAAAGTTAAACGGCCCAATTCCCAACTTGCCTAACAACACATTGATGATACCGGTTCTCATATCCATCATCTGCATCATCATACCAACCAATACCACTACGGAAATAAAGTATGGTGCATAGGTTACCATCTGAACCGTCTTTTTAAAGAATTTATTCCGCACTTCATTGATCATGATTGCCAGCAGAATCGGGATCGGGAAATTCACCACCAGGGTGTAGATACCAAGAATCAAAGTATTCTTAATAACCAATACACTATTGCTGGACGTTAAAAACTGTATGAAGTATTTCAGCCCTACCCAATCGCTGCCTAAGATTCCTTTCCGGATACTGTAATCTTTGAAAGCGATAATGATACCGCCCATGGGAATATAGGCAAATACAAATGCGTAAATAACCGGTATGGCAATAATCAGCCAGAACTGCCAGTTGGAATTTTTCATTTTCCCTTTTTTCCTGGCGGGCGCCATTTTCGTTTCCTTCGCCATAAAACTCCTCCTTTTCAGAAAGGCCGCCCGCAAAAGGCGGACGGCCCTTAAGTTGCTGTTGTTTACCCCAAAGTGCTCACAACAGCCTTAAGCTTCCTTCTCTCACAGGCTTTATTCTGCTGTTGTAGAGCCTGCGAATCTGTCATATGCAGTCTGATATACTTCCAGATACTTGGTCAAACCTGCATTCTCCAGAGAAGTAAGGTAGTTATCCCACTCTTTGTCAATATCCTTCTTGCCAGTCATAAACGCTACGCCATCTTCTGCGATCAGCTTTTCAATCTCTACGGCAATGGTAGATACTTCTGTGCTCTCTTCATCCGTTACCTTCAGTTCCGGTAAATCTGTATACTTAGAATTTTGTCCATAAGGCTCATACAAATTCTTACTTGCTTCATACAGTAATTTCTCCAAACCGTTGGGATCATAAGGATCTACATCTGCATCAACAGCCTGCCCCATACGATAGCCTTCCGGAGCTACACGGATACCTACGTCCTGCCAGTCGTGATTCTGGGTATCTGGTGAATATACATTCAATACTTCATACTTAGCCGGTTCGCCGTTCAAGCCAACTTTTCCTTCCGGATCCAGAACCCAGTCAGTTCCTTCGTCTGCACCGTACTGGCTGCAAAGGTCGCCGGTCTCGCTGTAGAAGAAATCTACCCAACGCAATGCTGCTTCTACATTTTCACATTTGTCTGTAATACAAACTGCTCCAGATCCTATTGCCTGATATGCAGTATACCATGCAATTCTGGTTCCGTCCGGTCCTTCCAAGGGAGCCAGGGCTTCATAATGCTTATACAGCTCCGGATTTGCAGTGGAATCAATGGCGTCGGAGATCGTTCCTGCGGTAAAGCACAGTACCGGCTCATCTGCCTGGTTCACCAGAGTCTTCATCTGCTCGCCAGTCTGAGTAAAGTCGCCGTCATATATTGCTCCCATGTCATACAGTTCCTTGATATACTTCAAGCCTTCTTTGTATTCATCGGTAGTGGCTACACATTCCAGTTTACCAGTCTCAGTATTTAAAGCTACGGCATCCCTTGCAATAAAGGTAGAGGATTTCGCCGGGAAGAATGTAAAGGAACCCATCAGCCAATCCTGCATACGTGTATACCAGCCTACATCTGCGCCTGCTACGGCTACGCCGTCGGGCTTCATTTCCAGGAACTTCTTGCAAACTTCCTTGAACTCTTCTGTGGTAGTAGGAACTTCACAATTCATCTGATCCAAATAATATTTATTGATCCACATTTTCCGGCCATAACTGCAGTGGTAGCAGTCATTGATGTTCGCCAGAGAATAGGTCTTTCCATCGGTTTCCTTCATCAGGTTCAGGTCAAAATCATTATCTGCCATTAACTTTAAGTAATTCGGAACGTTATCCTCTGTCAGGTATTCATCCAAAGGAATAAAGATCCCTTCTTTAACACCATACTTTGCAATATTCGGGGATACGCCAAAGATGAGGTCCGGATAATCGTCAGACTGAAGGATCATGTTCAATTTATCTTCCCAGTCGTCACGTCCGCCGGTGAAAAAGCTCATCTTAATACCGGTTTTTTCTTCCATAAATTTCGTAAAATCATTCGTAGCAAAATCTTCTACGTTGGGCATACTCATAGTGAACATGGACAGCTCCAGTTCGCCGCCTTCCACAATCGGATATGTACCCGGCTCCGTCAGCGTAACGCCGCCTCCGCCGCCATTGCTGCCTCCGTCTCCCCCCGCTTCTTTCTTGTCTCCGCCACCGGAACCGCAGCCGGCCAGCATACCCGCTGCCATAATTCCTACCAAGCCAAGCGACACGACTTTTTTCCAAGTGCTTCTCTTCATATTTTTCCTCCTCTATCATTATGATATTTGAAAACCGTTCTGGAAAACGTATGCAAAATGACAATAATGCCTTACGACACCCCATTTTTTGTTTGTGCATTTCGTACACTTTCCCTTTGTCTTCTCCTATAATTTTATATACTTATGCCGTATCGCGCAACGAACAATATTTTTTTTACCATACATTTTTTCTCAGCGGCTGTTTTCCTGCATTTTCTGGTAATCACTGGGGGTTACACCCACCACCCGTTTAAAGGCTCTGCGGAAAGAATAGTCGCTGCTGTAGCCTACCGCCTGAGCAACCTCCCCCACAGGACGCCCTTCCTTCAAAAATTCCTGGGCATGATGGAGACGCTTCATTTCTAAAAAAGATGCAAAGCTGACACCATACATTTTTTTAAAGTCTGCATACAGCTTTTTCTCCTGGATTCCCAGCCAGTCCGCCATAGCCGCCAAGTTAAATTCTGCCTGAGAATACTCGCGTTCAATATGCTTTTCTATCTCCTGTTTCATGCATTCCATATCCTGGTCCTGGCAGGAAATCCGCCGATCTTCAAAATACTGCCACACATGCCAGATAGTTTCTTCCATCTTCATGGGACTTCGGACTCCATGAACCTCCTCCAATAGCTCTTCTTGCCTGACTTCTGTTTTCTGTTCTCCAAGACAGCGCAGAAGAATGCAGCGCAGCACCTCCAGATTATAACCCGCCGGAGTAGCGGCCCCTTTGATATAAAAATAATTCTCCCGTACCTGAGCCAACAGTGTCAAAAGCTGGTCTTTCCTACCGTTTTTTATGGTCCTCTCTAATTGGATCTCCAATTCCACAGTAAATACCACGTGCTGATGCCTTGGCAGATCCTCCAAAAGACAAGGCATGCGCAGCTTATAATATCTGGCATATTCACAAATCCGGCATACATGCTCATACTCTTCTGCAATAGCAAGCACCGTATCCGCCTTACCGCTGATGCCGATAAACATATTTACCGGGATCCGGCTGTATATTTCATAATTGATCTCTTCAAAAAATTGTTTGATCTCTCCACCCTCTACAGGAACCTTCCCAATATTAATCAGAAGAACATAATGCAAAGACCCCATGCCCACCATCAAATAAGGGTAAGGCAAACGTTTGTCCAGCTCTTCCCGCATCGCCGTCTCCAATTCCTTTACCGACAGCTCCAGTTCCTGGCTCATAGGCGTTTCCATCTCCACTCCCACCAGAATACAAGGCAGCCCTATGGGAAAAGACAATTCCTCCTCCACCAGTTCTTGCTCCAGCTCCTGAGGGGAATCATAAATACCATACAAAATTTTTCGGGTAACCCCCTCCAATAACCGCTGTTTTTGCTTCTCCAAAGATATTTGCAGGCTGTCCACCTGCTCCAACACACCGCCGAAGCCTTTCCAAATATTCCCAGACTCTCCTTTTGTCAAAGACCTCTCCGGATATTTCTCCGTATAATTCACATATTTATCTACCAGGAGCTGTCCCCTGTTCCAATACCAAAGGCAAATGCCCACTCCAATCAGTATAGACAATATGCACAAAACCAATGTGACATATTTCCCATTCCCCACCTTTGACAACAATTCCTGCCTGGGAATTACCGTTACAATAGACCAATGGTTGATCTTAACCGAGGCTTGGTGGACGGAAAGCTCCATATCTTCCCAACCGCTCTGCTTTAAATATTCTTCCCAACTCATCTCAATAGGAAAGCTGTCATAAATATCTTCCGCGTTGTCATAGACGTACAGGATACTTCCATTCTGATCTGTTAAAAAAGCGATTCCCACATCACTTCCCAGACTCTGGGAAAGCAGGTTTTTTAATTCCTTCTTTTCCAGTTCAATGACGACTACCCCTGCTTTTTCACCATATCCGCTATAGTCAAACCGCTGGACTACCTGAAGCTCCCCGGACTCCCCTTTTTCCTGGTCAAACACTAGGCCGTCCTTTCCCAGGTCATACAGTCTCTGCACCATTTCTTCATAAGAAACAGTCTCTCCGTCTAAATCCATAATAGACATTCCAAGCCTGTTATTGGGCACTACTACCCGGGGAATCTGGATCAAATAGGAAGTTTCAAAAGGCATGATGTATATTTTTCTGATAAAACGGTTGAGAATCGCATAATCAGGATAAGATTTTGCCAACTCATAGGCCCTATAATAATTCTGGGCAGGCTCATTCTCATCCTGCTGATTCAAATATTTCTTCAGGTTTCCGTCGCTGATGATATATCTGGCCACATTTTCCAGCTGTCCCACTTCTTTGTTGAAGGTAACGGCCGTCTCCCGGGATAAGTTCCAGGCTTTTTCCCGCTGGGTATCCAAAAGAGCCTCCTGCATGGTCAAATAAATCACAAATACCGCAATCGCCGGAGCAAGTATGATGATAAGATATGAGCAAAGCAGTTGTATGGACATCTTTCTTTTTTTCGCTGTCCCTTCCGTTCTTTTCATTCTATCTTTCTCTTCTTTCCCTTGAAATCTTTTTACATCTATAGTAAAGTAGCCTTATCAAAAGATAAGGAGCCGCTTATGTTATTCAAATCTAAAAAAACACTTCCAACGCTTCAGCTTTATGGAGTCTCCGGCCTTTTATATGACGGCCTTTTAAAAGATATTCCTATCAAAGAGGAGATTCTCCTGGCCAAGAGCATTGAATTTTTTGACGATCCGGAGCCCTGCCACATCCACCGCAGCGCCGTCCGCACCCGTCTCACCGCCGAAATCCAAAAAGAGCTTTTGGGACAGCCAGGGAAGAAGAAAGTCTCCCCCGGCCCCCTGCTTTTATCCTATGCAGACGTAGCCGGCATCGTATCATGCGCCAGCTCCCTGCTGGATTAAATTGTTTCATTGCTTATCGTGGTTTTTACACCGCACTTTGCGGAATCAAATATGCAAAAAATCCTTATGAGAAAACAAAATATACCGCATATCCCAAAAACAAAAGTGCGTTAAATATCTTCACCGCCCCCATATGGCGGAGCATAAATTCTGAAATCAGTTCCGTATTCCTGGTCCTTTGGATGATAATCAGCATCAAAAAGGCCGGAAGGGACATAGCCGTTACATAGACCAGAAAGTAAACCCATACAATGGCCACCTGGTCTTTTAACAAATAGGTAATGGAAGCCATATAAATCTGTCCGGTGCAAAAAAATTCTCCCACCGAAATAGCCATTCCAAGCCCCAGAATCAACAGGGGCTTTAAAATCCCACTGTAATTTCCCACGCGCCGGATCAATCCATGATTCCATTTTCGCAGGCCTGCCGGAAGCTGGGTACGGATTTTCCCGTATTCCTGCCGGAACACCCGTACTGCATCCGCCAGATACAATATGCCCGCCGCCCCAAACAGCAGGACTAAAATCCCATTCAGGATGTTTCCCGCATCCTGCAAAATCAATCCATCCAGGTTTGCGGCAGAAGTATAGATTGCCATTCCAATCGTCACATAAGCCGCATATTTCCCTGTCAGATACAGCAGTCCGTTTTTCCAGACGGAGGCTTTCTCTGCCACCACCATAGACAACAGCATCAAAAACATGGAAATCGAACAGGGATTCAGTCCAGCCAGCAATCCGGCCCCTACCAAGGTCAAAAGATTCTGTCCGCCCGCCGCGGCTTCTTCCTCTTCCGGAAGCTGCTGTTTTACCGTACGAATACTGGAAAGGAGCTTTTGGTTCCCGCCCTCTTCCCACAGGCTTTCTCCATCCAGCCTGAAAATCGCTTCTGCCCCTGTGGCGGCTCCATTTCCATAAAACAATGCCGGGACTTTCTGATCTTGTTCCCCCAGACCATATTCCCGGAACATCCCTTTTAATATATTTAAACAAGGTTCCTTCACAATATTGTATTCCAGAACCCTTCCTCCTGTCAATTCCTTCTGTTCAGCCAGCCATTCTTTTACCTTCTCGCAATCCTCACAGGATTCTGTGGTAAATAAAAGCAGGGCAGGCTCCTGGCTTTCCAGTTCCGTCTCCATGCATTTTGCCAAGTCTGCCTCTTTTTGATCTGCAGCATGTTCCCCAACACGCTGCAAATCACTGTTTTTGGATTCCTTTTTTTCCCCGGAACCGTCCGCTTGCTGCTCTTCTCCTGGCAGCCCCCCTTCTGCCGGCCCGCTGTGGTCAGCCGCTTTCCCGGCTGCTTCCCGTAGCAGTTCCTCCATCTGCTCCAGGCCGCTTACCCATCGGTCTCCCACAATCAGTACCGGCAGGGACGTTCCCTCCGGAATCCCCAATTTCCGTACACGTTCCTCATACTGCTCCCTGCAAGAATCCAAAAAAACATTATACGCAGCCGTTTTCCCCTGCAGCGCCTTTTGTTCTTCCTTGGACAATCTTTCCTGGAGCATACTGTAAAAATCCTCTGTGCCGTCGCAGGAGGCACAGACATTCTCATAATAGTATTCTATCTGCTCTGGCTCTGCTCCCTGGGCCCGAAAGCCAAAGACCAAGGACAGCATTCCTGCAAGCACCAGAAACAGGCCGGCGGCAACACCCAACCGGCCTTTTTTTGTCAGGCAGAAGAAAGTGCTCAGCCTTCTGTCACAAGCGCCCATTCTCCTACCCATTCTTACAGTCCTTCCAAAACTTCCCTGGCCTTACGGACGGCTTCTTCATCCGTACGCCAGATTTCATATTCGCTGACGCTTCCAATTCCCATACTAACCCCAGCTTTTCGATAACGCATATTGCTGTCTAAGGTTACTTTTCCCGACATATGGTAAGCTCTTGCCTTGGTAATGGGATAAAGCTTTTGAATCACCTGGGCGTTTACTCCGCTTCCTGCCTGGATCAGAATACGGCCCTGGCTTTTTTCTTCCAGTTCCTTGATCAGCTCCGCCCCTTCTAAGGCGCTGTTTTTCTGTCCGGAAGTCAAAATCGTGGAAAATCCCAATTCCATTGCCTGTTCCATAGCCGCAAAGGGATCCCTGCAAACGTCAAAGGCACGGTGCAGCGTCAAGGACATTCCTTCCCCAAGCTTTGCCAGCTCTCCCAAACGTTTTGTATCCAGAGAACCATCCGGGGTCAGGATTCCAATGACCGCCCCCTCCGCTCCCATGTTCCGAAAATGGGACACTTCTTCTTTCAAAATCGAAAACTCTGCATCCGTATAACAAAAATCTCCAAACCGGGGACGCAGCAATACATGAATGGGAATATCTGTGTGCTTACGGATCTCCTGGAACAGATACGGACTGGGAGAGGTTCCCCCAATAATCAGATTTGCGCACAACTCCAGCCGGTCGGCCCCTCCCCGGGCCGCCGCTACTGCAGATTCTACGGAATCTACGCATACTTCCAAAATAAATTTGCTCATCATTTCTCCTTCCGACAGCATAGCTGATACATGGTTGTCACGCCGGCTCCAGTAGCGCCCTTGGACTGGAAGGCAAATACAGGCTGTCCTACCCACGCCGTACCGGCAATATCCAGATGCAGCCATGGCCGCCCCTGGGCGAATTTGCGGATAAAGAGCCCTGCCGTAATCGTTCCGCATCCATCGGAGCTCATGTTCCTCACATCCGCCAGCTCGCTTTCTATCATTTTTTCATGTTCTTCATAGAAGGGAATCCGAAGATACCGCTCCCCGGACACATCATAGGCCCGCTGAAATTCCTCATACCAGGATTCATCGTCACACAAAACTCCGCCAATGCTGAATCCCAGCATTCCTACCACCGCTCCGGTAAGAGTGGCGATATCTAACACCTCCGTCACCTTTTCCTGGTCTACGGCATAAGCTACCGCATCTGCCAGAATCAAACGTCCTTCCGCATCGGTATTGCCGATTTCAATGGTTTTCCCTGCATAAGAGGAAATCACGTCCCCCGGCAAAAAGCTTCCTGATGAGATCCGGTTCTCCACCATAGGAATCACAGCCGTCACATTGGTTTTGGCCCTTGTCTGCGCCAGGGCATAAATGGTTCCCGCCACCGCGGCTCCCCCTGCCATATCTCCCTTAATACCCAACTGGGAGCTGGCGGCCTTCAGACAGTATCCCCCGGTGTCGCAGGTAACGCCTTTTCCTACCAGCCCGGTAATCCGGCGCTCTCCCGGTGCTCCCTGATACCGAAGCACCATCATGCAAGGCGCATATTCACTGCTGTCGCCTACCGCCAGCAGCGCCTCCATTCCCATCTCTTTCAGCTTATCCCTGTCATAGCAGATACACTCTACAGGAAGTCCCTCCATCCGCCCCATCACCTGACGGGCAAATTCCTCAGGACGCAGACGGTTGCCGGGAAGATTCACCATATCCCGGGCAAACATGACGCCCCGGGCCAAGGCGCCGGCTTCCTTTACAAGAGACTTGGCATGTGAAAGATCCTCACTGAAAATACCAGACAACCAGATTTTGCAGGGCTTCTCTTCTTTCTGCTCTTCTCCAAAACGGATCTGGCAGTAATTTCCCAGCAAGGCTCCTTCTGTAATATCACGGACAGCCTCTACGCCCTGCTCCTTCAAAAGCGTGGAAACATCCATGGACACTTCTTTGATCCTCCTGGCCTGGCACTCCGATGCAGCCTTAGCAGCCAGTTCTTTCACCTTCATCTTATCCAGGGATTTTTCTCCCATCCCCACCAAAAGCGTGAGCTTCCCATTCACCGGCAAAACCGCCGTTTTCAAAAAGGAAGCGTCAAAAAACTCCTCTGTCCCTTCTTGCAGCAAGCCTTCCTGCTCTCCTTTTTTTACAAACTGCACCAAAAAGCCCTGGCTGTCTTCTGCTGCAACTGTAACGAAATCTTCTTCCCAAACCATAAAAACCCTCCCTTTCTTTTTTCAGCTTTGTCCTGCAAATAGTGTGACTCCGGCTACCTCCAATGCCTGCATGGTGGCGCCGTCCGGCAGCTGATTTGTAATAATTCCATCTATTTCATCCAAATGAGCAAATTTATATGAATCATTAAAATAAAATTTGTCATTTTCCATCACAAGATAATTATGTCTGCTGCTTTTCAGCACAGCCTTTTTTGTCATGCCGTCCTCCGCACCCAGGGTAGTCACGGTGCCGTCCGTAATATCCAGTCCGCAGGTGCCCAAAAACGCCCGGTCAAAGCTGTAATGTTCAATAAATGAAATGGCCTCCGCACCCAGAAACCCATTTACCGTCTGCACTACGGTTCCTCCGGTTCCGACAGCCGTGATCTCTCTGCTAGCGGAAAGGATCTGAAGAATATCCATCATATTACTGACGACCACCAGGCGTTTGTTCCATTGCACCAAAAGCCTGGCCAGCCGAATATTCGTGGTAGAAATGTCCAGAAAGATCGTCTCATTCTCCCGGATCAGCAGCAGGGCCTCCGCCGCAATCGCCTCTTTCTTCTCACCGTTGACTTCCCTGCGGTCAATCACATCCCGCCGCAAGGGATAATCCCTGGACAATACCGCCCCGCCATAGGTTCGCTTCAGCTGCCCTTCTTTTTCCAGCGCCTTCAGGTCTTTGCGAACGCAGTCCTCGGTTACGGAAAAAAAATTGCTCAATTCTTTTACCGTAACCCTGCCCTCTTTGCGGATCTGCTCCATAATCTTCTCATGCCGCTCCTCAATAAACATGACGTTTCCTCTCCCCGCTGCCTGCTCCTTAACGCTCCAAAAGCTTTGCAATCCGAAGCATCAATCCTACGCTTCCCACATTATATCCGCTGCTGGCATACCGTCCGATAAGCCCGGGGCTTACTAACAGCACCAAAGGAAGCTTCTCCGGATCCGTATACATCCGTCTGGCCAGAATCTCCGGAAGCTCCGTAAAATCATCGTAATATACCTGTGCCGGCAGACGTTTCAGGGTATCCGCCAGGGTAGGATTCTCAAGGGCATCCTTACGTGCGGCTACAAACACAAGGGAAAGACCGCTCTTTCTCACTTCTTCCTCCTGCTCTCGCAATTCGTTTAAGACATGCTCCGTCGGCTCCGCTCCCTCTTCCAAAAAGGCCAGCATGGTATGATTCTGTATCAGCTCCCTAGCTTCCACTTCCGTTCCATCTTCCTTGGCAAGCGTAAAGTCATCCAATGCCAGTTTTTCCAGCATCTGGGAAATCTGGGGCTCGCGCAGGTACAGTTCCAGCTCACATTCCGGTACGCCGTCGGCTCCGGGAACAAAATCAGCCGTATCCAGCACTCGCCTCGCCTCCATCTGGTTCCCGCTGGGAAGTCTTACAGCGGTAATCAAACGGTAAATGCCTTCCGGCAGCATCAGCGTCATAACACCGTCCGTAAATTCTTTACCAAACAAGCCCAGGGTTCCAAAACCGCAGCCGTCAGGCTGCTCTTCCCCGCCGCCAAGCCTGCCGATGGTCCAATCCGCATAATAGGCCGGGGACTCTTGGCTCTTTAATACCAGCCTCACCAGCTTCTCCGTGTGCTTGGGAGAAGATACGTCGTGGAATGCATGATTCCTGTAATATTCTGCCTCCTGATTCACAGGGTTGAGCCGGGCAGGAATGCCAAGGGTACGGCATATTGCTACAAATAAGGTTTTTTTCGGCAAATGTCCGCCCTGTCCGGTACGCAGCACACCGGCCGGGGATGTTACCACCGGATGATAATTCCTGCTTTTTTCACAGGATATGGTATCCTCAATCCAATTCCAGATCTCCTCCGGCTCTTGGCAAAACGCCTCCTTCTGCTCCTTGGTCAGGGTCTCCATAATATAAGAACGATAAGGCGTAATCGCTTCAAACCGGATTCTCGGATTCGCCACATAGCGCCAGAACAGCTCTGAAGCATTCTCATCATCCTTTAAATACGTACCGAAAGACGCCTCTTGTACTTGTTTCCCATAAGAAAAATGTTCTCCCAGTACCTCCGCGGAAATATCCCGATAATCCTTTTGTGACAGCACCGACAGCATTCTAACACCGTCTTCACCGGGATGCTCCTTTAAAAACCGATGGATTTGGGGGGCATTGCCAAAAGAAAGCTCCAGATACTTCCCTGCGTCCGGATAATCCTCCAGAGCCTGGGCCTGATCTTTTGCATACCCTGATAACTTTTGAAGACGCAGTTTGTCTGCTTCTTTCTTCCGGCTTCTTCCTATTTCCTTCTGTTCCTTGGTCAATTTCACCGGATGCATGGGGTAGTCCCGAGGAGCCCTATGGTCTATCTCCACCCAGCCTGCTTTCATTTTGGCCAGGCTTTTTTCCCAATCTTCTTTCGACAAAGTCAGCTCTGCAAAGGTGTCTCCCTCATTCTGCACCAAAGCTTCCAAAAAGCAGCCGTTTCCAGACACCTGAACGCAAATGCTTCCCAATCCCAAGTGAATGCATGCCTTTCCCCCTTCATCCGTATAAAGCACGGAAACCGGAAAATACTCCGCTGCGTTCAAAAGGGAAAAGGATACCTTGGCGCCGGAAACCGGATTTCCCCCTTCATCCTTCACCTGCACCGTCAGCTTCCCGGTCTTGGCATAAAAAGAAGTATCGTTGAAAAACAGGGCTGCCCCGTCCCGTTCTGTCATCTCCTCTTTTCTTCCTTCTTCCGGGCTTATATAATCAGAAAAAACCCTGGTATGTACCATTATGGCCCTGGAGGATGCATTGGTAAACCATCCCTTATTCAGCACCTCTTCCGGCTCGCAGGCGCCCAGGAACCGCCAGCCTCCGTCCACCCAGGCTTCCACCCAGGCATGGTTATCATCACAATGGGCCCATCTTGGGGTATATACCTGGCGGGCTGCAATCCCAACGCTGCGAAGAGCCGTCACAAGAAAGGTGGATTCTTCTCCGCAGCGGCCGCTTCCGCTGTAGTAAACTCCCACCGGCCCTAAAGTACGCCCATCGGAAGCAGTGTAGGACGCCTGCCTTGCACACCAGTAATTTACTTCTTTTACTGCGTCCTCCTGACCTAGATCCTCAATCAAAGGATTCAGCATATCGTAAAACCATTTCCGGCAGTCTGTAATATTTTCATTATTCACACGGTAATACAATACGTAATTCAAAAAAACATCTTCCGGCAGCTCCCTGGTCCATGCTTTCTCCCGGCGCAGAAACAAGGCGTGAGTCACATATGCATACATGAGCTGCGGCTCATAATCCGCACTGTCGCATATGGGCATGGTGCCGTACAGAAACTCCATCAGAACCTTTTCATCCCCCGTAAGCCCGTCCACAAAGGCTGCAACCTCCGCTGCCCGCCCCTTCAACAATGGCAGCGTCTCCTGATACTTCCCGGCCGCATATTGCCCGGCCTGGCTTGACATGACTCTTTCCATCTTTCCTTCTCCTTTACCACTCCATAATGAATCATTTTGCTAATCTTTCACGCTTTTTATGATTGTACCATTTCCCCTTATTATTGTCAATTTTTTGCTATTAATTTTTATTGTTTTGTATTGATTGTGCAGAACTGTTCCCATGAACTTATTTACTTTTTCTCTTCTGTGATTTATAATGGAATGGTAACTGATTCCAATGGCGTATCGAACGCGCCGCAGACCAAAGGAGGGTTTTTCATGAAAATTTACCAAGCAAAAGACTATCAGGAGATGAGCCGCAAAGCCGCCAATATCATTGCAGCCCAGATTATTTTAAAGCCAAATGCCGTACTGGGACTGGCCACCGGTTCTACCCCCATCGGAGCATATCAGCAGTTGGTGGAGCGTTTCAAACAGGGCGATCTTGATTTTTCTGAAATCCGTTCCGTAAATCTGGACGAATATAAAGGCCTGCCCAAAGACAACGATCAAAGCTATGCTTTTTTTATGCGCACCAATTTATTCGACCATGTAAACATTAAGGCAGAGAATACCAATATCCCCAACGGACTGGAGACGGATATCGAAGCAGAATGCAGCCGTTACAACTCTGTCATCGACCAGTTAGGAGGCGTCGACTTACAGCTTCTTGGCCTGGGCAACAACGGCCACATCGGATTCAACGAACCGGGGGACGCCTTTGAGAACGGCGCCCACTGCGTAAAGCTGACAGAGAACACCATCCAGGCCAACGCCCGTTTCTTTGCCACCATTGATGAAGTTCCCAAATATGCATATTCCATGGGCGTAGGGAACATTATGAGGGCAAGGGGCATCCTGTTAGTGGCTTCCGGCTCCGCCAAGGCCGACGCCTTATACAAAGCGCTGTTCGGGCCTATTACTCCGGCGGTTCCCGCTTCCATCCTGCAGCTTCACAGTAATGTAACCATTGTTGCAGACGAAGAAGCTCTGTCCCTGATCAAAGAACACAACTGCCTCCCGGCATAGAAAGGGGCCCATATGATTATCCAAAACGGGCTGGTATTTGAAGATTCCGGCGTCTTTACAAGACGGGATCTCATCCTAGATACATCCCACAAAATTACTGAAACAGCCGGACCGGAAGAAGAAATCATAGACGCTTCTGATCTCTACGTCCTCCCTGGTCTGGTGGATGTACACATTCACGGAGCCGTAGGGCATGATTTTTGTGACGGCAGCCCCAAGGGGCTTACAGAGATTGCCGCCTACTTAAAATCCAAAGGAATCACCTCCTTCTGCCCCACCTCCATGACGCTTCCCACAGAGGATTTGGAACATATTTTCCAAAGTATCCAGGAAGTCCCCTCCGGCAGAGAATATGCCTCCATTGCCGGTATTCATATGGAAGGGCCTTTTATTTCCACTGCAAAAAAAGGAGCTCAGAAAGCTTCCCATATCATTCATCCTAACATTTCCACGTTCCAGGCCCTGAATGATTCCTGCGGCGGAAATATCCGCCTGATCACCATTGCCCCGGAAGCCCCTGGCTCTCTGGAATTTATTGAGGCTATGCATGATACGGTCTCCATCTCCCTGGGTCATTCCGAAGCCGGCTATCAGACCGCAAAGGAAGCGTTTCAGGCAGGAGCCAATCATGCCACCCACCTTTTTAACGCCATGAGCCCCCTGCACCACAGGGATCCCGGCATCATCGGGGCTGCTGCGGAAGAGTCTCACGTCATGGCAGAAGTAATCTGCGACGGTATCCATGTTCATCCTTCGGTGGTTCGTATGATATTTTCTATCTTTGGAGACGACCGGGTAGTACTCATCAGCGACGCCATGCGAGCCGCCGGAATGGAGGACGGAACTTATGAGCTGGGAGGACAAGAAGTAATCAAACATGGCAGCAAAGCCACATTGGCCGACGGAACCCTTGCCGGGTCTGTCACGAATTTATTTGCCTGCATGAAAAACGCCGTTTCCTTTGGAATTCCTCTGGAATCTGCTATAAAGGCGGCAACCGTCAATCCTGCGAAAAGTATTGGCGCACACGATATCGGCGGGCTGTCTGTGGGAAACAAAGCTGATATCCTTTTGGTGGATCAGGAGCTGAATTTGGTGCGTGTTCTGTAGCAGGATACACCTATGCAGATGCATAGATGAAACCATTCCCTACTGGCGTACCGGGCATCCGTCCTCTTTTGCTCGCATATTTCTTTTGGATCCCCCAAGTACAAAACAGGGAGCGGATTAGGCTTCATGCCTGTCCGCTCCCTGTTTTGCGCCCTCCCTGGGCAGCTCTCAGGCATCCTTAATGATGGAACAGCCGGATCCCTGTAAAACACATAGCTATCCCATATTTATTACATGTTTCAATTACATTGTCATCCCGAATAGAGCCTCCCGGCTGGGCTACATACGCCACACCGCTTTTGTGGGCACGTTCTATATTATCACCAAAGGGGAAAAATGCATCCGAGCCAAGGGCTACTCCCCGCATTTGATCCAGCCACGCTCGCTTCTCTTCCCTGGTAAATACCTCCGGCTTCTCCTTAAAAATTCCTTCCCATGCACCGTCGGCCAAAACATCCATATAATCTTCCCCAATATAAAGATCAATAGCATTATCCCGGTCCGCGCGGCCAATCTTCTCTACAAATGTAAGGCCCAGTACCTTGGGGGACTGACGCAAAAACCAATTATCCGCTTTCGTTCCTGCAAGACGCGTACAGTGGATCCTGGACTGCTGCCCTGCCCCGATACCAATCGCCTGCCCGCCTTTGGCATAGCAAACGGAATTGGACTGGGTATATTTTAAGGTAATCAATGAAATCATCAGATCAATCTGAGCCTGGTTTGGGATCTCCTGATTCTCCGTCACCACCTGGGATAACAGCTCCCTGTCAATCTTCAATTCATTCCTCCCCTGCTCAAAGGTGATGCCGAACACTTCTTTGTGTTCCACCGGATCCGGCACATAATCGGAATCAATTTCAATGATATTATAACCGCCCTTTTTCTTAGCCTTCAGTATTTCCAGCGCCTCCGGTTCATACCCCGGAGCAATCACACCGTCAGAAACTTCCCGCTTAATGATCTTGGCCGTAGAAACATCGCATACCTCAGACAGAGAAATAAAATCTCCAAAAGAGGACATCCGGTCCGCGCCTCTCGCCCTGGCGTAAGCACATGCCAAAGGAGACAGCTCGCCCAAGTCCGCTACCCAATAAATCTGGGCTTCCACATCCGTAAGGGGCAGTCCCACAGCGGCTCCCGCCGGAGATACATGCTTAAAGGAAGTTGCCGCCGGAAGCCCTGTAGCTTCTTTTAACTCTTTCACCAACTGCCAGCCGTTAAAGGCGTCCAGAAAATTAATATACCCCGGCTTCCCATTTAACACCCGAATGGGCAGTTCCCCGTTCTCCATAAAAATCCTGGATGGTTTCTGATTGGGGTTGCATCCATATTTTAACTCTAATTCCTGCATGAGTCATCCTCCCGATTCCTATTGATTCTTATTGATAATCTTCGTTCTGTATTCTCCCGTAGCAATTTCAATATAGCGAACAAAAAGAGAGACTTTGTTCTCCTCATTCAGACTATCCCACAGTCCTTTTGTAAATTGCTCCATATCATCTTCGATTCCCACCGGCTTGGGTTCTCCCTCAAAGCTGGGAAGAGGAGTTCCGTCGCACTGGTATGTATGGATAAAGCGGCCTTCTCCCGGCATAGGATTCTCGTATGCAAAGGTAAAACGGCAGCAGCTTTTAGGATTCCCCTGGCTGCTCTTTAAGATAGACATGGCATAATTAAACGTTCCGCCCTCTACATGCATAATCCCTGAAATACGGGGGGTATAATTGGGGGCGTCCGGCTCAAATTCCCGGGTACGCAAGGCCTGTTCAAAGGTCATCTGCTTATCCATGCATTCATAAATCGTATCGGTCTGGTCTCCATTGGTGACGATCGTCTTATTTCCAAGAACACGCACCGGCGCATAAATCACCAGGCTGGGGTCCACAAGTTTTGCCGGATCAAATGCCTGGGTCCGGATTCCTTCCCCTTCCGTTATGAAAATACGGTTACGGCTATTTTCGCTTCTTCCCATGATAAAATAAGCTGTTACTGCATACGCTCCATTGGGAGTTCTTCCGATTACGATTCCTCTTCCCGGATATGCATTTGACCGTAACTCCTGTTCCAATGATCGTAATTCCATGTCCTTCCTCCTGTTTTCTCCATATTATTTCAGCATTTCACATCAATCTTAGGGTAGTTCCCATAAAATGTCAACATAAAAAGGCTTTCTGTAGCAAAACAAATCTACTGATTTTCATACAGAAAGCCTTTTTTCTATGACTGTTGATTTAAGAATTTCTTTCTCTTTTCCACCAGCCCGTCAATTGCATTCACAAGCAAACCAATCTCCGGCTTTGTTAATTGCGCATCCGCTCCAAGTTCTTCGCCCTTTCTGCGCATCTCATCATTCACAAGGGAAGAGAATATGACAACCGGCAGATGTCTGAGCTCTTCATCGTCTTTGATCAGCTTCGTCAGACGGTGTCCGTCCATCTCCGGCATCTCGATATCTGTAATCACACAATGAATCTTCTCATCCAGTACCCCCTGATTATGGAACTGTCGGATATGATTCCATGCTTCCTGCCCATTGTTGGTAACAATCTGATGGGTATAACCTGCCTCTTTCAGACAATTTGTAATCAATTTACTCAGAAGCGGCGAATCCTCCGCAATCAAAATCGGGGTATCTTTCCGGATCACATTGCTCTCTAACCCTTCCACATCAGAAACCTTAAGTCCGGTTTCCGGGCTGATATCCGTTACAATCTTCTCAAAGTCAAGAATTACTACCAGGCGTCCCTCCAGCTTGATGACGCCGGTGGAAACTCCATACTCTTCCGCATTGATCGTGGAATCCGGCTTTATAATATCGGCCCAGGATACGCGATGGATACCGCATACTTCATCCACATGAAATGCGATGTTCAATTTATTAAAATTCGTGATGATAAATAAACCGTTATCTTCCATGGGAGGCATCTGCAGGCTTGCCCTTAAATTAATAACCGTGATCATGGTGTCCCTGGGCATAAAAATCCCTTCCACGCAGGGATGTGCGTTAGGTATTGGCGTAATAGGCATGAAAGACAGGATCTCACGGATCTTTGCCACATTAATTCCGTAATGGCTGTCCCCCAATTTGAACTCTAGTACCTCCAGCTCATTTGTTCCATTCTCCAATAAAATATTTGTATCCATACAACGTTCTCCTCTCCCGTTTTGATTAGCTAACTACAAACAGAACATACGCTCTGCAAACCTTCAACAACTATAAAACCGCTTTATCCCAATGCGATATGGTAAACGACTCCATCCACTTCCAAATCCATGGAAAGAGACCGTATCTCCTGCACCGCTTCCTCCGGCACTTCAAACAGGGCCACCGTGCCCATCTCAGAGGCTGCATCCACCGTACCCATAAAGCTGGTAAAATCCTCCGTGAGCACTGTTACAATGGCATCCGCCGTCAAAACATCATTGATATAAATACTGCCTCCCAGGTTCTTGGAATAGATGTTGCACTCCACCGCTTCCTGGGATGTATTCACCAGCCCAATATGCAGCACCAGATATGTCTTGCCAGTCCCGGCATTCAGCGCAAAATAATCGCCCACCACGTAATTCTTCCGCAGATCATATCCCCGGTATTCCACAGACACGGGATCAAGCTTTAACGCCTCCGACAAGGTGGCGTCCAAAGCGGCCGGCCCCTCATCTTCTTCATCCTGGGGTACATCCGCCCCGCCCGATTCCTGCTTCTTAGAATCTTCTTCCGTCTCCTCCTGCTCTGGCTCTGCTTCCGGTTCTTCCTCGTCCTCAGGCTCCTCCGGCTTAGGATAGGTCAGACCCTGGGTCATATACTTATTGCCCTTGGCCACACTGCTTGCGGCATACGCTACAATCAGATTCTCCTCTTCCGGCGTCAGCTTCGCCATAGAAGTCCCGCAGCCAGCCAGGAATATACACAGCAGCAGCACCGCCGCAATTCGGCTCCTTCTTATGAATCCTTTCATCTCTTAAATCTCCTCTGTCCCAACAGCACTCTGTCTCAAGATGGTTTCAAGCCTTCCGGCTTCCTTATCTTCTATCATATCATTATTTTTCAACAGTGGCAACACAAAAATTTCAGACATTATTGGAATCGTTCCACCCAGAAAATTACATTCTATTCGTAGCATCCAATTCAAACCAAAATTCTACCCCATCCTCGTGATTGTCCACCCCGCATTCCCTGTGGAAGGAATCCATAATAGCCTTAACAATCGATAATCCGATGCCGCTTCCGCCATATTCTCTAGTTCTGGCCTTATCTACTTTATAAAATTTCGTCCAAATCTGCTCCAAATCCTCCTCCGGTATCCGAGGGCCTGTATTGAACACGCTGATCCGCACGGTTTTCTCCATCTTATGGACTACGATCTCGATACGCTTTTCCCCGTCTGCATAGTGGATGGCATTGCTCATAAAATTTGTCAATACTTCTTCCGTCTTAAATTCATCCGCCCACACATATATCGGTTCATACTCTTCAAAAGTTAATGTAATCCCCCTCTGCTCCCGCAGGATCTCCGTAGCATGGACCACTCCCAAAATTAATTCTACAATGTCGAAACGCTCCATGGAAACTGTTTCATTTCCAAACTCCAATTGGTTCAAGGTAAGGAGCTGCTTCACCATACGGTTCATTTTCCCCGCTTCATCAATGATCACATCGCAGTAAAATTCCCGGCTCTCGGGATCCTCGTTGACGCAGTCCTGCAAGCCTTCCGCATAGCCCTGGATCAATGCAAGGGGCGTTTTTAATTCATGGGAAACATTGGACAGAAACTCCTTGCGCATCTCATCAATCTGATTCTTCTTTTCTATATCGATCAGCAGCTCGTTATTGGCGCTTTTTAACTCCGATATGGTCTGCTCCAAGGTCTCCGAAAGGATATTCATATGCTCCCCCAGATAATCGATCTCACTCTTTCCTTTGCTTTGGAACTTAGCGTCAAATTCCAGATTTGTCATTCTTCTGGAAAGCTCCGCCAACTGCAAAATAGGGTTCGTCAATTTTCTGGTCACAAAATAACTGATTACAGCGCTTAAGGCTACTCCCAAAAGCCCTACATAAGCCAGAAAACGATTGGAAATCGTAACGCTCTCCCGAATACTCTCCAGGGGCGTCCGCATTAAAATCAGGTTACCGTCCACCAGGCTGCCAACAAGAATCAGATACTTCGTGTGCAGGCGGCTGTCCTTGTATTTTCCCACCTGAAATCCTTCCCCTTTTCCCAACACTTCCGTACCCACATCCTGAGCCGCAAATAAAATCTCCCAAAATTGTTTCCGATAGGATTCCTCGTCACTGCCGATAAAAAACATAATGCGGCTCTCGGAGTCAATGATCATCATGGTAATATTCCGTTCCGCACAGATACGCTCCAATTCTATTTCGAACTCCTCGCCGTACATGGTTCCTTTCTCTGTCTCCTGCCGGATGATGCCCATGGTATTCTCCAGACCGTCCTGTTTCGTCTTTATATAATAGGACTCCAGCAAGGTGGTATTCAGCACCCAGCAAAGCAGGACCGTAGACGCCACCAGAATCAGAATGATACATGTGATCTTTCTTGTAATGGAATGTTTCACGCTTCCACCTCAAATTTGTACCCCATGCCCCAAATCGTTTTGATATATTCTCCCTTCGCACCCAGCTTGCTCCGGAGTTTTTTCACATGGGTGTCAATTGTCCTGGCGTCTCCATAGTAGTCAAAATCCCATACATGGTTCAAAATTTTTTCTCTGGAAAGGGCAATCCCTTTATTTTCCACAAAATACGTCAACAATTCAAACTCTTTATAGCTTAATTCCACACGTTCCCCGTCCACCGTAACCATGTGGGCCTGCTGGTCAATGGCAATGCCGCCTACTTCTATGGCTTCGCTGCGGTCCAGCTTATTGGCCCTGCGCAGGATAGCTTCCACCCGGGCCACCAGAATCCGCGGGCTGAAGGGTTTGGAAATATACTCGTCCACCCCAAGCTCAAAGCCCTGCAGCTCATCGCTTTCATCCGTCTTTGCCGTCAGCATAATAATAGGAACTTCCGAAATCTCTCGAATCTCCCTGCATACTTCCCATCCGGTCATTTTGGGCATCATCACATCCAGAATGATCAATGCGATTCCCTTATTTTCATAGAACACATCCAAGGCTGCCTCGCCGTCCGGGGCCTCCAGCACCTCATAATTCTGCCGTACCAGAAAATCCCGTACCAGCTTCCGCATTCTGCTCTCATCATCCACCACAAGAATCTTGATTTTCTCCATCCTTCCACTGCCTCCGATCCTATTCTCCACCCCTGTGCCTTACGGTTCTATTCCCAGCTCCCGCTCTTTCTGCTGTACAGTGCGCTCCCGTTGATCTAGCTCCTGTTCCCAGGAAGCATATTCATCCAGCAGCTTTTCTTTATAGTCTAAAATCGTAGGAAGCCGGCTGCTTAAGGTAACTGCAAACATTACCGCCACCATGAGCAGCAAAACAATATTTCCCGCCAGGCTTACCCACAATTTGCCGGAAGCCTTCTTTCCATCCCGTTCTCCTTTGGGAGCAAATTCCTGCCGGATAATTTTCTCCACGGGAATCGGCTGAATACGCTCCCTGGGAATCGCCGGGCTGGCTGTCAGATAATCCTGCAGCTCCCTCAAATATCCTATCCCAATGGGCGTCTGGCACAGTTCCTGCTCTATGATATTGTCATATAATTTCAGGACCAACTGAGGCTTTCCCATATTCGTCCTGCCCTTCATATAACGGATCCCCTCCTGCTCCCGGCGGGCCTTTTCGGCTAATTCCTTATCCTGGAACAAAAATCCTCCCACTTCTATTTTTTGTATCTTCTCCTCACTCATACACTGTTTCTCCTCCAATCATGCAGCAGAAAGGACCTTTCCCCCTGGCTGCCTCACAGCCAAAATGTCCTCTTGGGGCATCTTTTTGCAAAAATAAAGCGAGGGGCAGGCCCGGCGAGCCTGCCCCCTTGGAATGGAGCTGAGGGGAATCGAACCCCTGTCCAAAAAACCTTTCATCGTCCTTCTACTATCATAGTCTGTTATTTGTCATTCCCTCTGCCGGCCGAAAGCAGACACCCTGCCGGTTTTGGTAGCTTCATTCTACGCCCATATGCGCAAAGCTTAACATATGTCGTTTCTCACATAGTCGAAGCCGGTAACTTAAACTGTGAGTGGTCTAAGGCCGACTGCTGCAACTAGGCAGCGATTGCTAAATTATCTTCAGCGTTTATATTTAGGTTTGCATTTGACGCATAGCTGCGGATAGCTTCTCCAACTTCCAGTTCCCTGTCGAAACCAGTACAACCCCGAAATCATTCCGGTACTCTTATTATATGCCATTTAACAAAATTGTCAACAGGAATTTTCCGTCATATGAAAAGCGCTTTTCAAACACTGGCCCTCTCATCATACAGCCGGCGGTACGCTTCCCGGCGCCCCTCCACAAAAGCTTTCTCCAACCGTTCCGCCACCTTTTTCTCCCGGAGTCTCGCCGTCAAAAGAGGAGAAAAGCGTCTGCCCTCTAAGTCAATAGCTTCCCCAACCGCTTCTTTGAAGTTTTTCTCCACTCCGGTATGGAAAAAATTAGCGTTGGTAACATTATCCAGCCAGTCCACCAGCCCGATCACGTCCACCATCTGCCGATACTGACACTCCAGCCGATGATATGTTTTGGGATAGCCCAAAGAACCGTCGTACCAAAGGTGATGTCCAAGAGCAACCGCCGCATAGTCAGCCGTAGAAGACCTGGCCGCCAGATATGCTTCTCCTGAAATAGTATGTAAATGGGCCAATTCATACTCTTCCTCAAACCACTGCCTGACAGTCTTTGCGTACAAGTTCACAAAATCCATCTTCCCGGTATCGTGGAGCATTCCACATTCCATAGCATAAACCAGCACCGCTTTCTCTTTTTCTTCCCTCTGGGAAAGCCCCCGGATATGGTCGATGTCATCAAAAAAATCCGGTTCTTCCTCCATTATGATGCGGCAAAACTCCACGGCAGCCTTCCCCACCACCCAGGAGTGAACGTAAATCACCGGTGCAAACCGCATTTGGAGCTTCATCAAAAATTCTTTATAAGAAGTTCCCTGTTCCGTCTCCAGAAACGTGCAGGATAGCTGCCTCAGATAAAAGAACATCATCTCTTTCTCAGCTTCTCTTGGAAACGATCCCAGATAGTCCAAAACCTTACGGTATATGCTTTCCAGGTATTCTGTCCGTTCCGGCATTTTTTCCGGATATTGCTCCAAAAATTGACTATAAAATGCTGGAAGCGAGATCATGCCATACATATTATCCCAGGAAAAGTCCTCTGGATCCGTCTGGTCCATCAGCCGTTCCATTTTTGTCAGGAGCCCGTTCAGCGTATCCAGCCCACAATAATATTCAATTGCATAATAAGAAAACTGTACACGGATGGAAGGACGCGTCTTTTTTTCAGCCGCCTCCTGAAGCTGCCTCTCATACACGATATAGACAGAATCCATAATATCCGCCACGTCCTGGGGAGTCATAGACTCTTCTTTTGTATAAGAGATGCTGGATGCCATCTGTTGATGAATCATATACACATATCGTTCCCAAGGAAGAGACGGCTCTATTTTCTGATATTCTGCATCCTGGATGATCTCTAAGGACCGCTTTACCATGCGTATTTTCTCTCCCGGGACTTTGAAATTCCCCAAAGCCATATTTGCACGGGAACGCAAAATATATCCCCTGGTTTCTGCATCCTCAATTTCATCAAAATACTTTAGATAAGCCGCCGCCTCCGTAAAACAAAGCCTCATCTGAGTCGTATAGGCTTCGCTTTCTTCCGGTTTTAATCCAATCAGCTTATTGCACCAGTGGTAATATCCGATCCCCAGCCAATACAATTCCCGGATCATCCCATTTCGGTCTTTTGTCTGCCTTGCCAGACTCAATAGGGCCCGGTGGATCTGGCAAAACAGTCCTACATCCAATTCTTCATTGGTATCCAGCAGGCAGCCTGCAAATTCTTCCAGCCCTTTCAGCTCCTCTTCTTCTGCCTCAAACATATGATCCAAAATAGGAAACAGGCCGTCCCTTAAAAGCTGCATATTTCGCTTCACCATTTCCACCGCTTGAACACGGCTATCAGACAGATCCCGCAAAAACTCCTCATATGTCCGGCAACCTATATTTCTTCCCCCGGTAAGGGTGAAAAGTTCTTTTAAATTCTTGATATATTCCTCCTGATAAGGCTGCATAACTCCCACGCTCTTTTCTGACTTTATCTATGTACCCTGCCGCTCCTTTACCCAAGGCGGCTGCGCAATATCTCCTGAAGCCGTTTCGGGTCCACCGGTTTGGAACAATGGTCATTCATTCCAGCTTCCCTCGACAACCGGATATCCTCCACAAATGCGTTTGCAGTCATGGCGACAATCCACACACTCTCCGCATCCGCCCTGGAAAGCCCCCGAATCGCCTTAGACGCTTCGTATCCATTCATGATGGGCATTTGGATATCCATAAAGATCACGTCAAAATATCCAATGGGAGACTTCTCAAACTGTTCCAGGGCCTGGGCGCCGTTTTCAGCAACCTCCACCTGTACCCCAGTTACGGACAACATCTCCAGCGCAATTTCCTGATTTAATTCATTGTCCTCCACCAGCAGGACATGGCGGCCGCTATAGTCCATATTGGAGGCTTCCCCGGTGTTCTCCGCTTCCCCATCGCCGTTCACCAGATCAGACAAGGTTTCCAGCAATCTGCTTTTAAAGAGGGGGCATGGAACAAAAGCATTGATTCCTGCACGAGCGGCAGGATACTCTATCTTAGCCCAATCCTCTTCCGATACCAGCAAGATGGGAAATCCGCTCCCTGCAAGCTGCCGTACATGGCCGGCCAGCTCCAGCACCGGCATATCTGCAAGTTCCTGGCCTAAAAGCATACCGCAGGGCATATGGCCCTCATACTGTTCTTCCGTCAGCCATGTTACCGCTTTCAGTCCGCTTTCTACATGTACCGGAACAAGACCGCCCGCTTTTAAATACGCTATCACCTGAGACGCCCTGTCTTTATTGCTTTCCACCACTAAGACACTTTGCCCCAACGGCAGATTCCGTTCCCGCTTCCCTTTTTTGGCAATGGAAATGGGAAGTTCTACATGAAACTTGCTTCCCTCCCCTTCCTGGCTCTCCACATGGATTTGTCCGCCCATGCGCTCCACCAGATTTTTTACAATGGCCATCCCAAGCCCGGTTCCTTCAATCTTACTGATGGTGGAATTATTTACCCGCTCAAAGGGGACAAAAATCCGTTCCAGGAATTCCTGGCTCATGCCCACTCCATTGTCCTCACAGATAAAATCAAGCCATACTCTATCGCTTTCCTGTCCGAAAGCTCCGGTCTCTTCCAGGGGGCGCTGGTCAAACCACACCAGTATCTTTCCCTCGTCCAAGGTATATTTTACTGCGTTCCCAATAATATTTACCATAATCTGGCGCAGGCGCAGGGGATCTCCCATCAAATATTCTTCCCTGATACATCCGATGTCTATTTGAAGCTCCTGGGATTTCTGCTCCGCCTGGGGACGTACAATAACGGCAATATCATGAACCAGATCCGCCAGAGAAAATACTTCTTCATTCAATGACAGACGGCCGCTGTCAATCCGGGACATATCCAGCACATCATTTACCAAACTCATTAAATGCGCCGAAGCCGTCTGAATCTTCTGAAGACAGTCCTGCACCCTTGCCTTTTCATCAATATGAGCCAACCCAATAGAAGCCATTCCCATAATGGCATTCATGGGCGTCCGAATATCGTGGGACATATTAGACAAAAAAATACTTTTTGCCTGATTCGCCGCTTCCGCCGCTTTTAAGGCGGCCTCAAGGGCCTCGTTCATCTGTTCAAGCTGAGCCATTCGCTGCTTTGGCTCTTTCCGTTCCTTTCTTTTATCCTTTCCTGAACCTTCCATATGCAAACTCCGTTCTGTTTTCATACATCAGGCACGCAAGCCCCGTATCTTAAACTCTCTCTCTGCTTCCCGTCTAGCGTCCTTTTTGGCAATGTCCTGACGTTTGTCATAAAGCTTTTTCCCCTTTGCCAGCCCTACTTCCAGCTTTACCAGGCTGCCTTTGAAATACACCTTAAGAGGTACTAACGTATATCCTTTTTCCGCTATTTTCCCGGCCAGTTTATTGATTTCATACTTATGAAGCAAAAGCTTCCTTGGCCGCAACGGATCTTTATTAAATATATTTCCTTTTTCATATGGGCTGATATGCATGCCATATACCGTCATCTCGCCGTTTTCGATTCGGATAAAGGACTCTTTCACGCTGCATTTCCCCATACGCAGGGATTTTACCTCCGTCCCTGCAAGGCTGATTCCGGCCTCATAAGTGTCTTCGATAAAATAATCATGGTATGCCTTTTTGTTATTGGCAATCAGTTTCACACTCTCCTTGCCCATCCTCATCCTCCTTCACCAAAAAAAAATCAATGGTCCGCATAAAGGGGTCGGCCGCCGCCACTTTTATCTTAACTCTCTGGCCCAGTTTATAGCGGACTCCCGTGGTCTCCCCCACCATTTCATACGTCTCTTCCTGATACTGGAAATAATCTCCTTCCAGATTCGAAACATGTACCATACCTTCAATGGTATTGTCAAGCTCCACATAAATGCCCCAGCCTGCAATACTGGAAATCACTCCTGGAAACACTTCCCCCAAGTGCTCCAGCATATATGTTACCTTTTTCAGCTTCTCCGTTTCCCGTTCCGCTTCCTCCGCCCGCCGTTCCAATTCGCTGGACTGGGCTGCTACCTGGGGAAGCATCTGATCATAATGTTCGATCCGTTTCTCTCCCAAACGTCCCCGAAGGTTTTCTTTTATAATCCGGTGAATCTGCAAATCCGGATAGCGGCGGATGGGAGATGTAAAATGGCAGTAATACTTTGTGGCAAGGCCAAAGTGCCCAGTGCATGCGGTGGTATATTTGGCCCGCTTCATGGAGCGAAGTGTCAGCCTGCTGATTAACGCCTCCTGGGGGGAATCTTCTATTTTTTCTAATAGCTTCTGCAGCTCCTTGGGATGAATCTCATCCTGGCCGATACGAATGGAATACCCAAAGTTATTGATAAATAAGGACAGCTTTTGGATTTTTTCCGGATCCGGAGTGTCATGGGTCCTGTACACAAAGGGAAGCTCCTGCCAAAAATAATCCTGGGCTACCGTCTCGTTGGCGATCAGCATAAAATCCTCAATAATCTTGGTGGCTACATTTCGCTCATATGGCTTTATCTCCAGTGGATGCCCGTTTTCATCCAGCACCATTTTAGTCTCCGGGAAATCAAAGTCAATGGACCCTCTGGCCCGGCGCTTTTTGCGCAAAATTGCCGCCAGCTTTTCCATCCTCTGAAACATGGGAATCAGTTCATGGTATGAATCCATCTCTGTTTGATCCTGGTCCGCCAAAATCTTTTTCACGCTGGTATAGCTCATCCGGCGGTCCACCTTTATCACCGTTTCTGCAATCTGATGGTCTATCACATTGCCTTTGGGGTCAATGGTCATAATACAGCTTAACGCCAGCCTGTCCTCCCCTGCATTCAGGGAACAGATTCCGTTGGATAAGGTATGGGGCAGCATGGGAATCACCCGGTCCACCAAATAGACGCTGGTGCCGCGTTTCAAAGCTTCTGCATCCAGGGCGCTGTTTTCCTGGACATAATTGGTCACATCTGCAATGTGAACCCCCAGCCGGTAATTTTCCCCTTCCATATCTATGGTAACGGCGTCGTCCAAATCCTTGGCGTCCTCTCCGTCAATGGTCACCGTCTGCCATGTGCGAAGATCCAGCCTTCCTTCCATATCGGCTTCACTTACCGGCTTCGCCACCCGCTGAGCCTGATTCAGAACTTTTTCCGGGAATTCCAGCGGCAGCTCATAGCCTTTGATGATGGACATAATATCCGTCCCCGGGTCGTTGATATGGCCGATGATTTCCGTAACCTTTCCTTCGGGCTTTTTGCCCTTAGCGCCGTAATCCGTAATCTCCACCACTACTTTATGGCCGGACACAGCTCCCATAGAACGCTCCAGGGGCACAAAAATATCCTGACCGATGCGGGTATTATCCGGCGTTACAAACCCAAAATTATTGCTTTTATCAAAAGTTCCTACAAGGCGTGTGATCTCCCGGGCAAGAATCCGCACGATAGAGCCTTCCCGGCGTTTTCCTGTCTTATTAAGGTTTAAGGACGCCAAAACCTGGTCTCCATGCATGGCGCCGTGGATCTCTTCCTCCGGTATGAAAATATCTTCTCCTTCCTCCGGTTCCACAAATCCAAACCCTCTGGCATTTCCGATAAATCTGCCGGGTATCAGCTTATTCGTAGCCTTGGAATATTTCCCCTTTTTGGAAATCTCCACTTTTCCCTCCGCCACCAAAGCCTCCAGAACCTCTTCCAATTCTGGCCGCCGCTCTTTGGGAATATCTAAAAGGACTGCAATTTCTTTTATTTTCATAGGAACATACAAGTCATCACAGATCAGCCCGTAAATTGTCTTTTTCCTTTGTTCTAATTTTTCCTGATTCATTCCTTTTCCTTTCTCCTGCCGACAGCCAGACAACATTTCGCTATATAAGAGAAAAGGCTGCCGAATCCGACAGCCCGATGCTTACTTAAAACTTCCTATGCTCAATACGGCAGAAATCACCATAAACAGCACAACCATAACGGTCGTAGCTTTCACCAGGATCCCTTCCATGGAACGTCCTTTATTCTTGCCCCAATAAGAATCGGCCATACCGCCGATGGATCCCAACCCCTGCTGCTTGCCTTCCTGCATCAATACGACAACTGTCAGCGCAATACAAATTATAATAAAGATTACTGTTAAAATCGTCTTTAAAACTGCCAATGCCTCCACCTCCTACTACGCAATTCTATCGCAACTTCAAGTATTGTAGCATAGAATGTCCGGTATTTCAACTGCTTTTTTATTCTTTAAAACTTCCGAAAAGGATTCATATAACAAGCCTGGGTCCCCAGCTCTTCTTCCATACGCACCAGCTGGTTATATTTCGCCGTCCGGTCGCTGCGGCAGGGCGCTCCCGCCTTGATCTGGCCTGCGTTGACAGCTACGGCCAAATCTGCGATAAAGGGATCCTCCGTCTCTCCGGAACGATGGGAAATCACAGCCCGATAACCGTTTTTATGAGCCATTTCAATGGCGTCCATAGCTTCCGAAACCGTTCCGATCTGGTTCACCTTCACCAGGATTGCATTGGCGCAGCCCAGTTTTATGCCTGCATCCAGACGTTTGGTATTGGTAACAAACAAATCATCCCCCACAAGCTGGACGCGCTCTCCCAGCCGTCTGGTCAATTCTTTCCAGCCGTCCCAATCATCCTCCGCCAAGCCGTCCTCAATGGAAATAATCGGGAATTCTTCAATCAATTCTTCTAGGTAATTTATCATTTCATTAGTATCCCGCACCACTTCTTCTCCTGTCTGCCTGCTTTCTCCCTCAAAATGATACATTCCCGTATGCTCGTCATACATTTCGGAGGAAGCCACATCCAGAGCAATCTTCACATCTTCTCCCGGCACATACCCCGCCGCTTTGATGGCTTCTATAATCAACCTTAACACGGCTTTGGCATCGGGAAGGTCCGGTGCAAATCCCCCTTCATCTCCGATTGCAGTAGAAAGGTCGTTGCGCTCCAGTATTTTTTTCAAATTATGATAGATCTCCGCACACATACGGAGCGCATCCCGAAAAGAGTCGGCCTCCACCGGCATGATCATAAATTCCTGAAAATCCACGGTATTTTTGGCGTGTCGGCCTCCGTTTAAAATATTCATCATAGGCACCGGCATCTGGCGGGTAAAGGTTCCTCCCAGATAACGGTACAGAGGGATATTCAAAGCCTCCGCGGCGGCCCGGGCTACGGCCATGGATACCCCTAAGGTGGCATTGGCTCCCAGGTTTTGCTTGTTGTCCGTTCCGTCCTCATGCATAAGGATCCGGTCGATCTCCAACTGATTTAGGGCATTTTTCCCTAACAATGCCTTGGAAATCCGGGTATTCACATTATCCACGGCTTTTGTTACCCCCAGC
This sequence comes from Lachnospiraceae bacterium, assembly GCA_022790855.1. Classification (GTDB taxonomy): domain Bacteria; phylum Bacillota; class Clostridia; order Lachnospirales; family Lachnospiraceae; genus 14-2. The sequence continues at coordinate 120,196 of JAAVYA010000021.1, read as the reverse complement.
CCAAAATAGCGGGGCTCGCCATCCCGAAGCTCCACTGCTTCAAACCGTCCGGTGGAGGCTCCGGAGGGAACCGCCGCCCGGCCAGTGATGCAGCCGTCTATGGTTACTTCCGCCTCCACAGTAGGATTTCCTCTGGAATCTAAAATTTCTCTCGCATGTACGTTTGTAATTTCTAAATATTCACCCATAAAAAATAGTTCCTTTCTCTTTTTAGAGGTATTCTCTCCAAAATGAAAGGAACTATTCTGCATTTTTCCACGTTATACCTGAATCTCTGCCGTTACTCCCAGAAGATCTTTATTTTTCTCCAAAATCGGCCCGATCACCTGCTGCAGGAAGCGTTCCACCTGCTCTTTAGAGCGTCCCACATAACGTCCTGGCTCCATGGTTTTTTCCAAATCTTCCAGAGACATGGGAAATGCCGGGTCTGCCGCAATCAGCTCCAGCAGATTATTGTCAAGCCCCTTTTCTTTCACATTGGCTCCTGCAATCATGGACAACTCCCGAATTTTTTCGTGAAGCTCCTGGCGGTTGCCGCCCAGCTTCACTGCATCCATCATAATATTTTCCGTGGCCATAAAAGGCAGCTCGCTCATCATATGCTTCTCGATCACTTTTGGATATACTTTCAATCCGTCCGTCACATTCAGGCACAGATCCAAAATGCCGTCCACTGCCAAAAAACCTTCCGGTATGGACAAACGCTTATTGGCGGAATCATCCAGCGTACGTTCAAACCATTGGGTGGCAGAAGTGATCGCCGGGTTTAAGGCATCTATCATCACATATCTGGCTAAGGAAGCAATCCGTTCACTACGCATGGGATTGCGTTTGTAGGCCATGGCAGAGGAACCAATCTGATTCTTTTCAAAGGGTTCTTCTACTTCTTTCAGATGCTGCAGCAGACGGATGTCGTTGGACATTTTATGGGCGGAAGCCGCAATCTGCGCCAGCACATTGGCCACCCGGGTATCTACTTTTCTGGAATACGTCTGTCCCGACACCGGATAACACTCCGCAAAGCCCATCTTCGCTGCAATCATGGGGTCGATCTTGTCAATGGTTTCCTGGTCTCCTTCAAAAAGTTCCAGAAAACTGGCCTGAGTACCGGTAGTTCCTTTGGAGCCCAGCAGCTTCATATTCGAAAGCACATGCTCCAAATCCTCCAAATCCAGGCAGAATTCCTGCATCCACAAGGTCGCCCGTTTCCCCACCGTAGTAGGCTGGGCCGGCTGGAAATGAGTAAAGGCCAACGTAGGCTGGCTCTTTTGCTCCTCTGCAAATTTAGCTAACGCTGCGATCACGTTGACCAGCTTCTTTTTCACCAGCTTCAGCCCTTCGGTCATTATGATAATATCCGTATTGTCTCCCACATAACAGGAGGTAGCTCCCAGATGGATAATTCCCGCCGCCTTGGGACATTGCTGCCCGTAGGCATACACATGGCTCATAACGTCATGGCGGACTTCCTTCTCCCTGGCTTTGGCCACATCGTAATTAATATCCTTCACATGGGCTTTCATCTCGTCAATCTGTTCCTGGGTGATCACCGGCCTGCCGTCCTGGCTTAATCCCAGCTCCATCTCTGTCTCCGCCAGGGCAATCCACAATTTTCTCCATATAGTAAATTTCATATCCTGGGAAAAAATATACTGCATCTGCCTGCTGGCATACCGCTCTGACAAGGGACTGATGTATCTGTCTGTAGACATATGACGCCTCCTTATATTCTCTGTGTAAATGTCGCTTTTCCTGCCCCGGTGCACAAAAGGACGTACATTGGGGCAGCGCCGTCTTCTTTATGCCAGCCCGATACGCTTGAACACTTCCTGATACGCGCCTTCCACATTTCCCATATCCCTGCGGAACCGGTCCTTGTCCAGCTTCTCTTTTGTCTTGGAATCCCACAGACGGCAGGTATCCGGAGAAATCTCATCCGCCAGGATTACCTGTCCATGGTATCTTCCAAACTCAATTTTAAAATCAATCAAATCAATTCCGGCATCTGAAAAAAATTTCTTCAGCACATCGTTGACCTGAAATGCATATTTCGTAATAACGTCAATCTCTTCTCGGGTAGCCGCGCCGATGGCAATGGCAAAATAGTCGTTGATCATAGGATCCCCCAGGTCGTCGTCCTTATAGCTGAATTCCAAGGTCGGGGCCAGCAGCTTCCTTCCTTCTTCGATTCCCAGACGCTTGGAAAAGCTTCCGGCGGCTACGTTGCGGATAATGACTTCCAAAGGCAGGATCTCGACTTTTTTCACGGCAGTCTCCCGGTCGCTTAATTCTTCCACAAAATGAGTGGGAACCCCTTCTTTTTCCAGTACCTGCATCATATAATTGGCCATGCGGTTGTTGATGACGCCTTTTCCCACGATGGTCCCTTTTTTCTCCCCGTTAAACGCCGTTGCGTCATCCTTATAATCTACGATCAATATGTCCGGATCTTCTGTGTTGTATACCTTCTTTGCTTTTCCTTCATAAAGCAGATCTAATTTTTTCATTCTGCACACCTGTCCTTATTTTTTGATGGTTGATAAATTGTCCTAGAGCGTGTTTGAAAATTGCTCTAGGGAACATTATATACTATCCCTTTTTGGCTAGTCAATGGATTTGAAACGGTGAAAAATTGATATACTGTAGAAAATTCCCGATTTTTCAGGAATGAATTTGTATAGTTTCGTTATTTCATTAGTGCAGCTTATGATTGCTTGCAGGTCATCTTATTCCAGGGGACGCCCTGCTTTCTTATTCCAACAGGGACGTCCTGGCAAATACCATATCATATCCGTCGTTACCGTAGTTCAAGGAACGGTTTACCCGGCTGATCGTTGCAGTGGAAGCTCCCGTCTTCTCCGCAATATCCAGATATGTCTTTTGCATTCGCAGCATTCTTGCCACTTCAAAACGCTGAGACAGGGAGAGCAGTTCGTTGACCGTACAGATATCTTCAAAAAACGTATAACACTCTTCCTTATCCTTCAGGCTTAATACCGCTTCAAATAAATGATCCACTGCTTCTGTTCTAATATTCTTACTCATGTGCAGTCAATCTCCTTTTGTTATTTTTAGTCTTTAGAGATTTTAACATACTAAAGTTGTAAAGTAAACTATCTTTTATAATAATTTGCATATTTTTTCAAGATTTCAGGGTGGGCATTTGCCACAAGATCTTCCGGAAAATCCGCTTCCTTCAGAACCTCCAGGACCAGGGTATGGTTGCCCACATCCAAGTCCACATGGGCGTCGGAATCCATCACCACCGGAGTCTCAAATTCCTTGCAGTATTCCAGCATTTTCAAGTAATTCTCCCGGGCATGATCTCTGAAGCTGTTGGGGGACAGCGAAGAATTATTCACTTCCAAAAGAACATTATACTCCCTGGCCCCTTCCACAAGAGCCTTGTAATCCACCGGATACCGTCCGTCGTCGGGATGGCCGATCACATTGATATAAGGATGCTTCATCACATTTAGGTAAGCCCGGGTATTCTCCGCCGCCGTCCCGCCTTTAAAACACGGGGTATGCATACTGGCCACTGTAATGTCCATCTCTGCCAGCGTACGGTCCGGCATATCCACATGACCGTCAAAATCTAAAATATTCAGCTCCGCGCCATACAAAACCGTCATCCCGCTCCGTTCCCTGGGCAGAGCTTTTAAGTTCATAAAGTACATTAAGGTGCAGCTCCCCGCCATGGCCGGAGCATGTTCCGTAATCCCGTATACGGAAAGCCCTCTTCTAGACGCAGCCTCTATCATCTCATTGATGGTATTATAGGCGTGGCCGCTGGCAATGGTATGGGTATGTAAATCCAGATTATCTTTCATTTTCATCTATTCCTTCTTTCTTGGGACATTCTTTTCTCATTGTACCAAAAGGCAAAGGTCCCGTCCAGTGATTTGTAAAGGGATTTTCTGAATCTAAGTCAGTACGCTGACCGGAACGCCGCACCCGTATTTTGAATATGATAAGCTGACAAATATTTTTAGGAGATATTATGAAAAAGAAAAAAATGCGTATGGCTGTATGTCTGCTTTTGGCCGTTTCTATGGTTCTGTGTGCAGGGTGCGGCTCCAAAAAGGCAGGGTCTGAAAGCAGCAGTAAGACTACGAAAGTGACACTGAATGAAGTGGCCCACTCTATTTTCTATGCGCCTATGTATGTCGCCATAGAAGAAGGGTATTTTGCAGAAGAGGGGATTGAACTGGAGCTTATATGTGGATTTGGGGCAGATAAGACAATGACCGCCGTCCTCTCAGGGGAAGCCGACATTGGCTTTATGGGCTCTGAGGCAACCATCTATACCTACAATGAAGGCGCCGAGGACTATGTGGTGAATTTTGCCCAGCTTACCCAGCGAGCCGGCAACTTCCTGGTGGCAAGAGAGCCCATGCCGGAATTTGCCTGGAGCGATTTGATGGGGAAAAATGTACTGGGCGGTCGAAAGGGCGGTATGCCGGAAATGGTATTTGAATATATCTTAAAGAAAAACAACATGAATCCTACCGCCGACTTAACGATTGACCAGAGCATCGACTTCGGTTCCACCGCCGCTGCATTCTCCGGGGGACAAGGGGACTTCTCCGTGGAATTTGAGCCTTCTGCCACAGCGCTGGAGCAGGAAGGCGCTGGCTATGTAGTGGCTTCTCTTGGGGTAGATTCCGGTTTTGTCCCCTATACCGCCTTCAGCGCCAAAACCAGCTACCTGGAAAAAAATCCACAGATCATCCAAAGCTTCACCAACGCCCTGCAAAAAGGAATGGATTATGTAAACAGCCATTCCCCGGAAGAAATTGCCAAAGCCATCCAGCCCCAGTTTGCGGAAACAGATCTGGATACCATTACTACGATCGTAACCCGCTACTATGAGCAGGAAACCTGGAAAACAGATTTGATCTTTGAGCAGGAAAGCTTTGACCTGCTCCTTGATATTCTGCGGGAAGCAGATGAACTGTCTGCAGTTCCTCCTTACAGTGACCTGGTAAATACCCAATTTGCTGAAGAAGCTGCAAAATAAACTCCTTGTATTGACCACCTGTGAAATCAATTAATAGTATTCCTGAATTTCCATCTGCCGCGTTGGATTTTCTAGCCGTAGTAACCGCTGCGCCGTCAAAAATCCGCCTTGCAATCTGAAAATTCATTCTGCACCATTCGTCCGATCTATAAGAAACAAATACCCGGGGTGTGACAGTTTTCCCTAAAGTAACTGCCACACCCCGGGCTCTTTTTCTTATCATTTCTCTAAAAAAAGGAATGAATTTTCAGACACGCTCTAACGCCCATCCAGCACCGAATCTTCTCCTTCCGGCAATATCAGGGCCAGAATGATCCCCGCCACGGCAGCCAATGCCAGCCCGGAGATTGTCACCGTACCGGTTACCGGGATACTGTCGCATCCAATTCCCAGCACAAAAATAAGGGCGGCAATCATCAAATTCCTGCTGTTGCCGAAATTTAACCGGGAATTCACCAAAATCCGCACACCCACAGCGGAAATCATACCATATAATACAATGCTGATGGCCCCGCTCACCGGGCTGGGAATGCTGGAGATAAAACCGCCGATTTTACCAAAAATCCCCAGAATCACAGCAAACACCGCTGCAATCCGAATGATAGAGGGGTCGTAGTTCTTAGTCACCGCCAACACCCCCGTATTTTCTCCGTAGGTGGTGTTGGCAGGCCCGCCCAAAAGCCCTGCAAACGCCGTTGCAACCCCGTCACCTAAGATCGTCCTGTGGACTCCCGGGTCTACCATAAAATTCTTTCCCACCACAGCGCTGTTGGTGGTGATATCCCCCACATGTTCAATCAACGTCACCAAGGCAATCGGCGCAATGGCCAGCACCGCATCCGCCCGAAAGACAGGCAGACAAAGCACCTGAGCCATAATGTCTGGATCCATAAAGGAAAAGAAGGTGGCTTGGGACACTTTTGTAAAATCCGCAAATCCCATAGGAATGCTGACCAAAAAACCCACGATAATGCCAAACAGTATCGGCATCAGATTAAAGATCCCTTTTGCAAACACGGAAATCGCAATAATGGTAGCCAGCACTGCAAGCGTCACCACGATTGCTTTCACACTAAAAACCCCGTCTACATAAAAGGCATTGGAAATCGCCGAACCGCTTAAGCGCAAGCCGATCACTATGATCACAGGCCCGGTCACAATGGGCGGAAGAAGCTTATTCACCTTCTCATAGCCGATGAGCTTAATCAAAAGTGCAAAAACAGCATAAATAGCCCCAGCCGCAATCAACGCTCCCTTCACTGCCGCCAGCTTGTCCAAATAATCCGGATCCCCCATTCTGGAATTTCCGATAATCGCCATAATCCCACCCATAAATGCAAAACTGGATCCCAAAAACACCGGAACCTTCCGTTTTGTAATCAAATGAAACAACAGCGTCCCCACGCCTGCACAGAATAAGGTAATGGAAGTATTCAGCCCCGTCAATGCCGGAACCAGCACAGTAGCCCCAAACATGGCAAGCACATGCTGTATCCCCAGAACCAGCTTCTGCCCTATGTTCTTTTCATTCATCCCTGACCCCCCGTGCATTTAGGCATTCTCCACCGCGGATTGAGCTTCTTCCAAATAAGGGATATCCAGCAAATGGAATTTCCCACCGTCTGCCAGAGCCGCATATTCCGGATTCAAAGGCAGCTTGCCCAGCACCGGGATTCCTGTTTCCTCGGCCGCATCATCCACGTGGCTTTCCCCAAAAAGCTGAATCTCCTTGCCGCAGTCCGGGCATTTCAGGAAGCTGTAATTCTCCACCAGTCCCAATACCGGAATATCCATCATATCCGCCATATTAATAGCCTTTTTTACAATTAGCTGCACCAGCTCCTGAGGAGAGGTAACAATAAAAATCCCGTTCACCGGAAGGGACTGGAATACCGTCAAAGGCACGTCCCCAGTTCCCGGAGGCATATCTACAAACAAATAGTCCAATTCACCCCAGTACACATCAGACCAGAACTGCTTCACAGTTCCCGCAAGGATCGGCCCCCGCCATACCACTGGGGCTTCCTCATCATCCACCAAAAGATTTAAGGACATTACTTTGATGCCGTTTTGCGCTACTGTCGGCAAAATCCCCTGTTCATTTCCCACAGCCGGGCCATGCAGCCCATACATCTTGGGAATGGACGGCCCGGTAATATCCGCATCTAAAATCCCAACCTTATACCCCTTTTTGCACATGGCGTTTGCCAGCGCCGCCGTGACAAAGGATTTGCCTACGCCGCCTTTCCCGCTGACCACTCCGATCACCTTCCCCACGGAAGAATATTGGTTCAATTCCTCCAGCATGCTTTGAGGACCGTTTCCATTTTTGCTGGGACACCCCTCGCAGCTCTCTCGCGTACAGCTGGAAGCGCTGCTGCATTCTTTATTGTCTGCCATAATAAATCCCTCCATCTCATGTTTTGTAGTTTCTATGGAAGAAACCTTTCACTATATGATACTCCACTTTCCAGATTTAGGCAACGGATGTTTTTACTTGTCCAGATCCTTTGCCCCAAAGGAATCCGGAAGTAGCTTTGCTATGTTGGTCTCCACGGTTTCCTTCCCATTGGATAAAAGAATAGGCGTCTCCTGTCCAAGCAGCTCGCTCAGCACCTGACGGCAGGCTCCGCATGGGGGCGTAAGCTGCTGCGCTCTGGTCACAATAGCCAGCCCTTCGATATCCTCCTTGCGGTATCCCTGGGAATAAGCCGCAAACACTGCGCTGCGTTCTGCACAATTGGTCGAACCGTACGCCGCATTTTCAATATTTGCCCCTAAAATATAGTTCCCGTCCCGGGTCTTGATACAGGCGCCCACCTGAAAACCAGAATAAGGCGCATAAGCATGTGTTAGGGCTAAAAATGCTTTTTCCAATAGTTTCTCCTGATCCTTCATCTCTTATCCCCTTTCTTTCCCTTTTTCCTCATAACCTTCCAGAAAATAATGCTTTTCTCCATCCTTTTTATACGCGATGATCGTATCCAGATTTACATTTTCCACGCTCCGAAAAATATTTTTTTCTATAAACGGACTCTTTTCCTTTAACTGGCGAATCAACTCCTTTACCTCCTGCCGCTTGGAAATCTGTTCTTTGTCCTTACAGGCCGCGCTTGCTTCTGTAAATCGGCAGGCGCACCGGATAAATTCCAGATCATTATAACGGGCCCAATGAAGAATATCTGCCTCCCGCACCAGATATAAGGGGCGGATCAGTTCCATCCCAGGAAAGTTGGTGCTCCAAAGCTTGGGCATCATGGTCTGTATCTGGCCTCCGTACAGCATTCCCATCAAAATCGTCTCTATCACATCGTCAAAGTGATGTCCCAGGGCAATTTTATTACAACCCAGCTCCAATGCTTTACTATACAAATAACCCCGGCGCATCCTGGCGCAAAGATAACAAGGAGATTTCTCAATATCTACCACCGCGTCAAAAATTTCAGATTCAAATACCGTCACCGGAACCTGCAAAAGCCTTGCGTTAAACAGGACTTGCTCCAGATTCCGTTCGTTATATCCCGGATTCATCACCAAATACTCCGCTTCAAAATTTCGTTTCCCATGACGGGACAATTCCTGAAACAATTTTGCCATCAGCATGGAATCCTTCCCGCCGGAAATACAGACGGCGATCTTATCCCCGTCTTCAATGAGCTGATAATCATTCACCGCCCTGGTAAATTTGCGCCAGATATCTTTATGGAATTTCTTGATAATGCTCCGCTCAATCTCCCGGCAGCGCCTTTCTTCGGACCGTTCTGTTTCCCATGTTGGATCCTTTATTACCTCGGCTGTTCCATGATCCTTTTGCCCTTCTTCCTGCTTTTGTTCCATTTTGCCCTTCTCTTCCTCCTGTCCTTTTCCCTTCATTCCCTGCAGTTCTTTTCCCATTGCTTCCGATATTAGCCTTCGCCTGTCAGATCGCGAATCACCACAGAAGCGATGAGCAGTCCGGCCGCAGATGGAACAAAGGCCGTAGAGCCTGGGACGCCCCGGCGGCCTGTCTCCCTGGAGGCATCCTCCAAAGCACAAAGAGGCTTTCTTGGTTCTTCCCGGGAATATACTACCGTAAGGCGTTCTACTCCGCGTTTTTTCAGTTCCCGGCGCATCACCCGGGCCAGAGGGCATACAGAAGTCTCATAAATATCCGCCACCTGAAGCCTGGCCGGATCCAGCTTATTCCCCGTCCCCATGCAGCTTATGATCGGAACCTCCGCTTCCTTCGCCTGCATCACCAGGCCAATCTTCGCCGTTACCGTGTCTACCGCGTCCACCACATAAGAATACTGGGAAAAATCAAACGCTCCTTGTGTTTCTGGCAAGTAAAAGCATCTATGCTCCCTCACATGGCAGCCCGGATGTATCTCTTTGATCCGCTCCTTCATGACCTCCGTTTTATACCTGCCAACGCTGCTTTTTAACGCAATGATCTGGCGGTTTAAATTACTTTCACATACTTTGTCGCTGTCTATCAAATCAAGCGCTCCCACGCCGCTTCTGGCCAGGGCTTCCGCCACATAGCCTCCCACGCCGCCAATCCCAAATACCGCCACCCGGGCGTTAAAAATCCGCTCCATAGCCGCTTCCCCCAGCAAAGCCGCTGTTCTGGTAAATTGTTCTTCCATCTTGTCTCTCCCTTAGCCCTTCCTGAGATTTGGCATACTTCACTTCAAATACTGCCGCACGGTCCCCCGAGTAATCCTGTACAACCATATCGCTGCGACCTTCCCCATGCTCCTTGTTGGATTCCACCGTATACCCTGCTCCGGCAAATATTCCGGCAAAAAACGCATGATAAAAATCCTCGCGATAATCATAATAACTGATGGTTTTGCGCAGCAGCTTTGTCATCTCTGCTGTTATTATCTTGGCGTCTCCATTCCAGACTGCCTGAAACAGCCCTTTCCGCTCCCAAAAGCCGCGTCTCCGGCTTCCTTGTTATTGTATCGCCGGCAAAATCAATAAAGGAACGGATAATTCCATTATCACAGGCATTTTTATTTCATCCATACGTGCAAATTCCCTTCCTGTATTTGCCATGATGTCTGTCTCATTCGTCTGTAACTATACTACAACAGCTCAAAATGCATGTCAATTAGAACTGCCCTTTCCTTACTTGACATTTATTTGTATTATTGTTATAATACAATAGAACAAAAATTCTTTTATTCTCAAGGAGGTAATTGCTATGTTCAAAAAACGAAAACCGAACATTGTAGACGAAGCCCCTTCTCAGGAAGACCGGCCCCGAAAAAAGAGTTCTTTCGAAAGCGCCTTTAAAATAATCGGCGTTTTCCTGCTGGCAGTCTTTCTCATGATCACGGCCTTCAACAGCATCTATGTGCTCCAGGAGGATGAATACGCTGTGATCCGTACCTTCGGCGCTACACAAGTGGTGGAACAGCCCGGCATCAAGTTTAAAATCCCCTATCTTCAGGAGATGCGCAAGGTGAGCAAAGCAGCCAAACAGTTTGCCGTGGGCTATGATTTGAATTCGGATGAGGCTTACGACAACGAATCCTTCATGATTACCAAAGACTACAACTTCGTGAACGTGGATTTTTATTTTGAATATCAGATCACCGACCCGGTGAAGTATTTTTACGCCTCCGAGAATCCGGAAGACATTATCAAGAACCTAGCCCAGAGCTATATCCGGGACACCGTAGGAATCCATTCCGTGGATGATGTGCTTACCACCGGAAAATACGAGATTCAGACAACCGTCAAGACGCTTCTCCAGGAACGTTTGGAAAAAGAAGATATCGGTATTACCATCACCAACGCCGTCATTCAGGACGCAGAGGTCCCCACCCAGGAAGTGACCCAGGCTTTTAAAAATGTAGAAGACGCCAAGCAGGGCATGGAAACGGCCATCAACAACGCCAATGCCGACGCCAATACCCGGCTTCCCAAAGCCCAGGCAGACGCCGACAAGATCATTAAGGACGCCCAGGCCAAAAAAGAAGCCCTGATCGCAGAGGCAGAAGGCCAGGCCTCCCGTTTCAATTCCTTGTACAATGAATACATAAAATATCCCCTGATCACCAAGCAGCGGATGTTTTACGAGACCATGGAGGAAGTCCTCCCTAGCATGAAGATTTATATCACCGACGGCTCTACCCAGACACTGCTTCCTCTGGACCAGTTCAGTTCCTTTACCCTGGGAGACTCCGCCGCCCAGCAGCAAGCTCCGGCCGTTCCTCCATCCCAGGATGCGGCAGCTTCCGGGAATACCCAGACGGCAGAAACGTCGGAACCAATTTCAAATGATACCAACCCTGAAGGAGGTGCGGACCATGAATAAAGCTCTGAAAAAAACCGTCGTCGCCATTGCAGTTGTCGTTCTGGCATTTATCCTCTTTAATGCCGCAACCGTGATCACCCGGCCGGGGGAATACCGCATCATCCGGCAATTTGGGCGTATTGTCCGGGTAGACACCTGCGACAGCCACCCCTATGGCCTTGGGTTTAAGATTCCCTTTATCCAAAGCGACACCTCCATCAGCAGCAAGCTGATGTTGTATGACTTAGCGGCCAGCGACGTTATGACTTCCGATAAGAAATCCATGATTTCCGACTGCTTTGTGCTTTGGCGCATCGAAGACCCAATCAAATTCATCCAAAAGCTCAGCGGCTCCCAGCAGAACGCAGAATCCCGGATCAGCTCCAACGTCTACAACGCTCTGAAAAATGTAATCAGCAGCCTGACCCAGGAAGAAGTCATTTCCGGCCGGGACGGGGAACTGGCGGATCTTCTGACGGAAAAGCTGGGAAGTAATCTTGCTTCCTACGGCATTCATGTGGAGAAAATAGAGACGAAGATGCTGGATCTGCCTGACGAAAATAAAGACGCTGTTTATACCAGAATGATTTCCGAACGGAATAACATCGCGGCTTCCTTTAAGGCCCAGGGGGAACAGAAGGCTCAGGAAATCAAAAACGGCACCGACGAGCAGACCACCATCATCCTGGCCCAAGCCCAAAAGACTGCCGATACCACGATTGCAGAAGGCGAGGCAAAATATATGAGCATCTTAAGCAAAGTATACAACGACGAACCAAAGGCCGAATTCTACAGCTTTGTCCGGCAGTTAGACGCCATTAAAGCCACCTTGAAGAACGGAGAAAATACCATTGTGCTGGATCAGGATTCTCCCATCGCCAAGCTATTCTACGGATTGGAATAAAAAACTTTCAACAAAAAGAAATCCGGCACAGCCCGGACCTTCTTTGGAGATAATACTTAACAATACAGCACTGTCGCTGCTACGCGGTTCACAGGGAACTCTCTGTGAACCGCGCTTTTTGTTTACCAGTGATTTCTTTCCTCTGCATACACCAGAGGAAGCACTTTATTCAAATGCGTAAACTCCTTGATATTATGAGAAACCAAACCCATGGCAATCTCATCTGGAAGCTGAATCTCCGGCGGCAGTAAATACTTTGCCTCCCCGTCTACGATATGATATCCCACCCAGAACCGGGCCTGGAATGTCATAACACCGTCAATCTTCTTGGCCACTTCTATCATAACCACAGGTATTTTCATAGCTCCCATCAGAGCATTGGCCGCTACGATGAATTCACATCCCGCCTTGCCGACTTTGCTCCTATCATATCCCATCTTCCCGGGATCCTGAAACATAATCACAATCTCATCCGGGGGCCCCCCAATGGACTCCTGTACCGTATGGGTTGCGTCCCATGCTTTCTCTTCCAGGGGAACATTGGGGTCTAAGGCGCGTTCACGCCCTGTTTGGTTTAATGATACATCAAAATGATCCTCCGGATCCCAGATTGCATAACGCAGTGGCTCCAGGCCATGCCACGCCCACCACCAATACAGCATTTCCGGAGTACAGTCCGGCATAGGGACATTCCCCGCCACAAGCAGGCCCCCTTCCTTCAACGGATAAAATCCTGTTTTAGCCGGATATGTACTGCCCGCTTCCAGGAGCTTATTGCGCTCGTAAATGGAAAGCGCCTCTTCTTGGGAGCCTTTGCATTGCGCAACGTACGCCGCCTGCTCCTTTGTCAGGCCGGCAATTTCCATAGTTTCATAATATTTATAGTAACGAAACGACTTCGCCTGTTCTGATACGGGTACTTTTTCCATCATATGATCACTCCTTTTTCCTTGTCTGTGAAAGGCTTGCCTACTTCACGATTCTAATTGCCGCTACCGCACAATCTTTTGCCGCCTGTTGTGCCTGTTCCTGAAGCTCTCCTGGAATCTCATCGTACAGAATATCCATACAATGCTTTTCATAATTCCTTCGGAATAATTCTGGATAGAGGTCTTCACAAATGCCGCATCGAATACAATAATCTGCCAGTTCTACTCTCATATTATTTCTCTCCTTTCGCATAGGCTGCAGCCATATCTCCCGCCAGCATACCGGTGGGCATGGCGCCATACACGGTGCCTCCTGCATTGGAGGGCGGATTGCCGTAGAGACTTCCAGTTACCATATCCCCCGCCGCATACAATCCTTCTATCGGGAAATTATTCTCATCCACAACATTGGCATTTTCATCAATGGCAAGTCCCCCCAGCGTATCGTATCCACCGGCAAAAATGCGGTAACAGTAAATATGGCCTGACTCTTCCCGCACGGGCCTGAGATACTTGGGATTTCTGTAAAACTCTAAAACAGTATTTAAACAACGACTGCAATTTAACCCAGACAGCCCAGGCTATACATATGCATCGTAATTCTGTGGAAAACAGGCTGAAAAGAATAGAATCTCTTTTTCATACAGACTTGTCCCGCTTCCATACTCTGCATTTGCTTTATTGGACTTTCAGGCTGATTGCATATATGTCGCAGGAAGAAAGTTAAAAGTTGAAAGAGTTTACGGGGTAACAACAGATTCTTCTACTTTTTTGTTAAAGCTGTTATACTTGTCGTAAAAGCACTTTGCTCCTGTGGAAGCATGGGCGATGGTTCCTCTTAATTTCCACCTGGTAAGCTCGTCCCCTTACAAATTAAAAGAAGTATGCACATATGAACCCAAACACAGAAAAACTACGCTAAAAATATATGTATAACCCAACGGAAGGGATGACATCTGAGAACATTCGCTGTATGAGCGGGGATGACCCTCTCGATATGGATTATTTCTTAAACGAAGACGATCCGTTTGGTAACGATTTTAGTGAAGAAGGCTTTTATATCTTCTGAATTTCATATCGTCTTGTTATTATGCACTGGCAGAAATTTACCAAACGTATATTCGATAAATTTCTGCTTATTTTATACCCCTCAAACATCGGAATTTCCTAGAAAGTAAAAAGAGGAACCGCATGCACAACTGTACATCCGGTTCCTCTTTTTACTTTCTATTTCCCAACTTCTGCCTTAATCTGAGCGGTCAAAGCAGGAACAATCTTATTCAAATCGCCAACGATTCCGTAATCTGCCACGTCAAAGATAGGAGCATCTTCGTCTTTGTTGATCGCGATTACGATATCAGACTCTTCCATACCAGCCACATGCTGAATTGCACCAGAAATACCGATTGCAAAATACAGGGTAGGACGAACCGTCTTGCCGGTCTGTCCAACCTGTAAATCAACAGGAAGCCAGCCGTTCTCTACTACGGCACGGGAGCAGCTTACTGTGCCGCCCAATGCGTCTGCCAAATCTCTTAACATCTGGAAATTCTCTGCTGAACCAACGCCACGGCCGCCGGATACCAGAATCTTAGCGTCCATAATGTTCTCGGTGGTCTTTGCCTGCTTGATAATGTTAAGAATCTCAACGTATTTGTTGTTTACTTCAAAACCAGGATTGTACTCGATCACCTCAGCCTTTGCGCCCTTAACCGGCTCTAACTTCTGCATAACGCCGGGACGTACCGTTGCCATCTGCGGACGGTTATCTGGGCAGGCGATGGTAGCGATGGTGTTTCCGCCAAATGCCGGACGGGTCATAAGAAGCTGATTATGCTTCTGCTCTTTTCCTGGAATCGGATTCAGCGGGAAATCGCCGATCTCAAGGAGTGTACAGTCTGCTGTCAAACCGGTCTTCACTCTTGCAGAAACAGTGGGGCCTAAATCTCTTCCGATAGCGGTTGCGCCTACCAGCATGATTTCCGGCTTATACTCGTTGATCACACAAGACAGAGCATGTGCATAGGGCTCGGTACGGTATGTCTCAAGCTCTTTGTCATCTACGACGATGACTTTATCTGCGCCGTATTCCGCCAACTGATCTGCCAATGCTTTCACATTGTAGCCAAGGAGCACTGCCGTCACTTCGGTGTTCAGATCCTTTGCCAGCTCTTTTCCTTTGCCGATCAGTTCAAAGGCAATGCTGCTCAATTCGTTGTCTACCTGCTGTGCGTAAATATATACGCCCTTATATTCTTCTAAATTCATTCTTTTCACCACTTTCCTTCATCGATTAGATTACGTGCTTCTCTTTTAATTTGTCCATGATATAGGTCACGGATTCTGATGCGTCCAAAGTCACTTTCTCGCCGGCGCCCTTACGAACCTTGTCAGATGCTTTTGCAATCTTGGTGGGAGAGCCTGCCAGTCCGATATCGGAATCGTCTACATCCTTCAAATCATTTCTGCCCCAAACAACCACTTCCTTCTCATCATATGCGTCAAAAATTCCGCCGGGAGTCATATAACGGGGTACGTTCAATTCGGAAAGTGCGGTAATCAGACAAGGCATTTTTGCTTTTACTTCATGATATCTGTCTTCATACTGTCTCTTAACAATTACGGAATCGCCTTCTACTTTGATATCTTCTGCATAGGAAATTACCGGGATGCCAAGATGCTCTGCAATCTGGGGACCAACCTGTGCGGTATCGCCGTCGATTGCCTGACGTCCGGAAATAATCAAGTCATATTCCATGTTTCGGATCGCTCCAGCTACTGTAATGGAGGTAGCCCAGGTATCTGCGCCGCCCAATACACGGTCGGTAACAAGAACAGCTTTATCTGCGCCCATTGCCAAAGCTTCTCTCAAAGCTTCTTCTGCCTTGGGAAGACCCATGGTAACAACGGTAACCTCTGCTCCTGTCTGTTCTTTGATTCTAAGTGCAGCCTCTAATCCTGCTTTGTCATCGGGATTCATAATCGCAAGCATTGCTGCTCTGTCCAGTGTGCCGTCCGGATTGAATTTCACGCCGCCTTTGGTATCTGGAACCTGTTTTATACATACAACTATTTTCACGGTAGTTTCACTCCTTATATTTTTTAAATTTTCACTCTTGGGATTTGTTGAAAAGTCTTCTCTTTTCCTCATCCCGCCGGTATCATAACTATTTCAGCAGCGCTCCGGAAATTACCATACGCTGAACTTCAGAAGTTCCTTCGTAGATCTCGGTAATCTTAGCGTCACGCATCATACGTTCCACGTCGTATTCTCTGATATATCCATATCCGCCGAACAACTGTACCACTTCTGTAGTAACTGCCATAGCAGTTTCAGCCGCAAATAATTTAGCCTTTGCTGCTTCTACGGAGTAAACCTTCTTGGTAGCCTTTGCCATAGCTGCCTTGTATACCAAAAGCTGTGCAGCTTCAATTCTTGCAGCCATATCAGCCAGTTTGAACTGGGTATTCTGCTGCTGTGCTATAGAACGGCCGAACTGCTTTCTCTCCTTGGTGTACTCAATAGCACGATCCAGTGCGCCTTCTGCAATACCAAGAGCCTGTGCGGCGATTCCGATACGTCCGCCGTCCAGCGTATGCATAGCAATCGGGAAGCCCTTTCCTTCCGGTCCTAACAGATTCTCCTTGGGAATTCTGCAGTCTTCAAAAATCAGCTCATAAGTGGAAGAACCGCGGATACCCATTTTCTTTTCTTTGGTTCCGAAGGAAAATCCGGGAGTTCCTTTTTCTACGATAAATGCGGAGAAGCTCTTTTTCTTTCTGCCTCTCTTGTCTTCTGTCACGCTGGTGATGGCAATTACGATGTAAACATCGCCCACTTTACCATTGGTGATAAAGCACTTGGAACCATTCAGCACCCACTCGTCGCCATCCAAAACGGCCTTGGTCTGAGCGCCCTGGGCGTCTGTTCCTGCGCCCGGCTCTGTCAAAGCAAATGCTCCTAATTTCTCGCCCTTTGCAAGAGGTACTACATATTTCTGCTTCTGCTCTTCGGTTCCGTATGTCATAATCGGATCGATGCACAGTGAGGTATGTGCGGAAACAATAACGCCGGTAGTACCGCAAACTTTAGATAATTCTTCTACGCACATGGTATATGTAAGAGGATCGCAGCCCTGTCCGCCATATTCCTTGGGAACAGGAATTCCCATAAATCCTGCTTTTGCCATCTTTTCTACAGTACCTGCAGGGAATTCTTCCGTCTCATCTACTTCCTGGGCAAGAGGCTTTACCTCTGTCTCAGCAAACTCTTTGAAAAGAGTCCTGGCCATCTCATGCTTTTTGCTTAACGCGAAATCCATTCTAATTTCCTCCATTTTCAGATAGTTAAACTTTTAACAAACATGATACACTTAAGGGGCTGCTAATGTCTTACCAGCCCCTTATAAAATTATTCATAGCTTCGTATCATGTTGTCCTTGCTGCTTATTTGCTGTAGTCATAGAAACCTATGCCAGTCTTCATTCCTAACTTGCCGCCCCGTACCATCTTTCTCAGCAGCGGATGAGGTCTGTATTTGGGATCGCCTGTCTCTGCCTGTAATACTTCCATAATGGCAAGGCATACATCCAAGCCGACCAAATCGCCGAGAGCCAGGGGACCCATGGGATGATTTGCGCCCAGCTTCATAGCTGCATCAATACCTTCTACGGAAGCAACGCCGTCTGCATAGATACCTACTGCTTCATTAATCATAGGAATCAGTATTCTGTTTACTACAAAACCTGCTGCCTCTTCCACCTGAACAGGGGTCTTACCCAAATCTTCAGAAATCTTCTTAATGGTATCTACCATTTCAGCAGGGGTATTTAAGCCTGCAATTACTTCCACCAGCTTCATAACAGGAGCCGGATTGAAGAAATGCATTCCGATTACCGGACGGTCAAGCCCTGCGCCGATCTCTGTGATTGAAAGAGATGAGGTATTGGTAGCAAACAAAGCGTCCGCTTTGCAGATCCCCTGGAGTTCCTGAAAGGTCTGCTTCTTGATTTCCATATTCTCAATGGCTGCCTCTACGATCAAATCACAATCTGTGCAGATCTCCTTGGTGCCTGTTGTAATCTTTGCCAAAACAGCGTCTGCCGCCGCCTGTTCCATCTTGCCTTTTGCAATTCTCTTCTCGAAGCCCTTTGCAATCTTCTTTTTGCCGTTTGCAGCGAACTCGTCATTAATATCACACAGACAAACCTCATAACCTTCCGTTTGTGCAAAGGCCTGTGCAATACCGGACCCCATAGTTCCTGCACCAATAATTCCTACCTTCATGATACTTCCTCCTTATGAATAAGCTAGACATTTATTTCTCAACGATAGTACTGCATCCCATACCACCGCCGATACAAAGAGTGGCCAGGCCGCGTTTCACGTCCGGTCTCTTCTGCATCTCATGTAATAATGTAACAAGGATACGGCAGCCGCTGGCTCCTACCGGATGGCCCAGGGCAATGGCGCCGCCATTGACATTTACCTTGCTCATATCAAAGTTCAGATCCCTTGCCACAGCAATGGACTGTGCTGCAAAAGCTTCATTTGCTTCTACCAAATCTATATCGTCAATGGTCATGCCTGTGCGCTCAAATACTTTTCTGGTAGAGGCTACAGGGCCAACGCCCATGATTTCAGGCTCCACGCCGCCGAGAGCTCCTGCAATCCAGGTAGCCATAGGCGTTACGCCAAGCTCTTTTGCTTTCTCTTCGCTCATAACTACGATGGCAGCCGCACCATCATTGATACCGGAAGCATTTCCTGCAGTGATCAGGCCGCCTTCCTTACCGGAGCAGCATTTCAGTTTGCTTAAGGATTCTTCCGTTGTGCCTGCACGGGGACCCTCGTCTGTTGCAAACATCACGGTCTCTTTCTTAACCTTAACGGGTACTGGAACGATCTCATCCTTAAACTTGCCTTCCGCCATAGCCTTCTCGCATTTCTGCTGGCTGCTTGCGGAAAATGCATCCAATTCTTCACGGGTAATGCCGTATTTCTCACAAACATTTTCTGCCGTAATCATCATATGGTAATGGTTAAAGGCATCTGTCAAGGCATCGTTTACCATAGTATCAATAATTGTAGCATTGTTCATTCTATAACCAAAACGGGCTTTCGTCATGGCATAAGGAGCCATGGACATATTTTCCATACCGCCGGCTACCACAATGTCAGCCTGGCCAGCCATAATCATATTCGCCGCTTCATTCACGCACTTCAATCCGGAGCCGCAAACCACATTCAGGGTAAATGCCGGTACTTCAATAGGAAGTCCTGCTTTGATAGAAGCCTGTCTTGCAACATTCTGTCCCTGTGCCGCCTGAATGACGCAGCCCATCATAACTTCATCCACCTGCTCCGGCTTTACGCCTGCCCGGTTTAACGCTTCTTTGATTACAATAGCGCCCAGATCCGCTGCTGATGTGTTGCTTAAAGCTCCGCCCATTCTTCCAATTGCCGTACGGCATGCGCCTGCTAAAACTACTTTTCTTGACATACTCTTCTCTCCTTCTTTAATTATAAATATTCCCAACGCTGACATACTGCATCAGACAACACAATTCTATCACTCCGGGCTTTATTTTGCAACCTGTACCTTTGGTAACCGAGGAGAAACGAACCTCTGCTTCACGGTACTTTATGTTATTCTTTTAACAATCCCGGGATGATTTTATTTGCAATCTCCGTTATTTTTTTAACAAACTTTATCCAAAAAAAAACGATTCTCCGCCACATCCGCCAGCTCCTTGGGAACGTTTGGGGCTCCATATTCTGTTTCTGCCTGTTTTTCAGGCATTTGCTCCAAAAACATACTACCACAATCCCATGAAAATTGCAACAGCAACCTTTGGCCGAATCACTGTCTCTTTTCTCTTTCACATGCATCATTTTCACTATACAAGGAAATTACCGTTATTTTTATAACATTTTTTTTGACATAAATATAGAAAATGCGGAATAAACTTTGGCTATTTTGTACAAGGTTTATTCCGTATGTTCCTAATAAAATACATGATTTCCAATCACTGTACCGTCAATACCGCCGGTATTCCTGCGAAAATACAGGCTGCTTACGGTAGTCGTACCGGAAAGGCATTCCTGAGCCGCCTGCACACAACCGGATGATGCCCCCCGGCTGAGCACCGAAGCAAATCTTCCGCTTGCTACGGGGGAAAACTGTCCGCTTTGGTAGATGACACCTACAATGCTGTTGGGAAAACTGGAGCTTCGCACCCGGTTCATGATCACGCTTCCCACTGCCAGCTTTCCTTCATAGCTTTCTCCGCCTGCTTCACATTCGATCAAAGCGGCCAACATGGCCAAATCCCCTTTGGATTCCCCGGAAGAAGGAGCCGTACTTCCTCCCTGATCTTGACCTCCTTGGCCTCCTTTGTCTTCTTTGCTCTGACTTCCCTGGCCTCCTTCCCCTTGATTCCCGGAATTATTATTTGCCTGAGCCGCCTCTTTCTCTTTCTGGCGGCGTTCTTCTTCCTGTCGACGCAGTTCTTCCTCCTGCCGCCGGATCTCTTCCGCCCGTTTTGCGTCTTCTGCCGCTTTCTTGGCTTCCAATTCCTCCTCATAAGCCTTTTGCCGCTGTATCTGGATCTCCATTGCCGCAAGATCATTCTCCGCTTCCGATATCTGCTGCTTGGCGTTGCCAATCTCCTGGTTCACCTCCGCCAGAAGCGTCTCTACCCGGTCTACCGCCTCCTGCTGCTGATTGGCCAGAGCCGTAAGCTCTTCCTGTTCCGTCTCAAGCCTCTCTTCTTTTCCGGCAATATCCTCCTTTACCTTGCGGTATTCTTCCAGCATCTTCCGGTCATAATCGTAGATGTTCTCCACATATTCTCCGTAGCTGATGATCTCTGCCAGGCTTTTGGCTTCCAGCAGGGGTTCCAGAAAAGATACATCCCCTTTCTCATATAGATAGCGGATGCGTTTCTTCATATTACTATACTGCCGCTCTTCTTCTTTCCTGGCCTCCTCCAATTCCTGCCGCGTCACTTCCAGGGAAGCTTCCTTTTCCGCCAATTGTTCCTGGATCTTCGTAAGCTCCTGGGCTAACCCTGTGAGCTCCTGATCCAGCTTGGCCTGGCGGTCGTCCAGATATGCCTTTTCTTCTTTCAGGTCTTCCAGCTCTTGTTTGCTGTCTGCTTTTTCATTTTCCAGCTTTTGGATTGTTTTATTCACTTCATCGATCTGAGACTGGGTTGCTTCTGCCGGCAGCGCGGCCAGAAGAACGCCCCCCAGGGTGATAAGCGTCGCTAAAAGCAACGAACCCATATTTTTTCTCATGCTATCGTCCCTTTTTGCACCTTTATTGCTTGTATTTGTCGAATTATGAATTATTATACTATATTCCGCTGGAGTTGACCAGAACTTTTTTTAAAGGCCCAATGCCGCTTAACCGCTGCCGCCAGTGACTTTTTTAATGCTCAAACTGGTCTGAACCACTATGGCTGCATCCCTTACAGGATGCACAGCTTCCACTGCAGGCTCTCCCATTCTTCCGATCCAGAACCATACTGCGAATCACCAGCCCTATTACTACAACTAATATTACTCCTATTATCATTGTTCCCATTGGAGCCTCCTCCTAAATTACAAGATATCACAAATCTGTTATTTTGCCATCTGTTTCATTGTAATCCCCCATGTACGTTTCTCTTTATATGGCCTTACCAAAAGATAAATAAACGCCGCCGTAATCAGAAATGCCGCTACTGTACCGATTCCAAATGTTCCCGTTATAAACAAGCTTCCGATTTGATATACGCAAAGTGACGCAAGATAAGCTAAAACAGTCTGATACCCAATAGCAAACCAGAACCATTTTGCATTGTTCATTTCACGTTTGATCGCTCCCATAGCTGCAAAGCAGGGTGCACAAAGCAGATTAAATATCAAAAAGGAATATGCGGCCGCTCCCGTCATCGTTGCAGCTAAAAGACTCCAGATTTCCGCTCCATCCTCTGCTACCTCCCCAAAGCCGAACAATACGCCGAAGGTGGTAACAACGTTTTCCTTTGCAATCAGCCCAGTGACTGCTGCAACTGCCATTTTCCAGTCTCCCCAGCCCAAGGGAGCAAAAATCGGCGCGATCACACTTCCGATAGCAGCTAGGATACTGTCATCAAGCTGCTCTGCTTCCAACATGGTAAAGCTGCCGTCCACCCAGCCAAATCCCTGTAAAAACCACAATACAATGGCAGACAAAAGGATGATCGTACCTGCTTTTTTGATAAAAGACCAGCCCCGCTCCCACATGCTTCTTAATACATTCCCCGCTGTGGGAAGATGATAAGCAGGAAGTTCCATAACGAAGGGCGCCGGATCCCCTGCGAACATTTTTGTCTTTTTTAATATAATGCCGGAGCAGACGACGGCTGCAATTCCTACGAAAAATGCGCTCCAGGCCACCCACCATGCGTTGTTAAAAAATGCCCCTGCAATTAAAGCAATTATAGGCAGCTTTGCCCCGCAGGGAATAAAGGTCGTGGTCATAATTGTCATCTTCCGGTCTTTATCGTTCTCAATCGTACGGGAAGCCATGACGCCCGGAACTCCGCATCCGGTGCCGATCAGCATCGGAATGAAGGATTTGCCGGAAAGCCCGAATTTGCGAAAAATGCGATCCATGATAAAAGCGATTCTTGCCATATAACCGCAGGCTTCCAGAAAAGCCAAAAAGAGAAACAGTACCAGCATCTGGGGCACAAAACCCAGCACCGCTCCCACACCGCCAATGATACCATCCAAAATCAACCCCTGAAGCCAGTCGGCGCAGCCAATGGCGCTTAAGCCTGCTTCTGCCAAAACCGGGATACCGGGAACGGCAATGCTTTCTATCCCAAACAGATGCCACCCTTCGCCGAACAGCCCGTCATTGGCCCAATCCGTTGCCCAAGCGCCTACTGTGGTGACAGAAATATAGTATACCAACCCCATAACCAGTGCAAAAATCGGTAAAGCCAGAATACGGTTTGTCACGACCCGATCAATTTTATCGGAAGTAGAAAGCCGTTCCTTTTTCCCTTTTGTGCAACAGTCTTTGATTATGGAAGAAATGTAAACGTAACGCTCATTGGTAATAATACTCTCGGTATCGTCGTCCATACATTCCTCCAGTCTCTTGATCTCTTCCCTGATATCTATGGGGCGCCGCAGCTGCACCGCTATTTTATCGTCTTTTTCCAACAGCTTGACGGCAAAAAAGCGAACCTGCTCTTCAGATACAAGACCGTTTAGCTTTCCTTCCACAGATGCAATTGCCTGCTCTGTCTCATCTGAAAAAAGCCCGGCAACGACTGCAGCCCCTTTGTTCTTTTGCGCCGCTTTCACCGCTGCCTCCGCTGCCGTCCGGATTCCGGTTCCTTTTATGGCAGAAATCTCCACCACCTGGCAGCCCATTTTCTCACTTAATTGGTCGATATGTATCTTATCGCCGTTCTTTTCCAATATGTCTACCATGTTCACCGCCATGACCATAGGAATCCCCAGCTCCAGAAGCTGGGTGGACAGATACAGGTTCCGCTCAATATTAGTCCCATCCACAATATTCATAATAACATCCGGCGCTTCTTGTAGCAAATAATTTCTGGCCACTACCTCTTCCAGCGTATATGGGGACAGTGAATAGATGCCTGGCAGGTCAATGACCGTTACATCTTTATGGCCTTTCAGATTTCCCTCTTTCTTTTCTACCGTAACGCCAGGCCAGTTTCCCACAAATTGGTTGGAACCGGTAAGTGCGTTGAATAACGTTGTCTTGCCGCAGTTGGGATTTCCCGCTAATGCTATTTTTACCGACATATTTCCACTCCTTTTTCTAATTTATCTCATAATCTCATGTTACCAAAGACTATATTTTATTAGTTAAAGCTAACCACTATACAAAAAAATATTTCTTCATGTTTCACTCACTTCAATAAGCTCTGCATCTGCTTTCCGCAGGGAAAGCTCATACCCACGTACCGTCAACTCGATAGGGTCTCCCAGGGGAGCCACCTTTTTCACATATATCGTTACTCCTTTCGTAATCCCCATATCCATAATTCTCCTTTTGACCGCCCCTTCTCCGAACAGTTTTTTCACCGTTACAGTCTGTCCGCAAGCTGTTTCTTTCAATGTCTTCATATGCCCTCCTCTTTCCATCTCTTCTATTTCTGACTGCCGCCCTCCGTTTGCAGGGGCATGATCGCACATCCCTCTGTTCCAAAGTTACACTATAATCTTATTGGCCATCTCTCTTCCGATAGCCACTCTGGAATCTTTTACATTTACAATCATATTACCGCCGATTTCAGATACGACGGTAACTGTCCCGCCATCTACAAAACCAAGCTTTTCCAAAAAACGCCGCGTTTCCTCTTTTCCTCCTACTTTCTTAATCGTATTAGCTTCCCCTGGACGCACCATGGATAATGGCATATACTCAGCCTCCTTATTGAAAATGATTTTCATTCACTTTATAGTTAGTATATACTTACTTCTGTTTTTTGTCAATAACTTTTTCTTTCTTCTTTCCTTACATTGATAATTCCAGATGCTTATGATAAAATGCGAATATAAGATTCCTTGCAGTTCTGCTTGAGAAAGCGGTTTATTCCTGCTTGTTCAGAGTCTGTAGATGATAAGGAGAATGAAAATTGACACATATCAATGAATCTGCTGAAAATTATTTAGAGACCATTTTAATATTAAGCAAAAAGCTCCCGGTTGTCCGGGCCGTGGATATTTCGGAAGAGTTGGGTTTTAAGAAATCCAGCGTCAGCGTTGCCATGAAGAACCTGCGGGAACGAAATTATATTCTGGTAAACAAATCCGGATTTATTACTCTTACAGAAGAAGGCGGAGCCATTGCGAACATGATACTGGAACGCCATGAGCTGCTAACCTCATGGCTGGTAAGCCTTGGGGTAGATGAGAAAACGGCGGCCGAAGACGCCTGCAAAATGGAACATGTGATCAGCCAACAGAGTTTTGACGCCATGAAGCGGCATGTTCTGAAAAGTTCCTAACGCAGAAAGAGGCTCCTGCAAAATACTGTTAGCATTTTGCAGCAGTCTCTTTGAAAGCATTTTTTACAGCTTCATGGTCAACTGAATCCTTTTTTTCTGGAGATCCACGCTCATTACTTTTACTTCCACCACATCACCTACGCTGACGGCTTCCAATGGATGCTTAATAAAACGCTGGCAAATCTGGGAAATATGCACAAGGCCGTCCTGATGGACGCCAATATCCACAAAAGCGCCAAAGTCAATCACATTCCGAACGGTCCCCTTTAAAATCATGCCGGGAGTTAAGTCTTTCATCTCCAACACGTCGGTGCGCAGAATCGGCCTGGGCATCTCATCTCTTGGATCTCTGGCAGGCTTCTCCAGTTCTTTCACAATATCTTGAAGGGTGATTTCCCCCACTTGAAGCTCATCCGCCAGCTTTTTACAGTTTCCGATTTTCTTGGAAATGCCTTTTAATCCCCCGCTTCTGATGTCCTCCGGAGCATAACCCAACCGTTCCAGCAGCTTTTTTGTGGCCTCATAGCTTTCCGGATGTACGCTGGTGGCGTCTAAGGGATTTTTTCCGTCAGTAATGCGCATAAATCCGGCGCATTGCTCATAGGCTTTCGGCCCCAGTTTTCCCACTTTCAAAAGCTGGGCCCGGGTCAGAAAACGGCCGTTCTCTTCCCGGTAAGCCACGATATTTTTGGCAATTACTTTACTGATGCCGGAGATATATTCCAGCAGGGAAGCGGAAGCGGTGTTCAAATCCACCCCGACTTTATTCACGCAGTCTTCCACCACGCCTCCTAAGGCTTCACTTAATTTCTTCTGATTCATATCATGCTGGTACTGGCCGACTCCAATGGACTTGGGGTCAATTTTAACCAATTCCGCCAAAGGGTCCTGCAGCCGTCTTGCAATGGAAGCCGCGCTTCGCTGTCCTACATCAAAGTTTGGAAATTCTTCCGTGGCCAATTTGCTGGCGGAATAAACGGACGCCCCGGCTTCATTGACGATTACATACTGGATGGGCTTTGGAATTTCCTTCAGCAAATCTACGATAATCATTTCCGACTCCCGGGAAGCCGTCCCGTTGCCCACGGAAATCAGGGAAATATCGTATTTTTGAATCAGCTTTTTTAATACGGCCTTGGATTCTTCCACCTTGTTCTGAGGCGCGGTGGGATAAATTACCGTGGTGTCCAGTACTTTCCCTGTGGAATCCACCACCGCCAATTTACATCCGGTGCGAAACGCCGGGTCCCATCCCAATACCACCCGCCCCGCAATGGGCGGCTGCATCAGAAGCTGTTCCAAATTTTTCCCGAATACTTTGATGGCTCCGTCTTCCGCTCGCTCAGTTAAGCTGCTTCGAATCTCCCGCTCAATGGCTGGAGCAATGAGACGTTTGTAACTATCCTCTATGATTTCCTTCCAGACGGGAGTCGTGTAGGGATTATCCTTGATAAGCACTTGTTTTTCCAGATACTGCAAAATTTGTTCTGTGGGGGCTTCGATCTTAACCGTCAGCACTTTTTCTGCTTCTCCCCGGTTCAGCGCCAAAATCCGGTGGCCAGCCAGCTTGGCAATGCCCTCCTCAAATTCATAATACATCTCATACACGGACTCCGCTTTGGGATCTTTGGCAGCGGAAATGATTTTTCCGGCCCGAACCGTTGCTTCCCGGATATATTTCCGGTATTCTGCTTCATCGGAAATACTCTCGGCCAAGATATCCATAGCTCCCGCAATGGCGTCTTCGGGGGTATGTACTTCTTTCTCCGGATTCAAAAATGCTTCCGCCTCCTGCTCTAAGGGACGGTTCACCATCTGGAGTAAAATCAAATTAGCCAGAGGTTCCAGCCCTTTTTCCTTGGCAATGGTTGCCCTGGTTCTTCGTTTGGGACGATAGGGACGGTACAGATCCTCCACAGCTACCAAAGTCTCCGCCGCTAAAATCTGGGTCCTAAGCTCTTTGGTCAGCTTTCCCTGCTCTTCAATTGAGGAAAGTACCTGCTGCTTTTTTTCTTCCAGATTCCTCAAATAGTTTAATCGTTCGTATAGGCTCCGCAGTACTTCATCGTTCAGGGAACCGGTAGCTTCTTTGCGGTATCTGGAAATGAAAGGGATCGTATTTCCTTCGTCAATCAATTTCACCGCAGCCTCGGCCTGTCCCTTTCGTATTCCTAATTCTTCTGCTAATTTTGCAATGATATCCATAGATTTTTCGGACTCCTTTTTCTTTTTTACC
The DNA here is from genome assembly GCA_022790855.1 of Lachnospiraceae bacterium. Taxonomy (GTDB): domain Bacteria; phylum Bacillota; class Clostridia; order Lachnospirales; family Lachnospiraceae; genus 14-2. The sequence goes on along the minus strand of JAAVYA010000021.1, from coordinate 92,789 downwards.
TAATATAAATAGAGAAAACAAATATGATACATTTCATAGGAAATTTTAAAAAGATGTTTTTATTATATACCATCTGGGCAAGAAATAAAATAGTTATTAGCATTTACTAATATCAAACACCATAAACTTTTAACACAGTTCGGACAAACCGCCCTATTACACAAACTTAGCTCTTGCAGGAAAACCGCCCCCATGCTAAAATAGAAACAGTTTTTGATGAGTCTGTGAATTTCAGCGGAGGTTTTGCAATGAACGATTCCATATATCAAACGAGACATGCGCAAGGGTTTGCCACCGCTTCTCTTGTTCTAGGTATCATTGGCCTGGCTACGGGCTGCTGCATTTATACCAGTATTATCTGCGGTTCCCTGGCCGTTATATTTGCGCTGCTTTCTAAGGGCGGCGAAATGACCCTGCCCGGCAAATCTAAAATCGGCCTGGCCCTTGGAATTGCAGGCGTAATTCTCGGGGCGCTTGTGTTAGCGGTTTCTTTTGTCTATATGCTGGCACAGTTCGGCGGGTTGGAAGGGTATCTGGAATACTGCAATGACTTGCTGCAGCAGATGGAATCGGGGTATCCAACTTTTTAGTGGGCTCATATACTTTATGAACAACTATATTTTGGGAAATACAATGCAGTAGATACTCTTGCATATTTTCAGGATATCTTCTTGGGATTTGCTTGAGATGCTGTCACGAAATTGTTCTACAATCCAGTTATTATACTCATATTGTGGAAGTTTGCCTTGATTATCAATCACGGATTTGATAAAATCACATAACTGACGTGTTCTATACTTGGGATCATTCAACCGAAATCTTTTTATGTGCGTCTCTATAAACGCTTTTTCCTTTTGGGAGTATGTATATTTCTCATTTGCCGGCTGAAATTCCATCTTCAATACGTCATACTGTAATGCCAATCTGCTGTTTGTCTCGGCTCCGCATACTCCCATTGGCTGTAATATAAACTGCCCCTCTGGTAATTCATTATACTGTTTTTGCAAACTTCTCAATGCTTTACACGGAATCTTACATTGCTTTCTCTCTTTCATCGTACAGCTGCTTCCATTTTCATATTGTTTAATCAATTACCACTGTATCTGTATGCGGAAGACTTCCTTCCGTTAATCGCTCGACCACATCAATGATCTGCTCCAGACCAAATTTCATAGACCGTTTTCCACCTTTCATTCATACTTTTTAATTTTACGGTACCTTGCCGCACATTTGCCTTATATGTTTCATTATTTAAAATACAATTATATGTTTTTACTGTAATAGGTTTTCTAATTCCCACTTTTTCAAATACAACATAAAAACTTTCCAGCAATGCCACCTTTGACGACTGTTTATTTGATATTTGAAATAACTCTAAAAAGGCGGTTAAACTTTCTTTATATTCTTCTATACGACTATTGGTAAAAGACATTGATTCCTCTGAAAATTGATCCAGTAATTTCTCATAAGAACTCTGATATCCCTCTATTGTAAACTGATATCCAGATACACTTTGTTTCAGTTTTACAAAATGTTTCATAGCACAAAGCCGGAGCAATGCCTCCATATCATTCTCTTTCGCGTCTTCTTTGTTCCTCATCTATTTTGATTTCTATTACCGTAATAGATGTATAATCAATCCTCCGCTTCATCTCAATCGTAAGGCTGTCATAATCTACATCAATCAATTTTCCATCGCTTCCCGCCAAGCTTATATGAAGCTTCTCCAATTCAAACTGCTCCAGCAATGCTTCTTTAAAAGACTTCTTTTCTACTACTAATTCCGAAAAATTAATATAACTGTTCTTTCGATTCTTTAAGTAATAACCAATGTAGTAAAAAAACAAGCTCATTACCCGTTGCTGTCCGTCTAAAATTTCTAATTGATTCTCTTCATTTCTACTTGTATAGATTGGCGGAATCGGCAAACCGTAAATCAATGATTCTACCAATGATACAACTTGCTTTTTACTCCAACGATATTTTCTCTGGTATTTTGGTATAATATAGAGGTTCTCATTGACACTTTCCACCAATGTACGAAAGCCAACATCTGTTTTATACGGCTGTATACCTGCTGTCTTGATACCATCTGATCTATTCACCGCACCCATCCCTTTAAACTCCTCTTTCTTTTGGCTTTTCCTTCCACGACTACCTCTCTTTTCCAGAAAACACATTTTCATTAATTCTAACTATTTTTCCCTTTTAGCACAAGCATTATCCTCTAAAAATCCAGAATTTTTTCCAAAAAAACAGCAGTTTGAACTTCTCCAAACTGCTGCTGGAAGCTAAATTTCCTTCTATCAAATATTCTTAAACTGCGCCATATACAGTTCATAATAATGTCCCCGCTTCTCCATCAGTTCCGCCGGGCTTCCCTGTTCTAGGATACCTCCCTGGCCAATTACAAAAATCCGATCCGCTTTCTGTATGGTAGACAACCGATGGGCGATCACAAAGCTGGTCCTTCCGGCCAAAAGCGCTTCAATCCCCTGCTGCACCAAAAGCTCCGTATGGGTATCAATACTGGATGTGGCTTCATCCAAAATCAAAATCCGCGGCATACTTACCATCGTCCTGGCAAATGCGATCAACTGACGCTGCCCAATAGACAGACCCGCTCCTCGCTCTTTTAATTCCGTATCATACCCTTTTTCCAATTTTTCTATGAAGTCATGGGCATTCACGGCCTTCGCAGCTCTTATGATCTCATCTTCCGTGGCATCCAACTTCCCATAAGCAATATTTTCCCGGACTGTTCCCTGGAAAATAAAATTATCCTGGGTCATCACTCCCATCTGCCGCCGCAGGCTGTCCATGGATATCTTCTGAATGTCGTATCCGTCAATCAAAATCCGGCCTTTTTGGATATCGTAAAAACGGCTGATGAGATTGACTATGGTCGTCTTTCCGGCTCCGGTAGGCCCTACCAACGCAATCGTTTCCCCAGGCCGGATCACAAAGCTCACATCATCCAACACCTTGGTCTCTGTTGGCGTCCCTTCGTCATACGTAAAGGAAACATGAGAAAATTCCACGGTTCCCTGAATATCCGGAAGTTCCTGTACCTGGCTCCCATCCACAATGTCCGGCTGCGTATCCAGAATATCGAAAATCCGTTCCGCCGCCGTTAAGTTGGTCACTACCTGGTTATAAAAATTGCTCAAGTTCATTACTGGACTCCAAAACATACTGATGTAAGTTCCGAATACCACCAGCGTACCTACGGATACATATTCCGCACCAATGAGCTGAATGCCCGCCCAATACAAGAACATGGCTCCCAGCCCCCAGCAGATATCCACCGTAGGCCCGAACATATCCGACAGCTGCACCGCCTTCTGAAAAGCTTCCTGATGTTCCTTTGCCAGACCGTTAAAAATCTCCTGGGTCTCATCTTCCGCCCGAAAGCTCTGCACTACGCTCATCCCCGCAATATCCTCATGGACATATGCGTTCAGGTTGGATGATTTTTTCCGAAAGATCTGCCAACGCTTGTGGCTGGCTTTTTGAATAAACCAGACTGCAACCATCATCAAAGGAATGCTGCTCAAAGACGCCAACGCCAGCTTCCAGTCTTTTACCAACATAATACAAATCACTCCGCAGATCGTGATGAAATCAGGAATCAAGGTTGTAACGGAATTTGTCAGCACATGTTTTAAAGAATTCACATCCCCGATGATACGGGCCAGGATCTTTCCGGTGGGACGGCTGTCAAAAAAGGAAAAGGACAGCGTCTGGATATGAACGTACAGTTCCTGTCGGATGTCCAAAAGGATTTGATTGGACACTTTTGCCATTACATACATCCGCACCTTCACTAAAACAATAAAAATCAGATTCAAAACCAGTGCAAAAGCAGCCAGCCGGTATAATCCCATCATGTCCCTGCCTGCAATATTCACATCGATGGCATGTTCTATAATCAAAGGATTGATCAAAGAAATTGCCACTGCAATAAGCATACAGGCCAAAACTCCCGCCACTTGTTTTTTATATTGAAATAAGTAGGAAAACAGCCGCGTCAACGTCTGGCGTTTTCCCATGGTTCCTACGTGCTCATCGTCACGGTAAGAATTTACTGCCATGCAATCACCTCTTTTTCTTTGGACGTCTCCAAATCCGCCCCGTTAAGCTCTTTTTTCTCTGGGAAAGTAACGCTATCGGCTGCCGCATACTGAGCCTGATAAGTATCATAATACAATCCCTTTTGCTTCATCAGCGTCTCATGGGTTCCCCGCTCCTTGATCCGCCCATGTTCCAAAAACAAGATTTCATCTGCACTCCGTACGGCTGAAATACGATGTGCAATAATGATTTTTGTAGTTCCTTTTAATGCTTCCAAGGACTCCTGTATCTGGGATTCCGTTTCCATATCCAATGCAGAAGTCGAATCGTCCAGAACCAAAATCGGGTTATGCTTGGCAATGGCTCTGGCAATGCTGATCCGCTGCTTCTGCCCTCCGGAAAGTCCTACTCCCCGCTCCCCAATCACCGTGTCGTATTTTTCATTCATTTCTTCTATAAAATCCTCCGCCATCGACAGACGCGCCGCCTGTTCCATAGTTTCTCTGTCCAGAGTACGGCGCCTGCCCATCTTAATATTCTCTTCGATGGTATCGGAAAATAAAAATACGTCCTGCATTACCATAGAAATACTGCTTCGGAGCTGTTTTAAGGACAGCTTCCGGACATCCTGGCCGTCTACCTTTACCGCCCCACCGTCCACATCAAAAAAGCGAAGAAGCAAATTGACGATGGAGGTCTTTCCGGAACCGGTAGCTCCCATAATTCCCAGCGTCTGGCCAGGCTTTAATTCAAAAGTAATATCTTTTAGGATGCTTTTGTCTCCCCGCTGAAAATCCACATGTTCAAAGCTCAGGGCCCCAGTTACTTTCTCAAGAGCCACCGGGTGCTCCGGCTCCTGTATGGCGGCTGTCTCCCGGTAAATTTTCTTAATCTTCTTATAAGAAGCAACTGCCGTGGACATATCATTGGTGAGCCAGCCCAGCATTTCCATAGGCCAGACGATATTCCTGCAGTATTCTGCAAAAGCCACCATGGCGCCCAAGGTCATTTCTCCACGGATTACCATGCCGCCGCCTAAAAGCACCATAGCCACTGGAAGCAGCCTGCCCATAAACTGAAACACCGGATAATACCGAACCAACACTTTAGATTGCTTCATATTTAAGTCATAGTATCGTTTGTTATGAGACAAAAACTTTTTAATCTCAAAGTCCTCCCGGGCAAATGCTTTTACGGTCCGCACCCCTGCCAGATTTTCCTCTGCGATCGTGGTAAGCCTGGCATTTTCTTCACTAATCTCTTCGTAAATACTGTTCAGCTTTTTTTCCATAAAAACTGCGATACTGCCAATCACCGCCATCACCAGGGCAGGGATAAACGCCAGCTTCCAGTTCAAGCGGAACATGCAAAACAGCACGATAATCACATGGATCACCACTTCTATGGCCAGCATCCCCACATACCCCACTGCATTCCAGATGTAATCCACATCGTCTTTGATCCGGGCCATCAGCTCTCCCGTATTGGTATCGTCAAAATAGTCCATAGATAGCCCCTGGATATAGGAAAACAAATCCTTACGAAGCGCCGCCCCAATCTTAACGCTGGTGGAGTCGAAGGTATATTCTTTTACATAACCTCCCAGTCCCCGGCCCAAGCCAATGATAAAGATTCCCAAAAGAAGGCCGGCCAAAAGTTCCATCTTTCCTTTTAAGATCACATCGTCTATGATGCTCTGGGTAATCAGCGGGTACAGCATATCCAGCACAATCGCCGTGATCATACAGACGATGCCAATGAAATATGCATACCAGTATTTCATGATATAAGTCCCTAATTTCTTCAATTCTCTTCCCCCTTTTCACATAACAAAAAAACACCATGGCACTTTACCACGGTGTACTCGAATTACAAAGCTTCCCTTGTGTCTGCAACGCCGCAAGGCCTTATGCATACGCATAAACGCCCGCTATTGGGGATAAGAACCCACGTCTCTGATATTGCGGTCTCCTATCCCATCGAAATCCATCGAGGTAATAAACATATGTCTGCAATTGATATCTGATGAAATTATAAAATTCATAGCTGCCATAATAATTACCTCTCTTTCTTTCGGATTTTAAAACTAATGATATTTAAACATAGCTCCCAGTATTTGTCAAGTCATATATTTTAATCATGAACATGAATCATTTCTTGACATTCTTTTTTACATAATTATATAATAAATAGTATAAATTATATATTATTCCTTGTCATATCATAAAGCAGAATTTGATGCGGAATCTATTATAGATTTTTATTAAGGAAAAAAGAAAAAAATTACGCTGAGGAGATTACATCTATGAAGAATAAGACCGACCATTTATTCTCAATTTCACAAGCCGCCAAATCCTGCAATCTTTCCCGCAGTACCCTATTGCGATTAGAGGACCGGGGACTTCTGGCGCCTGCCTACACGGATCCGGACAGCGGACGCCGTCATTACGACATTTTCAATATTTGCCGCATCTTGCAGATACAAAAGTTCCAGTCCATGGGATTTACTACCGAAGAAACGATTTCCTATTATGCCGGACAGGGTGAGGCTCAAAATCTTCTTTCAATTATTGAAGAAAAACTATCTGCACTTCAGGAAAGTCTGGAGGAAATGCTCCTGCGTACCCATAACCATCCTAATCTGTCTGTCCAAATGTTACGGTTTCCTGAAATACTATGCTGCGTCCGGGAACATATCGGACAATCTGCAAAAGAAAAATATATCGCTTTATATATGTATCTCAACGAATGTATCGCGCGAGGGGACGTTCTTTCCAACGAGCCGATGTTCCTAGTCAACCATCAAACGGATTATTTAGAAGGAAGACTGGAACATGACCCCATCCGGTTTCAGACCTGTGTACCTGTCCAGACTTCAAAATTCTCCGATGATTTGGTACGTTTCCCTTCCTGCAATGCTATCTCCGTATTGTACTATGGGAGCTACCAGAACATTGACACAGCCTATTATCGTCTTGGAGAAGAGGTTAAAAAACGGAATCTGATACCAGACGGTTTTCTGCGGGCTATTGGGGTCGTGGCCCCATATGCGGGCCTTGAAATTGACCCGAACAGATATTGTACCAGATATGTGCTTCCGGTAAAAGAAGCGCCGACAAAATCAGCGCTTCCTTAACCTCTCTATTATGATTTCCGAAGGGCATACAACTGCCCTTCTTTTACATCTATCAAAATCGTGTCCCCGGCGCCGACCTCATCCGCCAGGATTAATTTGGCGGCCAGGGTTTCCACGGTCTTTTGCAAATACCGTTTCAACGGCCTTGCACCATAAATCGGATCATAACCGTGTTCCACTACATAAGCCCTGGCTTCCTCTGTCAGTTCTATGGAAACCTCCCGCTCTGCCAGACGTTTGTTCAGGTCTGCCAGCAGCAAATGAATAATGTTCCCAATATTTTCCTTTGTCAAAGGTTTAAATAATATGGTCTCATCCAGACGGTTTAAAAATTCCGGCCGGAAGCTGCCCCGCAGCTCGTTCATCACCGCCGCTTCGCATTCCGGGTGAATCTCCCCATTATCGTCGATTCCCTCCAGCAAATGGGCGGATCCCAGATTGGAAGTCATGATCAATATGGTATTTTTAAAATCCACCGTCCGCCCCTGGGAGTCTGTAATCCGGCCGTCGTCCAATACTTGAAGCAATACGTTAAATACATCCGGATGAGCCTTTTCCACTTCGTCAAACAGGACTACGGAATAAGGTTTGCGGCGAACGGCCTCCGTAAGCTGTCCTCCTTCTTCATATCCCACATAACCGGGAGGCGCTCCGATCAGGCGGGAAACGGAATATTTCTCCATATATTCGCTCATATCAATGCGTACCATATTATTTTCATCGTCAAACAGGCTTGCCGCCAGCGCCTTGGCAAGCTCCGTCTTGCCTACGCCTGTGGGACCCAAAAACAGGAAGGAGCCAATGGGCTTACCCGGATCTTTAATGCCTGCTTTGGAGCGGATAATTGCTTCCGTCACTTTTGTAACTCCTTCATCCTGGCCAATGACCCGTTTGTGAAGCTCTTCATCCAGATGCAGCGTCTTATTCCGTTCACTTTCTGTCAGCTTAGCTACCGGAATTCCCGTCCAACGGGAAATGATACGGGCAATCTCTTCTTCACTGACATTTTCATGTACCAACTGCATGGACTCTTTTTTTACTTTCTCCTCCTCTATGGCAAGCTGCTGTTCAATTTGAGGCTTTTTGCCGTATTGCAGCTCGGCAGCTTTTTCCAGGTCGTAATCCTGCTGCGCCCGGGCAATCTCGTTGTTTAATGCCTCCAGTTCTTCTCTTAATTTGTGTACGCCCTCAATGGAATGTTTCTCATTGTCCCACTGGGCTTTTTTCGTCTGGAATTCATTCTTTAATTCCGCCAGCTCTTTTTGCAGCGCAGACAAGCGATCCTGGCTTAAGCGGTCTTCTTCTTTTTTCAGAGCTGCCTCTTCAATTTCCATCTGCATCACCCGCCGCTGTAATTCGTCCAACTCCGTGGGCATGGAATCCAATTCCGTCTTAATCAGGGCGCAGGCTTCATCCACCAGGTCGATGGCTTTATCCGGCAGAAAACGGTCGGAAATATAACGGTTGGAAAGGACTGCTGCCGATACCAGGGCGCCGTCCGTAATTTTCACTCCATGGAACACTTCGTAACGTTCTTTTAAGCCCCTTAAAATAGAAACCGTATCTTCCACGGTAGGTTCGTCCACATGGACCGGCTGGAACCTGCGCTCCAGGGCTGCGTCTTTTTCCACATATTCCCGGTATTCGTCCAATGTGGTGGCCCCAATACAATGAAGCTCTCCCCGGGCCAGCATTGGCTTTAACATATTCCCGGCGTCCATGGCCCCTTCGCTCTTCCCAGCTCCTACAATGGTATGAAGCTCGTCAATAAAAAGGATAATCTCTCCGTCGCTTTTTTTCACTTCGTCCAAAACGGCTTTCAGACGTTCTTCAAATTCTCCACGGTATTTGGCTCCTGCCACCAACGCTCCCATATCCAGAGCAAAAAGGCGTTTATCCTTTAAGCCTTCCGGCACGTCTCCCCGGACGATCCGCTGGGCCAGACCCTCTACCACTGCGGTCTTGCCGACTCCCGGCTCACCGATCAGCACCGGGTTATTCTTGGTTTTCCGAGAAAGGATACGGATGACATTCCGGATCTCCGAGTCCCTTCCGATTACCGGATCCAGCTTCTGGTCTCTGGCCCGCTCTACCATGTCATAGCCGTATTTCTCCAGAGTATCGTAGGTGGCTTCCGGATTGTCCGAGACTACCCGCTGATTCCCTCTTACCGTGGAAAGAGCCTGCAGAAACCGTTCTCTGGTAATTCCATATTCTTTGAAAATCTCTTTCATGGCCTGATTCGGGTATTTCAGAAGGGATAAAAAGAGATGTTCTACGGAAACATATTCATCCCCCATCTGTTTTGCTTCATCTTCTGCGTGAATCAAAGCTTTGTTCAGGTTTTGACCCATATAGATCTGGCCGCCGGAGACCTTCACCCGTTTTGCCAGGGCATTCTGCGCCGTCTGGGTAAAGTGCTCCCGGTCAATCTCCATCTTTTCCACCATCTTGGGAATCAGCCCTTCCGGCTGCTGAAGAAGCGCCAGGAGAAGATGTTCCTGTTCGATCTCCTGATTGCCGTATTCATAGGCCAGCTTTTCACATTGGTTAATGGCTTCTATTGATTTCTGTGTAAATTTCTGGATGTTCATAGGATACCTTCTTTCCTGAAATATTTATTTGTAGTATGCCCTGTACCTGGCTTGTCATATGTGTTGTTTTGTTTGTTCTAGTTCTACTATAACACTTGTTGTTAGCACTGTCAAGTGTTGAGTGCTAATATTTCGAGATTTTTTTTGCAAACCGCGATATTGCAGGGTTTGCAACACTTTTTCTTACTTATAAAGTAGCTGTTCTTACAATATCGCCAGCAAAAGGGAGCTTCATATCAATAAAAAGCAGTCGATCATAACTGAAAGACTGCTTTAAATCGTATACTTTATTGCTCTGTGTGGAGATTTAACTGAGTGTCTATGTCCCGTCCGGCATACATTACTTTAAGAATTGTTACGACCTTTTTATCGCTATCTGGAATATATAGTACCACATAATTATCTACAGGTAATACACGAAGTCCACGACTTTTCCACGGTTCTTTTTCATATCTTCGATAACGCTCCGGCATAGTATCCAGACTTAACATCTGCTCTTCCAGACGGTCAAGCTGTCCGCTTGCGTTTTCCAGCGATTGTAATTCAAAAGCAATATATTCAAAAATTCCTCTCAAATCACTGTCCGCCTGTTCGGATACTTCTACTTCATAGATCATAAGCCATAATCCTTGCGAATGTCATCCAAGGCTTTCTTCGCATTTTTTGTCCGTCCAGCCTGCATATCCGCATATCCCTTCTCCAATTCTTCATTAAACTCTGCTTCTGATAATGTGCTGATGTCAACAGGTCTTGAAGATGGTATTTTTACTTCAAACGGAAGTCCTCTCTGTAAGATAATCTGTTTATAAAACATATTGATAGCACTGGAAGCAGGGATACCAAGTGTAGACAGGATACTTTCTGCTTTTTCTTTGACATCTGGTTCAATCCTTGCATATAAATTTGCTGATTTTGTAGCCATATAAACCCTCTCCTTTTGTGAGTAGTATTTTCATCTATTTTCATTATATGCAAATGTCCATACAATAGCAATACTAATTTTAAACTCCAATAATCTTATTGAATAACTGTAACAATACGTCTTTTACGCCGGATGCATGTAACACAAAACCAGCAGCTACTATTTCTTTTTCCCTTAAAGATTGTATCGCAATATCCCACAAGAGCAGCAATGAAATAAGCCCCTTAAATCCCTACATTTCCGCTGCTGACTCCAACGGATGTCTCTTCCAAGGGAAGCCAGTCAATCGCCCGTTTGATATAGGTATCCCAAAAATCCCATTCATGGGCTCCAGGCCCTGTTTCATAAAGATATGTTATCTTATGGTCTGACAATCGTTTTGCAATCGCATCATTTTTCTCTAACAAACCGTCCAGCTCTCCGCAAGCCATATAAATATCCGGAAATTCCATACCGCTTTACGCCAATGTTTCAATCAGCACATTCGGATTAACGTCGCTTTCTAATGCCGCCTTTAAATCCGGGCCGAAGCAGAAATGCTTATATTCCTCCAACTCCGAAGGAAATCTGGGATGCTCCGTTTTCACAAGCAGGCTCTCATCCGTGATGTAGGCGCCAGACAGGGCGACTATCGCGCCAAAGGTTTCATGATATTTCAGACCGTTGCGCATCGCTCCAAAACCGCCCATGGATAAACCGCCGATATAAGTATCCTCACGGGCGTTGGACAATGGGAAGGATTTTCGCGTGAACGCTACCAATTCCCTGCCTATAAATTCCCCATACATCGCGCAGTTCCATGGCTGATCCACATAAAACCCGTTTTCCCCAGCCGGCATTACAACTGCCAGATCACGTTCCTCAACATAACGCTGGATCCGTGTGCCATAGAGCCAGTCAATCTCACTTCCGATCACGCCATGGAGAAGATATAATGTTTTATAAGGTTTCCCCTCTTTCCGTCTTGGGACATCTCCAAAATATACTTTGTCCGTTGGCAGTATCACTGTCACGGGAACTGTTCTTCCCAACGTCTCTGCCATAAAAAGCTTCTTATTTTTAATAGGATTAAGTCAACCAAATCTAGGATTATTGTGGCAGCAGGATACTTTGATTGTACCAATTTGCTAATGGGATGGCCAGAAATTTTCATTAATAGAAAATTTTTAAATTTTTTATATTTATTTCATAAAATCATTGTATATTTTTCATAAAAGAATTATAATAAAGCTGTCGGTAAACTTAAGAAAATAGAATTATACATAACTACCGTTTATTGCTTTTAAAAATCTGGTTTCTCATACATACGCCAAGTCGGGTAATAAATCTGGTTCCCCATGTACCAATTCCATTCATTAAGGATATACCAGCAGATTACATTCTATGAAAACACAGGGAGGAGAAAGAAAAGAATGTCTAACAAGGAAAGAATTGAAAAAAGACTTACAAAATCTTTTGTTATGGTTTCGGCAATCGCATCAATCGCTGCAATCGCAGGTTTGATAGCAGTTATTGTGATCTCCAACAGGTATTCTTATGCGTTAGTTAATTTTGGTTTTGCACAGGGAGATATTGGCCAGGCGCTATTTTCGTTTGCTGACTCCAGATCATCGCTTCGGGCAGTCATCGGCTATGATGACGCAGATGTTATTGAACAGATGAAAGAACAGCACGAAAAGGATAAAGCAAATTTTGAAGAATTTTTTGCTCAGGTGGAAAATACTATCGTATCCGAAGACGGCCGGAAAACTTATGATGAGATTAACGCGGCATTAAGCGATTATTGGGCAACAGACGCCCAAATTATTGAGCTTGGGGGCACCACAGACAGAGAGCTATGCCGGCAGGCCCAGGAAATCGCATTAAGCGAACTGGCTGAAAAATATGAAAATATCTACACAAAGCTGGAAGAACTTCTTTCTGTAAAAGTGCATGAAGGAAACAACCTTTCCACTACGCTTAAAATTTTATCCTTCATATTAATGGCAGTTATTTTTATTGCAATTGCTATCGCAATCATTATTTCTACGAAGCTTGGAAAGACTATTTCACGCGGCATTGCAATGCCTTTGATTGATTTGGGAGAACGATTGAAGTTATTATCCGCCGGAGATTTTGCTACTCCCTTCCCAACCGTTGAAATTCAAGATGAAGTTGCTGTTATTATAAATGAAGCGAGGGATATGTCAACTAAGATCAATGAGATCATTGATGACATTAATTTCCTCTTGGGCGAAATGGCCGGCGGCAACTATGCCGTATCATCGGAAATCACGGATCGGTATACCGGCGACTTTGAGAAGTTGATTCTTGCTACGAGGGGCCTAAGGGATCAAATGACGAATACATTACGCTCCATTGCCCAGGCATCCGAACAGGTAAATTCCGGTGCATCCAATCTGGCAGAATCCGCCCAGAACTTGGCGGAGGGCGCAACAGAGCAGGCAGGCGCCGTAGAAGAGCTGCAGGCAACCATTATCAATATCACAGAAATGATGGACAGAAGTGCCGAAAATGCGGAAGAATCTTACGTACAGACGCAAAAATGTGCGGATGAAGCGGATCATAGCCGTGAAGGAATGAATACTGTTGTAGAAGCCATGAGAAAGATTGACGACACCTCCAAAAAGATTGGAAATATTATTTCAGAAATCGAATCCATCGCTTCTCAGACAAATCTCTTGTCTCTGAACGCTTCCATAGAGGCAGCCAGAGCCGGAGAAGCCGGACGCGGATTTGCCGTTGTGGCGGATCAAATCCGTCAGCTTGCGGAGCAAAGCGCCCAGGCAGCTGTGGATACCAGAGAATTGATCGAAGGATCTTTGCAGGAGATCGAAGGCGGAAACCATGCGGTAGAAAGCGCATCCAGCTCCATCGAAGTCGTAGTGGACGGTATCAAACAAATTGCAGATGTTTCCAAGAAATTGAGTATTATGATCAGCGATCAGAATACCACCATGCGTCAGGCTGAGGAAGGTGTGGGTCAGATTTCCGAAGTCGTACAGAACAATTCAGCAACCGCTCAGGAGACCTCCGCTACCAGCGAAGAATTGTCTGCTCAGGCAGTTACACTGGACGAACTGGTAGGTCAGTTTACATTGCTGGATGAATTATAAGATCTCAGGTTCCGTTAAACGTATTTTAAATTAAGAGATAACAAACGCCTTCCTGCCATAATGATTTTGGCAGGGAGGCGTCTTTTTTTATAAAGCATCCGCTTCAAAACTGATTATAAATAAACTGGCTGGCTTCGTAGCCAATGCCATAGCTTCCCCACACGAGCACCATAAGAAATAGCAAAAGCCACACTGCAAGCCTGATCCCATAGGTTTTTTTGGCAATCTGGCCCCGAACGGAACCCTTTCTCTGCCAAAGGCTGACGCCAAGCATCAATAATATGCCCAAAAGCACCACTCCATAATCCGCCGGGGTCAGACCCAATTCCAGAAGCCTGCCTGGGGAAAACAATTCCCCCCAATTCCAGGACGTCACCACAGATCCCAGCATACGGAAGGTAAGGGGCACATCCCGGTAGCAGTCAAAGGTACGCAGACAGCACAGGATAAAAAACGTCCGCGCAACTCCCACAAGCCGCCATCCAAAGGTTCCCGCCACAGGAAAACGCTTATGGAACCTCCGGTACAGGGGTTCCAATTCCTGGGAAATCAGCAGAACCACACAGTTGGACAATCCCCAAACAAGAAAATTCCAGCCTGCTCCATGCCAGATTCCTGTAGCAGCCCACACCAAAAGACAGGAAACATAGACCGGTACGCGGCGGCCCGCCCGCTCTCCCAAATGCTTTCTGGAAAAACTGCTTAGATCCAGCATGGGTTTGCACACGGACACCGGATAAAATATATAGTCCGTGAACCAGCTTCCCATGGATATATGCCATCGGTTCCAATATTCTTTGACACTCTTGGAAAAATAAGGACGGATGAAATTCTCCTGTACCGTAATGCCCATGGCCTGGGCAATGCCGATGGTAATATCAATCCCTCCCGTAAAATCCGCATACAATTCCACCCCATACAAAAGCATTCCCACCAGAACCCAACATCCCTGGTAAGTCTGGGCATCCTTTGTGAGTATTCCAACTGCGCCAATCAAGCGGTCCGCCACTACAAGCTTTTTAAAAAATCCCCAAAGTACCCGCTGAAGCCCCAGGGATACTGTCCTGGTATCAAATCTGTGGGGCGCAAACAGGGAAACAGACAGTTGGTCAAAGCGGCTGATCGGACCCTGTATCAACTGGGGAAAGAAAGATACAAACAAGGCAAACTGAAATAAATTCTCCTGTGCCCGGTATTTTCCCCGATACACATCTATGGCATATCCCACCGCCTGGAACACATAGAATGAAATTCCCATAGGCAGAGCAATCTCAAAAAAAGGAAGCTGCCTGCCGCTTCCCAAAGCCTTCAGCAAACCATTCAAATTGCATACGGCAAATCCGGTATATTTTACCACCGCCAGCATTCCGATATCGATTGCCAGGCACAAAAGCAGCCGTCTCCAGCGTTTTTTCTTAATCCTATGTTTGTACGCTTTGCGTTCCTCCCGGGACGCCCCTTTCCCTTCCTCTTTCAGCCACCGGCTCTGGACGTCGCTTAAGTCCTGTATGCTACATGCTAAAAGCCCTGTGGAAATGGTGGTGGCAAGGATATAGCAAAGGTTCCCGATTCCGCTTGCCCCATAAAACACATAACTGGCAATCAAAAGCAACGGCCACTGGAACCGCTTTGGAAGCCCATAGTAAAGCGTCAGCACAACCGCTAAAAATATCAGAAATCCATACGATATAAACAGCATATCCTACTCCTCTTTCAACGGCCCTAACACCAGTTCTCCCAAAGCACTTCCCTTATTTCTTCCATTTTTTCTCCTTTCCATAAGCGCCCTCCGGTCTATTTTACCATTGGCCGTGAGGGGCATAGATTCTAACCGCCTTGTCTCGTTGGGCATCATATAGCGGGGAAGAAGCTCCTTCATACGGACTGTCAACTCTCCCGGCTGCACCTTTCCTGTATAATACAGGAGTATTTTACTTTTTTCCGCATCATAAATACAACAGCACAAGGAAACTTCCCCGGCCCTGGATGCGGCAGCCTCCACTTCCCCCAATTCAATCCGATGGCCCATATGCTTGATTTGGTGATCCTTGCGGGAGACAAATACCAGCTCCTGGTATTCATTGTAGCGTCCCACGTCCCCGGTACGATAAACCAGCTCCGGGTACAAGGTATGGAGGGGATTCTGTACAAAGGAGGCTGCTGTTCGCTCCGGGTCATTATAGTATCCCAATGTGACGCAGGTTCCCCGGATATAGATCTCCCCTTTCTGTGCCGGCTTTCCTTCCTCATCCAGCAACAGGATCTCTGTGTTGGGAAAAGGCTTTCCGATGGGAATCATCTCATCCTCCCCAAGGGGCCGGCTGACGGGATAATAGCAGCTCATCCCGGTTCCCTCCGTAGGTCCGTATAGATTCGTAAAAGAAGCCTGGGGAAGACAGTCCTGCCAGATATGAAGCTGCGCCACCGAAAATGCCTCCCCGCCAAATGCAATGGTGTGAAGATATTTCGGCCGTGCCGTTTCAAATGTACCGAAAGAGGACACCATAGACAGCACCGAGGCCACCCAGCAGATCGTATTGACTTTGTGCTCATTGAGAAATTCCACCAACTTTACTGGAAACAGAAACAGCTCTTTGGGCAGCAGATAGGTAGTGGCCCCAAATTTCAAAGTGGGAAACAGTTCTTTTAAACATGCGTCAAAATACAGTGGCGCCTGGTTGGCAAAAACAGTAGTTTCTCCAAATCCCAAAACCTTTGACAGCTGCTCCACATAATCAATTACCGACCGGTGACAGGCCGCTACTCCTTTGGGAATCCCGGTAGAGCCAGAGGTAAAAACCACATAGACAGGATCCACATCCAATGCTCTGTTTCGGATAGCTGCAAGAACTTCCCCATTCTCCGGCGTATCTGCAATGTCATCGAAGAGGCAAATTTCCCCCTGAAAAGAAAACTCCTTCGCTTTTTCACAAGTGCCCTTATCGCATAAAATCATCCTGGCATTGCAATTTTGTAAAATCAATTCTATCCTTCCCAGGGGCATTTCTTCGTCCACAGGCACATACCAGCAGCCTGCCGCTACTACCCCTAGAAAAGCAATGATTTCGATTGGATGCTTTCCCATAAATACAACCACCGGCTCTCGGAATAAGCCTTTGCTGTGGAGAAATGTCCCCACACTGCGGCTGCCGCCATAAATCCGGGCAAAGGTATAATCTTTGCTTCCATCAGAAAAAGCCGTCTTCTCAGGCACCCGCCTGACAGTGTCCTCCAAGTAGGACAATACATTGTTTCTCATTGGTCGAACCATTCCTTTCCTGTCTCAAAGAAATGACCCTCAGTGCACAAAAAAACACTGAGGGTAACATAACCGTCACAAACAACTATATTTTTCTAAAATCTGCTCATAAATCCGGAATTTTATCCGGCAGTATAATCCTTAATGACAGGCGGGATCTGAGCCATCATATTATCAATATCCTCAAACATGGCGCTTTTGGTAGTCCCCATTTTGCTGGCACGGTCAATATGCTGGGTTACTTCCTGGTATCCTTTTTTCAATTTATCAAAAAAGGTACACAACTCCTGAAGTTCCATCTTGGTATCATCAATCACCTGAGAAATCTCTGTCTGTACGGAGGTTGCCCCTTCCGCCGCCTGGGTAATATTGTCAAACATGTCATACGTCTCGTCTACTTTCGACAGGCTCTCACCCAATGCCTGGTGGGAAGATTGAATGCTTGCATTGAGCTTGTCCGCTCCCTTCTCTACCTCTCCCACACTGGCGTCCACCGCGGCAACCAGATTCTTGATCTCGTCCGATAGCTTTTTTACTTCTCCTGCTACCACCGCAAATCCTTTTCCCTGCTCCCCGGATCTTGCGGCTTCAATCGAGGCATTCATGGAAAGGATATTGGTCTGATCCGCAATGGATACGATTTTGCCCATGCATTTTTTGATCTCCTTTAATGACAATTCAAAGTCCTCAAAGGTACTCTGCATCTCACCGAAGTAAGAATCCACGGTAATAGAACTATTTCTTAGCTCTTCCACTTCATTCTGCGCCCGGTCTACCGTCTGGGTGATATTTTCCTTCACTTCCGCAAACTGATTGGAAACCGTATTAATATTGGAAAAATGATGTTCAAAGTCCTCCAATGTCCCTCGAAATCCTTCGGAATCCTCCAACACATCCTCAAAAGATTTGCTTACCAAACTCAATTCATTGAGAGAATCTACCTCCCCCTGCACCAGGATCCTATGATAATCCTTCAGGCTTTCCATTACATACAGTACAGGATACAGGCTTTTGTCTTTGGATTCCTGCTGGGATTTTTTCCGTAATTTCATATGCTTCCCCCTATTCAAATGCAACGCATGTCATAGACTGGTTGACAAACTGATTGTTATAATGCTCACCGTATCCCACTAAGCCCGCGTGGCTGCCCAGGACGCTCATCTCCCGCAGATATTCTTCCATATAATGATTGTCACTGAACAGCCGATACCGGAACAGGCAGTTCACAGAAAATACGGCCGAGATCCTGGGAAAATCATTCTGGATCTTACGGATGGTGTCTTTTACTACGGCTTTATAATCGCCCAGCTCCAGCATGATCAATACATCCGAGTCGTTTACCTGACGGAAGCAGGCCAATGCATCCCTGTTCACCTCTTTGATGGAAATAATACAGGTCTCATCACCGTTTATTTTTCCAAAAGGATTCTTAAAGGTCCGGGTCTGTATTTCCTGTTCTGTTACGTGGAGAATGTCCTGATATACTTGTTTGGCAGGCTTTCCGTTCAGCCTGCCGATCATGTAATTGGCTTTGTCTGTGTTGGAAGCAATGAACCGGTAATCGCCCATCTTGTGGTAGATATTCTCTTTGTATGCCTTTACTCTTCCGTGATTATTTTTTACTATGGCATATGCCACCGCATCTTGATAGACCCTACCGTTTGCAGAAACTTTTCCTGCATCCCCAGTTCCGCCTACCAGAGAGATACTCCTTCGTTTTAAAACGCTGTATATGGTTGTCAGCGCACAGGCGTCATTGCCAGAACAAAAGTCAATGCAAATCGTATCTTCATGGGAACCTTTGATATTCTGCACATCTTTCTCCAGCCGTTCTATGTATTTCACCGGCATGACCGAAACCTCTTCCAGCACATTGGCCGCTGCGGTGACGCCATCATAAAAAGCAATTACTCCAACGCCCTTTGTCACTACTCTTGTATCATAACACATGCCGATGCATCCGATACTTGGAACCTCCGGATAAAGTTCTTCCAGCTTTTTCACATGTGCTTCAAACTGGTCGCCATTGGACAGCAGCATGATCAACTGGGGATGACTCAGCCCGCGGACCGCTTCCTGCAGATTTCCGCTCTGGCTCATTCCGAAAAACTGTCTCAAAATTATACCCTCTCTTCCTTATCACATTTTTATTCCAGGCATTTACCCTCTGATTACAAAAGCATACGCGTTTTTGTAAACGGAGGGTACATAGTCATATTATACTTCATAGCAGGGCAGGTGGTCAATCATTATCCGTTTCTGAAAAACAGAAAATTTGTAACCTTTGAAGCCTCTACCGTAAGCTCTCATAAATTATCTGCTCCATCGCCTAACTCTTGTAGCATTCCTTTTAATGCCGGAAGGTCTTCACTAATTATTTCCCAAATAAGAAGTAAGTGTACTCCTTCATAATCGTGAACAATGCGGTTACATAGACCATACATTTCTCTCCAGGGTACATCTGGATGTCCTTCTATAAACGCATCATCCAAAATATGGCACAGCTCTCAAATTTGGCTAAGATTAAACACACACCGCGTCTACTAACTTTGAATCTGCCTGAAAAGTTTCATAAGTATAACCTTCACAGTACTTCAACAATTTCATAGTATAAGTCTGCATTTTTCGTAAAATCATTTTATTTCTCATATATTGTTACTCCGGTAGTCTTAATCTCACAATCAATGGTAGAACCTTTTTCTATATGAGATACATCAAAAACATCAACCGGCATCCCCGACGCCTGCCTTACCGCTTCAATAAACCCAACAAAACGCAATCCGTGCAGCCTACTGTCCACAAGTATACCCAAAAAAGCATTCTAACACAAGACACCTTTTCTATTTCACAAATCAAGCTCCTCTACAATCCCTTTCAATATCTCTGCCGAATGTAACAGCTGCCTCTTCTCCTCCTCATTTAACGCAATGGGCACATGAGTTTCAATCCCATTCATTCCTACCACCGCAGGCATGCTCAAAGCAATCCCGCTGATGCCGTATTCTCCATGCATCATGGCAGATATGGGTAAGATAGATCTTTCATTCATCATGATACACTGGCAGATCCGTTTGACAGACATCGCAATTCCATAATAAGTGGCCTGCTTTTTGGCGATAATCTCATAGGCGCAGTTTTTCACATTTTCCGAAATCTCTTCCATCGCCTCTTCATGACAGAAATGCCCCCGGAGCTCACAGAAATTATTTAATGGAATCCCCGATATATTGGCGCTGCTAAAGGCAGCAATCTCACTATCCCCGTGTTCTCCGATGATAAAGGAATGGATGCTTCGGCTGTCCACCCCCAAATGTTGGCTTAACGCATATTTCAGCCTTGCCGTATCAAGCACCGTCCCTGACCCAATGACCCGGTGTTCGGGAAACCCACTTAATTTTACGGCCGCATAGGTGAGGATATCCACCGGATTGGAGACGATCAAAAGAATCCCCTTAAACCGCTGTCTTGCTATTTGCGGAATAATATTCTGATAGATGGCCACATTCCTATGCACCAGGTCAAGCCTGGTTTCCTCCGGCTTCTGGTTTGCTCCCGCCGTAACTATGATCACAGCCGCATCCCCGATATCGTCGTAATTCCCGGCATAGATCTCCATCTGCCCGGCAAAGGGGATGCCATGGGCAATGTCCTTTGCCTCTCCATCCGCTTTATCAAAATTTGCATCCAGTAATACCAGTTCTGTAAAAAGCCTGCTCTGCATCAGGGTAAAGGCGGTGGCTGCGCCCACAAAACCACAGCCGATGATCGCTGCTTTCCTAGGGTTCATTTTCCGTTCCATGGTTGTTTCCTCGTTCTTTCTTATAATAAAAACAGGGGCGGATTCTCTAATCCTTCCGTCTCTGTTATAGTGTCCCTGTTTGAGGAAATTCATGTATTTTATTTTCATGAAGCGTCTCTCTTTATTCTTTTCATCAGTGTCAATCCCTGGCGAATATTTTTATCTCCCGCTGCAAAAATCCTACAAACAAAGGCATAAACAGAAACATGAAGAAAGACGTCATCTGTAAGAAACTGCTACCGTTCTTTTGTCCATGACGCCCTCCATCCCCTCGTTCTATCTGTTCCCAATGGGTTTTTCATCCACCACATCCACACACCATCCGTTTTTCAATTCTGAATGCCAAGCAAGCCGTACATTCGGATATTCGTCAGACCATTTCTTTTGCTTCTTCCATCTGATCTATAATTTTTTCGATTACTTCCGGCTCCTCCTCCAACGCTTCTGCAATCATTCCAACTGTTTGTCCCCGCTGCAGTTTCTTTCTGACTTGAAGCTCTAACTGGGCATATTTTCCTTTCTGGTAACCCGTCAGTTCTCCTTTTCTATACCCTTCCTTTTCTCCTTTTTTATAGCCTTCCTCTTCTCCTTCTTTATACGTATCTCTCATATGTTTCTTTTCATCATACTCTGTTAGTATCATATGAAGCACCTCCGCTTTATTTTTTATTAGAATATCCTCAAGAATCCCTCTTTGGATACAATCCTCCATTGCCTGAACCACGGCTGAGTTTAATCCCATCCCTTGTTCCAGATTTTCGTTGACTTCCGCTACAAATTCGGAATATTCCCATAACCGCCTGCACTTTTCCATTAACGCTTTATTATGGCCCCGGTTGATATTCAAAAGCTGCGCCCTGCATTCCAGGCAGCCGGAACCGCGCCCTGCCTCATAGGCATCCGATAGCAATAACTCCTCCTGATCCGGCTGGTTCTTCTTTCCATTATAAAAAACGATGTATTGGGGCGTCGGCAGCTTGACTAATTTAGAACCGTATAGATTATGTTTCTGCCTGACGATAAACCCTTCGTATTGCTGGGAAAAATAGAAAAGCCCCCGCAGCGGCATATTGGAAGAATAGGTACTTTGCTGCTCATACAGGTTGATCTGATCCGCTACAATAAAAGACACGTCATTCTTGCGCCTGTCATGCAGCCGCCTCCACAGAACATGATTCTGATACCATTTTAAGTCATTTGCCATAAGCTTTCCTCCATTATAATTGAATGTTTCTGTTTCCTCAACATGTTTTAAACATTGGGGATAGATTCAAATGAACATTTCGGGATTCCCGAACAGATTAAGAATCTCCTAATACTGGCAGCATCCATCCCCATATTTCAATAATCTTCGTTCCGTCTTTCCTTCGGTCACACAACTTGGTAGATCCGGATATTCTACTACATATCCACCCCTTTGATCCGTAAAGTTCTCTAAATCTCATTTAATACCTTTTTATTTATGGCTTCTCTCCTCCTCGGTTATTTGATTATGTCATAATACATTATTCTTTCTAAAAAACATTCACCAGACCAAATACCCCTTTAAACTACAAAAATGCAGCTTAGTCCGGCAAAAATGCAAGTGGGTAGAAGTGATATTGCCCAAAAACAACCAGCGCCCTATAATGCAACCAGAAAGAGAGGTATTTGCCATGAAAGAAAAAGCAATCTTAAAAACAAAAACACCTGCCGACTATATCGGATATGCCTTTTACGCCTTCGGCGGATTGGGTATGGAACTGTTAATTATGATGGTCGAAACGAATTTATACGGACAGGATCCCGAAACCTGGTCTGCTGTGAAACAGGTAATCCACTGGATCACCACATGCTTCCTATGGGGATGTTTTGGAGCCGCATTAGTAAAACGTTTGCCCGAGATTCCCAATATACGCGCCAAAAGAAACGACCTGATTGCCGTCATTATCATAATGTCCCTATCTATTATTTACACTTCGTTTGCGTGGAACGGATTAAAGCCCCTGATGGAACTGTCCCATCTCGGTTTCGGCAGGTTTCTTGTCCAATACATGTATTATGGATTTGAAAGTTTATTAGTGCTGCTGATCATAGCCTATGGCCAGGAAGCATTAGAAGGATGGTTTGGCACTATCAAATTTCTTCCATTTGGTGGAATTTTTCTTGCAGGCACATGGGGACTTGTCCATATTTTTTCACAGGGAATTTCAACTGGTATCTTTTCTGTGATTCAATCTCTGCTATTTGGAAGCGTTTATATGATCCTCCATAAAAATTTTAAAATTTCCTATATAGTAATCGCCCTCATGTTCATGATATAATGAGCGTTAGTGAGGAGAACATGTTTACATGTTGGACGAACGGCGAATGGCGGTCATGAATCTCTGATTCATGATATAATGAGCGTTAATGAGGAAAACAGAATTGAAAGTCAACGAATATCAGCAAAAGGAGCTTCCGGAAGACAGAATCGATGTGTATTATCGAAAGAAAACAACGGAAGTAAAGGAAATCCTGGATTTTTTAAGAAAACATCATCAAAAGCTTTTGGGGAAAGTAAATGACAAAAAAATCATATTTTCCTTACAGGACGTCTACTACTTTGAGTCGGTCGATAAAAAAACATTTGCTTATCTTGATCATGATGTAATAGGACTTGACGTCCGTCTTCAGGATTTGGAACATGCCTATTTTGAATTAGGGTTTATACGGGTAAGCAAGTCAACCGTATTGAATATTTATAAAATCAACACTTTAAAGCCTGAAATCAATATGCGTGTCATGGCGTTGCTGGATAATGGCGAAAAAATTCAAATAAACAGGAGCTATAAAGCCAAATTTAATTCATTTCTTCACACAATGAGTCAGGGAGGATTTCAAAATGAAGCTGATCCATAAGAAAAATGTAATTCCCATTATTTGCATCACTTATACGGTTCTATCTATCGTATTCACAATTTTTGAGATTTCTGTGAAAAGGGAAATGAATCCTACCCAATTGAACCTGTTTTTGTTTTTCCTGTTAAGCGTATTGGGCGTGGGGGTCCTTTCCCAGCATTATAGACTGGAACGATTTTCCCCCCTGGCTATGATGGTCATTCAATATCTGATTGCTATCGCCGTTATCTTGATTTCTTTAAAAGCTGCGTCCTATGTTACAGATATTCACCCTAACGGGTATAGAGATCTAACCGTCTCATTTTCCATCCCATATGTGATAGGAGCTATCATTTACTATATTCATTTATGGCTGCAAGTCCGTAAGCAAAACCGGATTTTGGAAAAGATTAAGAGGGATAAACTGTAACATAGCGGTTGCCAAAGGAGGCAATATGGAACCAATTTACCAACCAAACGCTGTGAAAGAACAATACAAGTCAGACGGGTACTGAAAAAAGACGGATATTTCTATTGCGCTACCTATGGCGAAAATGGAATTATGCCTTTTATTGCAGGGCTTTGTAAAAATTTTGGTATCACAGATACTACAAATAAACGTTTTACACTGCAAAACGGATGTAAGATATTAAAAAATCATTTTTCACATATTCAAAGGTTGGATTATCAGGATTCCTTAGCTGTTACCAATGTGGATGATGTATTGGATTATATCTACTCCTTGACCCATCGGCCGCCTGTTGCAGAACTCGACAGGCAGACATTAAAGGAACTATTAGAAAAAGAAATGATACATGGCGTTCTGAACATCCCCAAGGAATATGGTATGTTTATTTGCCAAAAATAGCGGTTGTATGTCGATTCGTCATCCCCGAAAAACGCTTCGTTTCCTATCCGTTCCCTATCTTCAAAATTTTTTCTTTTTCCGCTTTGCTAAAATGATGACCAAATAATCTGGGCACACCGTCTGAAAGGCCTGGCATGCGGTGTGCCTACTGGTATACCTTAATTGCCTGCCCAAAGGGCGTGGCATACGGGGTGCCCTTTGGGTATACTTCTTTTACAACAATCTCTGATAAAATCTCAGAAATTTTAAAACAAAGAATTTGCGAAATACTATTTTCTTCGCTATGCAAAATATTGGAAGCTGATATACATAATACTTTCATTCGTCCCTCTTCCTACTGAATCTCTCCCATCAAATTTAGTAGCTTCAAATTTTTCCATAGAACTCCCCATACCATTGGGCAAACTTCCGAAGTCCCTCCCGCAAGCTTGTACTTGGCCGAAATCCGAAGTCTTCCTCCAAAGGAGCGGTGTCCGCATACGTAACGGCCACATCCCCAGGCTGCATAGGCACCAACTCCTTATGGGCCTCAAAATCATAATCTTTGGGAAGCACCCCGGCCCGCACCAGTTCCTGCTGCAGGATATCCACGAAATCCAACAGATTCTCCGGATGACTATTGCCGATATTATAAACGCCAACGGGGGGCAGGGGAAGCCCGTCCCCGCCGGCTTTTTTCTCCGGCGCCGCCTGCATCACCCGCAGAACTCCTTCCACAATATCGTCAATGTAGGTAAAATCACGTTTGCAGTTCCCATAATTGAAAATCCGAATGGGCTGGCCCTTTCTCAGCTTATCGGTAAATCCGAAATACGCCATGTCCGGCCGCCCTGCCGGGCCGTATACCGTAAAGAACCTAAGTCCGGTGGAGGGAATATCATAAAGCTTGCTGTAAGCATGGGCCAAAAGTTCGTTGCTTTTCTTGGTAGCCGCATACAGGGACACCGGCTGGTCTGTTTTGTCCTCCGTGGAATAGGGAATCTTTTCATTTGCCCCATAAACAGAAGAGGAGGACGCATACACCAAATGTTCTACCCCCTTCTTACCGCCGTCATAAGAATGGCGACAGGCTTCCAGGATATTATAAAATCCAATGAGATTGGATTCCAGATATACGTCCGGGTTGGAAATGGAATACCGCACCCCTGCCTGGGCCGCAAGATTTACCACTACCGACGGGCAGAATTGTTCAAATACATTCTCCAGAGCCTCCCGGTCTGCAATGGACGCTTCCACAAAATGCCAGGACTGGCCCTCTCTTTTGGATGATGCTGCCTCAATCTGGCGCAGCCGGTATTCTTTGATGGATACGTCATAATAATCATTCATATTGTCGATCCCGACAATCGTTATGGGGGAGACGGTCTCAAACAATTTTACCGCAAGATTACCGCCGATGAAGCCTGCTGCGCCTGTAATCAGGATGGTTTTGTTCTGTAAATCAATATTTTTTTCTTTCATGTTCTACCTCTTTTTTTATATTTTATTTTGATGTCTGATAGGAATCCCGGACAGTTCATGGATTCCTTTTTCCATCAGATTTTTGTCTTTTCTTTCATCTCCCAGCAAAACTTATTTTGCTGGGCGGACAGAAAAAACTCATTTTCCGGATCATAGGAAATACTGTGTAATTCCCGCAAAAACGCAGCCTCATCCTGGGCAACGGCTTCTTGTTCCTTTTTGTTTAATAACTCTGAATTCCTCCATTCACATTGTGAAAAACATATTGGATTCCAGTTATATTTCCTTTCACATTCATTACATTTTTCCCATCCTCAGACTTCCTGTCCTTAGCGCTTTCTTTCATTCTTATCTTAGAAGCAAGATGGCTTGCAATCATAGCAGGATTGTCTGATTCACAATAATTTGTTTCTTGAGGATCAAGCGACAATGCAATATGAAACCGCTCAGCAGTTAGTCCGCCGCAGCGTTGCACCAGTTTTCGTGAGGAAAGGCCGCCCTGCTTTGCCGTCCGTTTCCAAAACCCCCACACCTATCTCACTTCTCCAATAATTCCCCCAACACCTCGGGAAACACCTCCAAGCTTCTCTCTAAAATCCCTTTCATAAAGGCAATGGCAACCCCATAATTCGTCATGGGGACTTCAGCCTCTTTGGCACATTTCATCCGATACTTCATCTCCCGCTCATTCAGCATACACCCGCCGCAATGAATCACCAACTGGTAATCACTAAGATTCTCCGGAAACTCCGTGCCGGAAGAAAGGGAGATCGTAAGCTGCTTACCGGTATACTCTGCAAGCCACCGGGGCAGCTTCACAGAACCGATATCGTCGCACTGCCTGTGGTGGGTACACCCCTCGGAAATCAAAACCTGATCCCCGTCCCTGAGCCGGTCTATGGCAGCCGCCCCTCGGACAAGGCTTCGGAGATTCCCCTTATATCTGGCAAATAAAATGGAAAAAGAAGTCAACGGCACATCTGTCGGCGTATCTTTCGCCGCCTGGGCAAATACCTGGCTGTCGGTAATGACCAGCCTGGGCTTTTTGCCCAGTTGGCGCAATGTTTCTGCCAGTCTGTCTTCTTTCACCACGACTGTAACTGCGTCCGCTTCCAGTAAATCCCGAATCGTCTGCTGCTGGGGCAAAATGAGACGCCCCTTAGGCGCCGCCTGATCAATGGGCACCACCAGCACCACAAAATCAGAAGGATCCACCAAATCACTTACAATCCTTCTGCCACTCTCCTCCTGCTTTGCCAGGGAAGCAAGACGTTCTTTCAGTTCCTGGATCCCTTCTTTTGTTTTGGCGCTGACAGAAAGCTCCAAATGACCAAAGGATTTTGTCCCTTCCTGCTTATCCGCCAGTAAATCCGCCTTATTATATACCACCAAATAAGGAAGATCTTTCTCCGTAAATAAAGTGATCAATGCTTCGTCCGCAGCGCTTTTCCCTTCCCGAATGTCCACCACCAACACGGCCACATCTGTTTTATTCAGCGTCTGCCGGGTTTTTTTTACCCGAAGCTCGCCCAACGCCCCTTCATCGTCAATTCCCGGCGTATCGATGATCACTACCGGCCCCAAAGGCAAGAGCTCCATAGCCTTTTGCACCGGATCGGTGGTGGTTCCTTTCACATCTGATACCACTGCCAGCTCCTGCCCGGTAACTGCGTTTACAACACTGGATTTTCCTGCATTCCTTCTTCCGAAAAAACCGATGTGGATCCGGTTGGAAGAAGGCGTCTGGTTGAAGCTCATAGAAATACCTCCATCATATTTGTCTGCTTTTTATACCTTAGAATATACTGCTTTGCAGCTTACCCCTTTTAAAGCCCCCAGCTTCCCTGACAGGGCGCTGATGATATCCTGGGGCGCGTCTATGGCAATACTGATGATGTTGATTCCCTTCTCCCGGTAAGGTATCCCCATACGTCCCACAATATACAGACTGTAATGGTGAAGGAGCTGGTTCAGCTTCTCCACCGATGCCTCCTCCTCCACAATCACTCCAATAATCGCTACTCTTGTCTCCATATTATCCCAACCTTTGCATTTGGTCTATGGCTACGGAGCAGATCATGGCTCCTGCCTCCGTATTCATGCCATGCTTCTTCTTCCATCGTCTGCTGCATACTTCCCGCTCCTTCCAAGCTATTGATTACTCCATCCTGCATCCATACTGCCGCCGCTGGAATTCTTATCGCTTCGAACCGAAGCAATACCAATACCGAAGACATGATAAAAGGCACCGTTATAGGGCCTGTAGTCACGCCTCCGGAGATTCTGTACGCTCCCATAAGCTATTCTAGAATAAAGAAAGAACCCATAACAACTATTCCCCGCTTTCTTTCCGTTTTCTTAACATCCTGCCCGCTTGTCCCCGAGGGTTTTGCTCTCTATAGTAACAGGCGGCAAATACATCACTGCAATCCGGTTCTCAGGCTTCACATCACAAACATAGATAACTGCCAAAAACATCCACTCCAGAGGTTTCATCAATACATACACCAAATCCGCTGTATAAGGAGACCGGATCCCCCTTGCAATGGGAAATCCATAGGTATCATAAAATCTGCGGATCCTTCTATGGATTCTTGGCACACGCTCTTCCAGAATCTGTTCAAAGGCATTGGCAATACATAACTGACGATTTACAATCACTTTATGGCCGTGACGTACTCCCAGACGCTGGGGCTTCACGATTTTTTTATGTCCTCCCGCCGCCACGGTACACAGATAATGCTCATCGTAATAAATATTCTGAGGAGAAACCTTTTGGGACAGATTCCATTCACTGGTCTGGGTGAAGGCGGTGATAACATCATCCGGCCGCTGCCCCAGCAGGACCAAAGTCCCAATGACCGCTCCAAATACAGGCAAAAACAGTACCAGCGCCGCCACCGGCCAAAGAGCCGCATGATCCAGCAGACGGCTGCATGTTTGCAAAAACGGATGGGAATATGTTTTCGGCTCCTCCCGCTGCATACTATTCCATTGTCTCATCAGATCCTTGATCTGGATCAGCGCCATCATGATGCAGTTTATGGGAAACAGCGCCAACAGGCTGTATTCTCCCTTGCTTACCTGTATACACCACAAAATATTTACCAGAATCCCCGCATATACAAAAGAGATTCCAAGCACAACCACCAAAGGGGGCATATATCGCAGAGGAATCAGCCTGAGGATCAAATATCCCACAATGCCCATACAGGCCAATACCGCTATGGTAGGCCACCCAAAGGTGGCCACCGGCGTATGCACCTGATCGTTGCTCAGCTGCACCGGCCAGTCCGCTGTGAGCTCCACACTTTCCACCAGTAAATATCCAAAAGTATACAAGCTTCCTAAAAATACCGTTATCACTTCCAGGGCATTTCTCCACCTGCGAAGCATGCTTCCATATTCCTTCAAGCATAAGAGAACCACGTGGAATCCTGTGAGGGCTGCGGGCAGTCCAAACAGCCCGGCATAAAGAAAACCCGTGAACAGATTTCTCCATATTTCCATATTACCCCTCCTGATCCGAAGATTCCCTGCGCCATTCCAGGATATCCCCGGGCTGGCACTGGAGGGCTTCACAGATCTTATTCAGCGTTTCCACCTTTATGGCCTTTGCTTTTCCATTTTTCAGGATGGAAATATTGGCCATTGTAATACCTACCTGACGAGAAAGCTGCGTCACGCTCATTTTGCGCTTTGCCAGCATCACATCAATATTTACAATAATCATATCTATTCTCCCATCCTTCAAATTGTCAAATCATTCTCTTCTTTTAATTTTGCCGCATTTTTGATCAGAACGGACAAAGCCAGACATACAATGCCAATCCCTCCGGCAATACACATGGCAAATGCGGCTGCTAATGCAAAAGCGCCGCTCATGTAGTGGATACATATTAAAAACACAGAACCGCCCATGAGCAAAGCCAAAGCCAAAAAAGCCAAGATTCCAATATGTCTCATGGAACGGGCATTCTCCTGACAAAAGCTATTGTCTTTTCCAATACGGGTACAAATGCGCCAAAACTCCCACAAAGCCAGATAGCAAAGAACACCGATGCCCCATATTCCTGCAAGGCCGGGCCATTTCAGCCAGGCCGCCTCTGGATAATCAAATGCAATACTGTCAACTACATTTGGCACATACCAGCAAAAGAACACGGCGCCTGCCAGGGCTGCTCCCACGGAAACCGCTTTTAAAATGTTTGCAATCCGAATCTGTTCCATAAAATTTCCTCCATTTCTTGTTCTTGGAAACATATTGCCGCCAGAATTTACGCAGCAATATGTCTCAAAAACACTGTTCTCTAATTCATCTGACAGAAACAGTATATCAGAGAAAAGAATGAATTGCAATATATTTTTATCGATTTACAATAATTATTTTACGTATTTCCACTATACACGAAGCAAATGCGGACAATGGAGGCACATGCCTCGAAAAACAGCCGAACTCACAGTCTTCGGATCATACGGATATGCGGTTTTAAAGCCGCGTAATATTTCGAGCCCTTCTCTTTGCCAAAGGTTTCCACCATTCCCCGGTAAATCCCACTGAAATCGGTGGGTGCATATTGAATAAGCAGCTCCCGCAGTTTTTCTGTATCAATGGTTTCTAAGCGGCGGCTGGATAGCACTGTCCGGATGTAATTGTAGATCCGCTCATTTTGATCCTGGATATAAAGACCCGCAAATTTATCTTTAAATTCCTGATTGTCCTTTAAAAAATAATAAACCTCCCGTCCGTCTTCTGACCCCAACAGAGCTACCAAAGCTTCATGAAGCCAGCTTATCTTATGAATCGGAATAGATCTGCAAAGCTTCAGCACACATTCCACCGGAATCTGGAATTCCTCTGCTGCCGGCCGCGGCGGCGAAACCGGCTTTAGAACAGTTTTCTCCTCTTTCTTGTCCTGGGTCTGGAAAGACGCTGCTTCCTGTTCCTTTGGCGCCATGGCGGCTTCTTTTCTCTCAGCAGGCAGCAGGACGGCCTGTTCTTTCTCTTCTATTTGTTTGGCGGCCCCGCCCTTCTGTGTGGGCAGCACATTCACTTTTATCGGTATGTTTTTCTTAACCTGCGGTTTTTTCCCTTTTTTATAGTCTCGGGACGGGCCAGGAAGCAGGGGCTTACGCTCTTTCTTCGCCGTTTTTCCCGTATGCCCGGGAATGCGTTTTAAAGTATATCCCGCCTGAACCCAGTACTTGATCGCCGCGTCATACCCGGTATCATTGGACATGATGACATATTCATCTTTCGGCTCCTGGCAAATATAAAACCCCAGCCTGGACACCAGCTGAAAATCCAGAGCATTGTTTCCGGTAAAGCACTTTTCCCATGTTATGTCATATTTTTTATATTCCGTAATCATCTTCACACTGTCTGCCGCCAGATTGGATGTATTTTCCGTATAAAATATAACAATCCTGTCTCTTTTTTTCAATTCAGGCAAGAGGCGGACCCATGCATCGCTTACATTCTCACTGTCAATCAGATACGTTATCCTTGGTGTTCTGTTGATGATTCCCATATTGACTCCTGTTCTCTTATTTTTAAGGCAGTCATGATGCCGCCATCTTTTTCTAATTACTTGTGTGTTTTGTCTGTGCGCCCTAAACGGATTTTTTCCAATTGCCCGGACAGCTCCCTGGGCAGCTGGTCAAACAAATAGTTCTTACCCCCCGTTGCCTTTCTATGGCCTAATATTTGGGAGATTTCTTGATTGGCCGCCTTAAGTTCTTCCCGAAGCCCTTTTGCGGACATGCGCACAGCTCCCTGTCCTAAAATGATCATTTGCTCCAAACCATCGGAGGTAGCCACTGTAACCTTATGTTTTCCTGCAATTTCGTGGGTGGCTTTTTCAATATACTGATCCGCTGTTTCCGCTTCTTTTGTATATACCACATATATATTGTGATATTTTTCCGTGGTTCCGGGATTCCCCTCTACCTTGTATGCATCAAATACAAGAATCAGCGTGTTTTTTTTATATCCTTGGTAATTGCTTAATACATCCATCAGCATTCCCCGGGCCGCCCCAATATCTGTCTGAGCCAGCTCATTCAGCTCTTCCCAGCCAAAAATAATATTATATCCGTCCACCAAAAGATATTCTTTGCCATCCGATACTTTTTTCCGGTTGGAATCGGTTCCGTAGGAGGAGGGCTCCATCGCCTTATGAACGGTCTTTTTTTTCCAGCTCTTGGGCTCTGCGCCCTTATTTCCATATGTGCGCCGGAAAATCTCTTCCAGCTCTTTTTCATCATTCTCCCTAGGCGGTACGTAAGGGGAATCCTCCTGAATCTCTTCTTCCCTTCTGGCTCTTTTAGAGGCCAGGCGTCCTTCCACATGCATATAGTCGTATACCTGACTGTAATCCACCAAAAATCCCGCCCCGTGGGCGCAAAAAACAGAACCGGCAGGATTTTCCAAATCCCGCTCCGAATCGTAACCCATCTCCTCTATCACTTCCGCTTCATTATGACACGGCTCATAGCCTTTCAAGCTGCAGGACATTCTCCCTTTTCCTTTTGTATAGGAAATGACCTGAGCCTGATAGCCCTGCATAGCCGCTGCGGGAACCGTCCCTGTCAGCAGGGACATTCCTTCCTGTCCATGTAAAAGCTCCGGCCCAAGGCATGTCCCATGCATCCGGCGGATATCCGTCATCGCCCGGCCTATCATTTCATCTGGTACTTCCAGGCAAAATTCATATACCGGTTCCAATAAGCGGCATTTTCCCATTTTTAACCCCTGCCGCAAAGCCCGGTAAGTGGCCTGTCGGAAATCACCGCCTTCCGTATGCTTCTGGTGGGCCCGTCCTGCAATTAGTGTGATCTTCATATCCGTGATATCGGAACCGGTCAGTACGCCTTTATGCTTTTTCTCCTCTAAATGGGTCAAGATCAGGCGCTGCCAGTTCCCATCCAGCATATCCTCGCTGCAGGAGGAGGAAAACACAAGCCCGCTGCCCGGCTCTCCCGGCTCCATCAGAAGGTGTACCTCCGCATAATGGCGCAGTGGTTCAAAATGGCCTACCCCTTCCACCGGTTCAGCCAAGGTCTCTTTGTAGACGATGCTTCCTTCTCCAAATTCCACGGACACTCCAAACCGTTCCAGGATCATAGCCTGTAACACTTCAATCTGCACTTCTCCCATAAGCTGAACGTGGATCTCCCCCACCTCTTCCCGCCAAAGAATATGCAAAAGCGGTTCTTCTTCCTCTAATTCCGAAAGCTGGCGCAAGAAAGTGTGCATATTGCACCCCTCCGGCGGCAAAAGGCGGTAATTCAGGACAGGGGCAAGCAGCGGCAGTATATCATCCTCTTCCGCTCCCAACCCTTCTCCCGCAAAGGTTTGAGTCAGACCTGTAACGGCACAGATGCTCCCGGCCCCCGCTTCATTCCAAAACTCATAGCCGCTGCCGGAATAAAACCGCAGTTGGTCTGCTTTCTCCTGCCATACCTCTGCCTCCCCTTGCCCTAGGGCATATCCCTTTTGGACTTTGCCCCATAACGGATCCTTTACCTTCAGGCTCCCGCCGGTAATTTTCATATGGGTCAGACGGTTTCCCCGCTCATCCCGGGATATCTTAAAAACCCGGGCTCCAAAGGTATCCGGGTATTCCTTGCATTTTGTATATCGTGAAATCCCTTCTGTCAGGGTTTCCACGCCCCAAAGCTTCAAGGCAGATCCAAAGTAACAGGGAAATACCTTCCGCTCCAGGATCATATTTCTAATATGCTCTTCTGGGATGAATCCCCGCCCCAAATATTGTTCCATCGCAGATTCTTCACATAACGCCAGATTCTCCCAAAATTCCTCCTGGGAGGTTTTGGTAAAATCAATACAGTTTTCCGACAGGCGCATATGTACCTCTTCCATAAGCGCTTCCTGGTTTGTACCCTCCTGATCCATTTTATTGATAAATACAAACACCGGTATTTGATAGCGGGCTAACAGCTTCCACAAAAGCTGTGTATGCCCTTGCACGCCGTCCGCCCCGCTAATGACAAGAACGGCATAGTCCAAAACCTGCAGGGTACGTTCCATCTCCCCAGAAAAATCTGCATGGCCTGGGGTATCCAAAAGGATAATCTCCTTCTCTCCCAGATCAAGGCGGGCCTGTTTGGAAAAAATAGTAATCCCCCGCTCCCGCTCCATTCCATACGTATCCAGGAATGCATCTTTATGGTCTACTCTGCCTAATTTCCGGATATTGCCGTTCACATACAAAAGTCCTTCCGCCAACGTGGTTTTACCGGCGTCTACATGGGC
Source organism: Lachnospiraceae bacterium (assembly GCA_022790855.1). Taxonomy (GTDB): domain Bacteria; phylum Bacillota; class Clostridia; order Lachnospirales; family Lachnospiraceae; genus 14-2. The sequence goes on along the minus strand of JAAVYA010000021.1, from coordinate 58,423 downwards.
CAGAAGACCTGCACAGATATAATTTCTCTTATTTTCCAATATTCCCGCCATTACAATTTCTCTGCCGTTTTCCTTTCCCGCCAAAATAATTCTATAAGACTTACGTTCCTTACTTCGGATAACGAGTCATTACATAAGTCCCTGATGCTTTTATTTCTGCCATTGTAATTTCTCTTCCCCAGTGAATGGAGCTGTTATAATTTCCTTCCGCTACCGTCACGCTGTCTTTCTGGACCTTCAAGACAATCACTGAATGGCTGCCATAATTTATACGCACAATGTCCCCTACTTTGATTTCAGAAAAATCATAATGCATACGAGCCGGCAGATTTCCAAACGCTGCATCACTCATTGCAAAAGCAAACCCGGCGCAGCCATATCCTCCAGAAAAAACGCCCCCTTTCCATTGATAATAGTTATCATTGGTCCAGCGCATTCCTTCTGGATATTTAGATTTCATCGCTATGATGGATTGATATACCTTATCAGCCGTCAATGCAGAAGTTTGTTTATTCTTAACAGTGATTTTGCATTTATAAGATTTTCCGTCCTTTCCTTTACATGTAATGGTAGCTTTCCCGGCTTTTTTGGCAGTGACCGTTCCTTTCCCATTTACGGTTGCAATACTTTTGTTGCTGCTCTTCCAGGATACGGCTTTTGTTCCTGTAATTTTTAACGTATACGACTTTCCCTTATAAATGGTTTTACTTGTTTTGTTTAAATATGGTTTTTTTACCGTAACCTGACATTTGTATTTTTTGTTATTATATTTTACCGTAATCGTAGCTTTCCCGGCCTTCTTAGCTGTTACTTTTCCACTATTTGTAACTGTAGCTACCCCTCGGTTGCTGCTGCTCCACACTTTTTTCCCGGAAGCATTCGACAATTTTAAAGTGGTACTGCTCCCCACATAAATTGTCGTTTTTGTTTTATTTAATTTTACGGACGCCGCCTCTGTCTGAACAGGCTGCATTCCAACCAATACTGCAATTGTCAAAACCATAAGTAATAATCTTTTGATTGTTTTTCCCATTATTTTCTCCTTTTCTGATCTATTTTTTCTTCAAATTAGTAACGCTTTTACTATCTTATGACAGACGTCCTATGTCATAGCTTCCTGTTCACTCCTTTTCTCTCATCTGCAGCCGGTACAGCCATTCTGCCCGCTCCTCCTGTCTTAGCAGATCCCGTTTGGAACGATCCATTTCCGGAATCCTCTGCCCGTCTAGGATCACCATTCTATTGGATTCCTTTAACTCCTTTCGCAAAGCCTCCTCCTCTGCATAAACCCGGCAGTAAGGAGAAAAATCATACATCCGCCATATAGCTATAGATGACTTCGTCATGCCGCACATCAGGCGCAAAAAGTACTTCCGCACGTCAAACACATCTTTTTCCTCTCCTGCAATCTGCCTGGAAAACTGCTGAAAATCCACAAACCCTTCCCGATAGCGCAGAATCCTGTTCGTCAGTTCTTCATAGCCGCCGTAAATATCCGATAAATGGGTTTCTGAAAAATAAAGCTGGTATTCCAGGTACTGGGAAAGATGGCGGGTCATCCGCTCTCTCCCGCCTCCTTCCCTGCCTGGGCTCCTTGGGATACAGATACAGGAAATACTGCTGTACATAAGTTTTAAGGACTTGATGCATTCCACTGCAAAAATATTATACAAACTACTCATGATCTCTTTGCCCTGTTCCACGAATTCCCCGACAGCTTCTGCCTGGGCTTCATAGAAAACCAGCCCCTTCTCTTTATGGCGGCTGACGCTCTGTTGAAATTCCCGGGTATTCGCGATCAATACATATGCGATTTCCAACAACTGTTCCAACGAAGCCTGCTCCGTCTCCAATACCAGGGTATCCACGCACCCCAGCTTATCTAATATTCGCACCCCGCCAAAAGCATAAATTCCAAGACTGGAAAGGGAAGCATAATTTGACTGCTCCAGCACCAGATCTACTCCCGCTTTTAACGCCTTTTCGGCCCTGGCCTTCTTTGGTTCTCCGGCAGGGAACCCGTCCTGAAGATAGTTTCCGCTCATGACCCCAAATAGCTGCCCGTCTCCAAGAATTGTTTTTATTTCTTGCACCCGGATCCGTTCCCGTTCCAGGCTGTCTGTAAAATCTGAAAAATAAGCTGCCCTCATTTCTTCACTCCTGATCCTTCCAATTGTTCTCCTACTATATTACCATGCAAAATCCCGAAACACAACAAAAGATTCCCGATTGACAAATGATGGATTTCTTACTATAATCAATATGCTTTGTATTTCAAAGCACTTCTACAAATAAAGAAAGGATGAATCCCATGAACCGTATCAAAAAAATATATTGCCGTACCTTCCAAACTGCTTTCAAAGTGGCTATTCCCTTTCTTCCCTACCGGAAGCCCAAAATCCTAGGAAGCGTCAAGGCGATCCCGGAAGTACTCTTGAAAAAAAAGCGCTCCTGTGTCCTGATCATTACAGACTCGGGTCTTACAGCCTTAGGTATCACAAAACGTCTGGAAAAAGCATTGAAAAACGCCCAGATTCCATATATCCTCTACGATAAAACCGTAGCCAATCCCACCACGGATAACGTACAGGAAGCCCTTACCCTTTACCAGGAGCATGCATGCAACGCCATCATTGGATTCGGCGGCGGCTCCAGTATTGACTGTGCCAAAGCCGTAGGCGCCAGAGCGGTAAAGCCCCGCCAGCCTTTATCTAAAATGAAGGGTATTCTGAAAGTACATAAAAAACTGCCTCTTTTGATCGCCATCCCCACCACAGCCGGAACCGGAAGTGAAACTACTTTGGCAGCCGTTATTACAGACGCCCAAACCAGGCATAAATACGCGATCAATGATTTCCCATTAATCCCCCGTTATGCCGTGCTGGATCCCAAAGTAACGTTAAGCCTTCCTCCCGCCATTACCGCCACCACCGGCATGGACGCCCTGACCCATGCAGTGGAAGCCTACATCGGCAATTCTACCACCTATGGAACCAGAAAAAACGCCTTGATGGCGGTAGATCTCATTTTCCGTTATTTAGATCTGGCCTATCTTAACGGAAATGACATAGAGGCTCGCCGAAATATGCTGAAAGCCTCCTTTTACGCCGGCTGCGCATTTACAAAATCTTATGTAGGATATGTTCACGCCGTCGCCCATTCCCTGGGAGGAGAATACAATGTCCCCCACGGGCTTGCCAATGCCACCCTATTGCCCCTTGTCCTAAAATCCTATGGACCTGTCATTCATAAAAAACTCCACCGGCTGGCCATTGCAGCCGGACTGGCCGATTCCGACACGCCGAAAGAAGAAGCCGCAGAAGCTTTCATCCAGGCCATACAGGATATGAAAAAACGGTTCCTGATTGGGGATACCATACCCCAAATTCAGCCGGAAGATATTCCAAAACTGGCTCATTATGCAGACCGGGAAGCCAATCCCCTCTACCCCGTTCCTGTCCTGATGAATGCAAAAGAGCTGGAGCAATTTTATGAGCAACTGATGGAAGCAAAGTAGCGATAGGTTACTACGAAGAAAGAATGGAGATTATGATGAACGAAACAGAAATTCAGCAAATTGTACAACAGCAGCGCCAGTTTTTTCAATCCGGCGCCACACTGCCCATAGACAAAAGAATCTATATACTGAAAAAAATGAGGGCCGTTTTTGCGATCCAGGAAGAAGAAATTCTGAACGCCTTAAAAAAAGATCTGGGAAAAAGCAATATGGAAAGCTATATGTGCGAAATCGGTCTTGTCTTAAGCGAAATCACCTATATGATAAAGCATATTCCCCGTTTTTCCAAGGAGAAACGGGTGCCTACCCCTTTGGCACAATTCCATTCCAGAAGCTTCCAAAAGCCCTCCCCCTACGGGGTCACGCTGATCATGAGCCCCTGGAATTACCCCTTCCTCTTGACCATGGATCCACTGGTAGACGCCATTGCCGCCGGAAATACGGCTGTGGTAAAACCAAGCGCCTACTCCCCCGCCACCAGCCAGGTGATTCAAACACTTATGAGCCAGTTTTTCGATCCGGCCCATATTTCCGTCATCACCGGCGGACGGGCAGAAAACGCCTGCCTCTTGCAGCAGCATTTTGACTACATTTTCTTTACCGGAAGCCAGTCCGTAGGAAAAGATGTTATGCGGCAGGCAGCGGCCCATCTGACTCCTGTCACCCTGGAGCTGGGCGGCAAAAGTCCCTGTGTCGTAGAGGAAACCGCCAACTTAAAACTGGCGGCCAAACGCATTGTGTTCGGAAAATATTTAAATTGCGGCCAGACCTGCGTGGCCCCGGATTACATTTACTGCCACCGCTCCGTGAAGGACGCCCTTTTATCCGAGATAAAAAAACAAGTGCGGCTCCAATACGGAGAGTGCCCTCTTTCCAATCCCGATTACGGAAAAATCATCAATGAAAAACATTTTCATCGGCTTCTGGGGCTGATAGATGAAAAAAAGGTCGTCTTAGGAGGCGGCTCTAACCCGGAATCTTTACAGATCGAACCCACGGTACTGGATCATGTGACCTTTGACGATGCGATCATGCAGGAAGAAATTTTCGGCCCCCTGATGCCTATTTTGACCTATGAAAATTTTGATGAAGCCATCGCAAAGATCAATTCTATGGAGCATCCTTTAGCCCTGTACATTTTTACAAGCAATAAGGCAGCGGCAAAAAAAATCACGGCTTCCTGCGGCTTCGGAGGCGGGTGCATCAACGATACCATCATCCATCTGGCCACCAGCTCCATGGGCTTCGGCGGATTCGGGGAAAGCGGCATGGGCTCCTACCACGGCAAAGAAGGCTTTGATACCTTCTCCCACTACAAAAGCATTGTGGATAAAAAAACATGGCTGGACCTTCCTATGCGCTATCAGCCCTATCAGGAGAAATATGGAAAAATGATCCGCTCTTTCCTAAAATAGAGCTTTGCATAAACGCACCAATTTTTAACGGCTGACTGCGTCAATGTCAGTCAGCCGTTAAAATTTAGTATTTGTAACGCTTATTTTCCGCTGTCCCCGTAATTTGGCAGCGCCCTGGCAGATGGATCGTCCACGTCGCACCCCTCCCAGGCCTTATTCGGCATCCAGAATCCAGCCACCATTTGTGCCTGGCCCGGATAATATGTTTCAAAAATTTCCCGGTAAAGCAGCGATTCTCTCGTAAAGGGACGGGCATGGGCATACTTTTTACACCCTTCGGCAAACGCTTCTTCCGTATACTGCCCCTTAGCATATTCTTTCAAATAATCCACCATAGAATGCCCTACGGCATCAGAAAACGCTGCTTTCTCACGCCACAAGATCTCATCCGGCAAATACCCCTTCCCTTCAAAAGCATGGCGCAGCAAATATTTCCCTTTTCCATATTTATTGATCTTCTGATCTGGATCAAGAGCCATGACATAGGCTGCAAAATCAAGGTCGCCGAAGGGTACTCTTGCTTCCAAAGCATTTACTGAAATGCAACGGTCCGCACGGAGCACATCATACATATGAATCTCACGGATGCGTTTTTGCGCCTCTTCTTGGAATGCGGCTGCCGAGGGGGCAAAATCCGTGTATTTATACCCGAACAGCTCATCCGAAATTTCCCCGGTCAGTAATACCCGGATATCTGTCTGCTCATGGATTGCTTTACAAAGAAGGTACATCCCTATACTGGCACGTATGGTTGTAATATCATAAGTTCCCAGGAGATAAATGACATCTTTCAATGAAGACACCACATCCTCCGGCGTCATATAGAATTCTCTATGATCGCTCCCAATATAGTCGGCAGCCTGCCTTGCATATTTCAAATCAATGGCGTCCTCGCTCATACCAATGGCAAACGTTCGAATGGGTACGTTGCTCTTTCTCGCTGCAATGGCACAAACAAGAGACGAATCAAGGCCCCCGGAAAGCAAAAATCCCACCTTGGCATCTGCAACCAGACGCTTCTCCACACCTGCTATCAGCTTTTTTCGAATTGTGGTGCAGGCAGTCTCCAGATCGTCATGGCAAACAGTTTCTACCTTTGTCATATCACAATAACAATGGAATTTTCCTTTTTTATAATAATGCCCCGGAGGAAACGGCATAATGTTATCCACAAGTCCCACCAGGTTTTTTGCCTCGCTGGCAAAAAGAAGCGTACCTGCAGGGTCATATCCGAAATATAACGGGCGGATTCCAATTGGATCTCTGGCCGCAACGTACTCCTGTGTTGTTCCATCATAGAAAATGCAGGCAAACTCTGCATCCAACATCCCAAACATTTCTACGCCGTACTCACGGTACATGGGCAGCAAAATTTCACAATCGCTTCCGCTTTGAAACGTATATCCCTTTTGTTTCAGCGCTTCCCTTTGCTTTTCAAACCCATAAATCTCGCCGTTACATACCACATAACTGCCGTCTAATTCAAACGGCTGCATTCCCTGGGGCGTTAATCCCATAATAGAAAGGCGGTGAAAGCCAAGAAATCCTTTTCCCGTATTCACAATACGGCTGTCATCCGGTCCTCTGGATACCGTCCGATGAAAACCTTTTTGGAACGTATCAAGTATGGCGCTGCCGCAGTAACCCATAATAGAACACATAGGAATTTACCTCCTTCTAAAAAACATTCATCCTTTCCCAGGGGATTGCCGTATGCCTGGCGCCGCCTGTTTTATTTTACACTGAATAAAAGCTCCCCATAGGTGGGATAGGGCCAATAACTCCTAGCTGTTACAGTCTCTCCTTCGTCGCAGGCCGCCCGCAGCTTTTCCATCTTAGTTAAAATCGAATCACGGATCATGGCGGATTCCGCACCCACGTCTTCTGCATCTGAAAGCTCCATAAGGGCCTTCTCTAAATCTGCCACCTGCATTGCAATCTGGTCTGTCAAAACTGAAAGCTTCCTTACAAGCCCTGTCTCATAGCTGCATAAAAGACTATCGTCCAACGCTTTCTTGGTAACTGCGGCTTTTGCCACATCAGAAGCATACGCCTCTATGGCGGGAGCGATCTGGGTCTTTGCCATATCCACCATTGTGTTGGCTTCAATGATCACGGTCTTACAATAATTCTCCAAGGTGATTTCATAACGGGATTTGATTTCTTCCCACGAAAATACTCCATGGGAGGTCAGCATATCCACATTCTTTTTATCCAGAATATGGGGAACGGCATCCGGAGTGGTACGCAGATTCATAAGTCCCCTTTCTTCCGTTGCTTCCTTCATCCAATTATCATCATACCCATTCCCATTGAAAATAATATGCTTGTGATCCTTAATGGTCTTTCGGATCATTTCATGAAGCACTGTTTCAAAATCTTCGGCTCCTTCCAAGCGGTCCGCATAAATTTTCAGGCTCTCTGCAACCGCCGTATTCAGCATAATGTTGGCACATGCAATGCTGTCAGAAGAACCAAGCATCCGGAATTCAAATTTGTTCCCTGTAAAAGCAAAGGGAGAAGTCCTGTTACGGTCGGTGGTATCCCGGTTGAATTTTGGCAGCACATCCACTCCCAGCTTCATCTGGGTCTTCTCCGCTCCCTGGTAGGGCGAGCCGGTTTCAATCGCATGAAGCACTGCGTTTAGCTCATCCCCCAGAAAGATGGAAACAATCGCCGGAGGCGCTTCGTTGGCCCCAAGACGATGGTCGTTTCCTGCTGTGGCAACGGAGATACGCAATAGATCCTGGTAATCATCCACCGCCTTGATGACAGCGCAGAGAAATAACAGGAACTGAGCGTTTTCATAGGGAGTTTCTCCGGGAGACAAAAGATTCTGTCCCGTATTCGTAGCAATAGACCAGTTATTATGCTTTCCGCTTCCGTTGACGCCTGCAAAGGGTTTTTCGTGAAGCAGACAGACCAGGCCGTGCTTCGCTGCAACCTTTTGCATAATTTCCATTGTCAGCTGATTGTGGTCTGTGGCGATGTTGGTCGTGGCATAAATCGGGGCCAGCTCATGCTGCGCCGGAGCTACTTCATTATGCTCTGTCTTTGCCAAGATTCCCAGCTTCCAAAGTTCATCGTTCAGCTCCTCCATAAATGCCGCTACCCTGGGCTTGATCACCCCAAAGTAATGATCATCCATCTCCTGTCCTTTGGGAGATTTCGCACCAAAAAGAGTGCGGCCAGTAAGACAGAGATCTGGACGTTTTTCATACATCTCTTTGGTAATTAGAAAATATTCCTGCTCAGGCCCCACAGAAGCACGGACACATTTTGCCGTATGATTTCCAAACAGCCGCAGGATGCGGATCGCCTGCTTGCTGAGTGCTTCCATAGAACGGAGCAAAGGCGTTTTTTTATCTAGCGCATGGCCGCTGTAAGAGCAAAACGCCGTAGGAATACACAAGGTCCTTCCCTTAATAAAAGCATACGAGGTGGGATCCCAGGCCGTATAACCTCTTGCCTCAAACGTAGCCCGAAGCCCTCCGCTGGGAAAAGAAGACGCATCCGGTTCCCCCTTAATTAGCTCCTTACCGGAAAACTCCATAATTACGCCCCCGTCAGGGGAGGGAGAAATAAAGCTATCATGCTTTTCCGCCGTAATACCCGTAAGGGGCTGAAACCAGTGGGTATAGTGGGTTGCCCCCTTTGAAACCGCCCAATCCTTCATGGCAATCGCCACCGCATTGGCAACACTGATATCAAGCTTTTTTCCTTCGTTTCTGGTCCTTTTCAGGGAAGTGTAAACCTCTGCGGACAAGGTGGCTTTCATCACTCTGTCGTCAAATACCATGCTGCCGAAATAATCCTTTACCGTTTTCATATCATTCTCCTTTTGGTGCTGTAATCTTTCTAAAAATACAAAAAGGCAAAGACATCCTATGCCGATTGTGCATAAAAGACGCCTTTGCCTTTACTCTATAAGATATGTAGTTAGAATGAAAAAATGACGCCTTTGAACCTTCAAAGACGCCTTTGCCTTTACGACCTGCATTTTACAACGGCAATTTTTATTTGTCAACCCCTTTTTCCATTTTTATATTATAAAATTTTTCTTGACGGAAGGAAGGAGCAGGCGTATAATACTTACCAATGAGCAAAGGCGTTCATTTTCGTGCAGAAAAATTCTGTGCCAAAATAAGCGCCTTTGCTCTTTTTAATTCCCTGAAAGGAAAGAAATCATTATGAAATTAGAAGGCCAGGTTCGAATCCCCTCCGGATGCGCCATCGCAGCCGTCATCTCCAAAGAAGGAAATAAAATGTCCGGAGAAGGTATCCGCAATGCAATGAAACCAATGCATGACCGCTCCAACGGACTAGGCGGCGGTTTTGCAGGATATGGTATTTATCCTGAATACAAAGACTTTTATGCGCTCCACTTGTTTTTTGACCAACGCGCCACGCGAAAAAGCTGCGAGGCATTTTTAAAAGAACGCTTTGAAATTGTAAAATCAGAAATGATCCCTACACGAAAAATTCCCGCCATCACTGATGAGCCTATTATTTGGAGATATTTTGTCTCCCCCTTAAAATCCACTCTGGCCAGCCTGCAGCTGGACGAAAAGGAATTTGTCGCCCGCACCGTAATGGAAATCAATACAGAATTCAAAGGCGCTTACGTATTTTCCAGCGGTAAAAATATGGGAACCTTTAAAGCCGTTGGATTCCCAGAAGACGTAGGGTCTTTTTACCGGTTAGAAGAATACCAGGGCTATTCCTGGACTGCCCATGGCAGATATCCTACCAATACCCCCGGCTGGTGGGGCGGCGCCCATCCTTTTACCCTTCTGGACTGGTCCATCGTACATAACGGTGAAATTTCTTCTTATGACGCCAACCGCCGTTTTATTGAAATGTTCGGATATAAATGCAATCTGCAGACGGATACCGAAGTGATTACCTATATTATGGATTATCTGCTTCGTGTGCAGGGGCTCTCTTTGGAAGAGGCCGCCAGTGTTATCGCCGCCCCTTTCTGGAGCACCATCGAACGCAAAACCGATATAGAAGATAAACAAAAGCATATCTATCTGCGCACCCTTTTCTCAAGCCTGCTGATCACCGGCCCTTTTTCCATTGTCCTGGGGTATAACGGCGGCCTGATGGCCTTGAACGACCGCCTGAAGCTCCGCTCTATGGTCGTTGGCGAAAAAGATGATAAAATATATATTGCCAGTGAAGAAGCGGCTATCCGCACCATGGAACCCAATGCCAAACATATCTGGGCTCCTTCCGGCGGAGAACCAGTCATAATTCAAGTAAAGGACGGTGCATACTGATGAGTATAGAATTTATGTATCCTGAATTTGAAGTAATCCGTAATGAAAACCGCTGCACCCTCTGCCGCGTATGTGAAAAACAATGCGCAAACGAAGTCCATAGCTTTCTTGCAGATCAAAAACTCATGGCCAGCGACGAAATGAAATGCGTCAACTGCCAGCGCTGCGTTTCTTTCTGCCCCGCCAGAGCCTTAAAAATCGTAAAATACGACGGCGCATTCCGGGAAAACACCAACTGGCCAGGCGACGCCATAAAGGAAATCTACAAGCAGGCAAACAGCGGCGGTGTTCTTTTGTCTTCCATGGGGAATCCCAAGCCCCTGCCTATTTATTGGGATAAGATCCTGATCAACGCCTCACAGGTAACCAACCCGCCCATTGACCCATTGCGGGAACCCATGGAGACCCGTGTATTTCTGGGAAAAAAGCCGGAAAAAATCCAACGGGACCAAGACGGCAGGCTTCGTTACAACCTGCCACCTCAACTGGAGCTTTCCATGCCGGTCATGTTTTCCGCCATGAGTTACGGCTCCATAAGTTACCAGGCCCACGCTTCTCTGGCCCGCGCCGCATCTGGCCTTGGCATCCTCTATAACACTGGGGAGGGGGGCCTTCACGAAGATTTTTACTCCTACGGCAAAAACACCATCGTCCAGGTAGCAAGCGGCCGGTTCGGCGTACATGAAGCATATCTAAACGCCGGGGCCGCCATCGAGGTAAAAATGGGGCAAGGCGCCAAGCCCGGGATCGGCGGACACCTTCCCGGCGCAAAAATTGTGGGAGACGTCTCCCGTACCCGGATGATACCAGAAGGCTCGGATGCTATTTCCCCGGCTCCCCACCATGATATTTATTCCATTGAAGATCTCCGGCAGCTTGTATTTTCTCTGAAAGAAGCCACAGAATATAAAAAACCTGTCATAGTAAAAGTAGCCGCCGTCCACAACATCGCCGCCATTGCCAGCGGCATTGCCAGAAGCGGCGCCGATATGATTGCGATAGACGGCTTTCGGGGAGGCACCGGCGCCGCCCCCACCAGAATCCGTGATCATGTAGGGATTCCCATAGAGCTTGCCCTAGCTGCCGTAGACCAAAGGCTCCGTGACGAAGGCATACGCAACCATGTATCTTTGATTGCAGGCGGTTCTATCCGCAGCGCCGCAGATGTTGTAAAAGCCATTGCCCTAGGAGCGGACGCCTGCTACATTGCAACGGCGGCGCTGCTGGCTCTGGGATGCCATCTCTGCCGAACCTGCCAAAGCGGCAAATGTAACTGGGGCATCGCCACGCAGCGTCCCGAGCTTGCGATGCGCCTGAATCCTGATACCGGCAGCAAACGCTTGATCCAGCTCATGAATGCCTGGAATCATGAAATAAAAGAGCTGATGGGCGGTATGGGAATCAACTCCATCGAAGCCCTCAGAGGGAACCGTCTCATGCTCCGGGGCATCGGCATGACAGAAAAAGAGCTTCAAATTCTTGGTATTTCTCATGCAGGAGAATAATTTGCAAAACAAATATACCGGGAGGTGTGCTATAATATGTTTTTAGACGTAAAAGATTATGATTCCAAAACTTTAAATGATATGCTCCGTAAGGCAAAAGAGGATTGCTCCATTACCGGATGCTGCGGCCAGCGTTTCATTGCAGCCGGGATTTCCAACAACCATATTACCATTGACGGCATTCCGGGAAATGCTTTGGGGGCATACCTCAACGGCGCTTCCATCACGGTACATGCAAATGCACAGGACGCCGTGGGGGATACTATGAATGCCGGGAAAATCGTAGTCCACGGAAGCATTGGGGATACGGCCGGTTATGCCATGCGCGGCGGTAAAATCTTTGTAAAAGGCAACGCCGGCTACCGTGCCGGAATCCATATGAAAGCATACAGGGATAAGGTTCCTGTGTTAGTGATCGGCGGCACAGCCGGAAGTTTCCTGGGAGAATATCAGGCAGGAGGAGTCATTGTAGTGTTGGGCCTTCATGCAAAGAACCAAAAAATCGTAGGCAATTTCCCATGTACCGGCATGCATGGCGGCAAATTGTTTTTGCGTTCAGACTGTAGAGATATCACATTTCCAACCCAGGTTACATCCCGCCTTCCAGAACCAGAAGAACTGGAAGAACTATGTACCTATATCTCGGAGTACTGCGCATTATTCGGCTATGATACATCCGAGATCCTATCCTCCCCTTTTACCGTTGTTACCCCTGACAGTCATAATCCATACAAACAGATGTACGTAGCAAACTAAACAGAAAGCAGGTAGATCATATGAAATATTCAAAGGAAGAGGTAATGCAGTATGTGAAAGAGGATGACGTAAAATTTATCCGTCTTGCCTTCTGCGATGTATTTGGGAAACAAAAAAATATATCCATTATGCCGGATGAACTGCCCCGGGCCTTTGAATACGGAATTTCTTTTGATGCATCGGCCATTGCAGGGTTTGGTGATGAAACCCAGTGCGACCTTCTGCTTCATCCGGAGGCCGAGACATTAACGCTGCTCTCCTGGCGTCCGGAACATGGAAAAGTCGTCCGAATGTTCGCGAACATTACTTATCCCGACGGAACCTCCTTTGAGTGCGACACCCGCAGCCTTTTAAAAAAAGCCGTCGCCGATGCCGAAACATTCGGTTACCGCTTTGCCTTCGGCGCCGAACAGGAATTTTATCTGTTTCAGCTGAATGAGGATGGAAGCCCCTCTGCTATTCCCTATGACTACGCGGGCTATATGGATATTGCCCCGGAAGACAGAGGCGAAAACATCCGCCGTGAAATCTGTCTTACCCTAGAGCAAATGGGCATCCGGCCCGAAAGCTCCCATCACGAAGAAGGCCCCGGTCAAAATGAAATAGATTTCCGGTATTCCGACGCCCTAACGGCAGCCGATCATGCCATGACCTTCCAAACCGTAGTAAAAACCGTGGCGAGGCGCAATGGCCTGTGGGCGGATTTTAGCCCCAAGCCCTTAGAACACCAGCCAGGCAACGGGTTTCATATCAATATGTCCCTAAATCCCTGGATGGACTCTGATCACCTTTCCTATATGATTGCAGGTATCCTGGAAAAAGTAAAGGAAATGACCGTGTTTTTAAATCCCACGCCTGATTCCTACCGGCGCCTTGGAGAACACAAAGCCCCCGGCTATGTGTCCTGGTCCAGCGAAAACCGTTCTCAACTGGTACGTATTCCCGCAGCCGTAGGGGAATACCGCCGGGCAGAGCTTCGCTCCCCTGATCCTACGGCAAATCCTTACTTGACTTTCGCACTTCTGATCTATGCCGGCCTTGATGGATTGGAACGCAGGCTACAACTGCCAAAGCCCTCTAATCTAAACCTGTACAAGGCAGACGCCGAAACCTTATCCCGGTATCAGAAGCTGCCCCAAGATCTGGATTCCGCTTACAACCTGGCTTTGACAAGCGAATTTATCAAAAACCATGTTCCTGCTGCCATTTTGGATATTTATGGTAACGCCTAAGACTTGCATCCCATCGGAAATGCCAAAAAGAGGAAAGGGGGGGGAGCAGCATGCATCTGAAAGAACGTGTTTACAGTGTCCTGATAGTCTCAGCAGCAGAAAATCTCAATACAGCTCTCTCCTTGCTGCTCCCGGAAGTAAAATACAGCCCTGTACACGTAATGACAAACATAAGCGCCGCAAAAAGAGCCTTTGCCGAACAAGCCTATGACTATGTTATCATCAACTCTCCTTTACCAGATGATCCAGGTATTCGGTTTGCCATTGATTCCTGTGATTTCAGCGGAACCATTGTCCTGCTCATGGTGCGGGCGGAATTTCAGGCGGACATAAACGAAAAGGTCACAGAGCACGGTGTGTTCACATTATCAAAACCCACATCAAAGCCCGCTCTTATGAACGCCCTTAGCTGGATGTCCAGCGCAAGGGAACGCTTGCGGAAAACGGAAAAGAAAGCCCTTTCTATGGAAGAAAAAATGGAAGAAATCCGAATTGTCAACAAGGCGAAATGGCTTTTGATCAGCGAGAACAATATGGAAGAGCCCCAGGCGCACCGCTATATAGAAAAGCAGGCTATGGACCGCTGTACTTCCAGACGCAAGATTGCGGAGGAAATTCTCAAGACATATTCCTAAATCACACTTTAATATGGCACAAACAACTACGGCGGCAACAGCTTAGAGCATGTTGCCGCCCAAGGGTTTTCTATCTCACAGCTCCAATCAACGCATGGACGTCCTCCATGCCCTGCTCCTGCATGTAGCTGCGAATGCCTTCCAAAATTTCCATGGTAGCCATAGGATTGGTAAAATTTGCTGTCCCCACGGAAACAGCCGTTGCGCCGGCCAACAGCATCTCAATGGCATCCTCTGCCGTAGCGATCCCACCCATGCCGATAATCGGCAGCTTCACCGCCTGAGCCGTCTGGTAAACCATCCGCACCGCTACCGGATGAATGGCCGGGCCGGACAATCCGCCGGTCTTATTGGCCAAAGCAAACCTCCGCTTCTGAATATCTATTTTCATACCAGTAATCGTATTGATCAAAGAAAGGACGTCCGCCCCTCCTGCTTCTGCTGCTTTGGCCATTGCCACAATATCTGTAACATTGGGACTCAGCTTCATAATCACCGGCTGTTTGGCATATTTTTTCACTTCCCGGGTAATATTCTCCACAGCCTTGGGATCCTGGCCAAAAGCAATCCCTCCTTCCTTTACATTGGGACAGGAAATATTGATCTCCAACAGATCCACCGGCTGATCGGATAACCGTTCCACCACTTCACAGTAATCCTCCAAGGACCTTCCGCAGACATTTGCAATGATTTTTGCATCATACTGGGTCAAAAAAGGCAGATCCCTCTGCACAAACACATCAATGCCCGGATTCTGCAGTCCTACGGCATTGAGCATTCCGCCGTATGTCTCGGCAACCCGAGGGGTAGGATTGCCTTCCCAGGGAACGTTGGCAACCCCCTTAGTCACCACGGCCCCCAGCTTATTTAAGTCCACAAACTCCCCGTATTCCTGCCCGGAGCCAAAGGTTCCTGAGGCAGTCATCACTGGATTCTTCAAGGTCACCCCCGCAAGATCCACTTTCAGGTTCATCAAATCTCCACCTCCTCTGCCCGAAATACCGGCCCTTCCTTGCACACACGCTTATTATGTACATTGGTATGGCCGTCTTTTTCTTTGGATTTGCATACGCACCCTAAACATGCCCCAATCCCGCAGGCCATCCGCTCTTCCATGGAAATCCAGCACTCCATCTGCTTCTTTGCGGCATATTCTTTGACCGCCCGAAGCATAGGAGCCGGGCCGCAGGCATAGATAATCTCTGCATCCAGTCCATTTTCCTGGATAGCGTCCAGCACATTTCCATCCGTACCGTAACTTCCGTTTTCCGTAGCAATATAAACCTTTCCCTGTTTTCTAAATTCTTCCTTTAAAAACAGATCGTCCCGGTATCCCAATATGATCTGCTTTTCACAGTCTAACTCCTTGGCAAGCTGCAGCAATGGTGGAATCCCGATTCCGCCGCCAATCAGAAACGCTTTTTTTTCTTTGTGGGGAAACCCATTACCTAAAGGCCCTACGATATTCACATGCTTTCCGGTACTTAAGCCGGAGAACTCCTCCGTCCCTTTCCCTATAACCCGGTAAACTACCCGCAGCGCACAATCCTGCGCATCAATTTCGCAGATGCTGATCGGTCTTGGCAGCAGCCTGCTTCCGTCATGACAATACAAAGATACAAACTGGCCCGCTTTGGCATGGGCCGCTATGTTCTCCGTTTTCAGCCACATGCTGTAAATCCCATAGGAAATCTCCTCTTGGCGGATGATAATCGCCTGCTCTCTGAATTTTTCTGCCATTATTTCCTCCTTACTGCGTCATCCAGGGAAGTCTCCCCTTATTAACCTTTTGCTCCTTGTAATGCCCCGTCAATATCTGCAATCATTGCCTCTGTGGCTGCTCTTGCCGCCTCTGCAAAATGCTCGGGGCCAAACTTTGCATACTGCTCCTGCTTATAGGCCGCAATAATTCCCCTGGAAGAATTTACGATCGCTCCCAGTCCGTCTTCATTAAAATAATGAACCAAATCCTTCCCTTGTCCTCCCTGGGCTCCATATCCCGGAACAAGAAGGAAGCTCTTGGGCATAAGCTTGCGCATCACCTTGCCCACTTGAGGATAAGTAGCTCCTACTACGGCGCCGATATAACTGTAAGTATCGCCCATATGGCCTTCTCCCCACTTTGCCGTCTGCTCCCCTACCCATTCATATAAAGGACGCCCGTCCACCAATCGATCCTGGAATTCCCCGCTGGAGGGATTCGAAGTCTTCACCAGGATAAACAAGCCTTTTTTCTCTTCCTTACACACATCGATGAAGGGATTGATGCCATCGCTTCCCAGATAAGGGTTCACCGTAATAAAATCCTCATGGAAAGGCGCATATTCTTTGTTTCCAACCTTCACCTTTCCCAGATGGCCCGCAGCATAGGCCGAAGAAGTAGAGCCGATATCCCCCCGTTTTACGTCGCCGATCACTACTAAATCCTTTTCCTGACAGTAAGCAACGGTGCGTTCAAACACCTGCATTCCTGAGACGCCAAACTGTTCGTACATGGCGGACTGAGGCTTTACGGCAGGAACCAGGTCATAAGTCTTGTCAATGATTTCCTTATTAAACTGCCAGATGGCCTCTGCCGCTCCCTCTAAGGTCTCACCGAATTCCTGATAAGATTTTTTCAGGATATGCTCCGGCACATAGCTAAGCATGGGATCCAGTCCGATCACCACCGGAGCATGGGTTTTTTGAATCTTTGCGATAAGTTTGTCTATCATAGGTTCTCTCCTGTTTTCGTTATTTTGTCCGTATTTCCCTATCTCTCATACACAACTCTTCCCTCCAGAATCGTCGCTTTTACACAGCCTTTTACCTTTTTTCCGTGAAAAGGCGTATTCTTGCTTCTGGAGGAAAAACGCGCTGCATCAATCTGATACGCTTCCTTGGGGTCAAAAATTACCACATCCGCAATCTTGCCGGGTTCTAGGCTTCCCCGGTCAATGCCTAAGATCTTCGCCGGGTTATAGCTCATTTTTTCCGCCATCTGAAGAGGCGTCAAATGGCCTTTGTCCACCAATTCTGTCATAGTAAGTGCTGCCGCCGTCTCCAGGCCCACAATTCCAAAAGGCGCCCTGCGCATGGAAACATCTTTTTCATCAAAACTGTGAGGCGCATGGTCTGTAGCGATCACATCCAGCGTTCCTTCTGAAAGAGCCTGAATCAAAGCATCCACATCCTCTCTGGTACGAAGAGGCGGATTCATTTTATAGTTGGAATCGTCTCCCGGAATATCGGAGGAGGTCAGCGTAAAATGATGGGGGCAGACTTCGCCGGTCACCGAAAGCCCCTGCTCTTTGGCTGCTTTCAGCATGGCGGCCCCGTCTTTTGTGGAACAATGGCACAAATGAAGCCTCACTCCCGTCTCCTTTGCCAGCAAAAGATCCCTGGCAATGATGATATCCTCCACTGCATTGGTAATCCCCGGCATTCCCAGTCTTTTGGCATTGTCGTCTTCATTCATAACGCCGCCCCGGACCAAGGTTGCATCCTCACAATGGGCCATGATCGGAATATCGTATTTTATCGCCAGCATCATTGCCTCCCGGTACAATCCGGTATCCATTACGGTCTTTCCGTCTTCGCTTAACGCTAAAACACCTGCTTCCACCATCTCTTCTATCTCTGAAAGCTCTTCTCCCCGCTGGCCTTTGGTGACCGCCCCTGCCTGGATCACATTTGTTAGCCCGACATCCTGGGCTTTATTCGTCACATAACGCACCACATCCGGGTTATCTACCACCGGTTTCGTATTGGGCATAGCAAGAATCGTAGTAAAACCGCCTCGGGCCGCCGCCTTGGAACCAGTTTCCACTGTCTCTTTATATTCAAAACCCGGATCCCGCAAATGTACATGGAGATCAATAAATCCAGGCATCACATAGCATCCCGAGGCATCGATCACCTCGTCTGCCACGGCTTTGATCTTATCGCCGATCTTTGCTATCTTTCCCCCGTCAATCAGCACGTCCGCCATCTTGTCCGTCTTGGTGGCAGGGTCTAAGACTCTGCCGTTTTTTATCAGAATCATCATAACCGGACTCCTCTCTTTCTGGTTACCCCATTTTTTTCTATTTTATCATAGATTTTCAAAATAGAAAAGCCCTGAAACGATCCAGGACTCTATCAACGCTCCGCGCGGCTTGCAATTTCATTTTTTAGCTTTTGTGGCGTAGAGATTTATAGTGCAATTTTCTAAATTTGCTCATTGATAGTTACAAATACTCCTTAATTCTCAGTACTGTCTGTTCCTCCTGTTTTTCACTCACAAGTTCAAACAAATTTTCTTTCGTTACAAACAGATTCTTCGGATTTCTTCCAATTATCAAATACTGATTCTTACCATCGAGTGCGATGTACTTTCTTGTATCATCATCCAACAGTATATCTGCATTATCAATCACTATCAATTTTTTTTCTGTATTTCGAATAATATTTCCAATATTCTTCTGATAATCTAAATAGTTTAAACAAACAATATCGGGATTCAATGCCATGCACTCTTTCATAAATAAAAAAGATACCGTTTTTCCTGTTCCGGAATCTCCTGTCAATATTGTAATATTATTCGTAAATTCAAAATTTAAAACAAACGAAGTATGCTCTGTGAAAAAATGCTCCATTACAATTGGCTTACTCTTCATTACACCACCACTCCTTTAATTCTTCATAACCACAAATTTCTTTCTTTCCCGAAGAAGTTTGTACGATCACCGCTGCCATTTCAAAAGGAATCAGTGCATAATCACTATAAACATTGCCTTCCTCAAGTTTATACAGCACCTCTAACGCATTGTTTCCACATTCCTTCAGGCAAAACACTTTGTCTGGATTATATAGTACATTTAATACCGTTTTGCAACCAGCGGATAACTTGTCAACGTCCAGAACAGTATCGTTAAATTTTGAGCATATTTTATACTTGCTAATTAACTTCGCCCCGTCTATTATTCCAATAACTTTTGAGGCTCTGTCATCAAGCTTACGTGCAGTATTTTGATTAAAATAAATATCATTTAATTCTACGTATTCCATATCTTGCGGGATATCTTTTCTATTCTTAAAAATCGTTATCACACTACCACCTCCAGGCCAATATTTTGAAGTTTCATTAAAAGGCTTGTTTTCTTGCAAATATTCTGCATCTTCTCTTTCAATTGTAATCTACCATCATCAAGACCACAAAGATCATTTGGCATTCGTCCTCCCCATTCGCAACAAGATTTTATCCAACATTCACCGATATTACTCTTTGATACTTCAAAACCGGTATTTCTTGTTAAATCAAATAAAATCTTTGCAGATAACTGCTCTACATTGTAGTTATCAAGATTTTCATTATATTCTAAAATTTCACGAATATTTTTATAATTCAATTTACCACTTCGGATTGTTTTTACAAATTTTTCTCTTGCAGCAATTATATTTTTACGTTTTATTAAAAATTCATCGTCTGGCGCATAAATCCATTCTATCAAATCCTTGAACTCAAGTAAAATGTATTCAAAACATATAATATCCAGCAAAAGAACATTGTTTTTAGCTTTTGCGTATTTTCTCAATAGTTTCTGCTCCATAATCACCTGCAGATTATCGAAAGAATTATCAAATACTATGACATATCTATTCTCATTATCCCCTAACGCCTTAACTGCTTTTACCAGCTCACTATTATTTTTCTTACTTTCTACTACTATTTCCGGACATAACTGCCCCATAAATGTCTGCCAAAATATGTAACCAGATTTCTCCTTTCTATCTTCAATCCATAGATATGTTTTCATCAACACACTTCCTTCCATGCATCTTCCGAAAAACTCATCCAAAATCACGGACTCCGTTTCTTCATCCAGAGAACTGGTAGGCTCATCTAATACTATGACGTCAGCCTGATCCGTCAACAATCTGGCCAGGGATATTTTCTGTTTATCCCCTCCGGAAAGATTATTTCCGTTCTCTGAGATCTCCTGCTTCCATGCACCTGTTTCATCCCTGAACTTTTTCAGGAAAGGGAATTTTTCCCAAACTTCCAGTACAGGTTCTCTTCCAAAATTCAGATTATCTTCCATGCTCCCGGTGATGATCAAAGGCGTCTGAGAATAATAAGAAATATGCTTGCGGTAAGATTCATTTTGTATCTCTTCCAAAGGAATACCATTGACCGTAATTCCATTGCTTTTCCAATATTTTAACAGATTTTTCATCAATGTGCTTTTTCCGGTTCCGGATTCCCCTATGATTCCAATGACGTCGCCCTTTTGGGCGGTAATCTTTACTTTTTGCAACAGGCTTTTTTCTTCCTGGATACCCGCCTGTTCCATGTCCATATCGACACGGCTGATTCCATCGATTGTTACTGTTCCGTCCTCCTCCTGATTAGACTGTAAAAACCGTATAAATTCACGACTGGCCTTTAACTCCCTCATATTCAGGTTTACTGCTACAATGCTCATAACAGCCGGAACAAAATAAGCCATAAGCACTGTCACCGTAAATATATCATCCATTCCGTTTTTACCGTTCAATAACAGATAGGTTAATACGATCAATACCAGATTCTGCAAGAACATATTAAAAAAGTCTATTACATTGCTTCCCCCGTTTGCCAGCGTATTGACCTCCCGATTAATCTGTTCAATTTTTTCCAAATGACAATATAAAATGGGATTAATCGTCGAATTATCCGCATTCTGTTTCAGAAAATCTACCTGAGACGCGATTTGATATAGATCCTCTCGTTCTTTTGGAATGTGTTCCTGCATATAGGCGGACTTTGCCGCCAGTTTTTTATTTAAAATGTAGAAACCTATGATATTGACCGCTGTCATCCCAAGCATAATCAGAAACAAAAACATACTTATATTCAGTGAATAAATCAGGATAATCAAAATAACCGCCGACTTTGAAACAATCGTCGGTACTGCGTCAATTCCCAGCAGAGACATTGTGAGCGCCGCTGCATCTGCTCTTTGAATCAAATATGTAGTCCCTCTGCTAATCAGTGTTCCATAACTCATAGAAAATATTTTTTGGTACAAATATATGCACATTTGGATTCGGAATTTTTTCATGCATTTATTTTTTGCAATCACCAGGAATAACTGCAGCGCAATCTGTACTCCCATGGCAGCTATGATCAGAAGAATTACTGTAGAAGATATCTCCAGTTCCAGGCTGATCATCTTGTTCACCAACACAGGGATAAAAAACAGCAGTAAATGAATGATCATGCTGAACATTGTAATAAATATAATATATGGAAGGGAATACGTTGCTTTTTCTTGTTTCATGAAGAACTCCTTTACTAATATTAAAAATGATATGATGTATCCTTCAAATATGGATTACTTTTATCCTCCAAAGTTTACCATATTTTTTTTCACAAAGCTATTAAAACTCATATTCTTTCTTCTTCCCCACAAACCAATCAATAAAATAGCACAAAAGTATTGCTTATGACCCAACGTAATGAGCTATACTATTTTTAAGGAGGTGAAATACAAATGGAAACACACAAAGCTATCCCGGAAGGATATATGACTGTAGGCGAACTGGCAAAGAAAATGGGAGTTACGGTCCGCACCCTGCAATATTATGATAAGATCGGCCTGTTTTGTCCATCCGCAGAAAGCGAAGGCGGGCGCAGGCTCTATACCCCTAAAGATCTCATACTGCTCCACCAGATCCTGTCCTTAAAATCATTGGGGTTCTCATTGGAACATATCAAGCAGCAGCTGGCATCTTTGAACACACCTGCCGACGTTGCAAAAGCCCTGACCGAACAGGCAAATGAGATACGCAAAAAAATTCAACAATTATCTGCCTCATTGACCGCCATTGAACAATTAAAAACAGAAGTACTGCAAATGCAGACCGTTAATTTCAGAAAATATGCAGATATTATCGTAAACCTTCAACTGAAAAATGATTTTTACTTTCTCATAAAACGTTTCGATGACGACACTATGGACCATATCCGCCGACGATTCGACTTAGGCAGCGGCTTTGCTTTTATAGAGAAATTTAACCGTCTCAGCGAAGAGCTCCTAAGGCTCCAAAAAAATCAGGTGCCTCCGGAAAGTGAAGCATGCCAGCAGACTGCCAAAGCTTATTGGGATCTCATTGTGGAATTTACTGACGGCGATATGAGTATGCTCCCCAAACTGATGGAAGTCGGAAATTTTACGGATGCTGCCAATGAATGGGAAGAAAAGCAAAAAATAGTACAAGAATATTTAGAACCTGCCCTGCAGATTTATTTTTCAAAGCTTGGCGTCGATCCATTCCAGGAGGTGGAATTATGAGCTATGCAATACAAGTACAGGAATTAAACAAAAGCTATGGAAACAATACCGTCCTCAAAGGGCTTCATATCCAAATCAAATCTGGGGAGACGTTTGCGCTTCTTGGAGTCAACGGCGCTGGAAAAACAACCGCCCTGGAATGCATCGAGGGCCTGAGAAGCTACGACAGCGGCTCCATTACCATACGGGGGAAACTGGGGATCCAACTCCAATCCTCCTCACTTCCCGCCCACATAAAGCCTATGGAGGCCGTACGTTTATTTGCAAAATGGAACCATGTTCCGGTGGATCCTTCTGTGACGGAATCCCTGGGAATAGCAGAATTTGAAAAAAAGCAATATGCGCAGCTGTCTACCGGCCAAAAAAGACGGCTCCATCTTGCACTTGCCCTGATTGGCGAGCCGGATATTATTGTTCTCGACGAACCCACCGCCGGGCTTGACACGATAGGCCGTCAAAATCTCCATGACCAGATACGCAAACTCCAGACACAGGGAAAAACTATTATTTTAGCAAGCCACGATATGGCGGAAGTGGAAACATTATGCGACCGTATTGCTATTTTAAATGGCAAAAGCATCGTATTTTGCGGTACTGCCGCGGAATTAAGAAATCAAATGGGAAAAACATATTTCATTCACATTAAAACACAAGAGGATACCAAAACGTATGAAACAGACAATATTACAGATACCTTGCTTTCTCTCCTCAACAGCCTGAAACAAACGGACACCGATGTATTGGATATTAAGGTAGAGCATAGCTCTCTGGAACAAAATTTTATAGAAATAGCCAGGAGGTTATAAGAATGAATGCTTTTTTCTACGGCGTAGCATTACAGTTGAAATTAGATATCAGAAGCAGATCTTTCTTTCCGGTACATATTCCCCGGCTTTTTCTTGCCCTCGCCCTCTATCTGGCCGCCTCCCTTGGCCTCGGCGCTATATTAGGATTGGCCGTAAAAAGCCAGGCAAAACTTACCACCGTTTCCCAGATCATATTTTTACCCTCAATCATGCTTTCAGGAACCATGTTTCCCACTGAATTATTGCCCGAATTTCTGAAAACCATTGGGAAATTCTTTCCTGCAACCTGGGGATATCGTCTTATGCTTGAGCCCAATTTTCCATTTGGCCGCGTATGGTATCTGCTGCTGGTGCTCCTTGGGGCCGCCATTATATGCATCCTGCTTTTGAAAAAGCAAAATTCTTAAGGCTCATAAAATTTAAGAAAATTTCTTTTTGTTTGCAAGGATTTTGCAAACAGGATCGTATTAGTATATGAAGGAAAATATTTACAGCCCTGTTCACTCCCTATAGGTGTGAGCAGCTACCCAGTTACATCCATAGGAGGAGTAAAAGATGAAGTTTTTTAGAAAGTGGAAAAAGGCGGCCCTAACCGTTCTAACAGCGGCTCTCGTATCTTGCTGCTTTACAGTCCCTGTTATGGCTCATGGCCATGGCCACGGCGGCGGTCACCACAACAATTCCAATCACAACAACGGCTACTATTGCAATATCCACCATACAAATCATAATAGCATCAACAGCTGTCAGAACTATTGCAATGTCCACCACACGATCCATCAACACACCAGCGATTGCAGCAACTATTGTGGCGTCCACCACACGATCCACCAACACACCAGCGATTGCAACAACTATTGTGGCGTTCACCACACCATTCACCAAAATATCCGTTCCTGTAAGAACTACTGCAGCGTTCACAAAACCATCCACACAAAGCTTAGCTCCTGCAAGAACTACTGCAGCGTTCATAAAACGATCCACAAAAAGATCAGCTCTTGTAAGAACTACTGCAGCGTCCACAAGACCATCCACACAAAGCTTAGCTCCTGCAAAAACTACTGCAACGTTCACAAAACCATTCACAGAAAACTTAGCTCTTGTAAAAACTACTGCAGCGTTCATAAGACCATCCACAGGAAGCTCCATTCCAGCAGCTGCA
The DNA here is from genome assembly GCA_022790855.1 of Lachnospiraceae bacterium. Classification (GTDB taxonomy): domain Bacteria; phylum Bacillota; class Clostridia; order Lachnospirales; family Lachnospiraceae; genus 14-2. The sequence goes on along the minus strand of JAAVYA010000021.1, from coordinate 33,813 downwards.
AATATTACTGCAGCGCCCACAAAGGCTTTCATACAAAATCAAGTCTTGGTAAATGTAAATATTATTGCAGCATTCACAAAATCTGCCATACAAAACTTAGTCCTAGTACATGTAAATACTACTGCAGTATCCACAAAGTTTTTCATAAGACCCCCAGTAAATGCGAACACTACTGCAGCGTCCATAAGCTCATCCACTCAGATGGCAAAAAACACACAGTGTAACACATATACACTCAAAAAACAGGAAATCTTAACAGGTTTCCTGTTTTTTTACGTTCTGTTGCCATTCACAGCCAATGTCAATTAGTAAAGGAAACGAGATGCACAGCCAGGGAAAAGTAATCCCGTTACTGTTACAGTATCGGTATTTTTGCACAAAACGATTGCATTTTCAAACGAAATATGATATAGTTTGCATATAAACAAACGAAACTTTATAATGTTTGTAAATCTTGATGTAAATTCAAAAAGAATCGGAGATGGGATCATGGAATTTAAGGAACTGACGAATGAAGAAACCGGTCTCTATCAATGTATCTTCTGCGGAGAGACCTTTGAAGAGGGGCTGATCTATCGTTCCAGAAACCGCATGGCCTCCGCCCGGCGCACTGTAGCAGAACATATCTTAGATAACCACAACGGCGTTTTTTACGGGCTTTTAACCCTTGACAAGCAAATTCACGGCCTTTCAGATTCCCAGAAAGATATTCTAGAGGGAATGTACCTGGAAAAAGGAAACCGGGAAGTCAGCGAGGAAATGGGAATCAGCGCAGCAACCGTCCGCAATCACAAATTCCATATCCAACGCATGAAACGAGAGGCCAGAATTTTACTGGCCCTGCTGGAGCAGATTGAAAATGAACAAATCGTCCGGGAGCGAAAGCACTTGGAACAGCCAAAGACAGAAGAAAGCTTCGGCTGCTCCAAACCTTACAGCAATGAACCCGAATTCACAGAAAGCCTGCAGCCCAGCCTTACCGGCAACAGCCTGCACCCGTTTTTTACTCAATATAACTTAAAATAACCATTCGAGGTGAAACCTATGTTAAAGCAGCGTGAAAAACGAAACCTGATTCTTTTTATCATTAGTTATGTTCTGAATAACCTGGTGAGCGGCATTTTATATGATACCTATGTAAATTACCTGCAGGAAGTCTCCTTGTCCATTGCCACTTCCTTCTGGGCCTTTTACGGATATGCCACATTTATCAGCGCCCTAATCCTTTTGTTTGTTCCTAAAACAGGATACAAAAAACTGCTGATCTTCTGCAGCGCCTCCTGTACGGCGGCATTTTTCGGCGTAGTATTTCTGAATTGGCAAAGCATGTTCTATGTCACCACTCTGCTGGCCCTCACCGGAATCCAGCTTCATTATATTATGCTGACCCCTTATGTGGCCGCATACACCAACGACGCCGGCAATAAAAATATCAATTGGTACACAAGAGCTTATTATATGGGATACGTGGGATATTTTTTGACCACCTATCTGGGCGGTATGCTCACCGTCAAAATGTTTTCCCTTCGGGCCGGCGAGAGCTATGCCGCAGCCAAAACCATGACAACCTACATCGCCGACGTCGCCCCCGAATTAAAACAAGCCTACTTAAAAGGCAGCCAGGACGTGCTGATTGCCGCAGGAATCCTGGCCGTGCTCTCTCTGATTCCGGTACTTCTGATCAAAGAGGAAAAACAGGATTACATATCCCTGGCCCAGGAAGCCCCCAAGCAAAGCTTCCTGGAAAAAATGAAAGACATGGCAAGCCTTCTGTTTCACCGGGATGCTGTGATCTATTTGATATACTGGTCCATCATATCCTTTGCCATGGGATTGTTTACTTCCTATTATACCGTTTTCCTGAACCGGAACCTTCATATTGACAGGGCCACTTCCTCCCTGCTGGTATCCATCTCCTACGCAGCGATCGTGGTATTTATGCTATTTACGCCCTTTGCCGTAAAAAAGCTCGGCACAGTGGGAACCATTTGTTTTACCTTCCTTTGTTCCATTCCTTTTATGCTGGTCATCGCCAACGGCAATGCATTCGGCCGCGCCATGATACCAATGGTAGGCGTCGCCTTATTCATGCGGGCCGGACTGGCCAACCTCAGCAGCCCGGCGGAAAGCGCATTGACAATGGCTATCGCGCCCAAACATTTGCGCCCGGCATATACATCCATGATCAATTTCCTTGCCGGCCTCATCAGCATCCTCAGCGGAACGTTTACCGGAAAAATCCTGTTTCAAACCCAGGAAGGATACCGAACCGCCTATTTTATTGCAGCCGCTCTATATCTTTTAGCCGCTTTTATCATGATTTTTGGCCTATGGAAATACAACCGGACTACCGAAGAAGGGAGCTGAAAAACAATGACATATGAATCCCGGCTGGAGGAGCTAAAACAGTCCATCCGAAAAGCAGAATACTTAAAATATACCATGAATTCCCTTGTTTACTGGGATAAGATTACATATATGCCGCCGGAAGGCATTGAATACCGTTCTAAAGTGATGGCCTTTATGGCTAATGAACAACAGCGGCTGCTTTCCCAGGAAGGCTTTCGCAGCCATTTGGAATATCTTTTGGACCATAAAAAGAACAGCCCTGAAACCACCGCCATGCTCCGCCGGATACAGCGCAACGCCCAATATGTAGGCCGCATTCCGGAAGCAAAGTACCGTCAGTACATAGAACTGATCGCCCTATCAGAACAAGTTTGGGAAAAAGCCCGTAAAGAGAATGATTTTGCGTCCTTTCATCCCTACCTGGAAAAAATATTTGAAACTTTTCGTCAGTTTGCCCAATATTGGGGATACGAAAAGCATCCTTACGACGCGCTTTTAGGATATTACGAAGAAGGCCTGACCGTAGAACAAGTGGACAGCCTTCTGAAAGAACTAAAGCCTTTCCTAATCCAATCTCTGGGAAAAATACGTTCTTCAGAAGATGGTTCCCAAAGCCGGCCCCCCTCCGGGCAAACTGCCAAAAGCCGTTTTGGAACTTTCCTGAATCTTCCAAAGATTGACCAGCAACGACAGCAAATGATCTGGGAGATGATCCTTTCCGAAATCGGTTTCCGGTTTGAGGCCGGCCGTATTGACATTGGCGCCCATCCTACCATACTGGCAAACTCCCCATCCGATGTAAGGATTGTAAATTCTTATGATGTCAATGATTTGGGAACCGGCATATTTAACGCCCTTCATTCCGGCGGAAAAGGAATCTATCAGCAATCCATCCCAAAAGAACTCCTGGGAACCTTTCTGGCAGAGGTTCCATCTTTTGCCCTGGAAGAAGGCATCGGCAGATTTTACGAAAATATCGTTGGCAGAAGTCACGGCTTTTGGAGTTATTTCTATGATAAAATCCTTGATATCCTGCCGGAATTTTCGCAGCTGTCCGTGCAGCAGATCTATGAAAACGTAAATATTGCCCAGCCGGCCCTGCGCCGGATTGAAGCAGACGAGCTGACGTATTTGCTTCATATTATCATCCGGTATGAACTGGAGCGGGAAATCATTGACGGCAGGCAGAGTATCCAAAAGCTGCCTCAGGCCTGGAATCAAAAATACCAAGAATATCTTGGTACCTGCCCCCCAAATGACGGCGAGGGCATACTCCAGGATATCCACTGGGCGGCTGGCTATGTAGGATATTTTCCGGCCTACTTTATTGCCAACCTGGCGGCTGCGCAAATTAAAGCCGCCCTGGAAAAGGACTGCGGAAGCATTGATCTGTTAGCCGAAACCGGCCAGTTTACCACAATTAAAAACTGGCTGAAGGAGCATTTGTTCCAGTTTGGCGCCAGGTATCCCACCCGTGAGCTTATGGAACGGGCAACCGGCAGGCCGCTGGATTCCTGCTATTATATGGAATACTTACGGAAAAAATATTCCGAAGTATATAAAACACAGCTTTGACATAGTTGGCAGCACACAGCAGCCGACTACGCCAAAAAGAAGGAGGAGAACATATGAGTAAGCTGCTTCACAAACTTGTCTCAGACGACAAACTGGCAAAAAATGTCTGGGCCATTTTAATCGTTGCCTTTGGCGGCGCCATCATTTATGGCCTGCCCTACTTCCGGTATGACTATTACGATGCATACCTGGAGGTCTACCAACTGACCGATACTCAAATGGGCGTCTTCGGAAGCATCCTGGGTATTTTCGGAATGATTTCCTACTTGTTTGGGGGAATTGTGGCAGACCGCTTTTCCACAAGAACGATCCTGACTGTCTCCCTGATCGGCACCGGCCTGGGCGGTTTTATTCATCTGCTGCCCCTGAATTTTACGGCTCTGGTTGCCCTATACGCCTTCTGGGGCATCAGCTCCCTGTTTGCATTTTGGCCCTGCTGTGTCAAAGCTGTCCGTATTTTATCCGGCTCCGGGGACCAGGGAAAAGCCTTTGGCCTGTTTGAAGGAGGCCGGGGCATCGGCGCCGCGTTGATGGCCTCCGGCGCAGTACTGGCTTTCAAGATCGGCGCGGGCCAAATGGAAGACCAGGTTGCCGGTATGAGATACGCCATCGTCTTTTATTCCCTTTTGACCATCATAATGGGAATCCTGGCATGGTTTACCGTAAAAGACGAGAAAATGGAAAAAAGCGACCGGGTAACTTTTAAAGGTATCGGAGAGCTGCTTCGTATGCCTGCCGTATGGATCATCGGTATGGTAACGTTTTGCAACTATGTATTTACCCAGCTTCTGTACTATTTCACACCTTACATGACGGAAATTTTAGGCGTAACCGTTGTCCTTGCCGCTACCATAGCCGCGTCCAAGCGGTGGTTCTCCCTCCTGGGAAACGTAGGGGGCGGATTTATTACGGATAAAGTAGGCACCGGAAGGATGCTTCTCATCTCCTTCCTTGTTATGGCCGCAGGAACCATCATTATGCTCCTGCTCCCGGCCAATTCGGGAAGCGCCATCTTATTTGTCGTCTTGTTTGTTATAATTTATATTTTCTATAATGTAAACTATGCTATGACATGGGCCATGATGGACGAGGGAGCCATTCCGGAACGGCTGTCCGGAAGCGCCGCCGGATTGATTTCTACCATCGGATACCTTCCAGAAATCTTCTGCTCCGTACTGGCCGGAACGCTTCTGGAACGGAGCCCAGGCGTAAACGGATACCGTCAGATATTTGGATTCTTGGTAGTTATGCTGCTGTTAGGAGCCGCATTGGTTTGTGTTTGGATGAAATATACAGGAAAGCGAAAAAATCATGAAACAAATAGCAAATAAGGATTATATTTTTGAACGAGTATATGTAGAAACCCCTGTGGACACAGACGGAGACGGAAAATTGGATTTGATTGCCGCTTATATCCGGCGCCCGGCCTCTTACGAGGATACCGGGCGGGTGCCTGCCATTCTGGTAGCCAACCCCTATTTGATGACCTGCAACGAGGACTGGTACGTTCCCCACAATGTGAATCAAAAAGTAAAGGTTTATCCACAGCAGAATATCAAAGAAGAAGAAATCCGTTTTGATTTTAGCCGCGAGATCCACTATGAGGTGAAATACCCTCGGGAAACAAAGGGCTTTGCCAAGACGGCTATCCTGGAAGAGGATGTGGAATTTGAATGCATCTCAGAGCTTTACTCCTATCTGAACCAAAAGGGATATGCTTCCGTATTCTGCGGCGGCCTGGGCACCAAAGGCTCCGAAGGCTTTACCCTATCCGGTTCCCGGGAGGAAATCCTGGCCTTTTGCTCTGTCATTGACTGGCTCAACGGCAGATGCCGGGCTTTTACCAATAAAACAGACAATATCGAAATAAAGGCTGACTGGTGCACCGGCAACGTAGCCATGTCCGCCAAGTCCTATCTGGGTACCATGTGTATCGGCGTAGCCGCTACGGGAATTGAAGGTCTAAAAACCATTATCCCCGAAGCCGGCATTTGCAACTGGTATGATTATTACCGCACCGGCGGCCTGAATCTTCCGGCCCTGGGCTGGCAGGGGGACGATCTGGATATTCTAGCAAAATACTGCTTCAGCAGGGCAAAGGATGAGGAAGACTACGCCTCTGTCAAAGAGGGCTATCAAGCCGCCCTGGAATCATTGATCGCCGGAGAAGACAGGGATTCTGCCAATTATAACCGATTCTGGGATGAAAGGAATTATCTGAATCAAATAGGCCAATTTAAAGCTTCCGTATTCATTATCCACGGATTAAACGACTGGAACGTAAAAACCAACCAGTGCATCCCGCTGTTTCAAGCCCTGGAGCGGCAAGGCGTAGAGCGGAAAATGATGCTCCATCAAGGAGAACACGTCTATATTTATGATCTCCAAGGGGCTGATACACTGGACATAATTGAGCGGTGGCTGGACCATTATCTCAGAGGAGCCGATAACGGCATTGAGAAAGAACCAAAGGTTTTGGTAGAAAGCAACACAGACCAGCTCCAGTGGATGACCTCGGACACCTGGCCCCCTGCAGGATGGCAATACCGGGACTTTCCGGCAGAACCAGCAGATCCGTCAGCCCCTGTGGTCATTGTGGACGACCTAAAGGCGACAGCCTATGACTGGGATAAGGATAATCAGCAGGATTGGCTGGATGAACTTGTACTAAACGATTCTCCCACCTACCAAAACCGGATGAAACTTATCTGGGATCCTTTCCCAAAAGAAACAGCCGGACTGTCTTTGGAGGTGAAGCCTTTAAGAATCGCCGGAACCGTAAAGGTATCCTTTGATGCTTCCATTGACCAGGAAACAGCGATTCTCAGCGCCATGCTGGTAGACCTTGGAGAAGACTGCCGGATTACGGCAGAACAGCTTCCCATAGAAGGAGACGAAGAGGGTACGTTCCGTTTCGGTCTGGAGGATACCCCATCCCCTTACAAGGTCATCAGCCGTGGATGGCTAAATGCTCAGAACCGAAGCTGTATCTATTCCAAGGAGCAGATCATCCCAGGCCAGACCTATCACTACTGCATAGATATGGTCCCCACAGACCATACCGTAAAACTGGGACACAAACTGGCCTTTATCCTCTATGGAATTGACGCCCAGCAGACCCAGCGGCCAGATACCGTAACAAGGATTACCGTAGAGCAAAGCTCTCTGAACATCAAAGTCCCTTTTCTGCCTTAGGACATAATTGAAAAACACCCATGACAGTTCAAACAGGCCTATGTACTTGCCGCGCCGCCTGTAAGAACATCATACAAAAATCCATTTAAAATCCCATGACAAAGCGATTTTAAATGGATTTTTCCATGTAACAGGACAGCCTGCCTGTGGCGTCCTTTTCACAAAATTGTCTGCTTTTTACCCACAGTTCCCCTTCCTTCTCTTTCTCTCAGAGCCAATATAGACAATGCCCAGAAAAACAGCGCAGCAGACCCAAATAATAGGTTCCGTAACCACAACCCCCGGGTAGCCCACCCTGGGAATCAGCAAAAACGTAAACAATACCTTTACCGCCAGCTCAATACTGCTGGAAACCACCGGGGCAATCTTATAACCCATAGGCTGCATGGCGTTTCTGAGTACAAGTAAAATTCCCAGCGGGAAGAAAAACAGGGACGTCACTCTAGTATTCAACACCCCATAATCCAGAACCATAGCATCGTTTGTCCCCAGAAGCAAGCCAACCAGCCATCGCCCCGCCGTATACGAAATCAATATGCCGGCCAAAGACAAGCATAATTCTGCACCGATCACCTGTTTTAAGGATGTTTTGATTCTGCCATACTCTTTTGCCCCATAATTTTGTCCTACAAACGTAGCATTTGCAGACGCAATGGCGGACAATGGCATAACCTGCATCTCCTGAATCCGCCGGGCGGCCGTATGAGCAGTAATCACCCTGGTTCCTAACATATTCACGCCTTTTTGCAAAATAATGGATCCCAAAGAAAATACGGACAACATCAGCCCCATGGACAATCCGGTGGAAAGCATCTCCTGGGCCAGCTCCTTTTCCAGTCTCCAATCCTTCTTTCCCGGCAGAAATACAGCATAATTCCGATAAATATACCCAAAGCTTAACAGCGCTGAAATTACCTGGGCAAAAACAGTCGCCATGGCCGCCCCCATTACTCCTAATTTCAACCCAAAGATAAACAAAATGTCCATAGACACGTTTAAGCCGCAGGACAAAATCAGGAAAAACAGCGGCGTCCGGCTGTTTCCCACCGCCCGCATAAATCCCGCTCCCATATTATATGCAATCGTAGAAAACATTCCTGCCAATATAATAAAAATATACTGATACGCCTGTCCAAAAATATCCGCAGGCGTATCCAGCCACACCAAAAGCATCTTAAGCATGGGAAGGGACAAGGAAGTAAGGACCAAAACAACCGCCCCGTCCAGCACGATCATCGTAGCCGCCGCCTTTTTCATCCCCTCATAATCCTTCGCTCCAAACATTCTGGAGAGCACAATCCCAAAACCATTGTTCATGCCATTGGCAAAATGAATTAAAACCCCATACAGCGCACTGGTAGAACCAACCGCCGCAACTGCCGTGTCCCCCAGTCCCCGTCCCACAATCATGGTATCCGCGAAATTATAAGCCTGCTGAAAGAGTATTCCTATAAATAAAGGAACCGCAAACCGTAAAATTAATTTCAACGGCGTTCCTTTTGTCATATCCAGTGTCTTCATCTTTTGAAATTCCATCTCCTGTTCCAATGATAATTCTTTCGCTTCATTTTGGCCTTCCCTACTCTGTTTTCATTCGTTTTTCCAGTTCTGCTTCCACTCGCTTTTCCAGTTCTATTTCTACTTGCTCTTTCAGCTCTGTTTTGAAATTGATTATGAAATTTTCCCGCACATGCATATATTTCACCCCGATCTCACGATTATTTTTTAATCTCTCTACTCTAGGATGAAGCTCTGCCAACTCCTCGTCCACTGCGTTTTCCATGCTGCTGTGCTTTAAATAGGCCAGCAATTTTTTCAGTTTCGGACTGCCGCCATATACTCCATCTGTATAAAGGAACCATTTTCTAATACTATCATTATACTCGATTTGTTCAAAACCTTCTACCATATTTTTTACAGTATACACCATTTGGTTTTGCCCAAAAGGATCATATGGAAGAATCCAGATACTCCATAGTTCCGGAAGCTTACCATAATCTACACCCGTCTCTAAAAGTTTCACATCCTCCAACGCCTGATAGTATCGGCTTCTGCGAGGAAGGTTGACATCAATCTTTTCTGATATTCGGCTCTATATCAAATACTCATACCGTATCAACACCTTCTTCTCTAATCTGCATTTCTGTCAAAGACGCATCAATCAGTTGGACGGCGCAAATGCAGCGCCATTTTTTGTGAAAAAAGGTCTGATTTTTCTCATATTCGACCTTGATAATTGGAGGACAAACTCGTATACTGGAACTATCAACTGTTTTGGAGAATTGTATGACTAAGAATTATGAACATTATATTTCACGGAGCATCCAGTCCTTATATTGGCGCAAAATGATTGCTCCCTTTTTCTATCTGATTTTACTTGGGGTATTATGGTTTCTTTTTCCCTTTTCTGATCTGCTATTCCCTACTAAGATTACGGAATACCCTCAAATTGGAGCAAGCCTGAAAACCGGAAACCAATATATTGAGACAGATCTGACAGATTTATATTTTACCGGATATACAAATACCCAATTGGGGCAAACCATAGGCTACTATTACTATACTGCCGCGGAAGATTCCTGCATGTTTGTACTGCTCTCTCCCCGCACCTGCGAGGAAGGGCTCCCTTTTATTTCCAATGCCCATATCCGGGCTAGGATCATGCAAAAAGGAAAAGCATTTCAGCAGCTGACAGACGCTCTCTCCCAGGATCTATCCTGGACCCCTCAGGGGCTTCGGGGAAAAGTCTCCCCTTATGTCCTGAATGAACCGGAATATCTTCCCCCGGTGAACCTGTTTTTGCTGGCAGCTTTTTTTGCCACCGGACTGTATGCATGCGCCGCGATTATCGTCTCTATTGCCTATATCCTGTTCCCCGTACTCTCCCCGCCCTGCCGGCAGCTTGGACGCTTCGGAAAGCCCTCGGAGCTTCTGGCCCAGGCAGAGGACGAACTGGCCACGCTTCCCCAGTTAGCCACAGAAGACATGTTTATCACGGAACACTATTTTATTGAAATCGCCCACTCCGGAATTGCCGTGGTGCCCATACAGGAAATGATCTGGATTTACAAATATTCCACACTTCATAAGATTTTTTGGTATCATTTCAACATTTCCTACACCCTTCATATCACGGCCAACAAACACTTGTATCTGCAATGTCCAAAGAATATTAAATCAGATATTGATGGCATCATTGATTATCTTGCAGAGGCAAACCACAATATTCTGGTGGGCTTCAGTGAAGAAAACCGCCTAAAAGTCCGCAACATGCAGGATCCCACAGGGCGGTTCTCCAAATGGTTTTTGGCCCGTGAGAGAAAAGAGGACGACAAATGCTGAACTTCCGAAAAATCTTATCTATTTGTTTCCTGCTATGGCTTCTTCTACCAGACTTGACTGTGGAGGTAAACGCCGGGCAGGCTGCCGATTCCTATTCTCAAACTGCTTCCGGCCAAGAGGCGGCTGCACAGGAAGAACTTGGGACATATGGCATGGTTCCCATATATGGAAGAGACATCAAGGACGGTACTTACTCTGTAGAAGTAGAGTCCAGCTCCTCCATGTTCCGCATTATTCAGGCAGAATTGACCGTATCTGAGGGCAGAATGAACGCCCAACTCACCTTAAGCGGAACCGGCTATCTCATGCTGTTTCCCGGAACCGGGGAAGAAGCCGCCCACAGCAGCGAAGAATCTTATCTTGGTTATGAAGAAAACGACCAGGGAAAATACGTCTACCGTTTTCCTGTGGAAGCCCTGAACAAAAGCCTTCCTTGCGCTGCTTTTAGCAAGCGGAAAGAAAAATGGTATGACCGCAGAATTCTCTTTGACGCTTCTTCCCTGCCGAAAGATGCCTTACTCATTCAGCTTCCAGATTATGATCTGATTGAAAAAGCCGTAAAAGCCTGGGAACAGAACGGCTCCCAGGAGAACGCCTCTGCTTCTCCCAACGCCCCAAAGGAAACCTCCTCCCCAGCCCCAAATGAGCAATTGCCCCAGGCGCCCCTTCCCATAGATCGGGAAGACGGAGAATATTCCATTGAAGCCAGTATCACGGGAGGAAGCGGAAAATCCGGCATTCTCTCTCCCACACTGCTGATTGTCCGGGAAGGCAGAGCTTACGCCAGAATCCAGTGGAGCAGCCCTAATTATGATTACATGATCGTAGGAAATGAAAAATACCTAAACATGGCGGAAGAGGGAAGGAATTCCCTGTTCGAGATCCCTATTACCCTGATGGATAAAGAAATGCCCGTCATTGCCGACACCACCGCCATGGGAACGCCCCATGAAGTTGCTTACAGCCTTTTATTTTATTCCGATTCCATCGGCTCCAGAGGTCAGATGCCCCAGGAAGCGGCCAAGCGGGTGGTCATTATGGCTCTGATCATTATTGTCGGGGGCGGAATTTTAAACCACATATTGAAAAAAAAGAGCCGTACATAAGAAATCCCCACCCTATATCGCAATACGATTTGGAAATTTATTGCTTCCTTCCATGGCGCCCCCTCCCTCCCCCAAAGCCACGAACAATAATATTTCTTCCACATTCTCTCCTTTTTTTATTGACAAATCTTTATCAAAGGACTACCATTAGGATAAGGCTTCGGGGCAGACGCGCCCCGGAAAAATTACCGCCAAGAAATTATACATACAGGAGGGTTCTTCATGAATAACTTACGTTTAGACGTAGAAAACGAAATTGCTGTCCTTACCATCTCACGTCCAGGCGCCCTGAACGCTTTAAACAGCGAGACTCTGAACGAGCTGAATGTTGTTTTAAGTGAAATCGAGGCAAGAGATGATGTAAAAGTTGTCATTCTCACCGGAGGACCGGATAAAAAAGACAATCCTTATAAATCTTTTGTTGCCGGCGCCGATATCGCCGAAATGGTGAATTTTACCGCAGCAGAAGCACGTGCATTCGGTATGCGGGCAGCAGAACCGTTCTTCAAATTAATGAATATGCGCCAGGTTACCATTGCCGCTGTCAACGGCTTCGCATTGGGCGGCGGTTGCGAAATCGCTATGGCATGCGATATCCGTATCGCCGCTGAGAACGCTACCTTTGCACAGCCGGAAACAGGCCTTGGCATTATCCCAGGTTTCGGCGGAACTCAGCGTCTTGCCCGTCTGGTAGGCATGGGCCGGGCAAAGGAACTGATCTTTACCTGCGACAATATTGACGCCAATGAAGCATACCGGATCGGCCTTGTAAATAAGGTAGTAGCTAAGGAAGAGCTGATGAATACTGCCAAGAGTATGGCTGCCAAGATTATTTCCAAGGGAAGCTATGCCGTATCCATCGCCAAAGCAGCTATTAACAACGGCTATGATATGGATATCAAGAATGCTGTAGAGATGGAAGCAAACCTGTTCGGCATCACCTGTTCCACCCATGACAAGACAGAAGGCATGAGCGCATTTTTGGAAAGACGTGCCGCAAATTTAACCGATTTCTAAATCCTTTATTCCCGCGAGTAATGAGGAAAACAGCCATACCTTAATTGCCCGCCCAAAGGGTGTGGCATACGGTGTGCCCTTTGGGTATGCTTGCATGGATATTTGACGAATGCTGCGAGAGTCAAAAACCCCGCTTCTCTGCAGTGGGATCTTTGATTTTACATCAACAGCCGGATTTTTCGAAGTCCGGCTGTAATTTTTGCACAAAAAAGGAGCTGCCCACGAATCACTTAGTACGACAGCCTCTTCTCCCTGTTAAGAATTTCCATATAATTTCTTAATAGATTTTAAACTCTATTGACATCTCCCTTTTTCCGTCCTAAACTTTTATACAATTATTATATCTTAATTCCCGCCCAAAGGGCGTGGCATACGGGATGCCCTTTGGGGATACCCTCCGTGTACAAGAGGGTAATATCGCAGAATTTACGAAAAGGAGTGCATGAGTATGAAAAACACCAAAAAATATTTTCCCTTGCTGCTTGGCTTGACAATTTTACTGTTTACCTTAACCGTTCTTCCTGTATCCGCCGCTTCTTCTCCAGGAAAAATACAGAAATTAAAAACTGGTGTGACTACTCATAACAGTATTAACCTCTCCTGGAAAAGCCAATCAAGCATCTCAGGCTACCAAGTATACCGGTCTTCGGCCTATGACGGCAAATACAAGCTGCTTATGACCATACATCCTCAAATACATGCATTCTGTAACCGGAATTTAAAGAGCGGGACAGAATACTATTACAAAGTACGCTCTTTTACCGGTTCCGGAAAAAACATCCGGTACGGAAAATTTTCCAATATCCTGGCCGCACATACCAAGGCAGCCACCAAAAAGGCCGTCCCCACCACCTGGGTAAATATACGGAAACATGCCGGGACCAAACACCCCGTTATAACCTCCATCGGCCCAGGTACCAGCGTTTCCGTCATCTGCACCACACAAGATAAATCCGGCAACTCCTGGAGACGTATTCAGTGCTCGGTCAACGGAAAGACCATAAAGGGATATATCCGAAGCAATCTGCTGAAAGAAACCAAGAAAACCAACAAAACCGGAACCGTAACTGCTTATCTCTTAAATATCCGAAAATACCCGGATGCCGCTTCCACAATCATTGGGACCTTGAACCGCGGGCAGAAGGTAACGATCCTGGGAACGAAAAAAGGTTCCTCCGGAAAAACCTGGTACTACATCCGCTACACGAAGAACGGCCGTACAAAAAAAGGATATGCCTCCACAAAATACATCAAAATTTCCTAATGGACAAAACAAGCTATCCCATTTCAGCTTCCCGTAAAACCGCCGTTCCGCAAAAAAAGCAAAAGGAGCACAGATAAACTCACTGCGCTCCTTTTCATAGTATAACAGTTCACAGGGAAACCGGTTCCCCCGCCTTACTTCACCGTACACGCTTTTTCATTAAGAAAAACCGTAACTGGCTCTCCCTTTTGCAATGTCAGCCTTGTTCCATCCTTATTCACTTCCACCTGAATCTGGCTTCCCTGATAGAAAAACCGAAACCGATAGCTTACCCATTTTTCCGGCAGATCAGGCGACAGATAAAGCCCCTTCTCTTTTAGCCTAAGTCCGGCAAACCCATAGACTATGGCCATATAAGTACCTCCCATATTGGCCGTATGAATTCCATCTTTCGTGTTCTTATGGGTATTAAACAGATCCAACTTAGCCGAATCTCCAAAATATTCATAAGCCTTCTTACGCATTCCCAGCCGTGAAGCCACAATACTATAAATGCAAGTGGACAAGGAGGAATCATGGGTCGTTATCTTCTCATAATACAAAAAGGAGTTGCGGATGGTTTCCATACTTTGTGCATCTTCAAATATGAAATGAGCCAGCACCGTATCCGCCTGCTTGCAAACCTGATACCGATAGAGATACATGGGATGATAGTGCAATAAAAGCGGAAACTCTTCCTTTTTTGTATGCTCCAGATCCCACACCTTTTTACTCAGGAAGGAATCATCCTGGGGATTGATGCCCAGCTTCTCATCATAGGGCAGATACATATGGACCTCTGCTTCCTCAAATGCTCGAAGCTCCTCTGGCAGCAGGCCAATGCGGGCAGCAGCCTGATCTTTCATTCCTGCTTCCTCCAACAGGCAATGTATCTTTACCGCCCAGTGCAGATTATACCGGGCATTGACATTGGTAAAATAATTATTATTCACCAGACAAGTATACTCATCGGGGCCAGTCACCGTATGGATCTGGAACGTCCCATCGCAGTAATTCCCCACATCCAGCCACAGCCTGGCTGTCTCATACAGGATTTCCGCCCCTTTTTCAGCCATAAACTCTAAATCTCCGGTGGCCAGATAATACGCCACCGTTGCATAAGCAATATCCCAATTGATATGGTACTGCGCGCTTCCCGATGGAAAATATCCGGAACATTCCCGCCCCATAATGGTTCTCCAGGGATAAAGCGCCCCGCTCTTATGCCCCAAAATCCTGGCATTTTTCCTGGCTTCTTCTAACGTTTCATAGCGATAAGCAATCAGATTTTTTGACAATTCCGGATTGGTCAGCACAAAAAAGGCTTGAATATACATCTCCGTATCCCAAAAATAGTGGCCTTCATATCCTTCTCCGCTCAACCCCTTGGCTGCTATATTACCATACGCATCCTTGCTTACAGACTGGAGAAGCTGATACAAATTATAATCCACCGCACGAGAAAGTTCCTCGTCCCCTTCAATTTCAAGAGCCGAATTCTCCCAAAAGTCCTTGAGGTAAGCTTCCTGCTTTTGATACCACTTTGGCAGGCCGCAGGAAAGAGCCCGTTCCATTTCCTCTTTTGCCGTATGCCTGCAATCCCGGCTTCGGACGGAATCAGAAAACACCGTATACTTTTCCAGTATTGCCGTCTGACCCGCCCGTGAAAATGCAGAAAACTATTTTTTTACGAAAGTCTCTTCCACCCATTCCTCTTCGTTGACCGAAACCGGATTTATTTTATGGGCCACTGCCGTACATACCTCAAGCCCGGAATGCACGGCAGAAGACAGGATGTAAGAAATGTTGTCCTCTATGCCGCAGAACTCCTGCTTCAAGTGCACAATACGCTCTCCCGCCACCCTGGGATCATTGGGATTGCTGTAATTTTCCACCTTTCCTTCATGTATGGAAATAAACTCCACGATTCCGTCAAAATTCAAAGGCTTTACTTTGTATTCTATAGTAAATAGGGATTGCAGGGCGAAGGAGGCCATCCGCCTGATTTCCACCTTGCCGTGGACAACGGAATCGTCCGGTTGGCCTTACTGGAAAGAGCCAGAGAAGGAAGCAAGTAATCGTTCCAAATCCAGATAACGTCCAGAATAGCTACCGTTACCGTAGTAGGCTTCAGCATAGGAAATACGATCTTGAAAAAAATCCCCAGTTTGCTGCAGCCGTCAATCTGAGCCGCTTCTTCCAGAGAGACAGGCACCGACTTTACAAAGCCATGATATAGGAACACCGCCATACTGGCCCCAAATCCTATGTTCATATAGATCAATCCGCCCAACGTATCCAGCATAGGAATATGCAGCGTATCCCGAACCCAGCCCATTTCCTGCATCAAGGGCATCATCAGGGTCTGGAAAGGAATCAGCATGGTTGCCACCAGCAAATTAAAAATCAACTTACTGAAAAAATTATTGGAACGCACAAGCATCCATGCTGTCATAGATGCAAACAGCACAATAAATAAAATTGACACGATGGTGACTATCAACGAATTTCCAAAGGAGCGTAAAAAGTCCATTTTCTCCATGGCATTGCCGTAATATTCAAAAGACAGCTTACTGGGCAACGCCATAATATTTTCGTACAGCTCAGAACGGTTTTTAAAAGAGTTCACAATTACCAGATAAATCGGAAATAAAAACAATGCGCACAGCAAAATGACGACCACATTTACTAAAACTTTCTTTCCAGCCTTCATTACATCTCCACCTCCCGCTTCTTGGTTATAGATACCTGTATCAACGTCACCAAAGCAACTACCAGGAAGAATATGATAGCCTTGGCCTGCCCGTAGCCATAATTATTCAAGGAAAAGATCTCATTGTATATATTCATGGCAAACATTTCCGTAGCGTTTTGCGGACCGCCCCCGGTCAAAGAAAGGTTTACGTCGAAGATTTTCAGGCAGTTAGATAAGGTCATAAACAAGCAAATGGTGAAGGAGGGCATCAGCAGAGGGAATTTTATTTTCAAGATCGTCTGCCAAAAACCTGCCCCATCCACCTGGGCCGCCTCAATGACGTCGTCCGGAATCGCCTGAATTCCCGTAATATAAATAATCATAATATAGCCCGCCATCTGCCAGGTTGCCACCACCACCATAGCGGCCAGGGCCAGCTTCCCATCCAGAAGCCAGTTGGTGAAAATTCCGCCCCATCCGGTGGCTTCCCCGATTGCCGCGAAAGCGTCTCCCACAATAAATTTCCAGATATATCCTAAAAAAAGGCCTCCAATCAAATAGGGCATAAACAACATGGTCCTGGCCACGTTCCGCACCTTCAGCTTTGTAGTTACTACCAGCGCAAAGGCCAGCCCCAATACGTTAATCGTGACAATCGCCACCAGGGTAAAGATTACCGTATGTACGGCGCTGCTTAAAAATCGGCCGTCTGAAAACAGCTTTGTGAAATTGCTGATTCCCACAAATATTTTGGGATTTAAGGGAAGTCCGTCCCAGGAAAAGAAAGAATACCCCACGCCTATGATAAAGGGAATCAAAACCACCGTAGCAAATACAAACAGCAGAGGAAATACAAACAGCGCATACCATCCAAAATTTTTCAGCTTTTTATTTTTCTTGGCCATAACTACCTCCATATGAGAAAGCTTTGGCAGAAACGTTTTTCTTTGTCTCTCAGGGTACAAAGGGGGCAGCCCCTCGTTTTAGAGCTGCCCCAAACATTGTTCTGCCTGTTATCGTCTCACTATCACTCCTTGGGCATCAACCCGCCTGCATTAGTTTCCGGCGCCTGCCTGGACAAACGCATCCGTAAGCTGCTCCAAAAACTCATCCGTACTCATATCGGTAGTGAAAAATCCTTCCGCTACGGGCACTAGGTATACGTCTACCATGCCGGCCGGGAATGCGTTCAATGCACTTCCCATGGTCTTTCCGCTTTCCGTGTAAGGAGTAACAGCCTGGGACAAGGGATCCAGAGTGTCATTTTCCATACCTTCCACAATGGGAATAAAGCCGAATTCTTTCATAAGATAGTTGCTTCCGGTCTCACTGGTATACATCCATTCCAGGAAATCCTTACCGGCCTGGATCTCTTCCGGTGAAGCTTGGGAATTAACGTACCATGCAGTAGGAACAGCCGCGGTAATTTTATCATTTCCGCAGATGGGAAGCGGTGCAAGCCCCATTTCAAAATCCATGTCATAATCCGCAAACATACTATAACACCAATTTCCTTGATGAATCGCCGCAGATTTTCCCGTAGCAAAATCTCCACATTCCTTATCGTAATTTGCTTCCAGAGGATTATAGCAATAGGTACGAATCGCGTCGTAAATCTTTGCAAATTCCTGGAATTCAGGAACATCTTTCAAATTTACTTTCCCATCAATCACTTCCTGGATAAATTCCTCAGGATTTTCTTGTAACGCGAAAGAAGCGTTCAAAATATGTCCAATCAGGAAATAGCTTTCCTGGGACAGTCCCAGACCGGTCAAGCCGGCTTCCTGCTGCTCTTTCAGCATATTGATAAAATCATCCGTACTCTTAATAGCTTCTGCATCCACCAAGCTCTTGTTATATACCACGCCAAAGCCTTCTACCGTATAGGGGATTCCTACCACCTTTCCATCCATCTCATCTGCCAGGCCTGCCCCCAGCTTATCTACAAAGCTGAGATCGCTCAGATCCGTAAGATAATTTTTCATTTGTTCCGATTCCGTTCCCGGTGCAAAAGACATAACCGTAGGTCCCTGGTTATTGGCCAGTCGGCTTTTTAACTGTTGGAAATAGTCGTCTCCTGTGGTTCCCCACACTTCCACCTCTACGCCGGTCTCCGCTTCATAATCTTTTGCCAACGCTTCCAACTGATCGCTGATCTCCACTTTGGACTGGAACACCACTATCTTATTGGCGCTTCCCCCCGATCCTCCCTGGGCCTCTCCGCCGTCAGTTCCTTGTGTCTGTTCCTGGCTCTCCCCTTCTGCAGCGCTGCTTCCCTGGGTCTGATCCTTTCCTGAACCGCAGCCGGTCAAAACCATAGACGCCAACATAATGGTTCCCATCCATAGACCACAAACTTTTTTCAGCTTCATTTACTTACCTCCCGTTTCGTTATGTATTTTGTAAAACGTTATACATAAATTGTAGAGGTGATTTCCCATTAAGTCAATTGTTTTATGGTCTTTTTTCCCTTAACTCCTGTTTTCCTCTCTTTTTCACAATAAATTTGTGAGTTTTGTTATATTTTATTCTTGTCCCTTTGTCTTTTTGTACACTTTTTTATAAAACGTTTTTATAAACACCGAAATATTTTACTTCTTTTTACTTTCTACTGTTTTTCTCCATTTTACCTGGGCTGAAATTCGGAACAACTCTACATTACGCTTTCCCTCAATATTCTCCACCAAATACTGGGCCGCCAGATACCCTCTTTCATAATTGGGGACTTCCACCGTGGTCAGTTCCATGATCCCGGACATTTCCGTATTGTCAAAACCGGTGACTGCAATATCCTCCGGCACCCGGATTCCATTTTCCCGAAACGCCCGGATTGCGCCGATGGCCATATTATCATTGGCGCAGACTAAGACCTCCGGAAACCGCTCGCTGAGCATAATGATCTTGGCGGCTCGATAACCGCTTTTTTCCCGGTAATCTCCCGCGTAATAATTCTCCCGTTTGAATAACATATGATTCTTCTCCAGAACATCCGTAAACGCTTTATACCGTTCTCTGTTGTCCTCCGTAGCCTCCGGCCCTCCTACAAACGCAAATTTCCGGTAGCCGCAGTCAATAACCCGCTGCATTAGCTGGCTCATAGGATCATAATTGTTGGTAATGATTGTTTTAATATAGGGATTGTGAATTACCCGGTCCAACACCACAATCGGGTACGCTTCACTGGCCGCCTTCAGCAGCACTTCATTGGTCATACGGGAATCCAGGCTGATGCAGCCTGCCGTAAGATTGCTCCGCATATATTTTTCACAAGATTTATGGGTGCTGATAATAAAGTCATAATCGTACTCATTAGCATAGTCGCTGATTCCATTGATGATTTTCAGAAAAAAAGAACGGTCGAAATCGCTGAAATTAAACAGGATCGTCCTGCTGTTCCCCTTTTTCAGTGTCTTCCCGGCCATATTGGGATAATAAGACAGCTCTTCGCAGATGCGCATAACCCGCTCTTTCGTCTCATCTCCTACATTTTGCTTTCCATTCAGTACATTAGACACGGTGGAGATGGAAACTCCCGCCGCTTTTGCAACATCACGTATCCCTGTCATATGCAATCCCCCTTTACTCATTTACTGAATTTTACTATATTTTACAAAAACAGGCAACTATTTTACAATAGGAATCTGTAAAATAGCTGCCTTCTCATTGCGTTCAAACACTTCTCTATGCTTCAAATACTACGGTTTCTTTTGTTCTTGCCGACTCAAACACCGCCTCCATCAGCTTCATCACCCGCAAAACCTCTTCCAAACGAATGCGAGATTCTTCCCGGCCTTCTATGACTGCCATCACATTCTGGTAAAATTCCCGGATATCACTGCAGGCCTTCGGCAGCTCCTGGGTATAAATCGTATCTTCCCGCCGGGGCGCCATAGTCTTAGTCAAGCCGGCCGCGGTTCTGACCGGAACCACATCCTTTTCATTCTTTCCCCGGGCGCTGACGATTTCTCCGTTTAACTCCCAGTCCCGGATCACGGCCGTTCCATTGCTGCCCAGCACATACCACCGGGGCAGGGATACAAAGTTGCTGGTTCCTACTTCCACCATCACCTGCTGACCGTCTGCAAAGACCAGTTCCGCCGTAAATCCATCGTCCACCATTTGATTCGTCACATGGGTGGTAAGAGCATGTACACGGTTTAGCTTTACTCCTTTTTTCATAAGCAAAATCTGGTCAAGGAGATGTACGCCCCAATCCAGCACCATACCGCCGCCTTTTTCCTTTTCCTGACGCCAGTCGCCGGGAATCCCCCTGGAACCGTGTACTCTGGATTCTATGCGGAATACCTCGCCCAGTTTCTGTTCCTCCAAAATGCGGCAGACCGTAAGGAAGTCCTCATCCCATCTGCGGTTCTGGTGAACAGTCAAAAACCGCCCTGTTCTTTGGGAAGCCTCCATCATCTGTTCTACTTCCTGGGAAGAAAGAGCCGCCGGTTTTTCGCAGACCACATGCTTGCCCGCCTCCATAGCCGCTATGGCAATGGGACAATGCACGTCGTTGGGCGTTGCAATCAGCACCAAATCAATATCCTCCTGGGCCAGAAGATCCTGCTGGCTCTCATACACCCGGACCCCCTCCTCTTTGGCCCTCTCCCGGGCCTTTGCTGCAATATCCCAGATTCCGGCCAGTTCCAGTCCCTCAATCTGCTCCAGCGTCTCTTTGTGCCAATGAGCCATTCCTCCGTACCCAATCATTCCAAGTCTCATCATTTCCTGCTCCTTTCCTGCAACTGCTTTTCGTGTACGCATGATAATTATGCACCTGCTATGCCCAATACATTGATCCCCGATCCTCCCTAAGCACCACGTCCTTCAAGCACTGAATGGCTTTCGTCAAACCTTCCCTTCCGGACATCAGGCTGTCTTCATGCTCAATGCTTAACGCTCCCTCGAAGCCTGCCATCCGAAGTTCCGAAACTACATGCTTCCAAAAATCTGTCCCCTGGCCGTAGCCCACGGACCGAAACATCCAGGAACGGTTCTGCTCGTCGCTGTAATGGGTAATATCCAAAACGCCATTGACCGCCGTATTATACGTATCAATCTTCGTATCCTTGGCATGAAAATGGTAAATAGCCCCTGCTTTGCCCAGGGTACGGATCACAGCGCAGGGATCCATCCCCTGCCACAACAGATGGCTGGGATCCAGGTTTGCGCCAATCTCCTCTCCTACCGCCTCGCGCAGCTTCAATAAGCTCCTGGTATTGTATACCGGAAATCCCGGATGCATTTCCAGGGCAAATTTTACTCCATGTTCTCTTGCAAAAGCAGCCTTTTCCTTCCAATATGGAATCAGTACGTCATTCCATTGATATTCCAGAGCTTTGGAAAAATCTTCCGGCCAGGGAGTTGTAATCCAGCAGGGCGTCCGATCCTCGGGAGAAGCTCCGGGGCATCCCGAAAAGGTATTCACGATCTTCACTCCCAACTGCTCCGCCAAAAGAACCGCCTGGACCAGATCCTCTTCAAATCTTGCCGCAACCTCCTTGACGGGATGCAGCATATTACCGTGGCTGCTTAACCCGCTGATGGTAAGTCCATGGCTTGCAATGGTATTTGCAAACTCTTTGCGTTTTCCCTCGTCTGCCAACAGCTCTGCCGGATTGCAATGGGACTTCCCGGGATATCCGCCGCAGCCTACCTCAATGGCTTCCACCCCTTGCTCCTGTAAAAATGCACACGCTTCCTCCAAACTCATATCTTGCAATACAACATTAAATACCCCTATTTTCATGACGATTCCTTTCGTTGACTTTTTTTTATTGGCATTATATAATTAGCGGACAGGAGGGGCAATATTTTTTTTGCCAATAATTCATAGGATTCTGCTATTTGTTCCATTTCAAACAGGAGGTTTCCATGCAGGACATCGGCTTATACCAGAATATTGTAATTGGGGACAAGGAGTTCCCGGCCCAGTTGCTGAAAAACCATATTTTAAAAAAAGGAGTTTACTTTCCCAGCCATTGGCACGAGCAGGCGGAGCTGCACTATATCCTCAAAGGAGAAAGCTTTTTATACTGTAACCAGAAGAAATACCTTGTTTCCCCAGGAGATCTTCTGGTAATCAACGGAAACGAACTGCATCAGGGCGTCTGTACCACCCCGGTTCTGGATTCTCTGGTACTGATTTTTCGTATGGATGATTTTTCTGGTGAAATTGCCGGACAGCATCTGCTGTTCCAGCCATTGATACAAAAAGATAACACCATAGGAGCCTTATTCTGCTCCCTGTTCGAAGAGGACGGGCAGCGGCAGTTAGGCTATAAGATTTCCATGAAAGGAAAGATTTATGAATTAATCGTATATTTGATGCGGCGCTATGTGTCTGAAAATCTGACAGAGCAGGAAAGCCTGCGGCGAAAGCAGAATCTGCGGCGGCTGAATGCAGTCCTTTATTACTTGGAAGAAAATTACATGCACCCTATCTCCGCCCAGGATATGGCTGGTCTGGTGAATCTAAGCCCCGGCCGTTTCGCCCATCTGTTTAAAGATATCATGGGCCAAAGCCCCGGCGCCTATCTGAATCAGCTCCGCTTAAAAAAAGCTTATAACCTACTAAAGCAGGGTACTCTTACCAGCACAGAGGTAGCTTTTGCCGTTGGATTTTCCGATTACAATAACTTTGGAAGGCAGTTTCGCAGGCAATATCACATTCCCCCTTCCAAAGTATAACTCATTACCCCAAAGGAGGTATTTCTATGAACCAATCAATCGTCTTTATCGGAGGGGGCAACATGGCCCGGGCCATGATAGGAGGCATCTTAAATTCCGGGCTTGCCGCCCCCTCCCAGATCACCGCCACAGCAAGAACCCCTCAAACCTGCAAGACCCTGGCCAAAGAATTTGGCATCCATACTTCTTTGGACAACCAGGAGGCGGCCAGACAAGCGGATATTCTCATTCTCGCCGTAAAGCCGGGCATGTTCCCTCAAGTCATTGGAGAACTGAAAAGCTGCATCCGAACGGATACGCTCATACTCTCCATTGCCGCAGGACAGTCCCTGGACGCCATAGAAGCCATGTTCGGCGCTCCCATCAAGCTCATACGGGCCATGCCCAATACCCCCGCCCTGGTGGGAGAAGCCATGAGCGCCCTCTGTGCCAATGAACACGTTACCCAAAAAGATCTGGATCTGGCTGTCTCCATTTTCCAAAGCTTTGGAAAATGCCAGGTGATAGGAGAATCTATGATGGACGCCTTTATCGGAGTCTCTGGCTCTTCCCCGGCCTATGTCTTCCTGTTTCTGGAAGCCATGGCGGACGCCGCCGTAGCCGACGGCATCCCCCGGGATATGGCTTATGAATTTGCCGCCCAATCCGTTTTAGGCTCTGCCAAAATGGTACTGGAAACCGGTCTCCATCCCGGAGTTTTAAAAGACCAGGTATGCTCCCCGGGAGGCACCACTATTGAAGCCGTAGCCGTGCTGGAGCAGGAAGGCCTGCGTCAGGCAGTGATCAAGGGCCAACGGGCGTGTGTGCAAAAGTCCCGGGATATGAATTCTCGTTAAAATACACAGCCATCGTAATATTTCAGCGCCCTTATCCAAGGGCGCATTCTAGCTGGCAGTCATATGGTTCTTTTTCCACATGCCCCATATGATACACCTTTGCTTCCACACAACCCATGGCATGATAAAAGGCCTGCGTTTCCACCGCTGAATGAGCGGAAATATATAATTTCCCCGCTCCCTGCCGCCGGGCCCATTCCTTGACAGCCAAAAATAATGCCTGTCCTATGCCTTTGCCACGCATATCCTCCGACACATGGATACTGGACAAATCTAAATATTTCTCCTCCCCTCCAAAAATCTTTGGCTCTACGGAGGCAAACCCTTTCAGCACATCGTCTGAAAAAGCTGCATAGACAAACCCGCCGGTAGATATGGTATTCTTCAAGCATTCCACCAAAAACTCATACTCCTCTTCTTTCCAGTCATCTATAAAGGGATCCGGGCGGACCACCCATTCCCCATCTATTTTCCGCCAGCAATCTGTCACTGTCTGATGACGGATAAATCCTAAAAACAACTCCCGGGAAATCTCACTTTCTTCCAATCTCCGGTATTCCATCATTCTTCGCCTCCTGTTTCTTAAGCGCCCAAAAGCACACACATCACCGGAATGGTCACCAGGGAACACAAGGTAGAAAACACCACGGCTATAGCCGATGCCTTCCCCTGCTCAGGATAAGGCGTGGATGCCATAGCCACAATAGACGCAATGGGCATCCCTGTTGTAATCGTAGCCACTTTGATCAGCTCCCCATTGTCCGTAAACAATCTCATCACCAGATACACCAGCACCGGCATCAAAATCAATCGCACCGCCGTAATAAAATAAACCCTTTTTTCGGAAAAAATATCCTTCAGGGGATATCCCGCAATGCTGCCGCCTATGACCATCATGGACAGAGGCATACAAATATTGCCGATAAAACTGCAGGTCTCTGTCACCATTTCCGGAAGGGGAATATGGCAAAAATAAATGACTAGCGCCAAAACCGATGCAATTACCCCGTTGTTCACTACCTGGCGGACGACCCGTACCCGTTCCCGGGGCCTTAAGGGCGCTTCCTCCAAATATCCGTCCACCCCAGCATCCTTGCGGATGAGCATCATACCCAGGGAAAAAACCATCAAGTTAAACAACATATGAAAGATCGTAGTATAAAAGATCGCGCTGCTGCCAAACAAAGCCGAAACCACCGGATATCCCATAAATGCATTATTGGAAAACATAACCATACACATATAAGTTCCCCGCAGCCCCTCTTTTACCCCAATAAGCCGTACGATCAGCCATCCGATCAAAGGAAATACGGCATAACAGACCACACCTGCCAAAAACAGCAGCAATACTTCTCCTCCGCTCCCGTCTATTCCGGCCACAGAGCTGATAATCAAAAAAGGCAGTACCGCATTCATAATAATTGCGGACAGCCGTTTGCTGGTATGCTCATCCAGCATCCCCAGCTTGTTCAATACATACCCCAGTATCAATGCAGCAAAAAGCTTACACATAGTGACGGCAATCGCCATAAAAAATTACTCCCTTCTTCTGTAATGGATGCTCCGCTTATGGCAGCATCCGGTGTATTTCTATTGTTCCCGGACGTACCTGAAACCTTTCTTACCCTCCGCCTCTTCACATTTCAGACACGTCCTGGGATTTATCATAGCACAAATTTCTTCTTCTGTCACGAAAGTAATGTGCACAAAGAAAGGGGGCCTGCCAATACCTCCTTCTCCACCCTTACATATTGATTAAAATCCGGCACCTGGCTCCATTTTACCAGAGTAATATTCCCTCTTACAATTTCAATGGCTGTGACGCTGTAGGGGTGTACGCCGCTCCCCGTATTATAATACCATCCCTGATCCCCCTGGTTGGAAAAATAGGGTCTGTGGGTATGCCCGGCAATCAAAACCTGCCGGTTCTTCTTGGCCCACTGAGCCATACGCTGCTCCACGCGTTCCTTTTTCTTGTAGTTTTTGGCTGCGCTGGTGGGATCCTTCACCCCTAATTGCTCCAGGGGCCGCCAAAGATACCGCACCAGAAACCGGGTGAGATACCACAGACGTTCATTCCACAAATCCCCCTGGTGTCCATGCATCAACAACAGACCCCTTTCCCAGCCCTCCGCCTTCAGCAGAACGCTTTCATACACCGGAATATCCGGAAAACATGGCAGCAGCAGGCCCTTCTTCTTTTTCAGATCATGGTTTCCATAGAGAAGATACAGACGGTTTTCACAATAAAAACGTTTCATCAGTGCAAACACATCTCCATGCTTCTCCAAAATCTCTGACATATTCCTGTTTTCCCAAAGCTCATCCCCATCTCCAAGCTCCAGATACACAAACCCCCGCTCATAATACTCCTTTAAGGCCCCCAGATAAATGATCTTATTGCTGGCAAAGTTATCGTTCCAGTTCCCATCTCCCCTATGACAGTCGCTCATAAGCACATAAGATTTTTCCCAGTGGAAGGGAATGCACACCGTCTGCTTAAGCACCTTCTCCATACGTTTGTCATATCGGTTCATCTCATTCCTCCCCGGTTCCAAACCTGGATTTTCCAAGGCGTTCCAGCTTCCCATATAAAAGAGGGACACGCTCCTTAAGGGCCAAAATCTTATCGTAAGTATTCACATAATCCTTAGTAGCCTTCCGGTACAGCCTGCAGTTTCTTTTATTCTCCCACTGCTTTACCGCTACAAACAGCCGGTTCCTAGTAAGAGGCTGTTTTGTATGGGGCCTGGTAAAATGAATCCATACCGTAGTCCCCCGGACGTTCAATTCATTCCTCTGATATCCTGCTTCATACAACCCCTTTAAAAATGCATCCCGCATCTGGGAGTCCTTCATCGTAATTTCGATATCCATTTCCAGTTCCCGGGGCTTTGAAAATTCTCCCAGAACAAACCCGGTCAGCCACCAGTGGTAGCCCCTTCTGAAGTAAAGCTGCTTTCCTTTTTTCCGTAAAATGGTTTTAATCCGCAGCGTATCCTCATCCTCGACACAATGATATACGAGATGGGGCAGCAGCAAATCTTCCCCCTGGGCCTTTTTCGGCAGATAATAGACTCCCACCTCCCCACCAGTGGTAATACCATACTGTCCCTTCCAGAACTCGATCATCCAGCGCTTTTCCTGGTAGTCAAAATAGATCGGTTCACAGTCAATAATCATATTCAAAGGCGCCGCCGCTTCATCGTAAATACGCCCATACCCAAATTTCCGCTGCCAGCTGTCCATTCTGGAATAAAACAAATTCTGTTTCCCGTCATACGCAAATCCAAAAGGAGCGATCAGCTCATTTAATTTCTGCCGCTTCTCCTGCTGGGTCAGTATGGGAAGCTGCACCATCTTCTGATAGCTTTTCTGCTTTTCCACATACTCGTACAGCCAAATGCCCGCCAATACTAATATCACATAAAATGCCAAAATAAAACATGCATATTCTAATTCCATCCAAAGCCTCCTCTTTGCCTTTTGGTATTAGAATATGCATGCATTGTCTTTTTGTTATGTTATTTCTCCATTTTCCAGAATTGTGCGCTATAGGCGGGAAGCTCGCTGCCTCCGCCAAAATCGTGGGTCTTTCCGCTGATCAGATCCACCGCAAGGCCGCATCCCGCGTCAAAATGGGCCGTATAAGGCTCGCTGTCCGCATTGATCGCCACCAGCACCCGCTCATGCTCTGATTTCCGCTCAAAAATGCACTGCTTATTGGTCAGCACTACGGAACGGAATTCGCCGTAATTTAAAGCCTCGCTCTCCCGCTTGGCGTTGGCCAAATGAGAAATCCACCGGGTCAGTTCATTTTCCAAAGGCTCCTCAAAGCAAGCCCGAAGAGCCGGATCCCCCTGGCTCTTTTCGGCCTTAGCCCCCCACTCGCTGCCGTAATAGACGCAGGGAATCCCCGGCATCCCAAAGCATAACGCATACAAAAGGGGCAAGTGTTTCTCATTGGTCAAAATGCTGGCCGCCCGGGTTACATCATGATTATCTACAAAAGAAAGCAGATGCTTTCCCCGGTACAACGTCCAGTTCTCCGGGCCAAACTGGCGCAGCAGAGAATGAATGATTTCAAACATATTCATGCTGTTGAAACTGGAATACAATCCTTTGTAGCACTCATAATTGGTGGCGGAATGAAGCATATCGTCATTCACAAGCACCTTGTAATCCCCATGAAGCATCTCCCCCAGCAGGAAAAATTCTTCTTTCAGGCTGTCGCAGTGACGCCGCAGCCTGCGGACAAAATCATGGTCCAGGCAATAGGCCACATCCAGCCGCAAACCATCGATGCCAAACTCTTCCACCCAGAATGAAACCGCTTCCAAAATGTGATTTACCACCGCTTCGTTCTTTAAGTTCAGCTTTACAAGGTCATAATTTCCTTCCCATCCCTCATACCAAAGCCCGTCATTATAGCTGGAATTTCCATGAAAATCAATATGGAACCAATCCTTGTAGGGGGACGCTTCCCGATTTTTTAGCACATCCACAAATGCAAAGAAGCCTCTTCCCACATGGTTGAAGACCCCATCCAGCACTACCTTAATGCCGGCCTTATGCAGCGCTTCACACACCTTCTTAAAATCTTCATTGGTTCCCAGACGCACGTCAATCTTCTTGTAATCCCTAGTATTGTACCCATGGGTATCCGATTCGAATACCGGGGAAAAATAGACGGCATTGCACCCCAGCTTTTCAATATGGGGAACCCAGTCTGCCACTTTCAAAATTCTGGATTCTAGTACTCCGTCATTTTCATACGGAGCCCCGCAAAAACCCAACGGATAGATTTGATAAAATACACTTTCATTTGCCCACATGTTTTTCTTTCCTCCCTAATCGATTAAACCAGCTTTGGGGAACGGCAAATCCAAACACGATCCCCAGCACGATCGCCCCCGCCACTTTAAAAGTCTCTATGCCTTTCGCCGTGGAAGCAGCCAGATCGTTCATTAATAAGAAATACGCCGTATAGTAAATACCGGCTCCCGGAACCAACGTAAAAATTCCCGTCACCAGAAATATAGTTACCGGACATCTGCGAAGAGCCGACAGAATCCGGGCCATAATCGTTAAAATCACAGTAGCCCCCAAAGATGCGATTACAACCCCGGCGCCCCATTCCAAAAAAAGCAGGTAAGCCATCCACCCCAACGCCCCGTTGGCGGAGCTGAAAAAATATTCCTTCCGGGGTGCGTTAAAGAGAATCACAAAGGCCAGAGTTCCCAGCATGGACGCTATCAACTGATCGATCATAAGCCTGCCCCTCCCAACAACTGAATCAGCTTCACAGCCGCTCCTACGCCCACTGCAATACAGGCCGCCGTCATCAGCGCATCCGCCAAATGGATGCTTCCGGATAAGTAATCCCCGTTAAACAGCTCCCGGATCCCCGTGGTTAAGACCACCCCTGGAACCAGCAAGACAATGGATCCGATTACCACTTTATCCTGCATAAATTCCATTCCCAGGGCGGACAAGGCAAAGCTTACTGCCGTCACTGCTGCGCTCCCCAAAATGTTCACCATAAACTTAGACATTTTAATCCTGCCCGCCTGCATTAAAAAAATCTGAAGCAGCAGCCCTAAACAAAAGGACAGCAGGCATTCCACAAATCTGCCTCCAAAGATATATCCAAAAGCGGCGCAGCCCATTCCTGCCGCCAGGGATTTCGTCAGCCATCCCGGCTCCGGCAGCTCTTGGCAGGCCCTAAGCCTCTGGTACGCCTCCTCCACAGAACAGCTATGGCTGCAGATCTCCCGGGATAACTGGTTTACCGCGGCAATCCTGCCCAAATGTACGCTTCCCAAAGGCACATTGCGCACCATGCTCCCTCTGCTCTCCCGCTCTTCGTCTACGGTGGCAAATATCCCGTTGGACACTACGAAAACATGATAATCCTCCATGCCATAGGCTTCCAAGATCCGCTCCACCGTCTCCTGCACCCGGTAAATTTCACCGCCGCTTAACAGCAGCGTCTCCCCAACAGACACCGCCAATTTCAAAACTTTTTGATTTCCTTCCATATAGCTTCTCCCAATCCATAGCTCGTATACTGCCCGCTCCGCTCACAGTATTACTGTCTTTCATCTTAACAAGGCCGCTATCCCTTGTCAACTGCTTTCTTTTCCTGTATAATATAATCTATATGTAATGATAAGATCTATATCATTCACAGCTTATTATCATATGAGGAGGAAATAACATGACAAGTGAAATCAGAGACATCCATCTGGCCGAGTCCGGCGAACATAAAATAGACTGGGTAAAGAAGAACTGCCCCCTGTTACGGAGCCTGGAGGAAGACTTTTCCAAGTCCAGGCCCTTCGCAGGTATCCGCATCGCCCTTTCCATCCATCTGGAAGCTAAGACCGCATACCTCTGCAAGGTACTGGCAGCCGGAGGAGCAGAGATGTACATTACCGGCAGCAATCCCCTCTCCACACAAGACGATGTCGCAGCGGCCTTGGCAGCCGCAGGCCTCAGCGTCTTTGCATGGTACGGCTCTACTCCCGAGGAATATGAGCGCCATATTTGCCGGGTGCTGGAACACGACTGCAACATTATCATTGACGACGGCGGCGACCTGGTAAATACCCTTCACACCAAGTTCCCGGAGAAAATTTCCCATGTGATCGGAGGATGCGAGGAGACCACCACAGGCATTATCCGCCTGATCGCCCTGGCAAATGAAGGGAAGCTTCAGTTCCCCATGGTATTGGTCAACAACGCAGACTGCAAGCATTTGTTTGACAACCGTTACGGCACCGGACAATCTGTATTTGACGGCATCAACCGCACGACCAACCTGATCGTAGCCGGCAAAAACGTAGTAGTTGCGGGATATGGATGGTGCGGCAAGGGTGTTGCCATGCGGGCCAAAGGCATGGGAGCCAGGGTGATCGTCACAGAGATCGATCCCATCAAAGCCATCGAAGCAGTGATGGACGGCTTTGACGTTATGCCTATGAAAGAGGCAGCCAAGGTTGGCGATTTCTTTATCACCGTCACCGGGTGCAGCCATGTCATCGACGAAGAAGATTTTAAAGTAATGAAAAACGGCGCAATTCTCTGCAATGCCGGCCATTTTGATGTGGAGATCGATATGAAACGCCTGCGTGAGATTGCCCTTGAGACAATCGACCAAAGGAAGAACATTGTAGGCTATAAGATTTCCGAAGGCCAATGGATCTATGTACTGGCGGAAGGCCGCCTGGTGAACCTGGCTGCCGGAGACGGACACCCGGCGGAGATCATGGATATGAGCTTTGCCATCCAGGCTTTGAGCGCCAAATATCTGGTAGAGCACAAGGACAGCCTCACCGAAAAGCTCATCAATGTTCCCCGGGAAGTAGACCTGGAAGTGGCCAGAAGAAAACTCTCCTTCCTGGGCAAGCAAATTGATATGCTGACGGACGAGCAGGTGGCCTATTTGAATTCCTCTTCCATCTAAGTCCGCCGTTTTACCATGGGTATTCTCCATGAACCAAAGTAGTCCGCGGAGGATACCCATACACCATTACTCTTTTGAAGGACCGAATACCTATGAGAAAACTACAAGACGCTCTCTCAGCGCATGTTATCCATCGTTCCAAAACCAAACGCCGAAAAAGGGCTGGCAGGATTCTTACGGGAATTCTGCTTTTCTTATTTGTCATTTACTGGGTTGTCTGCTATTTTCTGGTAAGCCTGGCTCTGGTGCCCTCTTTTATGGAAAAAACAAAGGTGTTTGAAACCGTAACCAACACCAGTATCGAAGCATTGGTGCAAACCAGCGACATTCAAAATAACCGCGCCGCTTCCCTGGAGGAAACCAGAACCTGGCTGAAAACAGCCAAAGCCAGCTCCTGGTCCGTGACTACCAAAGACGGATATCATCTGATCGCCACCGCCTTTACCCCTGAGACAAAAGACCCGGAAACCAAAAGCTCCCGTTGGGCGCTGCTGCTCCACGGCTATACCGGCTGGAAGGAGGAACTGTATCCTCTGGCCTATCATTACATACAGCAAGGCTATCATGTTCTGGTTCCCGATATGCGCTGCAGCGGGGAAAGCGAAGGGGACTTTATCGGTATGGGCTATACGGACCGCCTGGACAATATGCTGTGGCTTTCAGAAATCCTCGCCCGAGACCCTGACGCCTCCATTGTGATCCACGGACAGTCCATGGGGGCTTCCTGCGCCTTAATGATGGCGGGAGAAGACCTTCCTTCCCAGGTCGCCGCTATTGTCAGCGACTGCGCCTACACCGACGCTTACCGTATGTTTGCCAAGCAGATGAAGGACTGGTTTTCTCTGCCCTCCTTCCCCATTTTAGACAGTATGAACCTGATGCTTCAACTGCGGGGAGGATACGACCTGAAAAAAGCCTCCGCCCTCACGGCCGCAGAAAAAACATCGCTTCCGGTTCTGATCATCCATGGCCAGGAGGATGATATGATTCCGGTGGAAATGGCCTATCAGCTTTACGATGCTGTGAATGGCCCCAAAGAATTGCTTATCGTTCCGGGAGCCGGCCATGCCCAGGCGGTGGATAAGGATCCCAAGTTGTATTATGAGACGGTGTTTTCTTTTTTGCGGGAGTGGGAATGAATATGCCGTTCTTATTTCTCATACATGTTTCTGCAGCCCCTTATTCTCATAGAGGGACTCTGTTATAAATGTTATTTTTATGTATTTTTGATATTGTTTTATTCCATGCGCAATTACTTCATTAATATCTGTTTTATATAACTCATTTGCAAAGGAATAACTCACATCATAGTAATTCTGCCCAAAGGTGAATCCATCAAACCCGGCAAGCAAAACCTCCGCTGCTTCTAGCTTAATTAACATTTTTATGCAAAGAAGCAGCGCATTATCCGGCATATTGTCTCTTTCATCTAACAATCCCTGATAGTTGACTCTATATCGTGGATAAATAGAAAATGGCGTAATGTTTGATGTCAAGATTAATTTCTCCTCCAACTCTTTATACCCAAAATCTACTAATTTACTATATCTTTTTGCATTGCTGACAAAAATAAAATCACTGTGAAACTCTCCTGGCACAAAATTAATTGCCATTACAACAGGATTAGATTCTGACATTGAATGACAAATTAACTGTCGATCCAAATTCAAACGATTTCCTGGTCCCAACAAAAGAACAACTTTGTTTTGCAATAATTTGCGCAAGGATTCTATGTCTTTTTTGTCGTCAATTTGCTTGTCTTGATATTCAAGATACGCTTTTGAAATAAAATTCTCATCATAAAGAAGCTTCTTTTCCACTGGAATTCCAGATAATATCTTATTGATTGCACTTACCGTAAGTGTTTTCTTATCAAGGAGAAATCTAACATATTCTGGATGACAATTTTGCATCGCTGATATATAAAAATTAGAAATCTCATAGTTAGCGGGCTTTATATAGGAAAGCTGCCCGTTTGCTTCAAGAAACACATAGTTTTCTTCACTTTCATACCCGGCATCCGCAGTTATGTTTTTATATTTAAATTTCAGATGTTCTTGGGCATCTTTTAAAAAAGGAACCACTGTTGTTGTATCTGTTGGCTGTGGGCCTATGGTGAGCCATGTAATATATTCAGAGTCTACTCCATGCTGGAGGTTATATGCCGGTTTTAACTGTCCGTTTCCCATGGCATCCTCTTTCATCCTCATAAAAGTGGCATCATGGTCTGTCTTGGAATCAATCTTTAAACCGTAGAGCTGTTCGCACTCCGCCACAAAATCAGCAAGTTTTAT
>JAAVYA010000020.1 GCA_022790855.1 Lachnospiraceae bacterium | reverse complement strand
TGACAAGAAATATGCTGAAACAAGAAACCATCAGCATAAACGAGCACTCGCGTTGACTTCCCGTAAATTTATACGTCTGCTCTTCGGTCTGCTGGACAAGGGCCAACTCTACTCTCCGGAAAAGAGTAGGTAATCCATACCATGTACCAAACTTACGTTCTTGTCAGACCGTAGGTCTATTAAGGTTACCCTTTTCCATGAAAATCTTTTTCATTTTCCTCTTGACATATTACCAAATTGCTTTTTATCTATTTTTGGTTACATAGATGACTTTTATTCATAATATTGATTATACCATAACTTTCCTGTTTCGCATACCATATTTTGAAAAATTTATATTTTTTTCAGTTTTGCGAAAACTGCAAACATTTTTTTCGTTCCCACCGTGTCAAAATTCACCGTCACTTCAAAATCCCGGCCGCCGGAAACGATATTTGTCACCGTGCCTTCTCCAAATTTTATGTGGCGGACCCGGTCTCCTACCTCATAGGACAGGCTTCCTCCGCTGTCGGCGGCGCTGCCGAAATCCACAGAGGGTGCGCTGTAGGCCGCCTTGGTACGAAAGGCTTCTTTTGCCTGCTGGTAGCTGCTGTTGGCATTGGCCATCGTCCGTTCCGGCTTTTCCTTCTCGGGCTTCCTCTCAAAAAGCTCCTGGGGAATCTCACGCACAAAGCGCGACACTTTATTATACCGGGTTTCTCCCCGGATCATACGGCACCTTGCGCTGGTAATGGTAAGTTCCTTCATGGCCCTGGTAATCCCCACATAGCACAGCCTTCGTTCCTCTTCAATCTCTAAGGGGTCGTCTGAAGTGATGGTCATATAGCTGGGGAATATCCCATCCTCCATTCCGGCCAGAAAGACATTGGGAAACTCCAGTCCCTTGGCGCTGTGAAGGGTCATCAACACCACGTAATCATTGCCTTCTTCCAAATTGTCAATGTCCGCTACCAACGCTACCTCCTCCAAAAAACCGCTCAAAGAGGGCCTTCTTCCCTCTGCCTTGCAATTTTCTTCGTAGGCCGCCGCTTTGCTGATCAATTCATCTATATTTTCCAGCCTGGCCAAAGACTCCTCGCTGCCTTCCGCCTCCAATTCCCGCACATACCCGGTCTCCTCTATGACCTCCGATAAAAGCTCCACCACTCCCAGATACGGCGCCTTGCTGCGCATGGTCTGGATAAATGTTACAAAGGGCTTCACTTTTGCAGACGCCCGTCCCAGAGTTGGAATATCCTCCGCCAATTTTAAAGCCTGATAAAAGCTCAATTCATTCTCATTGGCATATTCCTGCACCCGGGCAAGGGTGGTGGCGCCAATTCCCCGCTTGGGCACGTTAATGATACGCCGGACCGCCAAATCATCCCTGGCATTGTCGATGGTTTTCAGATAACATAACAAATCCTTGATTTCTTTCCTGGCGTAAAAATTCACGCCGCCTACCACTTTATATGGTATGCCGGATAACACGAACTGTTCTTCAAAAAGCCGGGACTGGGCGTTGGTACGATAGAGGATGGCGCAATCCCCATAGTTCCACTCTTCTTTTTTCACATTCCTTCCAATTTCCCGGACAATATAATCTGCCTCTTCCCGCCCCGTATCAAACTGCTGAAAATTCACCTTGCTTCCCGCCCCGTTCTGGGTCCATAGAGTTTTTTCTTTTCTTCCCACGTTATTTTCGATCACATGATTGGCTGCCTCCAGAATATTCTGGGTAGAACGGTAATTCTGTTCCAGGCGGATCACTTTTGCTGCGGGAAACTCTTTTTCAAAATTCAAGATATTATAAATATTCGCCCCACGGAACTTATAGATGGACTGATCGTCGTCCCCTACCACACAGAGGTTCTGATATTTCCGGGCCAGGGTCCGAATCAATTGAAACTGAGCTGTATTGGTGTCCTGGTACTCGTCCACCATAATATAGCGGAACCGCTCCTGATAACTGTCCAACACCTGGGGATCCGCCAAAAACAGTTCCACCGTCTTTACGATCAGATCATCAAAATCCAGGGCATTATTTTTTTTCAGCATTTTCTGGTATTCCAAATAGACCTCCGCCTGTTTCTTTTTATTAAAATCTCCCGCTGCCTGAAGCAAAAACTCCTCTGGAGATATCAGCTCGTCCTTGGCATGGGAAATGGCATTTAAAAAAGATTTTTCCTTGTAGATTTTCGTATCCACATTCAGCCGTTTGCAAATATCCTTCATCAAGGTCTTTTGATCGTCCCCGTCGTAAATCGTAAAACGATTGTCATAACCCAGGCGGTCAATATATCTGCGCAAGATCCGCACACAAGTAGCATGAAATGTGGAAACCCATACGCTTTCTGAACCAAAGCCAACCAGCTTGTCAATCCGCTCCCGCATCTCCCCGGCAGCCTTATTGGTAAAGGTAATCGCCAGGATATGGTAGGGCGGCACCCCTTTTTCTTCCATCAGATAGGCGGTTCTGTGGGTCAGCACCCGGGTCTTGCCGGAACCTGCCCCGGCCAGGATCAAAACTGGGCCCTCGGTCTGATACACCGCCTCCTGCTGCATGGAATTTAACGTATCATAAATACTCATCCGTTTTTCCTCTCTCATCTTTTCCTTCCCCTTATTCTAATCGTTTTGACAACATTTTTCAATGAGATTTTTTGTAACAGTTCAGCCCAGGACTTTGCATTTACCGCAAAGTCCGTATGATAAAGCTGTTACGATTTTTTCCGATTTATCCCTTGTCATCTAGTAATGAATACTATATAATAAATCAGTGGTGATAAGTTTGGAAATCAGATTTCCAAATCTGCCCCTAAGAGGAGGAACGATTTAAAATGACGATTGATACAAAGGATTTGCTGAATAGCATTTTGGAAAGCCTTGCCCGCATCGACTATGTGAAGCCGGCGGACCTGCCTAATATAGATCTGTATATGGATCAGGTGACTACGTTTATGGATTCCCAGATGGCCACCTCTAAGCGCCATACTGACGATAAAATCCTTACAAAGACCATGATCAATAATTATGCAAAAAATAATCTGCTGCCTCCCCCTGTCAAAAAGAAGTATTCCAAAGAACATGTGCTGATGCTGATTTTTATTTATTACTTTAAAGGCATTTTAAGCATCAGCGACATCCAGGAGATTCTGAATCCCATAGCAGAAAAATATTTTGGAAAAGAAGACGATTTTAACCTGGAAAAAATCTACAGCGAAGTGTTCCAGCTGGAGAAAACAGAAGTCAGCTATCTGCAAAAGGATATTGCCAAAAAATTTCAGATCAGCCAAACGACCTTTGAAATGCTAACAGGCGCCGATCAGGAAGACATGCAGATGTTTGCATTTATCTGTATGCTCAGCTTTGACGTCTATGTAAAAAAGCAGTTGATCGAACAGATCATTGACGCCAGAAAACAGGAACTTCGTACTCAGGAAAAAACTGCAGACACCGGAAAAACTCCAAAACCCAAGCATACCAAGTCATAAATAGGAAAAATAACAGGCTGCCGATTTGCATTTCGGCAGCCGTTTTTATTATTGTTTTCAATTCCTCTTATCCAATCTTGGGCAATCCGTCAAACCCTTGCTTCAAATCCTCGTCCGTAGGCACATAATCTGACATTTCCCCGTTATGGAACTTCTCATATGCCAGCATATCGAAATATCCTGTACCGGTCAGCCCAAATACAATGGTCTTCTCCTCCCCGGTCTCTTTGCATTTCATCGCTTCATCAATGGCAACCCGGATGGCGTGGCTGCTTTCCGGTGCCGGGAGAATTCCTTCTACTCTTGCAAACTGTTCCGCCGCTTCGAATACATCTGTCTGAATGACGCTTCTGGCCTCCATCAGCCCATCATCGTAAAGCTGGGACAAAACAGAACTCATGCCATGATACCGCAGCCCTCCCGCATGGTTCGCAGAAGGAATAAAGCCGCTGCCTAAGGTATACATCTTGGATAAGGGGCAGACCATACCCGTATCGCAGAAGTCATACGCATAGGTTCCTCTGGTCAGGCTGGGACAGGAAGCAGGCTCCACGGCAATAAAGTGATAGTCCTTCTCTCCTCTCAGCTTCTCTCCCATAAAAGGTGAAATCAATCCGCCCAAATTGGATCCGCCGCCGGCACAGCCGATGATAATATCCGGCGTAATACCGTATTTGTCCAAAGCAGTCTTCGTCTCCAGGCCAATAATGGATTGATGGAGCAATACCTGGTTTAATACGCTGCCTAAAACATAGCGGTATCCCTCACTGGAAGTAGCTGTCTCCACTGCCTCGGAAATGGCGCAGCCTAAGCTTCCGGTGGTTCCAGGATGGGCCTGTAAAATCCGCTTCCCCACCTCCGTAGTCTCTGAGGGTGAGGGGGTAACGCTTGCTCCATACGTACGCATTACTTCACGCCGAAACGGCTTTTGCTCATAGGAAACCTTCACCATATATACCTTACAGTCCAAGCCAAAATAAGAACATGCCATAGAAAGAGCCGTTCCCCACTGTCCTGCTCCGGTCTCCGTGGTCACGCCTTTCAGCCCCTGCTGCTTTGCATAATATGCCTGGGCAATAGCAGAATTCAGCTTGTGGCTTCCACTGGTATTGTTTCCTTCAAATTTATAGTAAATCTTAGCCGGAGTCTTAAGCTTTTCTTCCAGGCAATAGGCACGAACCAGGGGTGAGGGGCGGTACATTTTATAAAAATTGCGAATCTCTTCTGGAATATCAATATATGCCGTGGTATCGTCCAGCTCCTGCTTCACTAGTTCTTTGCAGAATACCGCCTCCAATTCCTCTGCTTTCATAGGCTGATGCGTCTTGGGGTTCAGCAGGGGAGCCGGCTTGTTTTTCATATCTGCACGTACATTATACCACTGTCTTGGCATCTCATTCTCTTCCAAATATATCTTATAAGGTATCGTTTTATCACTCATTGTAAATCTCCTTCCCTTTCTGTTAGCTCTTTCGCATTTTACCACTGTAAAGTCCCGGCTGTCAACTGATTTTCCAAGAAAGCAGCCTTCGACGTCACATGAAGCCAAAGCCTGAACGATTCACCTGCACATATAGCTACAGCCTGCTCGGTACAAACCGAACAGGCCGCAATCCCTTTTCTCTCTAAAACGTAAATTTATCCGCAAAATAGCGGTCCAGATCTTCGATTTTCACCCGTTCCTGTTCCATGGTGTCACGATCCCGAACCGTCACGGCATGATCCTCCTCCGAATCAAAATCGTAGGTAACGCAAAACGGGGTTCCGATTTCATCCTGCCTGCGGTAACGTTTCCCGATATTTCCCCGGTCATCGAACTCACAGTTATACGTTTTGGAAAGCTGTGCATAAATCTTTTCCGCTCCCTCATTCAGCTTCTTGGACAGGGGCAGTACACCGATCTTGACAGGAGCCAGGGCCGGATGGAAATGAAGCACCGTACGCATATCCGGCTTTTCCGGCGTTCCGATATTCTCTTCATCGTATGCGCCGCACAAAAATGCCAGCACTACCCGATCCGCTCCCAGAGAAGGCTCAATGACATAAGGAATGTATTTTTCATTCTTCTGATCATCAAAATAAGTCAGATCCTGACCGGAGGTATTCTGATGCTGGGTTAAGTCATAATCGGTCCGGTCTGCAATCCCCCACAATTCTCCCCAGCCAAAGGGGAACAGGAACTCAATATCCGTAGTAGCTTTACTGTAGAAGGAAAGCTCCTCCTTCTCATGATCGCGAACCCGCATCTCCTCTTCCTTCATCCCTAAGGATTTCAGCCAGTCAATACAGAACTGCTTCCAATAGGCGAACCACTCCAAATCCGTATCCGGCTCACAGAAGAATTCCAGTTCCATCTGCTCAAATTCTCTGGTACGGAATGTAAAATTCCCCGGTGTGATCTCATTCCGGAAGGACTTGCCGATTTGTCCGATGCCGAAGGGAATTTTTTTCCGGGAAGTCCGCTGC
This sequence comes from Lachnospiraceae bacterium, assembly GCA_022790855.1. Lineage (GTDB taxonomy): Bacteria > Bacillota > Clostridia > Lachnospirales > Lachnospiraceae > 14-2. The sequence goes on along the minus strand of JAAVYA010000020.1, from coordinate 14,970 downwards.
ACGTTTTTAAAGTTCACAAAAATACCCTGGGCCGTCTCAGGCCGAAGATATACCGTATTCTTGGCATCTTCCGTCACTCCCTGGAAGGTCTTAAACATCAGGTTAAACTGACGGATATCGGTAAAATTATGCTTTCCGCAGGTGGGACAGGGAACGTTATGTTCCTGAATAAAATTTTTCATCTGTTCCTGGCTCCAGGCGTCCACAGAACCTTCCAGCCGGATATTCTGTTCCGCCGCAAAATCCTCAATAATCTTATCCGCCCTAAATCTCTCGTGACATTCCCTACAGTCCATCAGAGGATCGGAAAATCCGCCCAGATGGCCGCTGGCCACCCATGTCTGGGGATTCATCAAAATGGCGCAGTCCACCCCCACATTGTAGGGATTCTCCATAATAAATTTCTGCCACCATGCTTTTTTTACATTATTCTTCAATTCTACCCCAAGATTACCATAATCCCAGGTATTTGCCAGGCCCCCGTAAATCTCGGAGCCAGGGTATACAAATCCTCTTGCCTTTGCCAAAGCTACTATTTTATCCATTGTCTTTTCCATATATCGACTCCTCATTTCCCTTTTTTATCACAGCAAAAAGCATCCTGCCCGGAGTTTTTTATTTTATAGGAAAGGCAAAAACTTTATCACATCACAGTGACAAATCCCCTCCCGTAAAATAAGAATACATACCCGGTACATTCTGTACTCTCTACTGCTTATATACAATATAAGTAAGCGTCATCTCTTCCCCGTCTATGGCATCTTCGGGTAAAGTAATGGACACCGTATCTTTCGACGCCAAGCTGGTATATTGGGAAGAAACATAAGCAATCGTCCCATCTACTTTTACATCTAGCTTCTCGCTTAAAATCACAACCTTATAGTCGGAAGCCCCGATAATCTCCTCTTTGCTTGCTTCTCCTCCCAGCTTGCCCTCCTCTACTTTTAAAAAGGCGGCATCAAAATCATAACCGGCAGCCAGAGCCTGGGGCACCGTGCCTGCAAATAGTTCCACTTCGTTGAGAGCGGCATAATCCTCGTATCCCGCATAGCTGACATTCAGCTTTGCCACGCCCTCTTCCACTGAAAACTCATCCACTTTCACACTGTCCTTCTCATGGGTAGACACATAGGCTTCTACCCGGTCGTTTACATAGGACTGCAATTCATCCGCATCGTAATAATCCTTATCGAATTTCTGGACAATGGCTCCGATGACCTTTCCTTTTTTTTGTACATAGACGGTATTCTTATCCACATTCAGCTTTTTTCCGCAGCCAGCCAAGGTCAGAAGTACCAGAACAGCTACCAAACACAAACTCATGCTTTTTTTCATAACAATCAAAACCTCCTAAATCTTTGAACCGTAAATCTTATTCATTATACCCTTTTCGGAATTTGATTTCAACTGCTGATTAAAAAAAGATTTTGTTCCAAGACTTCCAGAGATTTGAAGCTTCTGTCCATGATCACCCTGCGATAGGACGCCATAACCGATTCCAAAACGGCAAGAACCTGCTCCGATACGGTAAAGGTATAGAGCTTTTCAATGGTGGAGGTCACAATATACTGCATAGCATACACTACGGAACCGTCCACCCGAATCTCCCCATGTCCTCCGCAGGCTTCACAAAGAACTCCTCCTCTAGCAGGGGCAAACCAAATCAGACCTTCTTCCTTTCCACACTCCATACAGGAAAATACATTTGGGTACTCTCCATTGATCACCATCGCTTTTAATTCATAAATACACCGAACCAGCCGATTGGGCAGGCTTTCCTTTTCCACTGCCCGAAGGGACTGGTACAACAGTTTCAGCATATGTATTTCATCAGCGTTCTCCCGCGTGTAATAATCTGCCATTTCCAAAAAATAAAATCCATAATAAACATTTTCAAAATCTAAAAGCAGTTCTCTAAAATAGTTGGAAATAGAGGCGCGAACCACCGTATAAGAGGTACGTCCTTCATAGACCTCAAATTCTCCGAAGGCAAAGGGACTGGCAGCAGCCGTAAGCTGGCTGCCCTGCCTGCGGGCCCCTTTGGCAAAAGCTGTGATCTTTCCCCGCTCCCGGGTTAAAATTGTGATTCTTCTGTCATAATCCCCTATGGGTATAGCTGCCAGCACCATACCGGTAAGCACAATGGTCTGCCCCATCCCTTGTCTCGCTCTCCTTTGCATCCCGCCCGGTATCCGCACCGGCATGTTCCCAATCCGACTTACTGTAAGCCAGGTAATCCGCCACGCTCCCTGTATGTTCAAACCGTATCCATTCCCGATTCCTCATGGAAATTCCCCCTTGCTCTTTCGTTATATCATCTATAACTATAGGATTTCCCTGGGCGCCGGGGATATACCAGATAAAAAATGGCAATTCAATGTAACAGTCCGTCTGCCCAACATACATACGCCTGCGGATCACTTTTATGGATTTTCTTCTTTATATCCAAAATTCTTGATCAAAAAATCGCTGTCCCGCCAATCCTTTTTCACTTTCACCCAAAGCTTCAAGTTCACTTTGCACTCCAACAGCCGCTCCATCTCAAACCGGGCGTTGCTTCCAATCTTTTTCAGCATACTGCCGCCTTTGCCGATGATAATGCCTTTATGGGAATCTCTCTCACAGATGATCGTGGCGTCAATATCCGTCACATGCCGTCCTTTTCCCTTCCGTTCTTTCATCCGGTCAATGGATACGGCAATCCCATGGGGAATCTCTTCTTCTAATGCATGCAGAGCCTTCTCACGGATCAGTTCTGCCACAATCTGGCGCATGGGCTGGTCCGTCACCGTATCCTCGTCATAAAACATCGGTCCGTAGGGCAGATATTTAAAAATTAAATCCGGCAGAATCTCGGTATTCTCCCCCCGCAGCGCCGACAGGGGGACAATCTCAGCAAAATCATATACCTTCCGATAAGTGTCGATATATGCAAGCACCTGTTCCTTTTTTACCGTATCCACCTTATTAATGATAAGGATCACCGGCGTACTTACTTTTTTCAGCTTCTCGATAATATGGCGTTCTCCGGCTCCGATAAAGCTGGCGGGCTCCACCAGCCAAAGCACCAGATCCACTTCATTTAAGGCATGCTCCGCCACATTTACCATATATTCTCCCAGCTTATTCTTGGCCTTGTGGATTCCTGGCGTATCCACAAAGACAATCTGCCCTTTTTCCTCATCCGTATAGACTGTCTGAATACGGTTTCTGGTGGTCTGGGGCTTTTTGGAAGTAATCGCGATCTTCTGCCCGATCAAATGGTTCATCAAGGTGGATTTCCCTACATTGGGCCGTCCGATCAATGTGACGAAGCCCGACTTAAAGCTTTGATTCATACATCCTCCGTTTCATCAATAAAGATCCTTCAGCTCTCCGAACAGCGACGACTGCTCTTTTAATTTTTCTTCATTCCCGATGACACAAAGAGCCTGTTGTTTTAGCATGGCCTCGATACGGCCTGCCAGGCCGCGGATGCTCTCTTCATCTGCATCCAGCACCTCATTCCGCTCCCGCTGGAGATCTTCTCTGGTCATCCCGGTATAATAAGCGTTCATAGCCCGCATCACACGGCCGGCAGGAGTCAGGGGAAGATCCATATCGCTGATCGTACCAATAATATATTTTGTCATATCCCGCTCCTGCACCTGGAAATTGCGGAGATATTCCACAGTCTCTTCATACACCTGATTGGTTTTTTCCAAATTCGGATCTCGGTAAGAGGTGAAAAAGCAGTCTCCCCGTCTGGTAAATCCGCTCATACAGCCATAGGCGCCGCCCTTGACTCTGAGATTCAGCCACAGATAATCATAGCTTAAAATCACTTTCAGAATCCGCAGTGCCCCGGTATATGCCCCTGCTTCTTTATAATTGCCGGCACGGGAGACATACTGCACCTGGGAGGCGTCGCAGAATCCCTCATTTAACTGCACACACTCCAGCTTATCATGATGCCTGTCCACCTTTGTATTCCACAACAATTCAAGAAATGCCGGAAGGGTTGCAACAAATGCTTCATATCCTTCCGGGCGGCTCCCCAGATTCACCATCAAATGCTCTGGACGGAAAATTAATTCGATCAGCTCCTGCAGCTTGCGAGCAAGCGCTTCTTTCTGGTTCTCATAATCTTCCTCCAGCCTGCTTACCAGCCGGTAAAAATCAATGCCCGCCGTCAGATCCGTATACTTGGCAAAGGTAGAAAAATAGGACATAGCCCGTACAGCGGAAACCGAATGCCCGGAACTGCTTAAACTCATCTGCAGCCTGGATTTCAGTTGGGCCAAAATCTCATAAATACGCTTGCTGTCCGATAATTTCGTCTTTGCTACAATTTCCCCCGCCAGCTCCATAGCCTTGGGAAGCTTCTTATAAAGAGTCTTAATCCGCAGTTCAAACTTCCGCTCAAATCCCTCGTCCCTCATGTGGGCATACAGGCCGATGGTATTGTCAAATCCTCCGGTATGAAGATTGATCTCATTATCCAACTCCTGATATCCATACTGCTGGGTATCTACATAGCCCAATACGGATTTCAAAATGCCAAGATAGGGAATATCCTCCGCTGCAACTTCTGAAACATCAAATTCCAGATTCAAATAGGCGATTCCATTGGTCTCAATATCATGAAAGACAATGGGCGTATCTCCTTCCCGGCGTTCTTCTATCTCAAAATCTTCTGCTTCCCGCTTTAAATCCTCCCGGGAAAGCATAGGGATCGTCTCCAGCTCTTCCTGGGTGGATGGTTCTTCCTGGTATTCCCTCAGGTGAAGGGTATTTTGGATCAGCTCCTCTAACTCTTCCTTAGAAAGGGTTTTCTTATATTCTTCCAGCTCCTTCGCCAGTTCTTTCTCTTTTCTGGCATTCAATCCCCGCTCCGGCTCGATGATAACAATGGATTTGTGGGTATTATTCAGCAGGTATGTCTCCACCAATTTCTCATAATAATCTGTCTCCATTTGTTGTTTCAGCCACTCAATGACTTCCAGGGAGCCCAAATGCAAAAAGGGACGCTTCTCATCGTACAGCCAGCTATCCAAACATAAGATCCCGTACATCAGCCCTTTTGGAAATTGTCCAAAATCCGCCTCCCGGTATTTAAATTCCAGACTGTTCAATCCCGCCTGAAGCGCTTTCTTGGAAATCCCCTTTTCAATCTGCTCCTTTAAAACACGCTGGATGATTTCAAGGAATTCTTCCTTTTTCTCAGGATTGCTGTTCTTAGCGATAATAGAAAATACCGGCTGATAGGTACTGCCCCCGTAGGAGCTCATAATATCCTTGGCTATCCCGGCATCCAAAAGAGCCTGTTTCAAAGGCGCACCCGGCGCACCCAGCAGGGCATAATCCAACACATCAAAAGCCACATACAGTTTTTCATTTAATATAGTATCTACCGCATAATTACAGGACAGATACGTATTGTCTTCTTCCTCTTCTCCACTGGAAATGGAGTAAGTCCGCCTAAGCTCCACCGGTTCCGTAAAAGGCGCCTGGCTCTTCACCTGGGAATCGATGGGCGCTGCTTCAAACAGGCTCAAATATTCCTCATCAATCCAGTTGAGCTTCTCTTCCATATCCATATCTCCATAGAGATAAATATAAGAATTGGAAGGATGGTAATATCTCCCATGGAACGCTAAAAACTGCTCATAAGACAACTTGGGAATCTCCTGAGGATCTCCTCCGGATTCATAGCGGTAAGAAGTATCCGGAAACAGGCTGTTTAAAATCTGCCGGTCCAAAACTCCCTCAGGAGAGGAAAACGCTCCCTTCATTTCATTATATACTACTCCGTTTAAGGTGACAGGCCCATCCATCTCCTCTAGCTCGTAGTGCCATCCCTCCTGCTGAAAAATCTCTTTTCTGCTGTATATATTCGGATAAAACACAGCGTCCAAATATACATGCATCAGGTTCTGGAAGTCCGCATCATTTACGCTGGCCACCGGATAGATGGTTTTGTCCGGATACGTAACTGCATTCAAAAAAGTATTCAAGGAGCCTTTCACCAATTCCACAAAAGGATCCTTCGCCGGAAAACGTTTCGAGCCGCACAACACCGTATGCTCCACTATATGTGCCGCTCCGGTGCTGTCAATGGACGGCGTACGGAATCCAATATAAAATACCTTATTCTTGTCCTCATTGGAGACCAGGCATACATGGGCTCCCGTCTTTTTATGACGCAGGATATACCCCTGTGAATGGATATCCAAAAGCTGCTGCTGTCCAATCAGCTCATATCCTTTACAGTTTTCAATTTTCATAGTTTCGTTTTCCTCCATATACAAATTTTTCATAACAGTTCAGCCTTCGGCTTCACTGTTACTATTTTTCATTTCTGCCATGATGGCAAAGAGGCTGTCCCAATCTGAGACAACCTCCTGGTATTTATTCCTTATGAAAATAGCCCTTTGAATTATGCCATACGAACTACATTAGCAGCCTGAGGTCCTTTTTCACCTTCCACGACTTCAAATTCCACTGCTTCTCCATCTTTTAATTCTTTGAACCCTTCCATGTTCAATGCGGAAAAATGAACGAAGACATCTTTCCCCTCCGCATCGGAAATAAATCCATACCCTTTTTTGGCATTAAACCATTTCACCGTTCCCTGTTGCATAAAACCTGCCTCCTCAATACATTTGGAAAATGTCGGGCAAAGCCCACTACACTTTAACCCTAGCACAATTTCCTGCATTTGTCAATGCGCGGTGTCGGTTTTTATGGAAACTTCCAACTGATTATACGGAATTTCGACACCATTTTTCTCCAGGGCATATTTCACTTCTTCCGTCAAATGCCATTTTACCGCCCAATAGTCCTCTGTCCGCACCCAAAGGCGGCACCCCATTTTCACGCTGCTGTCACCCAATTCCTGGACAAATACCATCATCTCCTCCTGGGGCAGCCGCCGCTTCTCTTCTTCCAGAAGACGTTTCAAAATCTCTTTCACCTGCCGGATATCTGCCTGATACGAAACTCCCACACAGATATCTACCCGCCGCTTTTCCTGATGGGTTACATTGGTCAGGCTGCTGTTGGCCAATGTCCCGTTGGGGATGATAACAAGCTGGTTATCCGGCGTGGTCAAAACTGTATAAAATAATTGAATCTCCGTTACTGTCCCTTCATTTTTCTGGCTGTCCTCAATAATATAATCCCCAACTTTAAATGGTTTTATTACAAGAATCAGCACCCCGCCTGCAAAATTGGCCAAGCTGCCCTGCACAGCCAGGCCGATGGCCAACCCTGCGGAACCTAAAATCGCCACCACGGAGGCTGCAGATACTCCAAACCAGCTTAGAATCAACATAACCAGGCAAAAGTAAAGTACCGCCTTCGCAAAAGAATCTAAAAACTGCTTCACTCCCTCTTCCGCACTGGAGCGTTCCAGAAACCGGCGCAGCAGCTTCCGCAGGAATTTTATGATCCGGACTCCCAGAAGATACAACAGGAAAGCCAAAAGTATTTTAATTCCAAAGTTCACAATATCCGGAACCAGTCCTTTGAAAAACTCCTTCACTTGATCCGGATCGGCCTGCTGCACCTGCTTTGATACTTCTTGTAATGTCTCAAGATCGGACTTAACGTCCGTTCCCAGTATCCTAAACATCTTTCCCTTTCCTTTCTATATCTGATGTATAAACAACCCGCTTCTAAGCTTCGGCTCAAACCAGGTAGACTTGGGCGGCATCAGCATCCCGGCGTCCGCCACAGCAAACAATTCCTGAATGGAAGTGGGATACATGGCAAATGCAACGACGCAGTCCATGCAGGTTCTTTTTTCCAGCTCCGACAGTCCCCGGATGCCTCCTACAAAGTCAATGCGTTCCTCCACCCGGGGATCCTGAATGCCTAACACCGGTTTTAAAAGCTTTTCCTGGAGAATGGATACATCCAGTCCCATAACCGGGTCATTGCTAAGATCTTCCTGCCGGATGCGGCATACATACCAGCGTCCCTCCAAAAGCATGGAAAATTCTCCTTTTTTTTGGGGCCTTATGGCTTCCTTTTCAGGTGGAAGCACGTCAAACCGCTCCCGTACTTTTTGCAAAAACTCTTCCGCCGTATACCCGTTTAAATCCTTTACCACCCGGTTGTAATCCAATATCTCAAGCTGATCGTCCGGAAATAATACGGACAGAAAATAATTAAATTCCTCCGACCCATCATAATCCGGATGCTTCTTTCGGCGCATCAGGCCCACCTTTACGGCAGACGAGGCCCGGTGATGTCCGTCGGCAATATAAATCTCTTTCATCTGTTGAAACGTCTGCCGGATGGTCTCTATCCACTCTTTTTTCCGAATCACAAATACCCTGTGGCGAATCCCGTCCTCCGCTGTAAAATCATACAACGCCGCCTCCTTCTTGGCCTCTTTCACAATCCGGTTGATACATTCTTTAGAACGGTACGCCAGAAAAATCGGCCCGGTCTGGGCTCCGCAGCAATCCACATGGCGGATCCGGTCCTGTTCTTTCTCTTCTCTGGTATTTTCATGCTTCTTAATGATATTCCCCAAATAATCATCTATCGATGCACAGGCCACCAACCCGTCCTGCACCCTTCCCTTCCTGGTAAGTTCATATATATAATAGCAGGCTTCCCGCTCCCGTACAAAATCCCCCCTGTCAACCATCTCCCAAAGAAGGTCATGAGCCTTCTGGTAAACACAGTCCTCATACATCCCCACATCATCAGGAAAAGAAGTCTCCGCCCGGTCAATCCTTAAAAAAGACAAGGGCTCCCTAACCGTTTCCTGCTTTGCTTCCATCCGATTATATACGTCGTAGGGCAGCGCCGCAATCTTAGACGCTTTGTCCGCAGTGGGACGAATACATATAAAAGGTTTGATCTCTGCCATTTTTTTGTCTGCCTTTCTTCTCTATGAATCGTTATTGTTTACTTCCAATGTCAATTCATGAAGCATCTGAGATGCACAGCCAGGGAAAAGGGGAGCGAAGCGGCCGCTTCCTCCCCTTTTCCCTGGCGTCCCCTTCCATAAACAACATTTCATTAACTGACATTGATCCACTCCGCTCACAGTAACTATAACTACCAAGAACAGTGTACCACATTTTTTCAGTCATTGACACCAGAATTCAATTTATTTATAATAAAACCATGGAGGTGACATCCTATGAGCCGTCAACAATTCATACATGTAATCGATATTTTACGACATGCTTTCGGATACCAGAATCCGCGCCTGATTCATCACGGGGAACGGGTTGCATATATCCTTTGGAAAATGCTGGAGGATTGTGAGGATTATACGGGAAAAGAAAAACAAACTATTTTCCTGCTGGGGCTTTTGCATGATATTGGGGCATATGCAGACGAGGAAATTGACAAAATGCTGTCCAATGATACGATGGATACCATGGATCATTCCATATTCGGCTACCTGCTGCTGAAAAAGTTTTCTCCTTTGTCCGAATATGCTGACTGTATTTTATACCATCATAATCATACCGCACAGTATTATCCGGTACCTTTAAGCCAGCGCCATCGGGAAATCGCCAGGCTCATTCATATGGCCGACCGCATCGACGCATGTATGATTCGGGAGGGGGCGGACGCTGTTTCTTCTTTCCTGGAATCACAGGAGGCCTGCGGATTATTTTCCAAGAAGGATACCGCTTTGTTTTGGACCGGCTGCAGATCCCATCACATTCGGGAACAGCTTACTTCCATGGCATATCTGGAACAGTTGGATGAATACACCAAAAAGGAATTACGACTTTCTGAACAGGAAACCCGGGACTACCTTATGACATATTTATGCTCCATCGATTTTCGGAATGACTATACTGCGCTGCATACCCGGTATGCGCTGCTGATCTGTACCAATTTTATCCAGCAGCTCCATCTTGCGGAAAACACCTGCAAAATTGCCCGGTTCGGCGCCATGCTTCATTGTATTGGCAAAACCGGCGTTCCCTTTGAAATCAATTCCCCTGTAGAATTTGAAGAATACCTAAAACGGCTATACCACGCTTCCGTTTTTGAAGTTACCCGGGGAATATTGGCAGAAAGCGTGTCCGACCAGCTTCTTACCACGGTAGAGCAGTCCTTTCAGCTACTGAATTGTTTTCTGGGAAATACACGTATTTCCTTTTCTCCGTCTCCTCCTGCGGAGATCATTACATTGTCCTATTGTCTGAGCTGCAACTGGAATCATCAAATAAGTACCGGATATCTCAGTAAAAAGCAGCTTATGGGATATATTAGACAGAAATATGACTCCTGTGGTCTGGAAGACTCCATTCTTCAGGCATTGGACAAGCATTACAATAGAATCGTGTCCCAAACACAAATTGCTGCGCTTACGGCAAAAGAAGAATATGAGCAGATGATACATGAGATGCATGGGTTGCAGGTGATTTTGGAACATTATAATAAGAAGTATCTCTGACGTAACGTTCTATCTGAGGCTTCACTGTTACTCTCTGACAAAACATCGTTACTAAAGGAACCTGGCAAAACGTTAGGTTCCTTTTACAACACTTATTTCAATAATAGGGACAATACTTTCGGACGCGCACCTTTGCCATATTTAAATTTTAAAGCATGCCGGATTATTTCCGGTAAGTAATACTTCTCATTTTCTATTCTTAAGTACCCCTCTTGTTTCAAAATTTTTTCTTCTCCTGCTGTCAGACCAAACGTATCACTAAAAAATGGTAAAAGTTTATGTTCTGCCGGTGCATGTTCCAGCTTATCAAAAATTGGTGCAAGTGCTTTGATTTCATCCTTGATCTCACCAATCTTATCTGTTGAACATTCAGATACCGCCTTTTTAATTTCTGCTGGCATTAAATAACGATCTTGGTATATTGGTTTCCCTTCATTTTCGGTAGCCTTAGCCAAAAACCTAATAATATCCCTCGCCTGGAGCTGCCCATTAAAGTCAGACAATGCTGCCAAAATCCATCTTGAGGAATTTGCTTCATTAGAGGTCGGCTTTCCTAACTTTACTCCCCATAGTTTGTGAAGCGTCTGATTGAGTACCTCTTTTGGCGCCAATTCAATGGAAACATCCTCCTGATAAAAACCCGGAACTGCTTGGCTAGTCAACCAAGCAGCTAGTCTTAATGCTTCCGTGCTTGACCATTGCAGTTCTACCGAACGATATAAGGAATGAAATTGCTCATAATTAACAGTAAAAGAATCCCGCGCCATATCTTTTCTTAAAAACACGATCAATCCCAAATTGCGATATGCTACCTTCACTTCATCAATAACATCCCTGCACAACGCCGCAATAGCATTTCTTTCATTTTTTGATGATATCGTATGCTGAAAAATCTCCTCAAGTCCGTCTACTAAAAATACAACCATAATACATTTATGGTTTAGTTCGCCCTCTAATTCTTCCAATGATTGATATTCATTTTGAAATGCCTGCAAAATTACATGCTTCCAAAATTCCTTCCAATCTAATATATCATGCTCTGCTCTCATGTACTTTAATAATGCATCTTTACTGTTAATATAAATAGAATTAGCAAGTTTTCCTTTCATTTCATACTTATTAAAATTATTGACTGCATTTTCTATAATTTCTGGAAAACCACCAGCGTTTCCGGATGCTAGCAGTGGAACAGTCACCACATGCATCTCTTTGTTGCATTCACCTGTATTCATCCCTTTTTGTTCCATACGCATGATGAACTTTTCCCAATACTGGTTTCTCAATATTTCCCTATACAAAAAGGTTTTCCCTGAGCCCTTAGCTCCCATGATCACCGTACTTGGAATACTATTTTTGTACTTTTTAATCAAATTCTGAATAGAATCCGTCATTAATACTTCAAATACCCCATTTCCTTCGGCAGTAATCTGTTTTACTGCAAAATCATGAATGCTCTGTATCAGCTTCCCCCGCACAATCTTATGATCAAATTTTTGTTTTTCATTTTCAGGAATATAACTGCTTTGAACAATTCCAGTTATATTTTTATAAAAATCTCTTCCATCCAAACTTTTCATTATTTTGTCCAAAGACTCTAAATGTGCGAGTTCACTTGCAAACGGAAGCTCTGTCACTATATCATCTGTAACAAATTCATTGTCATTTGTAATATAATGATCATAAACACCCACCAAATTACTAATAATTTCCGTAGTATTTACACCTTCTTGTCCCATTGTAAGCAAAATTTCCGGTATTTTAGAATTCCCATTTAATGGTAGGCCTTTACTTAACTGATGCAATACAATCTCTGTTCCTCTGACAGACTGATAAGATGTAGAAGTCACAAGATATTTTTTCACTCTTGGGTCAAACAATAATGGTGCAGAAAATTCACTCAACCCTGCCCGTAAATCCACTAATACCATCTCTGCATTATAACTACTGGCAATTCTTTCTCGATCAATTCAGTATAATAAGCTGTTTTCTGATATAAAACATTTTTAAAAAGAGGGGTTGCCACACTTAATTTTTCTTCACACTCTTCCGTCTCAAAAGTAACGTTCATATATTCGGATGACAAATCCAACAAAATTCTTTTTCTCTCATCATCATAACTCTTTCCCAATATCTCATTTAATATATTGGAAGCAGTTTTTATTGCCTCTGTTTTCTTTATATGAATGATTATTTCGTCAGTATATACTTCCATATCAATAATCACGTTTCCCCACTTTTCTTTATCCAACAGAATCTTTCTACATCCTTCCATGTATATAACAGCATGATCTCACATCCCTTCTTCTATCCAACATGCAATATTATTTAAGGACTCTTCCAATTTTTCTTCTTTTCTCTGTTGTTTATCCAGCGTTCTAATACAATCAGTATACCTTATATGCAGCAAAAAACAAGTAGAAAATTCCCAATAGGCCATATACCATATAATTTCAAATATTATCCCAAAGAAAGAAGCATAGAAAGCCGCTGCTCCACATGATCGGAAACCAAACAGACCTCTTTTTTCTGGCCTGCAATGTTAAAGCAGCGACTTTCCATTCTAAATGTACGCAGATGTATAAATCGTACTATTTAGGCTTTCACAATTTTCACCTTGCTGCTCTGGCCTTTGCCTTTCAGCAGGTTCTTATAGGATTTTTCCTTTGATTTTGGCACTTTGATTTTGGCTGTGGCTTTCATTCCTTTGAAAGCGTTTTTCCCAACGGTTTTCAATTTGGCGGATTTGATTGTTATCGTACCTAGTTTCTTACAGCCATAAAATGCATTGCTGCCAATAGCGGTGACGTTTGACCCTAGAGTAACGCTGGTAACTTTCGTTTTATTCTTCAAGGCACTAGCAGCCACAGAAGTTACTTTAAAGTTCTTTCCTCCGATTTTTACGGTGGCTGGGATTACCACTCTTGTTGCTTTCGTATTCTTTACTCCATTAAAGGATACCTGGGTGGCATTAGTGATTTTGAACTTATTTCCATCAACAGTGAAAGAGGTTCCTTTCTTTGCTGTAATCTTGAACGTCTTTGTTACTTTCCCGGTATAGCTGCCTTTTCCCATAATCGTTACTGTAGCCTTGCCGATATTTTTATTTCCTTTATAAGAAACAGTATAGTCCTTATTGGCTTTTAACGTTGTCTTACCAAGTTTGACCGTTACCGCAGGCTTCTTTGTTTTTCCATCATAGGCGTAGCTGGTCTTCTTAAGGGTGACTGTGGCTTTGCTGATGCTCTTCTTATCTTTCTTTTCCGGCAGTATGGTAAAGCTTGCTTTTACAGTGCCGGTGTAATTGCCCTTCCCTGTGACGGTTACCGTTGCTGTTCCTGCTTTTGTATTGTTGGAATACTTCACTGTATAGTCTGTTTTTTCTGTCAGCTTTTTCTTGTCCAAGGTTACGGTAACGGCAGGTTTCTTTTCTTTTCCGTCATATGTATAACTGGACTTGGACAGTCCTACCCTGGCTTTTCCAATATTACAGGCTGTTATGGTGTAATTTTGGGTCGCGGTTCCCATATAGTTGCCTGTTCCTGTGATGGTTACTGTTGCTGTTCCTGCTTTTATTTGATTGGAATAGCTTACTGTGTAGTCTGTTTTTTCTGTTAAATTCTTTTGATTCAAAGTTACTGTAACAGCAGGCTCCTTGGGCTTTCCATCATAAGTATAGCTGGTCTTGGACAATGCTATGCTGGCTTTGCTGATGCTGCTGGCCGTTATGGTATAGTGTTTGACTGCTGTTCCTGTATATCTGCCTTTTCCGGTAATCGTTGCGGATGCCGTACCTGCATGGATGTTTTTCTCATAAGAGACCGTGTAATCTATATCTTTTTTCAGCGTGTCTGAACCGTCTTTCACAATGATGTCCGGTTTCTTTTCTGTGCCGTCATAGACATAGCTCCCCGAACTTAGGGTGATCTGGCAATCTGCAATTGCTTTTTGGGCAGGCTGAATTTCTTCGAGAGGCTTAAATGGAATATTATGTTCTTTCGCATAATTTTCGGCATAAGAACCTGATTTTCCATAGATGGTTAGGTTGTCACATTCTGAAAACGCCTCATCCCCTATGTTGAGTAATCCACTTGGCAACTCGATTCTGGTCAGGTTATTGCAGTCCAGAAACGCATAATCTCCGATGCTGGTCACTCCGCTTGGTAGCTTAATACTGGTCAAGCTGCTGCATCCATTAAATGCTGACCCCCCCTATATGGGTCAAGCCGCTGGGCAGCTCAATACTGGTTAAATCACCACCAATAGCATATCCCCCTATGCTACTTATACTTTCTAAAAGAGTTATCTCCTTTTTTCCAGCCGGAGAATATATCAATTCACTTCCAGAAGCATCATATAAACAGCCATCATAAGATTTATACGTTTTATTTCCTTCCGCAACTATGATATCTGTCGTAAACGGTAGATAGTGGGTACCTATACAAAACTGGAGCAAACCTGTATGATAGAAACAGATTTGCTCCAGTATTTATTTCATTTCATTCTTATCAGGTTTCCGGCAGTTCTCCGGCAGGCTTGGTGACCAGGGGAGC
>JAAVYA010000062.1 GCA_022790855.1 Lachnospiraceae bacterium | reverse complement strand
TACCAGATTTATGACAGCGCAGGGGAGCTTGTCACCATGAAATACACCTACCCGGAGGTGACGGTGCTGGATACGTTCTATACCGGGGCGGACGGATACCTGATTACGCCGGAGGAGCTGCCCTATGGGGATTACACGATGGTGGAGGTACAGGCTCCCTATGGCTATGTGCTGGATTCCACGCCTGTCCCGTTTACCGTGGCGCAGGAAAACTCCAGTGAGGAGAGCGGCGTTACCGTTGTTGTGACGGAGCAGAAAAATATGCCGCAGAAAGGCAGAATCCTTGTGTCAAAGACAGCGGAGGAATTTGCAGGCGTCCAGACTTCCGGTGACGGCGTGATTGACAAAGCCGGAGATTTGACCGAGGACGGGAATATCTACACCCCGGTGTTTGAAGTGACAGGGAAAGCAGGGGCGGTATATGAAATCATCGCCGCAGAAGATATTATTACGCAGGACGGAACCGTGCGGGCAAATGCAGGGGAAGTCGTGGATACCGTCACCACCGATGAGGACGGGAACGCAGAAAGCAAGGAGCTGTATTTAGGGAAATACAAAGTTGTGGAAGTGGCTGCGCCTTATGGATGTGTGCTGAACATTGAGGGACACGAAATCGAGCTTGTCTATGCGGGGCAGGAAATCTCCGTGACGGAAACCGACACCGCCTTTTATAATGAGCGTCAGAGAGTGACGGTTGACCTTACAAAAGCACTGGAGCAGGATGAGGCTTTTGGCATCGGGAATAAGGGAGAAATCCAGAATGTGGCCTTTGGGCTGTATGCGGCGGAGGATCTGGCTGCATCCAATGGCGAGATTATCCCGGCAGACGGGCTGATTGAGATTGTATTCTGCAACACGGACAGCATGGCATTTTTCGCAAGCGACCTTCCTTTTGGCAGTTACTATGTGAAAGAGGTATGCACCGACCAGCACTAAATCCTTTCCTATGAGAAGTACCCCGTGGACTTCTCCTATCAGTGGCAGGATGCGGCGATTGACAGCAACCCTGTGCAGGACGGGGAAACCATTGAAAATGAGCTTCTCCGTGGAAGAATCG
>JAAVYA010000019.1 GCA_022790855.1 Lachnospiraceae bacterium | reverse complement strand
GTAAATTTATATCCAGCAATACCAAATCAAACATGTTTGTTTTCAGTGATTCAGCGGCTGCTCTTGCATTCAGAACAGCAGTTAGATTGTAACCGTCAGATGCCAAATTGTAAGCAAGGGTTTTGTTCAAAAGATTATCATCTTCGACAATTAAAATCTGCTTCATATTGTCACTTCCTTTTCTTTTTGCAAATAGTATAACAGGCAAATGTCCGAGAAATGTTACAGGGACAAATATATTTCTCATTTTACAGCTTTTTTTCGGTTACTACAATTTTATAAAAAAGAAAGGACAGCAGTATCAAATTGCTGTCCTTGCGGTTTATTATAGCTGGCAGTGTATAAGCGTGGGTTCATCATATTTGGTGTGGTATCTTTAACTATGAAAAACTCCCGTTTCCATATTTCATATTACTATTTTTCCTTAAAGACCTTAACGATACTTCACTGATACCACTTCGCCTGAGCCTGATACATCTCATAATAATGCCCCCTCCGGGCCATCAATTCTTCATGGCTTCCGTCCTCCACAATGCGCCCCTCCCGAAACACAAGCACCCGGTCCACCAGCCCGGTGATCCCCAGGCGGTGAGAAATCAAAAGGGTCGTACGATGCCCTGTAAGCCCGGAAAAATCCCGGTATAATTGGGCTTCCGCCAAAGGATCCAACGCGGCGGTGGGCTCATCTAAAATCATAATATCCGCCCGGCTGCGGTAGGCGGCCCG
The DNA here is from genome assembly GCA_022790855.1 of Lachnospiraceae bacterium. Lineage (GTDB taxonomy): Bacteria > Bacillota > Clostridia > Lachnospirales > Lachnospiraceae > 14-2. The sequence goes on along the minus strand of JAAVYA010000019.1, from coordinate 49,420 downwards.
CAGCAAGGCAATCTTCTGCCACTGTCCCCCGGAAAGAGTATTCCCTTTCTCACTCAAATGTCCCAGCACCCCGGACAACCCTTGGGGCTGTTCCAAAATCACATCCTCCACATGAATCTGGCGAGCCAGGGAAAGGATCTCCTCGTCGGAACAATTCCTCTCTTGATCAGACACGGTAATATTCTCCCGCAAAGGAGCCTCGTAATGTGCAAAATCCTGAAATATAACGGAGATTTTTTCCCGGAGCTCATGTTTGTCTTTCTCCATGGAACGCCCGCCAATGGTAATACTGCCCTCTTTCGGAGAAAACATCCCCGTCAGAAGGCTGATAAACGTAGACTTGCCGGAACCGTTATCTCCCACAATGGCAACCTTCTCCCCTGCCCGTATGGTCAGGGAAAGCTCCCGAATGGCCTCCCTCTGGACGCCTGGATACTGAAAACTCACATGGTCAAATACGATATCTCCGCCTTTCGAATCATCTCTCTCTTCCCCTTTTTTGAACTGCAAAAACGGCCCTGTCTCGTCCCGCTCCAAATATTCCAAACCAAAGAATTCCTTTAGATAAGACAGGCAGGCAGAAAACTGCATAATTTCCGTAAAAATACTGCTGATGGCCCGCTGTAATTGTTCGGAAAGCGTATACACCAGCGTAAAGGTCCCCAATCCAAGAGCCGGGTTTTGATAAATCATCCAAACAGTTACCAAAAGAAGCAGCAGATAGACGCTGCTCCGCAAAAAATCCGCCGCTATATTGGCCTTCACATGCTTTACCACCAACTGGTTTTTCTTGTGAAGATAGCTGTCCGCCACCGCCCGCCATCGTGCTTTCAAATAGTCAAACAACTCATAGTGACGCACTTCTTGAATGCCGTGATCCGTGGAGGTGCATAAATGGTACAGATGGATCGCCATATGCCCCTCCTCCGACCATTTGGTGCGCCGCCGAAACGTCTCGTCCGCCTGCCGATAGGAAAGCACGGCCGCCGGAATCCCTGTGGCTATCAGAACAAGTACAAAAACAGGATCCACCGCCCAAAGAGCCAGCCCTGTTGTTGCAAAAGTAATTAGCTGATACGCCGCATCAAACATCCCCTGTATGCCCTGGACTGCTTCCTGACAGGCATGGGTATCCGCAAAAACGATTTTCGTAAAGAAGTCGTCCCTGTTTTCCAAATAAGAATAGTGAACCGTGCAGACATGTTTTAACACCGTCTCCTTCATGTACGCCTGGGTGCGGTATCCGTCCCGAATGCTCACAGCCCCTTCCAGATACTGCCAAAATAGCCGCAGCATAAAGAGCAATCCAAGCAAAAGCAAAGCAGACAAAACCGGGGCAATCTGCCCGCCATTTCCAGGAGTCAGCAGATAAATCAAATCCGTAAGCTTTTGCAGCTGTCTGGAAAGGCACAGGGGCAAAAATGCCATAGGCAGGCCGATGACCCCCGCCGCCAGGGAAAGAGGGCTTTTGACTCTAAAAAACATACCCAGGGATTTTTTCAGAATCCAAATACTGCTTACACGTTCCGGCGCACGGGATTGTTCGTTTGCCATTTTTCATTCCTCCTGATACCATTGGGCCTGCTGACGGAAGAAGTCAGCATAAATACCGTCTTTTTTTAATAATTCCTCATGAGTTCCTACTTCTTTTAACCTTCCCTGATCCATCAGGAAAATCCGGTCCGCCATTCGGGCAAATCCAATCCGGTGGCTGATCAGAATGGAGGTGCGTCCTTTTATTTTTTCCCGTATATTCTCAAATTGCTCCAGTTCTGCAATGGGGTCTAAGGCCGCCGCCGGTTCGTCAAAAATCAAAATTTTCTTCTCGCTCATGTGGGTACGGGAAACCGCAATTCTCTGCTGCTCACCGCCGGATACGTTAAGCCCTGTTTTTTTTACGTCCTTTTTCAAAAGCTGTTCCAATCCATCTGGGCATTTTTGTAAAAGAGAACCGCAGCCTCCCAGCTTTAACGCCTTTTGAATCTTAGCGTCATCCTTTAAATGCTTCAAATTTCCAAATCCTACATTTTCCCGAAGCGTTAGATGGAACAAATAGAAATTTTGAAAAAACATGCCGATTTCGTGATTGATACTCCCCTGGGGATATTCCACATAGGGTTTCCCGTAAAGCAGCAATTCTCCCCTGTCCGGCCGGTAAAGATCAATCAAAAGCTTCACCAATGTGGATTTCCCGCTTCCATTCGCGCCCACCAGGGCAATGGTTTCTCCTTTTTTTATGTAAAAATCCAATCCATGCAAAACTTCTGTTTTGCCGTCGTAGGAAAAATGAAGATCTCTCGCTTCAAATACAACATCCGACGCTTCCCGTCTGAGGGAAATTGTCTCAGATATTGCCCTGTGATCCAACGTCCTCTCATCTCCCAGAGGCACACGGGTCAAAAAACGGTGCTGCAGCTTTAAGGCGTCTAACCCTCGCAGGGTTTCAAATAATGCTTCGGAAAAGGTTTTGTTCACATCGGAGAGACTTTCTCCCAATAAATAGAGCATCAAAAATACATCCGCCCTTAGCTTTCCCTCCGCCACCTGCCAGACTGCAAACACAGACATTCCCAGTATAGCCAAATAGATAAAGGCGGCCACAAAAACAGACAGACGGCTGCGGCCCATATCAAAATCCGTGTGATACCGAAGCACTTCCCCGTAAGCTTCTTTCCATTTTTGCAGCAGCTTTGTCTGAGTATGATAGATACGCATTTCCTTAGCCGCTCCCGGATTCTTTGCTTCCATACTGTAATATTCCGATTTCGAACGCAGCTTAGAGCATTTCAACGTATCCAATACAAAATGGGAAGAAAGCCTGCTGTTTAAGAGCACGGCCAAAAGAAAGCACACGCCTGCCGTTATTCCCACAGGAAGGGAGACGGAAAAAGCCACTCCTATGAGGGAAACCGCCGTAACGCTTTTCATTACCGTAATACATCCATGACTCATTAAATCCGTCAGCCCGCCGGTGCGGTAAAGACAATAGCGGTAATCCTCGTAGAACTCTTTGTCCATCAACGTTTTGATGTCTGCTTTTTGAATACAGTCCGCCAAATATTCCTGCATGCCAAAATAGTAATTATCATACATTTGCACATAGAGAAACTGTCCGTTGATCCGCCGGGATAACCCGGTGAGTATCAGAAAGAATCCCAAGGCCAGCAATGGAATCACCGCCTCCCCAAAGGCTCCCTGTCCGGTGGCAAGATACTCCGACAGCACCGCCACCGTCCGGCGGTTGCAGGCTAAAGAAGCGGAGGGAAGAAAGGCCAAGAGAGATCCGAACAGGATCCAAAACAAGAAAACCTTTGGACTGATCCGATACGCAAGCCGGATGGCCCAAAGCAGTACTGTGAGGTTCTCTTTTAATTTTTTCATCTTGGATCCTCCTCCTTCCCCTGCGGGTGAAACGAAAAGCCATAGCGCCGGATCTGTTCCACTACAAAGGCCCGCCGTCCCCGGCTCACGGGAATCTGCGTACCGTCCGTAAGCGTCAAGACCGCTCCCTCCAGCTTTTGAAAATAACGCAGGTTCACCAGATAAGCCGCATGGCAGCGCACCAAAGAGGTGCCTGCAAAAAGCGCTTCATGCTGCTTCATCTGCCGGTAACTTACAATATTCTCCTGCTCTGTATGGATCAAGGTGTGCTTTTGATCTGTCTCAATATAGAGAATCTGGTGCAGGTATATTTTATAGATGCCGCTTTTATTTTCCTCCAAAACACAGAGGGCTTGTACGTCGTCCTTTTCTTCCATGGCTCTTGTCAGCTCTCTGCAGAATTTGGCGTAGCTTAAGGGTTTCAGCAAATAATTGTTTCCTCCCGCCTCGTACGCCTCCAGCACATAGGATAGGACTGTGGTCAGAAAGACAATCCGAACCCTTACGTCCTGCTGCCGGATACGTTTTGCAATGGCAAGGCCGTTCATTTTTCGGAGCGGAATTTCCAAAAACACAAGATCCAGATCCAGCATATAATTTTTCAATAGCTTTTCTCCGCTGCTGTAGCTAAGAAGCTGAAGATGCGTTCCGGTTTCCCGGCGATACCGTTCTGCAAAGCCAGTCAAAAGGCTTCGTACAGACGTCTCCGAGTCGCAGATGCCGATTACTAGCATGGGAGGAGGCTCCTTTCTCACTATTATTACGGTAAATACGTTGGGGCGGCCGGATGCGGACGGCCCGAAATTGCATGATGTTGTGGTCAAAAGAGGAGTTTTAGAATTGTGCGGAGCAAATTGCACAAAATATATTCTGAATTGCTCCGAGCTTCGAATCTAAGAGCCTCTAAATGTTCCGGGAAAAGAGAATGGCTGCGGACGCAACCGCCCTCTATGCGCCATCCATGGCGCAGTTCGGGCTTTCGCCGGCATCCATGCCGTCGAATTGCTGCATATGAGCAGAACATTAAGAGGCTCTAAGATTCTACGCAGTCGCAATTCAGAATATATTTTGTGCAATTTGCCAATATCAATTACGAAAAGCTCCCTTTGACTAGAATATCATTACATATAAGATTCTTGTAGCACAAGTATACGGAAAATGGGTGGAGATGTAAAGATGGTGGGAATAATTGGGTGGTTTAAAAGGATAATCTGTTTTGCTAGAGTGTGTTTGAAAATTGCTTTCTGCCAGATGTGCGTCACAGTTTGTGGGAGATTTGTGCCAAATGAAGGCGGCGTAGTGGGCTACGTCAACTGAATTCTTACTTCTTGAACTACTAATGTTCAAGAAGGTGGCATAAATATCACGCAAAGTGGGGCGTACAGATGGCGGGAATGAATTTTCAAACACGCTCTAGGGCAGGGCAGTTTCTCTTTTATGTGAAATGAAAAAGGCATAACGCCTTTCTAATTTCATAAACGTTACACCTTTCTGTTGTTATGATTCCCATGGGGGTTAAAATTCAAGTTCTGAGTAATCAATGCCAAAGCTTAACAGTTTTACCTTTGCCACCTTGATCTGATAATCAAGCTCCTTATTTTCACCTGTTTCACAGGTTTTAATTCTCATTAAATCTACATCTCTATTGATAGCTACTTCTTTTTGCTCTTCTAACGGCATATTTGCTACCATCTTTTCACCGCCCTTTTGATTGGATTGTTTCTTCCGGATAGCCAAAAAAAACGCAGAATGCCATATTAGGCTCTAAAAGGTTCTTTATAAACTTTGCTGACAGGCTCAGGTGACAATACCGGGACTTCCCAGCCAAGTGCTTTTAACTTTTTCAGGTACACATTGATCCTGCGTTCCTTATTGAACTGATTAGTTCAGAAAACGAGATGCACAGCCAGGGAAAAGGGGCGCGAAGCAGACCATTACCGGCTGCTTCGCGCCCCTTTTCCCTGGCGTCCCTCTCAGAGACGCTTAACTAACTGACATTTCCCGTGAATAGCAACGATAATCAGAAAAGTTTCTCTACCTTACAAACTATATAAAAACAAATAAATACTTTATAAATATATAAAAATGGTTTAAAACGGATAAAAATGGTTTAAAAATTTCTTTTATGTGATATAATGAATAAAAATGCGAAAGGAGTCCAAGATGATGGAATTAAAAGCAGAAGACGTATTCAGACCAGGCGCATTTCCAGAATATACCTATATCTCACGCAAATCTGCTGTTTCAGATCTGCCCTATGAATTTCGTTTAATGCAAGCTATTAAAGTCTCTGGTTTTCTGACTTCTTTGGTAGGCCCCTCTAAAATGGGGAAAACCATTCTATGCGAAAAAGTAATAGGCTTCGAACATATTGTGGAAGTTTCCGGCGCAGACTTTGATGGCGAAACAGATTTTTGGAAAGTCGTTGCCGCAAAAGCCGGACTGGCTTATGAGGGTCAATTTTCTTCCGAAAAAACAATCGCCGAAACCAACGACAAATATGCTGAAAAAGAAACCTATTCCTTAACGAAGGATAAAATCATCACGTACTACAAAAATAAAGATTTGGTGCTAGTTATAGATGACTTTCATTACGCACCTGAAAAAAAACGTATGCAGATCGCGCAGCAGTTGAAAGATGCCATCCGCAGAGGATTTAAAGCAATTGTTGTTTCTCTCCCCCACCGGGCAGACGAAGCAATTCGTCGGAATGCAGGTCTTTCCGGACGTTTAAGCATGATTAATATGGATGCTTGGGAAGTAAATGATTTAGAAGAAATTGCAAAGGTGGGGTTTGCGAAGCTAGGTATCAATATTGAAAATCGTGTAGCGGAACAAATCGCCATAGAAAGTTTATCTTCTCCCCAATTAATGCAATACATTTGCCTGAATATTTGCACAATCCTAGAAATGTCCGAAAAAAATGACAAATGTGTGCGGGAAGAGATATTAAAGACAGCATATCGTTATACAACCGCGAACTTTGAATATCGTGATGTTGTATCCCTTATGCAGAAAGGCCCTAATATGAGAGGGAAAAGCAGAAATCATTTTCGTGCGGACGATGGAAAGGAATATGATATCTATGAATTAATTGTAAAATCGATTGCAGAGAATCCACCGATCATGAAATTGAAATTGGAAGATATGAAAGAACGTATTTATCACTTAATTGCAGACGACTGCAAAAAACCAACCCCGCAAGCCATCAAAGAAAGTTTATCCAAGTTGCAAGAATTATTGGATGGCCGGGAAGATATATTTAAAGTCCTTGATTGGAAAGAGGGCATACTGTATATTTTAGACCCTTTGTTTTTATTTTATTTACGATGGGGAGGTGAAAACAGCAGAGATGTTTGATCGTACCAATGATCTGCAAGAAGCTATAAAACAACTGGAACTTGCACAGGACAGTCATTCATTCCAGATGGCAGTAACTGTTTTAGCAGATCATATGAAAAACATGGGAATAGATTCACGCTATCTAACTGGTTTAGAACAAAGAGCATATTATGTTCAAAATGACTATTCTGACAAAGATACAAAATCAAAAATGAGCGAAGCCAAAATGCGAGTGATACAATATGCAAATGAGATTCTAAACACGGATAAAAGAGACAGTCTACTCATAAATATATTAGAAAATTTTTATTTATTTCTGGTATTTATGATAAAGAAAAAATCATAGAAAATCCTGCAATTTTTAAGAAGACCTACGAGAACAAAATATCAGAAAAGCAAATACATATCATAATCCATCAGCCTAAGCTATTATAACCCCCTCACCGCTTCTCCAAATCCTTGGGCATCGCCTCCTTACTGTGGTTATAATACTGCATCGGACTAAGCCCCGTATTCTTCTTAAACAATCTGGAAAAATAATACGGGTCCTCAAATCCGCAATCCCTGGCGATCTCCTCCACGGTCATGATCGACTTATTCTGGAGAAGCTTCTGCTTGGCCAGTTGGATTTTTAATTTATTATAATACTGCAAGGGAGAACAGCCGCACTGTTCCTTGAACAATTTCCGAAAATGATTGGGAGAATAAGAAGTGCCCTCTATTAATTCCGCCAAATTGAAACGCATATCACTGACATGGGCAGCCAATACATTCTGTACATACAAAACCTCCTTATTTTTGCCGATATCATCCTTCCAATGACATAGGAGATTCTGCATAGCGTCTAAAATAGAGCGCAAAAAGCGTTCCCCATACGTATCCGTTGCCGGATTCAGGGGATATTCGAAGGCCAGCTTGAATAACAGATAAAAAGACTGGCGCTCATCATCCTGAAAAACAAGAACGTCTTCCTCCTGGGAATCAAAACAAAAATCCCCCACCAGAACGCTTCCATCCACAAAGCCTTCATCTGACTTTTTGCTGTGCACACTGCCGGGACGGATACAAAAAATTGTCCCTGGACAAAATTCATACTCACGGCCGTCCACAACGGCGGTTCCCCGTCCCTCTATATTCAGCAGCACCTCCCAAAAATCATGACGGTGGGGAGGATATTCATAAAACCGCCTGTTCTGGCTCATCACAAAAAAATTCATATTCTGCTCCTATTCGAAATACTTCTTAAAAATTATAACTGAAAATCGTAATTTTGTCCATCTTTCTCTTTGTTTCCTGCATGGATTTTTCTCTGTCCTTCTATTATAATGATCTTATCATATCACACGGGAGGTAAGAATATGGACACCAAATTAGGACATCCCAGAAGAGGCATTTGCTTATACAGCTACCACAATCTTTTGGGAAAATCAATGACACTGGAAGACGCTTTTCTGGAAATGTACGACACCGGAGCTACCTGTTTTGAATTTCTGACAAGCTACATCCCCAATTACCCTAATCCCACGCCGGAATGGATTGACAAATACTGGAGACTTTGTGACAAATACAATCTTCAGCCTTCCGAATTAGGCCATTGGGCAGAAAACCACCTTCACAGAGGACCTGGCATGACAGACGAAGACGTAGTAGAGGAATTAAAGCAGGACTTCCGTCTGGCGAATCTCTTAGGCTTTAAGGCCCTCCGTACCAAAATCACCTGTACCAACGTCCTGTGCGACCCGGAGCCCGGCTGGCAGAACTATATTGAGAAGGCCCTTCCCTATGCAGAAAAATACGACGTTCGCATGCAGAATGAGGTGCACCTTCCCACTACCCTCCACACACCTCATATCCGGGATGAATATCTTGATTTCATCCATCGCACCAAGACGGAACATTTTGGCTTCAATATTGATTTCGGCACATTCCAATACAAGGCTGCAAAGGGAATGGAAGATATGCCCATGAGCCATTTTGAAGACATCACCAAACCGGAAGAAATTGTGGATTTCCTTCCCTACAGCTACGCATGCCACGCAAAATTCACTTATGTCAATGAAAATTTCGTGGAAGAGACCATACCATATCCCGAAGTAATCAAGCTGATGATCGACAATGGCTGGAGCGGAGATTTGCTTTCGGAATATGAAGGAACTATCCGTTTCTTTGCCGAAGACGGCCCCACACAATACGGGCAGGCTATGGTGGAGATTCCGGAACAAGTGCGCCGCCATCAAATCATGCTTCGCAACATATTAGGATACTAAAAGGAGGGTATGACAATGGTAGAATTTCAGACTATCCAACAGCGGGGGTTTCACAACACCTACGATGAAAACGGGGAGATCGACGGATTTGAATTCCGCTTTGTACCAAAATATTACAAAGGATATTGGTTCACCCAATGCCGTTTCGGAAATGTTACCGTTGACGGTGAAGTATTTGACCGTGACAGCCTCATTTTTGAATACGATGGTATCGAATACAACAGGGAGGAAATGTTTGACCTGAACAAATACTGGCAGTTCAGAGAGCCTCTCACCTACAAAATAAAAAAGAAAGGCGGCCTTTCCATCGGCTACCATGACGTAAGCCTTCAGTTTGGCTGGGTATTGAATTATAACGGCTCCCTGGAAGCCGAAGCAGACGGAAGCGGCCTGGGCAATATGGGCCATATGTTTGGCGTAGATCATCAACGAAAAATGCTCCTTTGCAGATAAACATAACAAATCGAGCAGGGAAGAGCCATCTTCTCCTACTCGCCGCGCCGGGCACCCGTCAGCTCTGCTGACATATTTCATTTGGATTCCCGTGTGCATAAAAAACCGCTCTTGCCTTCTGGAAAACAAGAGCGGTTTTTTTAGATTTCTCTTCTATGATTCAAAATCTATGGATTTCATGGTTTTGGCAGATTCTCTCGCCGCTTCCATCAGGGCTAAAACCCTGCGGGTTTGGGGGATTTTTACCAAAAATTCTTCCTCCCCATGATACGCTTTCACATAATTGGTAAAGAAATCTTCATGTTTTGTATGCACCTCTGGCAAAGGCTCCGTCACAATCAGCCCTTCTCTTGGCGGCCCAAAAGAACGGGTGGGGCCTGCCGCCGTCATCGTCCGGGCGCCTCCTACATTGGTCAGAAGCTGCGTCGTGCGGACAATCTTCCCCTCCGGGTCAAAACCGTCTATGTACGCAGAGCCCTGATTGCCTCCCACGAACCAATGACGTTCAAACCATTTGTCGCAGTCCCGCAGGAAATAAGTACCCAATTCAATTTCTCCTGTGATGCCGTTTTCAAAGCGAAGGATAATTTTAAAATAATCATCCACTTCTTTGTTGATCACGTTGCGCACATCTGCAAATACACTCTTTATTTTTCCAGGTATCATATACAACATCTGGTCAATCAGGTGTACGCCCCAGTCATACAGCATTCCGCCGCCCTGGTCCATAAACACATGCCAGTCATGCATATTGCCGTTGTATCCATACAGGCCGCTCTGGACCGTATAAATATCTCCCAGCGTCCCGCTGTCAAACACCGCCTTGGCGGTCCGGTAATCCGGATCAAACCGCCTCTGCTGATGCACGGTAAATTTTACGCCGCATTCTTCCACTACCCTTACCATCTCATCCAGATCCGCCAGATTCAGGGCCAGCGGCTTCTCACAGATAATATCTTTCCCTGCCTTTGCCGCCATCTTCACCAAATCCAAATGCTGGTTATTGTTGGCCGCGATCAACACTACCTCCACGTCCGAATCCCCAATCAGCTCCTTGGGGTTCGTATAACGCTTGATTCCTTCCTTTACATCCTTCACCTGCTCTGGGTCAATATCGCAGATTGCCGTCACGTCAATCCCATCAAATTGTGTCAACATGGTTTCATGCTCATGGCCCATAAACCCATGCCCAATAATACCGAATTTAATACCCATGCTTCTCTCCTCCTTCTTGTGTTTCTACCACAATCGCCCACAGCCGGATCCAATCCGACTGTGGACGTACAAAAACCTTATATGCTTATTTCAGAATAATTTCTTTTCCCGTAGCGGAAGACTGATAAATCGCGTCCAGGATCTGGGTCACCACAAAGGCCTGCTCCGGCTTCACAAGAGGCTCTTTGTCATTTAAGATCGCGTTAAGCCACTGTCTGCACTCCAAATCCTTGGGTTCTCCGGCGCCTTCTCCCTCAAAGAAGGCGATGGTTCCTCCCGGAGAATAGCGTTCCTCTGAAAGCCTTCCATTGTTGGTCTTATTATATACAAGCTCATAGCCCTCATCGCTCATGCCGCCAAAAAGCTCCGCTCCGGCTTTTGTACCCATCAACGTGCAGGCTGCTTCTCTGGACTGAAGCACATTCAGCGCCCAAGCTGCCTCCAGGAAAATAGACGCCCCATTCTCCATCTTGATAAAGCCAAAAGCAGAATCCTCCACCTCGAAGGTCTTGGGATCCCAGGGGCCGAACATATTTCCCTGAGCCGCCTCGGCCATATGGCCCAGCTTCTCATAAGAAATACCTGTCACGGACACGGGACTGTAATTGTCCATCATCCAAAGGGTGATGTCCAACGCATGGGTTCCAATATCGATCAGAGGCCCGCCGCCCTGAAGCGCCTTGTTGGGGAATACGCCCCAGGTGGGAACGGCCCGGCGTCTCACCGCATGGGCCCTTGCGTGATAGATCTCGCCAAAGTCCCCGGCTTCGCAAGCCCTCTTTAAGGTCTGGGTATCCTCGCGGAAGCGGTTTTGATAACCGATGGTAAACTTTTTGCCGGATGCCCTCCATGCCTTTAGCATCTTACTTGCATCCTCCGTATTGGCAGCCATAGGCTTTTCGCACATGACATGCTTCCCTGCTGCAAAGGCGTCGCAGGTAATCGGACAATGAGCCACATTGGGCGTACATACATGCACCACATCAATCCCAGGATCTTTTAATAATTCCTTGTAGTCCGTATATACCTTTGCCCCCTCTGCTCCATACTCTTTGCAGGCTTTCTCGGCCCGCTCCGGGATAATATCACAAAACGCCGCGATATCGCACTTATCCGACTGTCCTTTTAAGGCCGGCAGATGCTTTTGATTAGCAATTCCGCCGCATCCGATGACTGCTATCTGCAGTTTCCCATTTTTCATAATTATTCTTCCCCACTTTCCACTATTTTTTGGTTACGGGCAGCTTCCACGCCCACATTTGCAAACCGTTTGGCCATAAAACCAGTGAAGGCCACGGCTGCCAAAAGCACAAGGCCGCGCACCAGCTGAGTCACTGCCCCGCTTGTGCCGCACAGCACAAGGCCGTTTTCCAGCATAATGATCGTAGGCGCTCCAAATATCAATTTATAAACCTTGGCCCCTACGCCGCCCTGCACCGGAACGCCGGCAATAAACAGCGCCATCATAACTTTCATTTCAAAACCCGTTCCGATGGTGTTGTTGGTGCCGCCAAGGCGGGCCACCATATAAATGCCTGCGATTGCCGCCATAAGTCCGGATATGGCAAAAGCCGCAATCTTAACCATATCCACATTGACGCCCACATGCCTTACAGCCGTCTCATTTTCTCCGATATCCCTTACAAAAACGCCAAAGCGCGTATAATGGAATACATATACGATCACCGCCACCATCACGATCACAGACACAATCTTAAAGGCAAAGTTGTCAATGAAACGAAGAGAATCCGGTAAATAGAAGGAAGTATTGCTCAACACCAGATTCGCAATGGCACGGTAAGCCATCATAAGGGCCAGAGAAGCCATGAAAGAGGAAACCTTCCGTTTGGCGTTAATGTAGCCCAACAACAGGCCGGAACCAATTCCAATGGCCAGGGCAATGGGAATCAGCAAAAAATCATTCACATTGGCGGAGGCCATCAGGCCAAAACAACCCACCAGAGCCACGATCACGCCGCAGCTGATATCCGTAGACCCCATGGCGGCCACAAACAGCATTCCCAAGCCCGCAATAATAATCGCCACCGACTGATTGAAAATATTCATCAGATTTGTTGCGCCGAATAATGCTCCCTTCGTCGCAATCCCAAAAATCACCGCGATCAGGACGAAGATAATGATCGGAAGCCATGTATTGATCTGAAAGTTCATCTTTTTTGACTTTGCCATTACAACATCACCTCCATAATCTTATCCTCCGTGAAATCTGAGTTCCTGGAAAGCATGCCTGCGGCCCTGTGTTCCTTCATAACCAGGATACGGTCCGACATACCCATGGCCTCCTGCAGCTCGTCTGAAATCATAATCACTCCGATCCCGTCTTTCTTTGCTTTCTTTAAAACACTGTAGATATATGCCTTTACGCCGATATCCACGCCTCGGGTGGGACAATCCAGAATGATATAGTTCAAATCCTTCACCAGCCAGCGGCTGAGATTTACTTTTTGTTTGTTTCCCCCGCTGAGCCTGCGCACCACATGGCCAAGTCCCGAAGACTTGATCTCAAAAGCTTCAGAGGCCTTCTGCGCCAGGGCCTTTGTTTTTATAGGGCTTAAATATGCCGCCGGGCCAGAAAGCTCTTTTACGGAAGGAACAATCAAGTTGTCTCCGATACCTGCATCCAGCATCAGACCATGGGCGTCACGGTCCTTCGACAGATAAGCGCCTCCTGTCTTAATGATGTCAGACGCTTTCTTCAGCTCTCGATTCTCTGCTTTTGCAACGATGCTCCCGCTGCGTCCCTCTTCCAGCCCGAACATGGCGCTTCCCACCTCATGAATGCCGGCGTCGGACAATCCGCAGATCCCAAGAATCTCGCCCTTATGCAAATCAAAGGAGATATCCTCACATTTTCCGGGAACCGTCAGGTTCCTGACCTCCAACACTACTTCTTTCTCATAGCATTCCTCCTGGTCGTCACGGTAATAGTCGCCGGAAACCTCCCGGCCAATCATCAGCCGCTTCAGCTCGTCCATGGTGTAATCTCCCGCCGGCCTGGTCTCTACGATCACGCCGTCGCGAAGCACTGCGATCTCATCACTGATTTCCACCATCTCCTCCAGGTCATGGGTCACCATAAGAATCGTCCTTCCCTGGGATTTGAAGTTTTCAATAAACTGATACAGCACCTGGCGGTTATCCTGGGACAACGCCTGGGAAATCTCATCCAGCACCAGAAAATCCGGGTCAGTGATCAAAGCCCTTGCCAGCTCCATGATCTTTCTCTGCTCAATGGAAAGGCTTCCCGCCGGAACATCCAATGGCACCATAGGCAGGTTCCATTTCTCAAACACCGCCTGGGCGTCTCTTTTCATGGCTTTTAAATCCACCATTGGGCCTTTGGTATATTTATCCATTTTTCCCAGGAACATATTCACCACACCCGGAAGATTTCCCACTACCCCCAATTCCTGCACTACCATGGCGATCCCGTGGGCCGCCGCGTCCGCAGGACTATGGGGATCATAATTTTGTCCATCTTTATAAAATTTTCCGCTGTCCTTTTTCTGCATGCCGCAGACCATAGAGGCCAGCGTAGATTTGCCCGAGCCGTTTTCTCCGGCCAGCCCCAGCAGTATGCCCTTGTTCAGGACGAGATTGATATCCCGGTTTGCTTTTGTGGGGCCAAAGCTTTTGCTGATGCCTTCCATTCGTAACATTTCTTCTGCCATCACTTCATTACCCCCTTATACCGTAAGGATGCAAGGATCCCGCAGAGCATAACAACCAGGCCCAGGCAAATATCCTGGCCGGTCCCCGAAGGTACGCCCACCAAAGTCAGTACATTAAATAATCCCGCTACAATGAACGCTCCCACAAGGCACCCCACCGCATCGTTAAAAATACGAGAGAAGGAACCTGAGATCAGAACCACTGCCAGGGATTTGAAAATACCGCTTAAGCTTCCCATGCCGCTGGTAGGGGTGAAACGTCCCGTATAGCTCAACTGGGTAATTCCTCCGATGGCGATCACCACTGCGCCGATTACAGCCGCAAGAAGAACGGTTTTCTTCCGGTTGATTCCCATAGCTTCCGCCACTTCGCCGCCTCCGCCGATCGCGCGAAGATTAAACCCGAATTTTGTGTAATTAAAAATGAAATACGATGCGATAAACACAATCACCGCAATAATGAAAATAACAGGAAACTGTCCCAGGGCATTGCATTTTTTCATATATACGATGGCCGTTCCCAACGCCTCCGCCTGAGAATCCACCAAGATCATGCCCAGCGCCTCAAATACCAAAGCGCATCCAAGACCTGCCACCCAAGAAGGAATACCGATAAACAGCGAGCAAGATGTGCAAAGCAGCTCGCAGACAATCATAACAACAATCGTACCGATAATCAGGCCCGGATACCCCAAGCCCAGAATTTCTACTGCTATCGCGCCTACATTGCCGGCCAAAATCACCTGTGCGCCAACGGACAAATCAATCATGCCCGTAGAAAAAATAAACATCATTCCCAGACCAACCATCAGCGGATAAGTCACCTGTGTAAGAATCGCCTTCATATTGTTTGTCCTGAGAAGTCTGCCACCCGTAATGAAGTGGCAGACAATAAATACCAGGACAATTGCAGCAATTACCAGGATCTGGCTTCTCAAACGCTTTTTTTTCAGGTCGGCGCTGGCTGTGTTTGTTCCTCCAGCCATAAAAGCCTTCCTCCTTTTAACAATTACTTGCCAGCTGCTAATCTTTCCTCTAATGAGTAGTTTTTAATAATATTCATAAATTCATCATAGCTAATGCCGTTCATAGCCTGAATCTCTTCGGTAGAATAGCAGGACTTATCTACAAAGCAGGCTTTAAAGTCAGCAAATTGATCTGCAGACACTTCAAAAGGCATAATATCGTCTACCCATACCGGGTTGCCGTCAGCGTCTTTGATGGGGTTTCCATGGAGATAGTTCTCAAGAAGAACAGTTGCCATCGTACCGCTGATCCAGAAGTCGCCGTTTACAAATTCCATATATGTACCGTCTTCCAAAAGCTCCAATGCGCCGCTGTCCAAACCAGAGGTCAATACCTTTGTCTCAAGGAACTGGTTCTTAGCTGCCGCGCATGCGCCAATGCCGTAATCAGAACCTGTGCCGTAAACAAAATCAACATCGGGATAAGCAATCAATGCATTTTCCGTATAAGGCTGGATATTGTCCTGAGAATCAGTATACACTTCCTGCTTTACTTCTCCGCCGCCGCCTTCAAAGGTCTCCTTGAACGCCTCAATCCGAGGGGTATCCGTGGGATCGCCCTGAGCTCCCGTGGAAATAATGCAGCTCTTATATCCTTTGTCCAGCGCATACTGAGCAATCAGAGAACCATATTCTGCATTAGCCGGTCCAACGGCTCCTGCAAAATATTCATTGTCCATCAAAGCCTCTTTGATCGCCGGGTCGGAAGGCACCTTGTCCGCAAATACGAAGGGAACCTTTGCCTCTGTACACTTATCAATCACGGTCTGATACAGATTGTCTGCCGGAAGCCAAATGATGATTCCGTCACATCCGGAAGAAATCAAATTTTCAATATCCTGCACAATCTTATCTACCTGGAAGTCGTCGCTGATATCCTGATACGTGTCTCCAAAAGCTTCAATAACGAAAGACTGATTGCCGGCCAGGGTCGTTAAAGCGTAAGAACCCGGCCCAAAGTAATTGTAGCCAATCTTAAACGCGCCTTCTGCCGGAGCTGCGCCGCCCTCTTCGGAACCGCCTTCCTGGGAACCATCTTCTCCTTCCGGAGCTGCGTCGTCCTTATTTGCGTCATTCTCTGGCGCTGAACCGCCTTCTTCCGTGCTCTGCCCTTCATTGCCGGCAGGAGCATTGTCCTTATTGCCGCAGGCAGTCAGAGACGTCACAAGCGTCGCCAAAACCAAACCTAAAGCAATAAACTTCTTCATTCTTTTCATGTGTATACCTCCCTTAAAAAAATGATTTTTATTGATGTCCCAATTATACCTTCCCTCTTTCCTTTTATCTCTCAACATATTGCCTAATCCAATACAGAACATTTCTCTTTTTTGTCACAACCATACCTTGTTTCTATTTGGTTTCTGAAACTAGTCAATTTTCTACATATTTTTTTTCCTATATTTGTTATTTCTCTCTTAACCCTTCCATTTTTATAAGAAATGTTTTATATTTTAACCAACTTTTTGCTTTTATCTAAGATTATTTTCGTTTTTGTTTCTTAAAGAACAATTTTTTATGAATATTTTTCCAATTAGAAAGGGAGATGTTCCATGAGTCAGAGAAAAACTATTTACGATATCGCATCATTGGCCGGGGTATCTCCCGCCAGCGTTTCCAGATGCATCCATCAGCCGGAAAGCATGAGGGAATCCACAAAGCAGAAAATATGGGACGCTTTCAGTTCTTTAGGGCTTAGTCCAGAGGATTTGTCCTTTCAGTTCAGACCGGGAAACACCCGCAAAAAATCCGGAAGCCGCATTCCTGTCATACTGGTATGCATTCCCGGATTCCTGAATCCTTTCTATGATGATATTATCGAGGTGATCCAGGAACGCCTGCGGCGGGAATCCTATACCATGCTGCTCTACGGCCAGTCTTTATCACGCTCCAATTTGCATCAATTTCTGGAAATGGCCTCCTCCATTCATGCAAACGGTCTGATTCTGGCGGACCATTTGCCTGAGGAAATACTATTGCGGCTCAACGCCCATTATCCTTTGGTGCAATGCAGCGAATACAATTCTGCCTGCCCTAACATTCCTTACGTCACTGTAGATGATTACTCCACCACCCAGGACGCCATTCGTTATCTGGTACAGGCCGGATGCAAAAACATTGGTTTTTTCTCGGCCCCTTATCGGCAGCGTTATGTCCAAACACGTTATCAGGCTTATAAATCCGTTCTGGTGGAAGCCGGCCTCCCCATGCGTCCGGAATACGTCATGCAGGTATCTAATTTTTCTTACGACAGGATTCTGGCTGCCGCACAACGCTTTTTTATGCACGCCGCCCCGCCGGACGCAATATTTGCTGTTTCTGATAAGCACGCCCACGCCTTAATAAAAGCTGCCACTGCCGCAGGATTTCAAATCCCGGAGGATTTGAAAATCATCGGCTTTGATAATACCATGTACGCTACCTTGTCCACTCCCACCATTACCACCATCGCCCAGCCTCGCCGGGAGCTGGGGACCGAGAGCGTCAAAATTCTCCTGGACAAAATAAGACAGCCGAAACTTCCGGCTGTCTCCAAAGTACTTCCTTCTAAAATTATTTTCCGGGAATCCACATAGAAGGCTGCTTTTACATGGATTCCTGCTCCTTGATCTGCCTAAAAATGTGTACGTACTGCATTTCGTGGGGAGATAACGCAATGTTAATTTCAAGTATGTTGCTACTCACCACATATTCATATATGGTGATTCGGGGAGTTGAGATCCGGCGCAGATAATCTATATCCTGGGCATTGAGGTTCTCCACCAGGCCCATGCGATACCATTCATCCTGTACGCTTCCATATTTTAAGCTTATACTGCGCACCTTTACATGATAAAACCCGTTTCTGACATTGTTGATCCTGATGTGGATCCGCATATCGGCAATATCCGTATACATCATAGAAATCTGTTCGATCCCAAGATCCCTTTCCTCCTGCATATAATACTGGATATCCAGGTTTTTGTGGTTGCAGCAGGCAATCATATAATTATCATATCCATCCATTGTTACCATCAGATCTTCCTGCCGCCCCAGAAGATAATCCCCCATACGGTTTAGGAATTCGATGGCATAAAATGCTGGTTTGCATATGCCATGGTAAGAAATCAGGCCGCAGCAGCCGTCCAGAATGTTAGGGGATTCCTCTGTCTCCACAAAGAGATCTGTGCCAAACCAGTATCCCACCATATCTGCCATGTTATGGATCCGCATAAGCACATCCATAATATAAGTCCCTTTATGGCAGCTGTCATTCACCACATTGCGGTTTACCACCGTCATATTCCATTCACTGACAATAAGCGGCACATTCATATCATATTTTTCTATAATCTGCTTCTTATTGGACAAGTAATTTTCCACAAAAGAAACTTTATCCTGAGTCATATTATGGAGGCTCTGCCACATCTCTTCTTCTCGATATTTCGTCTGGAAGCAATATACCCCGATAAAATCCGGCTGGATCATGCGCCGGCTCCACCGGGCAATGAGCCGTTCAAAATCAATACACTCATATTCCCGGTCAAAAGCCCCTCCTACCTTGATTTCCGGCGCAACAGCCTTAATAGCGGCGCTGGTCTTTTCAAATACCTGAAAATACCGTCCCTCATTCTCGCCGTCAAACAGCCTCGGGTCGCACCATTGTTCAAAATACCACCCGGAGACTTCTTTCATCCCATAACGGTTGACAAAATGAACCATCATAACAGAAAAGAACCTCTGAAGAGAATCTTCAGATGAAAACAAAATCTCCCGGGGCTCATTGTGCAGAAATATATGAGAGGAAAGCATCAGGATATTCGGTTTAAACCCCAGTTCAAAATAGGGGCGCATATGATGTTCCACCAAAAAATCCAAAACCTTATCCAGCTTGCTGAAATTATGATGGCCGTCCTCTCCGCCAGCGTTCATTTTCATCTCTTCGTCATACAAATCCCATATACGGACATATTCAAACCCCAGACTCTTATGCAAAAACAGCAAATGCTCCTGCACGTCTCTTCGTAACAGGCTGATCACACGGCCAATATTGATCATTTTATTCCAGCTTTTTTCCAAATAAGTGATATTCTGTGTATCCGCCTCCAAATCCTTATAAATCACATTCTCTTCTTTTTCACTCTGACTTGGAGTTTCATGCTCAAAATAATCCAGCAGGCGGTATTCCATCTCATTGGCCATGCTCTCCCGCGCTTCCTGCCCCTGCGCCTTATCCTGTATTTCCCGAAACGCTTTCGGCGACATTCCATACCGTTCTTTAAAAGCTTTATTAAAGGAAGCGATATTGGGAAACCCATTATCCATGGCTATCCTGGCCACAGACTTTTCCTTGTCCTGCAGTTCCCGCACGGAAGCATCCAGCCTAAGTCCCGTGAGGTATCCTCCAAAGTTTTCCCCCAGCTTTTTTTTAATATAGCGGGATATATAAGACGTGGACATATAAAACCGCTCTGCCAAATCCTTCAGGCTGATTTGGTTTTTGTAGTTCCTATGGATATAATTCAGTATTTCATCCACTCGGACGTCGTCTTCACTTGGATTAAAATGCGTAGTTTCATTGATCACATAGACCGCATACTCCAACATCAAAGTCTCCATCATCTGGTAATAAATTCCATTCAGATGTACCAGAATCCGGCCGTTGCCGGAACGTTTTCCATAATAATTCCGGATACAGGCTTCCAGCAGCTTTTGGATGTTCTCATACTGCTTTGGTTCCCCTATCGTGGTGTTGCACTGAATTTTCACATTATCAAATTCATAATATTTTACCAGCTCCGCAACACTCATGACAAACCCCATCACAAGAAAATGCTCCGTCATCTGATAGGAATGATGCCAAAATGCGTTCATCACAATAAAATCCCCACGCTTCAAACAGAAGGTCTCCCCGCCGGTACTTAAGGTCATCTCTCCCTCTAATACATAGTACAGCACGAGGTTGGTATTAAAATAATTTTGTACGCTGCGCTCTTTCAGCAATTCAAAGTCCATGATCTGGTCTTCATTTAAGTATAAATTATTCATGCTTCTCCATATTTTTATTCAAACTGAAATTACGGTTTTTCAAGGCTCCCACCGATACGTTTTCATATCCACATGCAGCTCATCCCGAAACCCTACGCCCTCTTCTTCCAAAAGGTTCCGCTGCTCCTTCCACCCCGGCGCCGTTCTTCCTGCATGGTTCACCACCCGGTGGCAGGGATACTGGCCGTAATACTCCGACATACTAAGGACCTTGCCCACCAGCCGGGCATTTTGATCCCGTCCGATCAGCTTTGCGATCTGCCCGTAGCTGGCCACTTTTCCTCTCGGAATCTCTTCCACCGCGGATAGGATCTCATAGACCAAAGCCTCCTCAAATCCCACTACTCTCTTCCTCTCTTGGCAATCTCATCCAGCAGCCATGCGCAGTCTAAGGTCAGTTGGTGGGACGCCCCGGCCCCCTCCTGGCTGCCGGAACGAAAAGCGTCATAAAAGGTTTGGATCTCATGGACAAATCCATCCTCCTGGGAATCTTCTATCACTTCCAGAACCGTTCCGTTCACGTCGCACAATTCCGCTCTCCTGCAGCAATAAAACTCTTTCAATCGTATCTGTCCCTGGCTGCCGTAAATGTGCGCGTCCGCAGGGGCCTCCCCCTGAACGCCAAAGGAACAGTTGGCAACGGCCCCGTCCGAAAATTGCAGCAGGGCCGCCCCCATCTCGTCCACTCCGGTATCTCCAATCTGTAACCGCGCCTTCACAGATTCCGGCTTTTCCCCCATCATCAACAGGGTAAACGCAAGGCAATAGATTCCAACGTCCAATAGGGCGCCTCCCCCCAGCTCCGGCGAAAACAATCTTCCATTTCCGTCCTTTGAACAGAAAAAGGAAAAGCAGCAGTCCAGAAACTGAACTGTTCCAATCTTTCCCTCCCGGACCCATTCTGCTGCCTGGCGAATACATGGAAGCGTTGCCGTCCACATTCCTTCCATCAGCAACACCTGATGCTGCCTGGCTATATCCACCAATTCCCTGGCCTGCCGGGCATTCATACACAGGGGTTTTTCACATAGCACAGCCTTCCCCGCCTCCAGACAAGCCTTTGCCGTCTCATAATGAAAAACATTGATAGACGCAATATAGACCGCATCGATCTCTTTCATTTGCCATATTTTTTCGTGGCTGTCAAAGGCATACGGAATACAATATTTTTTTGCAAAGCATTCCGCCCGTTCTCTCTGTGAGGAAGCCACCCCATATACGGTCACGCCTTCTACCTGCCGGCAGGCGGCTGCAAAACGTTCTGCAATTTTTCCCGGCCCAATAATCCCAATTTTCATCTGTTTTTCTCCTTCCCGTTTTCTGCAAATGCAGAATCATCATATCGGTATCATTTTATCATGAAATCCCTTTCATTGTAAACAACAACAAAAAGCTCCTTTCTATAAACAAAAAATACGCCAGGCTTTCCATGACCCAATTCCATAGAAAACCCGGCGTGTGATTACGGGAAAAGTCTCCTCTGACAAATTTGCTTAAGCTTCTGAGAACTGATCCTTCCCTACAAAGCAAAGGGGGCATTCAAAATCCTCCGGTACATTCTCCCATTTCGTTCCAGGAGCAATTCCTCCTTCCGGATAGCCCTTTTCTTCATCATATTCCCATCCGCAGACGTCGCATACATATTTCATAATCATTCTCCTTTTCTTGATCTGAAGTGTGCCTGACCAATCAAAGCCCATCCTTGATAGATTTGCTTCTGTCATACACTCTTTCCAATTCCTTCGATATTATACAAAATTTTGGATGAAAAAGCAAGCAATATCAAAAGTTCGCCCTATACTTCTATCACAGTTGTCACCGTTAGGGATACCTGTGAACTAGCCTATGGTTCAACCTCAAAAATGCGTATATTTGCATTGGATAAGGATTCTATAATCTTGATCAATGCTTTAAAATCAGAAATCAGTTCTTTGGAGCAGGCTTCCGCTTTTTCATAAATTTTCCGGCATTCCTGAGCGCGGCCGCCCCGGATCGCAGATATCATTTCCACCCCATAGGAATGGAACTCTCTGTGCTTACCGTCTATCCCTTTCCAAATCTGTATTACTTCCGGATTTACCGGTTTAAATGTATAGTAAAAATGTCCGAGGCCGCATTTGGTACAATCTGTCTGCAAAACCTCCAGCTTTTCGGACCGAGCCATTTCCTTTAATGTAGCAAGCCAATTTTCATGGGCCTTGACCGCACTGTTTAAACAGTTGAGGATAATCTGGTTATCCAACATATAAAAGGCGTCCCTTGCCATATTTCCCATGATTTTTGTGGATTCGCTTAAATTGCTTTCGATCGTTTTTGAGGGCTCCACAAGCTCTGCGATGGACTGACTGGCCATTGCCAGGGCGTCCGCATCTCCTTCCAGATTCTGGCATTGCCCGCTGACATACTGCATTTGATGATCCAGTTCGTTCATAGAACTGCTGATCTCTTCACTGACGGCAGCCAGGGAGGACACGGAATCTGCAATATGTTCCATGCCGGTGCGGTTGCTTTTGGTGATTTCCCATACGTTTTGAATATTTTCATTGATATGCTCCAGTTCCTGTACCGTTGTATCCACGCTGTCGGAGCTTTTCCGGGACGCTTCCTGAATACTGTTGACAAAAGCGCCCATCCGGCCTGTCAAGGATTTCGTCTCATCCGCAAGCTCACGGATTTCTTCTGCAACAACCGCAAACCCTCTTCCCGCTTCTCCTGCGCGGGCCGCTTCAATAGAAGCATTCAACGCCAGAAGGTTCGTTTGGGCTGAAATGGAATTAATCGCCGCGATCGCCTCATTCATATGTTGTATAATGTCCAGCAGTCCATAAATATCTTTTTTCATTCCTCCTGCTGTGGAAATAGCCGCAGAAGACAATTCTGTGATGGAAGTAAACTCTGTTTCACAGCGGCGGATGTCTTCCATGATCTTGCCGGATTCATCAGATACTTCGATAATTGTTGTGGTCAAATTTTCGTGGGCCTTTGATACCTCTGTGGCGATACCCGCCGTAGATTCCGTAGATTCTCTGATAGCCCCTACGGCCGTAGAGACCGACGTACTGATCTGATCTGCGGTTTCCACATTTGCTTCCAATGCCAAATCCATAGAACTCATTTGGATCACCGCATCCATGGCTTTGGTAACCGCCTGCTCAAATTCTTTCCGTCCGCCCATCAACCGCCTGTGAATATCATTTAGTTCTCCATTTGCAGGTTCATAATTCATATCCACCAGCTTTGATATGGAATCTATGGCAATTTTGGCTGATTTTCTCCCGATTCTCATAATCCGTCCTCTCCCTTTTCTTTCTGTAAGCATTCGTCACATATGTAATTTATCTTCAAGTCATAGGAAAGCATAGAAACACCTATCTGACTTTGAAGCTTTTCCGTCAAATCCTCCAGCAGGATATCCGATAATTTTCCGCATCTCCTGCAAACCAAATGTTCATGCCGAAGTATCTTGTCATAACGGTCCGGGTAACCCTCCACCGAAATCTTCCGAATCAGTCCCTGCTTATACAAATAAGACAAATTATTATAGACCGTTGCCTGCGCGATCGATTGATTCTGTTCTTTCAGAAGCAGGTAAATCTGTTCCGCCGTTAAATGGTTATTGGAGCTATTGATCATCTCTAAAATATATTTTGCATTTTTTGTCATAGTGCCCCCATTAAATTTTATAATTAGAATAATTCTAAATATAATGTATCACTTTAACATAATTTGTCAATATATATTTTTGCCATAATAGGAACCTGTTCTTCGCACAAAAAACAAGCTTCAAACCATCGCATTGGAAGGCTTGAAGCCGTATTCTACATCGAATCTGTTTGTACTCTCAGTGTACAATCTTTTTCGCCAAAAAAGCTGCTGCCGCCCAGGAAATATCCTTCTCAATAAAAAGCTGCTGCTGAATCCGCCGAATCAGGGCCCGTTTTTTCAAAAGCTCTTCATAATACTCTTTCTGAAGCTTTTTCTGCCGCTTTCTCCGTTTTTCCCAATAGCTTTCTTTCACCCGTTTGCGGGAGGAAGAAGGCTCCTCTTTTCCAAAGCTATACCCCCGGTATTCCTCTTTGGTGGCTCCAAAGGAATGAATCACATATCTGCCGCTTCCCACAGCATTCCAGGGGTCCTGAAAACTGAAATCTTTCCGAATCGTATCCAGCACCCAGGATTCATACTCCGGATCGTTTTTCATAGCCAAAAACCCAGCGTCCGAAATATGAATCGAAACGGAATTTTTTATCTGGGAAGGATGCATGGGAATCCTGGAAATTTTATCCCGGATATACTGTTTATATTCTTCCAGCGTCATTTCTTCCCGTGTCTTTTCCGCTTCCTCAGTTCCCAAACAACACTGGGAATCTTCGCAGCCGCAGATGATTTCCATCCCTTTATATACTGCCTCCATATCTGAAGAATCCGATTCTTCCATTCCCTTTGCCTGGGCCTCGTCTGGCTCTGAGGAACCTGCCTCTGGGGATATATTTAAAATTCCACATTTTTGGAACATATACCCAGCCTGGGGGCAGGTACATTTGCCCTTCTGCTCCTGCCTGTCTAACCCCTCCTTCACATATCCTGCAAATCGAGGGCTTGAAACCGTGTGGGATTTGATAAAATCCTGGTATGTTTTTGTCATATAATTTACATAGATCCTGTTGTCCATAGTCCGCCCCGCCTTTTGGTTTTGGCCTGCCATTGGTATTGATTTTCTTATGTGATATATCGGCAGATATGGCCGCCTTCTATAAGAGAGACGATGAAACCTGCTGTTTTTGTTATGAATAAACAAAATTTATGAAAAATACTCTCTACATTTTTCTTATTAGAAGCTATAATAATTCAACCTATAAAAATCAAAAGGAGGTACATAAATGACAGATTGAAAAAAATGGAACTTTCACAAGAGAATGACATTTTACCGCAATTACGAAACATAGAAGCATGTTATACCAGTACTTATAAACGTTATCAGACAGGTATAGAACAAATGGAATCCATACAAGGAGACATTGACATTATGAAAAGCGTAATTCGCGAACACGGTGAAAAACTGCAAATGATTTCTTAATTACATACCTTATTTCTGAAAAAAGTTATCTCTCAACGTAATCTGCCGCCTGTACATCCCAGTACTGCTTATAACAGCCACTCTGTTGATACAACTCTTCATGGATTCCTAATTCAGCGATTCTTCCTGTCTCCACAACTACGATCCGATCTGCAATTTTGGTGCATCCCATACGATGTGTCACAATTACCGCTGTTTTCCTTGGCACCAAATACCTTCCACTTTTTGTTATTCCTCTGTATTGTCTTTATACGATCTCCTCCTTGGCTTTTTTGTATTGACCTATGCTTTTTCAGAGCATATACTAACATTATCTTTACGAAAACTTACATAAAAAAGACACGTTAATATATAACGCGCAAATCTACCTATGACACCGCCGAAGTGTCCGGAAAGAGGTTCTTATGATACATGGAATCGGAACGGATCTGATCAACATCCGCCATATACAACAGCTCTATCTTGAAAATTCCGAAGATATTTTTTTCCGAAAAACCTTTACGGACCGGGAACGCGCCTTGATCCGCACCAGGCAGTCCCCCCTTTACAGTTACGCCACACGCTTTGCCGGAAAGGAAGCTGTCTTTAAAGCTCTTAGGGTTCACGGAAACAGCGTCCGCCTGAATGAGATTGAAATTCTGGAGGATGATAACGGAGCCCCTACTGTCACCTTGCATGGAGCTGCTCTTACGGCTGCCCGGCAAAATGGGATATCATATATTCATATTTCCTTGTCTTATGATATGGACTATGCAATTGCATATGCCATTTGCGAGGGTAACTCCTCGTCCGAATCCTGCGCCCAAACCGTCTGAACACTTTGATCCAGTACTAATACAAAACGATACTCCCACCGTTTCGGGATTCCCATAACAGCTTTATCCTACGGACTTTGCGGGAAATGCAAAGTCCTGGGCAAAACTGTTACGGAACTTCTCACATCGGCGGGAGCGATCCTACGTTTTAAGAAAAACTATATGCTAAAATCAAACTTATTTCCGCTTACACTCTGGGGTTCTGGAACCTTATCCCAGTCTACAGAGCGGATTTTTCGCAGAAGCTCTTCTGTTGTCTTGGCTGTTACCCTTGTACGTTTCGTCTGCTCTTTGGCGCTGGAAGCCTTTTTCTCCTTTGCAGCCTCTTCTTGTTTGGCTTCTTTGGACTTTTCAATACGTTCTCTTTGCTTGTCGCTCATCTTTTCCAGCTCTGCAAAGAAAGATACTTCCCCGTCTTTACCGATGGATACCCCAAGGCTGGCTACCTCTTCGCCGTCGCCTTCTTCCTCCAGCTGCTTCTTTAGATCGGTAAGCTTTCCGGTTGCCTCATCCAAAAGCCCCAAATACTTCTCCTTGGTCTTGGAATCCGTGGCCATCTCCTCTAATGTCTCTGTATCTAAGAGTACGCTGTACTCCTTGTTTCCCCTGGAAAGATATTCCGCCGCTTCCTCATCACTCTCATAATCAGCTACCATAAAATCCATGTTCCCATAGGTCCGTTTTAACTCCTGCAAAAGCTTCTGGGCACGGCTCGACAGCTTCACCTGGCCTGCGCCTGTCTTGTCTGCTTTGGAAGTTTTCGCAGCTTCTTTCTCCTTCTTCCCCTGCAGTGTATTCTCATAATAATTCTGCTGATACATTCCATAGCTTCCTATTTTGTTCATGGGTACGCCCTCCTTAGCTCATCTGAATTCCCTTTTGAATTCCGTTTCTCCTTATTATATCGGCTCATGGAAGTTGAAGCATAACGGTCAAAACCACCAGTTTTCCATCTTTTCCCTCAGTAGGAACAATTTCTATTTTACCAAAATATTTCTCTGCTACTTCCCTGATATTTTTCAGGCCAAACCCATGAAGCCGGGGCGTTTGTTTGGTACTTTTCAAAAACCCATTGCTGTCTTCCTGGGAAAAATCCTCCGATACCCCATTGATAATTTTAATCATCCAGGCATTTTTCATCTGCCGGGATTCAATTTCCACAAAAGGTTCCTTGGCGAAACGAGACGCTTCCAATGCATTCTCCAGGCCATTGTTTAAAACAATACTCACGTCAAAAACATCCAGCCTGCTGCTGGAAGGATAAGAAAACCTGGATACAAACCGGATCCCCCATTCCTTTGCCTGCTTATTTTTTTCATTGAGGATCACATCGGTAATGGGGTCCCCGGTGCGTATTTCGAATGCCAGCCCATCCGCCGTTTCCTTCAACCTGCTGGTATAACGCCTTGCTTCCTCATACTGCTCCCTGCCGATGAGGCCCAAAAGCACTTGGGCATGGTTCCCCAGATCATGCCTTACTCCCTGGATCCTGGAATAAATCTGCTCCACTTCCCTGATATGGGACTGCATATCCGTAATCTGTCTTTGAAGCATACGCCGATCCTGTTCCTCCCTCTGCCGCACAAACAACAGAAGTACCACAAAAACAGCAATCAAAAGCGTCACGTCATTCACACACCACAAAAAATCCATCGTTCCGCTGCCAGAAGCCCCCTGCCAGGAGGAAATATGTCCCCAACGGTTGTTATAGCCAAACCGGATCAAATGATTCACAATTCCCAAAAAAGAAGGGATCAAAAGGCTGCATAATTCTCTTTTTTCCAACTTCCGTTCCTGAAATGGAAAACATGCTTCTAACAAGCGGACGCATAGGAAAAGCAGGCCGCATCTTAGAAACAAATACAAGGTTTCCATCAAACAGAACAAAGCGAAAAATGCCTGCCAGGGCTGCTGATTATTTCCTATCTCTTGAGCCAAAAGCCCCTGGGACTTATTAGCTGCCACATAGTAAACATGAACTGCCAGCACCCCGCAAATCCATCGTATCGTGTCAAAGGTAACCGCCAAATAAATCTTGGATGTAACGCCTCCCCGGCTCAAATACACCAGCGCCATAAGCGCCGCTCCCATTCCCAGCCAATGGGCCACAATCCCATTGATCTCCAAGGGAATATAATACAGCGCTATCATGGTCAGGAAATAACTTCCCGCGACCAGACAGCGCTTCTTTCTCTCCGGCACAAAGCTTCGGCATAAACATGCGAAAATAACTCCTGCCGCCCCATCGCCCAGATGGGTGGCCAACTGGGACATTAGGCTGTAATAGAACTCTATCTGCTGTGCTTCCATGTTATCTGTCCCAAATTTCCTTAGACACGAATATCTACTCCAAAGGAAATTTTCTCTTCCCGATACAAAGCCGCCGCTTCCGCCCGGATCCTCTGCAGCTGCAACTCTTCCACCCGTTTTTCTTCCGGCTGGATTTGGGCTGCTTCCTCCGCCAGCTTCTCTGTCAGAGCTTCTACAGATTCCGAGGTTCGTTCATTCTCTGCTTCTGTCCGCTTTTCCCCAATTGCTTCCGTCGATTCCGGATTCAGTTCTTTTGTTACTTCTTCTTCCAGCTTTTCCGTTAATTCTTTCATGGATTCCGGATTCAGTTCCTCTTCCAGCTCTTTTGTCAACTCTTTGGTCAATTCTTCCGTCAGTTCTTCTACGGCGTCCAGGGCTTCCTCCAGCAAGCCGTCGTCCTTCTCCACGCCTGTGGCTTCCTCGATCTGCTCTTCCTTCCGTTCTTCCGGCGTCTTGGGTGCAGTCTCTTCCACCGCCTCGGCAATTTTTTCTCCCTGCTCCCGGGCTTCATCCAAGGTATGCCACATTTGTTCACTGTTATAGGCTGCTTTTGCTGCTGCAATTTGATCTTCATAGGAGTGGAACAATTCCAGCTTTCTGGCAATCTCTTCCACAGTATCGCATTTCATTTCTTTTAAATTTTCTTTTTGATTTTCAAAAAAATCCACCTGGCTCTGGCACTTCGCCTGCCTCTCCAATTTTTCCTGGGTGCTTTTTAAACCGCCTCCCATGGGGGAAAAGCCTCCGGTAAGCCAAGAGCTGGCGCGTTGTAGGTTTATGGTCATAAGGGAGCCTCCTGTTTTTAGAATGAAATAATTGTGTTTGGAATACGGACGGCAATTCGCGGCGGCCTTCTTCACGCAAACGCGAGCAGCACTGCGGTGAACTAACTGCCAACTGCGACTAAGGAATTCAGGATAGCCTTCATTCCTAAGTCTCCGTAAGCAGTGGATTTCACCTCCGTTAAAAGCGCCCTTACATGTTTGCTTAGAAGAAGGCCGCCGCAAATTGCCTGGGTATCGAAACAAAAAAAGCAAAGTAGTTATCGGGTATTGCCATATTATAGTTACTGTTTTATGTATTGTATTTCGGCAAAGGAGGGGGAGTGATTTAGAAAGCGTGTTGTGAAACCTTGCTTTTTTGATGTAAACTGTGGATTTTTAACTGCTTTCTGTTTTTCAGTTTTTGCAGCTGCCATATTTGAGAAAGTAAAAACAATCCACAGGAATCTACCCATGAATTACCTCATAACGCAATCGCAAATAGGAGTTCTCCAACACCGCACATTCCAGCAGTTTCAGAACGCCTAATTTTGACAATTCTTTTTGTGAAACTAGAGATTTCCCATCAATTAAGGTAGATGTATCTTTGCCCCCGATCAAAACCGGGGCAACCACAATATCAACATAATCAAATAGCTTTTCACGCAGAAATAAGCCATTTAGCGTCCCGCCGGTTTGTATCGTAATTCTCTCACAACCATAGTCTGACCGAAGCTTGATCAATGCATTTTTTAATGATAATTCTTTCTGATAGATGATATGAAAATTATCTTCCTCAATATGAAATGCCGGATGTTTCGCATTTGAGGTAATCAACACAAAATTTTTCGATAACGCACAAAAATACCGTATCCCATTTTCATTTAAATGCTTATTATCTATTATCGCAAAAGATACCGGCGTCCTATTTGGCATCTCCTTTGTATTGACACCAAGTTTGGCTTGCACCCGGCCAGAATTGAGCGTCCACAAATCTGTTGTTTGCTCTATTTCATAATATTGGTGCAAGCCCTCTCTAATTCCTGCAATTTGAGGAAAATCTTTATCTACATCCAAATCGTCCGTTGCGCCAGTGCTGATTTTTCCGTCCACCGACATCAACATAAACAATGTTGTAATTGGTTTATTCATTCTAACTTACACTCCTTTCGTTTCCCTCAGGCAATTCAATGGTAAAAATTTAATGTTTCATACCTGCATAAGATAATGCCACGACAGCTTTTTAAACATAGAACAGGTTATGCATAAGCCGAAGCAGTCCTGCATACCCTCTTCTGCTCCCGAAAAGCCTTCATCATATATTAGCTTTAGAGCTGGCTTGACTATATTGTTGTGAATAAGTTTAGTATCAACTCCTATACTTTTTCTATGCAGTTGTTGACATACTCTCAAGCAAGTTCTGATAAGCTCTACTCTCTTGTATTAGCGTATCATATTTCAAATCATACATCAAGCATTGATAAACAGGCTTTTTCCTCTGACTTTCCGGCATTCATTCTTTTCCTTATAATCGTATGTAAAGATAGGAAGTACTGTCGGTAAGATGCTCAAATGGGATGTGATGTTTTAAAGCCCACAGACACTTCAGAGAAGGAATACGGCCAAATTACCCTTCGCTTTCCCAACCTGTGGGGAATCATCCTTGAATATAGGATGGTTTTTTTGTATAATGAAACAAAGACAATACCTGATTGTTTCCCCGTCGTAAAGGCGGGGATGAAGGGAAGAAGGAATGGAAAAAGTAGATATTGCAAAATATACTATAAAAGATAGCGTTTTTACAAATTTATTTCAAGATAAAAAATACCTGATACAGTCATCTATTGAATCCGCATTAAGAAATATTCCTGTATCAGCATAACGCCGCCCGCCAAATAACCTTGTATATATATCAATTAACGCCTTTCCCAAATTTGTTTTTCCTGTCGCATTTCTACCATAAATCAATATTTTGCTGATCATCCCGTCAGTGATACAATCTGTACTAAACTGATACCCTGCCGTATTTTCAAAATCTATAGATATTTCATCTTTAAAATTTTTGTAATTCTTCAATGTAAGCAAGTTTGTATGATTCTTTTGCTTGATTATAACTGCTAAATTTTTTGTTTTTTCACACAATTCATATTTTCCGAAAACAACACATGGACAAACAGCATCTGATCCTTAAACTCTGCCGTGACCGCACCGCCCATTTGAGCGGCCAGGGACTTTGCGATGGAAAGCCCAAGTCCTGTGGAATTCTTTGCATCTTCTACGGTATAAAACCGCCCAAACAGGCTGGCAGCCTCCACTTCATTCAACTTGGGGGCCGAATTGCAAAAGGTAATCCGCCCGGTTTCCTCCAGGGACACCAAAAGATCGCCGGCGCTGTATTTGATGGCATTGCTGATCAGATTGCCAAAGATTCGGGAAAGCCCTTTTTTATTCAGGCAGCGGACGACCTTTTTCTCGGGCATGGAAATGACAGGTTCTATCCTTGCCTTTCGCAAGGCGCCGTAATAAGCCAGAAGACTTTCTTCCAGAGCCTCCTGCAAGGATACCTGCTCCCCATCGCCAACGCTGCCGACGGGATGCTCATATTCCTCCAATGTCAAGGCAGAATACCGAAATAATTCTTCTGTCAGCTGCCGAATCACCTGGGCCCGTTCCTGTATAATGGCAAGACAGCGGGCCGTCTCCGGGGGCTGTTCCTCCTGTTTTAACAGCTCCAGATACCCTAAAATTGCAGCCAAAGGCGTACGGATATCATGGGATATTCCGGTTACCGCTTCTTTCAGCTTCAAATCTCCCTGCTGATACCGATGCCGCAGCCTTCGAAGTTCTCGAAGCTGCATATTTATGGAGTCCGCCAGCCTGCGCATGGAACGGTCCCGGCTGGAAATTCCAATCAGTGTATTGGTATCCACCGTAAGACGACAAGCAAAAGCCTCCCGGATTTCTCCGGCAGACTTTTTCATAAGCATGATTTTAAAAATCAGCAGCAATATGACAAACACAAGACCCACTATCACAGCCCCCATCCATACCTCCACAACGCTCTCCCCTTCCAAAACTTACTTTATATTTTTCTTATAAAACGCATACAGTCCGATTCCGGTGCTGCCGGAGACGATCAAAACTGAGTACAATGCCATCATCCCCAAATGTGGAGCGCTCATGGATGTAATCTGAATGGTCTGTCCCCCGGGAAGAAAATCCAGGAAAAATTCATAGACTTTGCGTTTGGTCCCCTGAAGACATTCGGGATTGGGCTCTTCATTCTGTCTTTCATCCATCACTATCCCGCCGTCGTCTGCCACAGAAATGCTGTAAGGAGAATAATACTCCGGCGCTTCCAACCTGCCGTGGATAAAAATACCTGCAATCAAAAGCAGAAATACTCCCAGTACGCAGATGACAGCCGTAACGGCCCTGCTCTGGCACACCATAGCTACCGCCGTATAAAGAGCCGTATAGGCCGACAGCAGCAGAATACTGCAGCCAAACAGTATCAGGATGGCTCCGAACCCGGAACGAAAAGAACCCACCAGAGGAATCCCCAATGCAAGAGAAGGCAGTAAATACGCTGCGACCAAAAGCAGATTCACCATCATGCAGATCAGCAAATTGCTTCCGTAAATTTCGCTCCGTTTATGTCCCACTACAATTTTATTTCGAATCGTGCCTTCCCCGTATTCCGTCCCTAAAAAGAGACTGATAAATACGGACATCAAAATCGAAGCAAACATGATAAAGTCAAAAAAAGATGTTTCCAGAGTGGCTTCCACTCCGAAGCGTTTCCTCTGCACATACTGATCCAGCCTGCTGTTTACTGCAAAAAACGCCATCAATATCATTGCGCCCCAAAATACTTTGTTCTTTCTTACTCTAAGCCATGCGGCCGACATCAGATTACGCATATTCACCGCCTCCTACCAGATTCACATAATAGCTCTCCAAGCTCTCGTCCTTTTTGGTAATGGATCGTACCTTACAGCCCACGGCTGCCAGCTTCTGCACCAATTCCGTAATATCCACACTGTCAAATATATCTGCCTGATTCCCAGAAAGCAGCTTATATTCCAGCCCCTCTTCTTCCAGAACCCTGGAGAGAAGGGAAAGATCCGATACCTCTATGCGGATGCATTTTTTGCAGGCCTCCTCTAATTCCTCGGCGCTGATTTCCTTGATCATGGATCCATGGTCAATAAAACCGTAATGGGTGGCCAAGCGCGACAGCTCGTCTAATATATGACTGGAAATCAGCACGGTAATCTGCCGTTTGCGGTTCAGCTTCAAGATCAATTCCCGCATCTCAATGATCCCCTGGGGATCCAGGCCGTTGACAGGCTCATCCAGTACCAGAAAATCGGGATCCCCGCAAAGGGCCACGGCAATTCCAAGGCGCTGACGCATACCCAGAGAAAAGTTTTTCACCTTCTTTTTTCCGGTATCCATAAGCCCCACCAGAGTAAGAAGCTCCTCCATTCCCTCATCAGAAGGCAGGCCCAGCACCCGGTACTGTTCCTTTAAATTCTCCCGGGCCGTCATACCAAGATACAAAGACGGCGTCTCCACCACGGCTCCCATTCTCTTTCGCACCTTTGTAATCTCCTGGCTTTTATAACTGCATCCATAGAGCTCATATTCCCCAAACGTGGGCTGCTGCAAACCGCAGATCAGCCGAATCAGCGTCGTCTTCCCCGCGCCGTTTTTTCCCACAAGCCCGTAAATAGCTCCCTTTGGTACATGCATGGTAAGCCCGTTTAACGCTTTAAAATGACGATAGCTTTTTCCAAGATTTTGGACGGTCAAACAATCTTCCATTGGTCAGTCCTCCTTTTTTTGATGGAATCATAACAGTTCAAACACCCATCCTGTTACATGGAATCAGCTTACCACAAAACCGTTAAGAAAGCGGTAAAAGAAATCGTAAAGATATGGTAAAGAAAATTTACGGCGTATCTTTCATTTTAAATCCAATCCCCCACACCGATTCGATGTAGTCAGCGCCTCCTGCGCCGGAAAGCTTTCGCCGCAGATTACTCACATGAACCTTCAGAGAGCTTTCCGTACAGTCCGGTGTCTCTTCCCCCAAACGTTCCAATAAAAGAGATTTTGGGATCGCCTGGGCTGGATTTTGCATCAAGCATTTTAATATGGCATATTCCGTTCTGGTAAGCCGCACGGTCTCTTTTTGTATTTTGACCTCATGGGTTGCGGTATCCAAAGACAAATCCCGAAACTGCAATCCGGAAGCTGCTTTTTCCCTGGCTTTTCCCCGAAGCTGCACCGTAATCCGAGCCAACAGCTCCTGCAGTTCAAAGGGCTTTGTCATATAATCCGCCGCGCCGCCCAAAAGCAGTTTTACTTTATCCTCAACTCCTGCTTTCGCGCTGAGGACAATCACCGGAATCTCTCCGATTTGAGGCAGAACTTCCTCCCCACAGAGGCCGGGAAGCATCAAATCCAAAAGCACCAGATCCGGCCTCCTGGACTGAAGCACCAAAAGGGCCTCCGTTCCAGAATAGGCACGAAGCACCCGACAGCTTTGCTTTTTCAATACTTTTTCCAAAAGATCCCCGATGGCGACGTCGTCCTCAATGATTAAAATCTCCTTGTCCTCCATCCTCCGCCTCCTTTTTTTGAACAACTCATAACAAGACCGAAAGCCTATTTTATGGTATCGCTGTGATTCAATACCAGGGTACTATATAAAAACAACATGTCACAGTCTGATAAATCCACATACCGGCTGATATGATCCGGGTGAATATACCGGATATCCGCCAAAATAATCGTATCATATCCCACAGCCAACAGGGGCGCAAGGCTGGAGCCAAAGGAATCCCGAAAAAGCGCCAGTTTTTTTCCCGTCTTAGCCCCGGGATTTTCTATGATGATCAAAGACAGGGAACCGGACAAAAACATTTCATAGGGGTCCCGCCCCTTGGCTTTCTCCAAATCATACATGGACATTTCCCTGCTATTTTGAAAATCATACACCTGGCACTCTTCCATGCCCTCCCAGGTAAGGTATTGTATCGTATCTGGCGAAGCCGGCAGCGCCGCCTGTCCGTAATAAACGCCGTAAAAATCTTCCTCCAGGGTATGCACCGTATAGTCCTCAAGGCTCTTTGTTCCCATACCCTCCGCCAGACGCCGGGCTACGTCTATGAGCTTCTCCTGCCTCCAATGAGTGTCCGTCCTGTAATAATCTTCAGCCTCCAGCAAATCCGAAATCTTGATATATTCCGCAAAATCCGCTTTTTCAGACGCTATTTTTTCCATTTCTCCATAATCCAGACATGGGCGCCCGCTCCGGGGAGCCAAAAAGCACCCTTTATCCGGAATCACGGAAAGAAACGCCTGATTTCCTTCCCCCAGATAGGTCTCCTGAATATACCGAAATCGCCCCAGGGCCCGCTCCAGGGAATCTTCCTTTAGCGGATACTCAAAAGCTGCAAGATACCCCCCTGTCTCATAGACGCCGTGATTATCCTGACGCTGAAATACCCTGGTTGCCGTCAGGGCTTTTACTCTCCGAAAGGCTTCCCGAAAGGGAAATCCATCCACGGCATAGTCCTCAAATCTGGACATAAACCTTCCGCTCCACAGGTCTTCTGCCGACCATTCCGGCATAGGCGCCAGCCTGCGGCGTTCACTGAGGGAATATTCCTCCTTGGGCAGCAGCATACAAAGCAAAAATCCCCCCGCCAGGGCCACAGCAAAGACCATGCATACTGCCAGGGAATTCTTTTTTCCATCCATAGACGCCTCCTAAAATCGAAAATATAAGAATGGGTTGAAGGATCCATCCACAAGATAAGCGGTGACAGCCAGAAGCAGCGCCAAAAGCAGCGCCGGTTCCCCTGCCGCCAAAAGCTTCCTTCCCACTGGCTTATGCCGCAGCCATCCCGCAAAGCATTTCACCCCAGGAACGGCCCCAATTCCTCCTGCCAGCAGCACCGTGCCAAAGCTTTTGAGACAATACAGCGCTTCCTGGGATACAAGGGGAATCCCCCCTGCTCCAAATAATCCTCCGATCACCGAAAACGCCCGTCTCATATCCGTCTCATTAAAAATGATAAAGCTGATCATCACCAAAAGCAAGGTATAGACGTGGGACAATAGACGGCTTTTGTCCAGTCTCTTCAACAGCCATAATTTTTCTATGGTAAGGAGCAGGGCAAAATACAGCCCCCAAAAGATAAAATTCCAGGATGCCCCATGCCAAAAGCCTGTCAGTCCCCATACAATGAAAATATGAATCAATTGCCGCAAACGTCCCTTCCTATTTCCCCCCAAAGGAATGTAGACGTAATCCCGAAACCACGAGCCCAGGGATATATGCCAACGTCTCCAAAATTCTGTAATACTGGAAGATGCATAGGGATAATCGAAATTCTCCGGAAATTGAAACCCGAAGATTTTCCCCAGGCCGATGGCCATATCGCTGTACCCGGAAAAATCAAAATAGATATGCTGGGCAAAGGCAACCCCATACAGCCAGCAGAACAATACGGACGTTTCTTTGGAATTCTGAAATGTGCTGCAAAGCTCTGCCAACTGGTTGGAAAGAAGGACTTTTTTTGCCAGCCCTATCACAAAACGGCGAATCCCCTCCGCCGTCTGATCCAAGGAATGGTTTCGGACGTTTAGCTGCTTCGCAATAGGAGAATACCGCACAATGGGCCCTGCGATCAACTGCGGGAACATCACGATATACACGCCAAAGCTGATCAAATGTTTCTGCGCCCGCTCCCCACGATAGACGTCTGCAGCATAACTGATCAACTGAAAGGTATAAAAACTGATGCCGATGGGCAAAGCGATCTGTAACGCAGGTACTGCAATTCCGGTAGCAGCACTGAAATTTTCCAGGAAAAATCCCCAGTATTTAAAATACAATAAAAAAGAGAGGCTCACCGTAACGGACGCTGCCAGGCATATGTTCCCAAGGGCCTTGTCCCGATATCTTTCTATCAACAGCCCGAATCCATATCCCAGCAGTACGCAAGCCCCCATCAACAGCACATACTTCGGCTCTCCCCAGGCATAAAAAACTATGCTTCCCAAAAGAAGGGCAGCATTTTTTAACCGTTGGGGAGCCGCAAAATAAACGGCCAACATACATGGCAGAAAATAATATAAAAACGAAATACTGGAAAACAACATTATGCAATAGACTCTTCCTGAATTACTTTGGCCCCTTCCAAGGCGGATACGGCATTGTTTTTAAACTGCTCTATCAATTCTGCGTTTCCAAAAGCAGTAATCAAATAGGAACCGCCCACCTGGATCGTAACCACCGTATCCGGCTGGCCGCATATCCATTGCGTCTCTTTGATCTGAGAGACCGCCGCCTTCGCCAAACCGTCGATATCCGCGCCTTCCTTTAATTGGTAACATGCTCCCGTAAAAGTATTGGCATTCATCATATGCACCATGGATGCTGCATCTTCTATATCAGAAAGCTGCTCCTTTGGCATTCCCAGATTCAGCTCCAATTCCTCTGTCTCGGCAATATCAAATTTCCCCGGTGCATCCATCACCGCCTGCTTTTGGTTTCCCCCATACATGGCAAACAGATCGTCTGCTTCATAGGAGGCAACCACCGCATTCAATACCTCCAAAGGATCCCCATAGGCGGATGCTTCCTGGCCGCCTTCGGCTCCTTTTTTGCCTCCGCAGCCCAAAAGTCCACATAGCAAAATAAATGCGGCACATAGCAATACTGTTTTTTTCATGGCTTTTTTATTCCTTTCCAAGTAATCTATCATTTAGTATATACAAAATACTCCGGTTTATCAAAGAGAACGTATTCTTTGGCTCCGTCTGTCATAATAGCAGTTCCACACATCAATGTCCTTTCCATTGTATACGGTTCATGTAGTCCAGATACTGTTTTACAAATCCGGCGTATTTCTGCTTCGCCATGGGAATTTGGCTCTTGTCCTCCAGTGTAACGGTACTGGCATTATATTTTTCCACACATTCCAAACGCACCAGGTAAGAACGGTGAACTCGCGCAAAGTCTTCTCCCAATTCCTCCTCCAGCTCTGACAGACGTTTATAATACTCCAGATTTCCGTCACGCATATGAAGAATTACTTTCCGGTTATAGACCTCCGCATACAGGATCTCCTCCGGAAAAACCCGGATACAAGTACCCCTGGTCTTGACCAGCAGTTGCTTTCGGTCCGAAGAAACCTCTTTTGCCGTCTCCTTGGAAAATTCCTCTTCCCACTGCTTTACCGCCGCCAAAAGCACCTCCTTGAGTTTTTCTTCCGGAAACGGCTTTACCAGATAGTGGAAAGCCCTTACGTCAAAAGCCTGAAACACATATTCATCCAACGCCGTGATAAAGACAAGGATCTGACGTTTCTTTTTCTCCCGCAGCCTTCTGGCCACTTCCATCCCGTCTGTTCCCGGCATCTGAATATCTAAAAATAAAATATCGGTCCCTGTCTCGTCTGCCAGTACCTCTTCCCCGGAATGGTACAGTTTCAGCCCCGCTTCTGGAATTGTCTTTTGTATCTTCCCGGCGATATCCCAAAGAGCTTCCCTTTCATCGTCACAAATCCCGATGCTTGGCATGATGTCCTCCTTTTACTTTTTGCCCATAAAAGCGTCCATGGCATTCACGTTTTTCGCCATCGCCACAATTGTATTCTTCTCTTTCGCCAGATAATCTTCCAGTTTTTGCACCTCATCGGAGGTAAATCCCCGATTGGAAATCATCTTCCCCTCCGGCAGCCGCAATTCCGCGCTCCGTTTTTCATCACTGAACAAGACATAAATATATTTTTTACCGTCTTTTCCCACAATAGATGATACGGACATTTTCAGTTCTCCCATGGATCGTTACACCTTCCTTTTTTCAGGCAACGCATAATTCCTGCCGTCGTTTTCTTTTTCATATGGAAAAAAGGAAGCCTGCCACCCTGCAAGCTCCCTCCTTCCAACTTCCTGTCATTTCCTATCCAAACTTATTCATCCACCAACGCTGCCGTAATAATTGCCATGGAGTATACTTCTTCCGCATTACATCCACGGGACAAATCATTGATCGGAGCATTCATGCCCAAAAGAATGGGGCCGTAAGCGTCAAAATTTCCCAGACGCTGGGCGATCTTGTATCCGATATTTCCGGCATTGATATCCGGGAATACAAAGGTATTGGCATGGCCCGCTACTTCGCTGTCCGGGCATTTGGTCCTGGCTACCCGGGGAGATACTGCCGCATCAAACTGCATCTCGCCCTCAATGGCCAGATCCGGACGCATAGCTTTGGCTTTTGCAGCCGCATTGCGCATTTTCTCCACATCATCTCCAGCGCCGGATCCAAATGTGGAATAGCTCAAAAATGCTACTTTGGGGTCAATACCGAAAATCTTGCCGCAGTCTGCGGAACAAATAGCGATCTCTGCCAGTTCATCCTCGTTGGGATGGATATTAATGGCGCAGTCACCCATGGCCAGCACTTCATTCTCACCGGTTGCAGAAGGACGAACCATGATAAAGCAAGAGCTTACCACGCTGT
Organism: Lachnospiraceae bacterium; assembly: GCA_022790855.1. Lineage (GTDB taxonomy): Bacteria > Bacillota > Clostridia > Lachnospirales > Lachnospiraceae > 14-2. Next base: position 9,508 of record JAAVYA010000019.1, on the reverse strand, counting down.
GTCCCGGCTTCGTCTTGATAATCTGAAGAGCCGGACGCACCGTATCTGCCGTAGAATAAGTAGCTCCTCCCAGCAAAGCGTCCGCAACTCCCATCTTTACCAGCATTGTTCCGAAATAGTTCCCCTGCAAAAGCAGCTTCCGGGCTTCTTCCGGCTGCATATTCTTGTTCTTGCGCAGCTCGCAGAGCTTCTCAACCATCTCGTCCATCTTGTCATATTTCTCCGGATCCAGAATCTTTGCTCCCCGGATATTATAGCCGTTCTCCTCCGCCGCATCGAAAATCTCACTTTCTTTCCCCACCAGAATCGGGGTCAGGAAATAAGAGGCCAGAAGACGGGAAGCCGCCTCCTGAATACGGGGGTCTGTCCCTTCCGTAAATACGATGGTCTTGGGATTCTTCTTCAGCTTATCAATCATCATACCAAAGCCTTGCATGTTTGCCATATTCTTTCACTCCTTATTAATTAAATATTGTAACAGTTTCCGCGCATCCGGACTGTTGCTGAAAATTTACTTCGCTATCTTCTATTTTAACGTTTTTTTCAAATATTTCAACTAATTTTTTGTATAAAATGGCAAACAGAGTAATTGATATTTTTTTAACATGAAAAATATTATACAATCTCCATAGCCGCAGTCCAGGCCTCCCGTACCGCATCCCCGATCTGTCTTGCTTTCACACAATCCCCGATTTCCCATAATGGAACATGAATGGCTGCTTTCAGCTCATCCGCCTTATGCGCCCGGCGTCCCATTGCGTTCACAACAGAATCTGCTTTTATCATAATTTCCTGGCCGTTTTGCTGGGCAACGACGAAATCTTTGCCCACCTGAATGACCTTGGCTCCTACCTCGTATTTGCCGCCCTTCTGGTCAATAAAGTCATGGACTGCAGTTCTGTATAACCCGGTTACTTCCGGCATTAAGCATTCCTGCATTTCCACAATGGTGACCGCAACTCCATGATCGATATAATCGGCCGCCGCTTCACACCCTACCAGGCCGCCGCCCAGGACGATGGCGTTCTTCCCAAGTCCCTGGAAATCATGATAATAAACCTCCATTGCGGTAACAGCATGTTCTATGCCTTCAATGGGAAGGATCAAATCCTCCGATCCAACGGCCAGAATCACTGCTTCCGGGTCGATCTCAGCGATTATTTCCGACGTCACCTCACAGTTTAGGCGAATTTCCACCGGACGTTTTTCCACCTCCCGAATCAACAGATCTTTGAAATTGCGAATATCCACTTTATGGTCCGTATGATCCGTAAAATTAATAAGTCCTCCCAGAACCCTTGCTTTTTCACAAAGGATCACCTTATGGCCTCTGTCCGATGCCGTAATAGCCGCCTGCATACCGCCGCAGCCGCCTCCGATCACCAATACCTTACGGCTTGCCTTTGGCTCTGGCATCAATTCCGGCAATACTTTATGATGGGAAGCTGGCCAAACCGAATACGGGTTAATGGTGCAGGAATCCAAAGGCGGGAACTTCACGGTCCATTTTTCCGTCTCATGCTCTCCAGACGGGCCTGGATAACATCTGCCGCATCTTAAGCAGCGGCGGATCTCGTCGGCTCTCCCTTCCGCAGCCTTATTGGGAAATGCAGGATCTGCAAAAAACTGTCTTCCGAAAGAAACCATATCCACCTTGCCGGATGCAATGGCCTCTTCTGCCTGCTCCGGGGAATTCAGGCCGCCGATCACGGCTACGGGAACGGACACATTCTGTTTGATTTTAGCGGCATTTTCAATATTCGCACCATGGGGAGCATATGCCGTGGTAAACTCCCAGCTTCTGGAAGAACTGAGATAATGGCCGCAGGATACGTGAATCAAATCGATGTAAGGCTCGCACATTTTACAATATCGAATGGCGTCCTCAAGCTCCAGTCCGCCGTTCAAATGCTCAGAGCCGCTGACACGTATCTCGATCATAAAATCCGGCCCCATAGCCTCCCGGATCGCTGCTAACAATTCAATGGTAAATCTCGCCCTGTTTTCAAAGGAGCCGCCGTATTCATCCTCCCGTTTATTGTACATGGGAGATAAAAACTGAGCCGGAAGCCATCCATGGCCGCAATGAATCATAATGCCTTCCCAGCCGGCGTCCCGAAACCACTTACAAGCTTCTATATGCTCCTTGATATGTTCCTTTATTTCTTCCTTTGTAAATGCATCCACATGGGTAACGCCATCCTCCAAATCCTTCTCAGAAGGCCCCTTGGGATTGATGCCATCCCCTATGTAAGTTTTAATTTCTCCGGTGGAAAGCAGTTCGCCGATGGGAAGCGCACCGTAGCTTTTGATCATATCCGCCGTCTTTTTGGTGATCTGGAAAATCTCATCCTCCCTGGAGGAAAAGTCGATATCCGGTTCAAAAGGAAACCGTTTGCAATAGGTATGGTTTGGGCTCAATTCTCCCAGCACAACGCTTCCGGCGCCCCCTGCCGCTTTCGCCTCCAGCATACGGAAAGCTCTCTCAGGCATAGGCGGATAATACCCGAATGCGTCTGCTTCGATGTAATGCTCAAAGGCAAACAAAGCCGGAGCCGCCTCAATCCTGTTCTTAATGGTCTTTGTCCCTACCTGGATTGGACTGAACAAGTGTGGAAAATATTTGTTAGTTTCAGACATCATCAATAACCCCTTTCTTGCTATATTTCTTATCCCATATCATAGCAAAATTATGATTTTCTGCCTATCATTAATCACTATGAAAACTGTTGCCTAAACAACATTTTACCGCCAGGTGTCGATGACTTTGAGACTTTTCTGTCAAAAAACGACGCCCTCTCATGAAAGCGCCGCCTCAGGTTTTCTATCTAATTCTTATACTCCCGGTTTAATTCATCCTCCGTCTCCCGGTCTTCATCCGTCATATATTTTCGGAAAATTTTCTCCAGGGTCAGATTCTGCATCCAGGTAAATACGGAAGGCATCAGTAAAATAGCAATGGGCATCACATATAGGATGACCCCGGTAACCACAAGGTAGATAAATATGATTATGGTTTTTGGCAAATTTAAAATAGCCATCAGGGCCGCATTTTTCATAATAGACCGGAGATTGTTTTCAAACCGTGCGATATAGGGAAACAGATACGAAGCCCATATCATTTCCAACGCCAGCAAAACGCCGAAAAGCACATATACTTTTCCCAGAGGATTTCCAGCTGCATCCAAAGCCCGCATAATCCTCAAGTCCCAGGAAAATACAATGCCCACGATCAGCACGATCAGCCATGCTATGGTACTCTGTTTAAAGTTGGTCTTAAAGGCATGCCAGTATTCGCTGCCAATATAACCTCTGTCATTTTTCAGGGATTTCTGTACGGTGTAATACAGGGCTGTGAGAGAAGCTCCAACGGTAAAAATCGGAATGCAGGTTATAATAAAAATAAAGCTCAGCCAGATACAGTCCACCAGCTTTGAAATTCCTCTGAACAGACCATTGTCCATATTAAACAAACGATTCATCTTCTATTCTTCCTTTCCCGTAGCAACCGATACGATAGAGTGTATTGTATCATATGGAAAGCTTTATTGTCAATTTTTCTGTATTTTAAATCTTGCCTCTCTTGTAACAGTTCAGTCCTCAATGTTAGTTAGTTAAGCGTTTCTGAAAGGGGACGCCAGGGAAAAGGGAAGCGGAACAGCCGGGAAATGGTCTGTGGATTTTGAACTTTGCAGAGATTTAGAAGTCCTTAAATCCCTGTTTTTTGCGTTAAAACGAACATCCACACTGTCTGAGCGAAGCGAGTTTGTGGATGTTCGTTTTGTTCTTAGCAAAAATCAGGAATTTTAGGAATTCTTAATCTCGAAACCCGAAAAATCCACAGACCATTTCCCGGCTGTTCCGCTTCCCTTTTCCCTGGCGTCCCTTTCAGAACTGCTTAACTAACTGACATTGCTCTATCCCTTAAGAAGCTTCCCACTATATCCCCATAACTTTCTCCACCATATCCACCAAATCCCCCAGCCGCTGTATATACGGCACTGAGGCCGACACGCTCCCGTACCCGGTTCTTGCATGGATAAACGGCATTTCTGCAGCTACTGCAGCTTCGTAATCCCCCTGGGTATCTCCAACATATACTGCCGCCTCCAGATGATTTCGCTGTGCTACCAGACGGATATTTTCTCCCTTCGTCAGTCCCGTGCCTCCATAGCTTTCATAATCGTCAAAATATCGTTCCAGGCCGTAATATGCTAAGAACGCTTCAATATATCCCACCTGGCAGTTGCTGACTATAAATAGATGATACGTTTCTTTCAGCCTGGCTAGGGCATCTTCGATCCCTTCAAACAGCACCCCGCCATGTTCCCGGATATACGCATTTTCCACTTCCATGCAATGTTTCAATACATTTTTCCGTTCCTCCTCGCAAAGCTCTCCAAACAAAATCTCCCCGATCTCGTCCATCGGTTTTCCCATCACCGACTGAATGGACGCCCGGGTAATCCTTTGCTTTACTTGTGGGTAATCTTTTAACGCCAGTACCCAGGAATCCGCCACCTGGGCGGAGGAATCCCATAATGTCCCATCCAGATCAAATAAAATTCCCTTTTTCATTCCCGCACTCCTTTCAAAAAAGGATATGCTCCTCCGCCGCCGGGCGCTTATCCTATCGGTACGCCCAACGCCGAAAATCAGCATATCCCTTTTCCTTCTTTCTCATCGGCATCTGTTTCATGCCATTTTACGCCATAAAATTACACGGCCATCTCTTTCAAATCATCTGCAATGATCAGCTTTGCTTCTGTCGCTTCCTGAATCTGCTCCACCGTGTACTCCGGGTTATACTCTTTTAATACGATTCCCTCAGGAGTTACATCCATAACGCCCATCTCGGTAACAATCATATTTACCTGTCCTTTGGCGGTAAGAGGCAGTGTACACTCCTTTAAAATTTTGTGCTTGCCCTTGTTGGTATGCTCCATAGCTACGATCACTTTTTTCGCGCCTACCACCAAATCCATGGCTCCGCCCATTCCAGGCACCATTTTCCCAGGAATGATCCAATTGGCAATGTTGCCCTTCTCATCTACCTGCAGAGAACCTAACACGGTAGCATCTACATGGCCGCCCCGGATAATCCCAAAGGAAGCCGCGCTGCTGAAAAATGCTCCTGTAGGCTCGATTCCTGCAGGCGCTCCACCTGCATTTACAATGTAGGGTGCGTCTTCTTCAGAATCTGCCTGGGCCTTCAATCCCAAAAATCCGTTCTCTGACTGCAGGGTAATGGAAACAGAGGGATCCAAATAGTTTGGAACCAAGGTAGGAAGGCCAATCCCCAGATTTACCACATCGCCGTCCTTCAATTCTTTTGCCACACGTGCCGCAATAAAGCCTTTCTTATCTTCCATTAGTTGCTGCCTCCTTCCAAAATGTAGTCCACAAAGACGCCCGGCGTCTCTACATACTCCGGTCCGATCGCCCCGGCTTCCACATGCTGGTCCGCCTCTACAATTACAACGTCGGCAGCCGTAGCCATCATAGGATTAAAGTTCCTGGTGGAACCTTTATAGCGGATATTTCCGGCCGCATCCACCTGGTATGCTTTGATCAACGCAATATCAGCCTTCAAAGGTTTCTCCAGTAAGTACTCCACTCCGTCTACTTCCACCACAGATTTTCCTTCTGCAACGGTAGTTCCGATTCCGGTAGGAGTTAAAAATCCGCCCAGACCGGCTCCCCCGCAGCGCACCTGTTCTGCCAGTGTGCCCTGGGGTACAAGCACCAAATCCAGTTCCCCGGCGCTGTACTGCTGCCCGCATACTTTATTTAAGCCCACATGGCTGGCGATCAGCTTCTTGCACTGACGGGTATCCAGAAGCTTTCCGGTCCCTTTCCCAGCAAACCCTGCATCATTACAGATAATCGTTAAATCCTTTGCCCCGCTTTCTACGATGGCATCCACCAGACGTTCTGCCGTTCCGTTGGTCATAAAACCGCCGATCATAATTGTCATGCCGTCTTTAAACAGGCCGACAGCTTCCTTCTGGGTAATCTGCTTTACCTTTGCCATAAAAAACTCCTTTCACTTCTACACATAAATTTATAGCAAAACCCCGCCAAAAAACACAGGCGCGTTTTTCTACCTTGTCAAAACTTACCCTCAATCTTCCCTCGTTTGATTGTTTTCTTCCTTTTTCAAAGACAATTCCAGCTCTAAAAGCTGCTCTTTGCTCACTTCTCCCGGTGCGTCTGTCAACAGACAGGAAGCATCCTTCACCTTGGGGAATGCGATCACATCCCGAATGGAGTCCGCCTGTACCATCAGCATCACCATCCGGTCCAGGCCGTAGGCCAGCCCTGCATGAGGGGGAACGCCGTATTTAAACGCATTCAGCAGAAATCCGAACTGCTCATAAGCGCTCTCTTTGGTAAAGCCCAGCACCTCCAGCATTTTTTCCTGAATCTCATTTTGATGAATACGTACGGAACCGCCTCCCAGCTCCGTACCATTTAGTACGATATCATAAGCTTTTGCCCGAACAGAGCCCGGATCACTGTCTATCTTATGCCAGTCCTCCTCCATTGGCATGGTAAAGGGATGGTGCTTGGCCGTAAAACGCCCTTCCTCCGGGGACCATTCCAGTAAGGGGAATTCCGTCACCCACAAAAAGTCAAACCGGTTCTTGTCCACCAATTCCAGTTCTTTGGCTAATTCCAGCCGCAGGCTGCCCAGAACATCCCAGACAACCGTATTCGTATCTGCTGCAAACAGCAAAAGGTCTCCCGGCTCTCCCTTCATTGCTTCCACCAAACAGGACAATTCCTCCGGGGTCATGAATTTTGCAAAAGAAGATTTATAGGCGCCGTCGGCCCCGATGGAAAGATATGCCAATCCTTTCGCGCCATATCCTTTGGCAAATTCCACCAGCTTGTCAATCTTCTTTCTGGGCATGGCTCCCTGACCCTTTACATTGATTCCCCGGACAGATCCTCCCTGCTCTAAAGCTCCTGTAAACACCCCGAATCCGCATCCGGATACAACCTTTGACACGTCCACAAGCTCCATGCCAAAACGGGTATCCGGCTTATCGGAGCCAAACCGGTCCATAGCCTCCTGCCATGTCATCCTGGGGATGGGAAGCGTAATTTCCACTCCCACCGCTTCCCGGAACACATACTGTAACAGACGCTCGTTGAGTCCCATCACTTCTTCTGCATCCACAAAAGAAAGCTCCATATCCGCCTGGGTAAATTCCGGCTGGCGGTCGGCCCTAAGGTCTTCATCCCGAAAGCATCGGGCAATTTGAAAATACCGGTCAAACCCGGAACACATCAAAAGCTGCTTAAAGAGCTGGGGCGACTGGGGCAGTGCATAAAAATTCCCAGGATGCACCCGGCTGGGAACCAGATAGTCCCTGGCCCCCTCCGGCGTGGACTTGGTCAATATCGGAGTTTCAATCTCCAAAAATCCTTCTTGTTCCATAAAATTACGCAAAAGCATAGAAACCTTGCTCTTCATCATCAGATTCCTCTGCAAATCCGGGCGGCGCAGGTCAAGAAAACGATAGCGCAGCCTAAGGTCGTCTTTGGTCTGGCTGTTCTCCTCTATGGGAAACGGCGGCGTCTCAGATTCGGATAAGATCCGCAGTTCCTTTGCGATCACTTCAATATCTCCGGTTATCAAATTCTCGTTCACGGCGGCCGTCCGTTTTTGAACCACGCCCTTTACAGCAACAACAAACTCGCTGCGCAGTGTTCCCGCCTTGGCAAAGCCTTCGCTCCCAATCTGGGGTTCGTCAAACACAACCTGCAAAAGACCGGAGCGGTCTCTTACATCTATAAAAATCAAGCTTCCTAAATTTCTTCGTTTCTGCACCCAGCCCATAATCGTTACTTCCTGCTGCAGTTCTTCTTTCGATACTTCTGTGCATCTATGGGTCCGTTGCCATCCTTTCATGGATTCTGCCATGACATTTCCTCCTCTGATTTTCTATCTGTCCCAATCATTCGCGCCGCTTCTTGCGCCGCAGCTTTGTCCGCAAGGCTTCTTCCTACCGGAAAAATTCCAGAATCTCCTGATACCCTTCCTTGGCCAACTGCTCCTTTTGGAACTTTTTGTTCTTATTCATACGCACCACCAGCACCTGGCAGCCTGCCGCCCGCTCCTTTTGGGCCTGTTCCATCACCTGGGGCAATTGATCCCCGGGATACCCTTTTTCGATCAAATACGCCTTTTTTACCGGCTGGCTGGGAATTTCAAAGCCCTGTTCCATCAAAAGCAGAATGATCCGTTCAAAGCCAATGGAAAATCCGCAGGCTGAAACGTCTTTTCCGGTAAAATTCCCGATCATCTTGTCGTATCTTCCGCCGCCCCCGCAGCTTCCTCCGAACTGGGGCATGGCAATCTCAAAAATGGTCCCGGTATAATAGGACATCCCCCGCACCAGGGTAGGATCAAACACCAGATCAAATTTGGCCGCTTTGGTGGCTTCTACGCTGGCTATAATCTCCCCTAAGCTTATTTTCACTTCCTCCTCCAGGAAGTCTCCCAAAGTCTGGGAAAGGTATGCAAGGCCGTCAGAGGCTTCTTCGATGGCAGTGAACAGCCCTAGGTATTTGTCGATCACTTCCCGGGGAAAACCGGCTTCTTCCAATTCCCGGTCCACCCCCGCAAGTCCGATCTTGTCCATTTTATCCAGAATAATAAATACGCTGTCATAGGTTTCTTCCGAAAACCCACTGTAGGCTGCCATAGCCTTTAAGATTCTACGCTCATTAATCCGGATCTGAAAATCCGAAAAGCCCAATCTGCCTAAGGTTGCTGTGGTGGCCAAAATTAACTCAATCTCCGCTAAATTCCCCGGCTCTCCTAAAATATCAATATCACACTGCATGAATTGGCGATAGCGCCCTCTCTGGGGTCTGTCCGCCCGCCATACGTTTCCCATCTGCAGCGCTTTAAAGGGAACAGGGAGATTGTTGGCGTTATTGGCATAAAACCGTGCCAGGGGCACCGTCAGATCATAGCGCATCCCAAAATCCACCACATCACTTTCTGTCCGGGCAGTCTCAAGATTTAATTTCTCTCCCCGTTTCATCACTTTAAAAATCAGTTTTTCATTCTCGCCGCCCTGTTTATTGCTCAGGTTGGCGATATTCTCCATGCAAGGGGTCTCAATCGGTGTAAAACCGAAACTGCGGTAGGTGTCCTTGATCACCCCCATAACGTAATCCCGAAGCTGCATCTCCTCCGGTAAAATATCCTTCATGCCGTTTACAGGCTTTTTTGCTAATGCCATATATGGTTTCCTTTCATCTGCGCGAAAAGCTTTCTCAATATTGTGTTCTTCTAAAGATTCCTGGCGCAATTTGCGCCGCAAGTTCCGATAAGCTATATTATAGGAACCCCTCCGGGAACCCTATAATCAGATTCACGGCGCAGAACCAGCGCCTTTTATCAGAACTTGCTTTGCAAGTTCCGATAAGCTATATTATAGGAGCCCCTCCGGGAACCCTATAATCAGATTCACGGCGCAGAACCAGC
>JAAVYA010000018.1 GCA_022790855.1 Lachnospiraceae bacterium | reverse complement strand
ATATATTGAAATTAATCTATCCGGCTATATTTAAGCCTTTTACAGATCAAAGCGGCGGATACGTAGTAGAATTTCCGGACTTGCCCGGTTGTGTAACAGAAGGTAAAAACTTAGAGCAGGCTATTGAAATGGGAATTGACGCGGCTAGCGGTTGGATATTGGGAGAACTTGAAGATGGGGAGCAAATCCCACGGGCTTCCGATTACTCTGAAATAACTGCCGAAAACGGGTGCATGATAAATATGTTATTATTAGATATTGATGCTTATGAAGAAAAATATGGTGAAAAAGCTGTAAGAAAAAACCTTACTATTCCTGCATGGCTGAATACTTTTGCTGAAAAAAATAATATCAATTTCTCTAAACTTTTACAAGACACATTATTCTCAATGGCACAGGCAAAATAAATATAGGGAGCTGTCCATAGGGCAGCTTCTTTTTGAACTTCCCATCGTACCATTACCAGATGGCAACGGCAGAGTCGGCAGGTTGATAGCATGGAAAGAGTGTCTGCGCTTTGGGCTTATTCCATTTATCACTGAGAATGCCCATGTTTGATATCCAGTCATGAAACCCTCTTTGGAAAATCCCCTGATAAAACCAGCCGCTGTTACATCCCCAAAGATGCAACAGCGGCTGCTCACTTATTTCTTCTTATCCATAAACTGTGGATCTACATAATTCAATTTGGCCATACTCTGATAATATTTAGTCGCAACCTGTTTGGAATCCTTCATCTGACGGACCTTTTTCTTCATGGAACTGAATTGCTGCTCTGCAAGTCTTCGGTTGTCCCACTCCTCTTTTTGAATGCTGGCAGTCCAATCTGTTACGCTCATTATCAGTTGTTTCAAATGTGCGATCTGCTCCGCATAAACGTCGCTTTTCTCGTTCAATACCTGCTTCACACGTTCATACATCTTCTCAAAGCCATCATCAAGAAAACCAACCTGTTCTATCAGACGGTCTTTTTTGTCAATGGATGCCTGGAACGCATCCATATCCATATCGTCCTCCCGCAAAATCTGTTTCTGGTTTGCATTTTCACGGGATACTTCCTCCAAGACCTTAATTTTCTTTTCCAGGCTCTGAATCAATATTGTGATATAATTTTCTTCCATACTAATTTGCCTTCGCCAACTTGTTCTGCTGCATAACTTCTTTCCAGGTGTCACGCATTGTGCGCAGGTGCCCCAGCGCTTCCTCTAAAATTTCTTTATCCTTTTTCATATTCGCCTCAATCAGACGATCCATCAGATAATTGTATACATTAGAAAAATCCTTTGAAACCTCATACTTCGGATCCAATGTCGCCTGCAGTTCCCCTACAATGTTCTCCACCTTCTGGATATTATTGTGGGCTTTCTCCACATCACTCTCTTCAATTCCCACAAGAGCGATATTACAGAACTTAATTGCTCCCTCATAAAGCATCAAAGTCAATTCAGCCGGGGAGGCTGTCAAAATCTTATTCTTCGCATATGCGTCGTAACCCCTGTTCGCTATCATTCTTTATCCTCCTATCAGCCGCCAAATAAGGATGCCAGAGAATTCGTCTGGGACTGTAATTTCGATAAGGCAGTCTCCATAGCGGAGAATTTCTTGTAATAGTAATCCTCCATATCCTTCAGCTTCTCTTCCCATTTCTTAATGGTTTCCGTATACTCATCGTATTCTTTCTTCATCTGAACATCATTGTAGATCGTATAGGAGCTGCTCAATTCCGTCTTTTTCATTTGCTTGCCTAAATTATCATAAAGATCCTTGGCAAGCTGATTGAAGAACTGGCCTACTGCTTCCGGATCATCCTCAATAGCCGCCCGCAGTCTGTCAGCATTGCCTTCTACGCTGCTGTCATCCTTATCCCCGTCAATATGGTATGCATAGCTTTCATTCTCCGCCTTGGTGAAATAACCGGCTGTCTTAATGCCAAAGGAAGATAAGCTGTATTTCTTACCGTTGATTTCATAAGTCTTGCTCATAGACATACTCATAGTGCTCATAACGGAGCGCAGGGTATCGTCTCTGCGGAGCAGGGAATCCTTGATCTTCTTTTCCCATTTCTCTACTTCATCGTCCGACATCTCGCTCTTCTCATCGCTGGTCAGCGGCTCATATCCTTTTGCGCTTGCCGCATTATAAGATGACTCCATAGAATTCATTAGAGTATTGTACTCAGAGAAAAACTCCTTGACCATATTGTAAATACCATCCACGTCCGTTGCCGTGGTAATGGTCATCACGTCATTGCCCTTACCGGTAGCTGTGATATTCAAGCCATTGATAGAGAATTTATTGCTGTCGCTGGTGAAAACAGCGCCATTTAACTCGATCTCTGCATCTGTCGCCTGAGTCTTTACTGCAAATTCCATATTCTCAGTTGCAGAATCTTTGCCATTCACTGCTTCATAATTATCTTTCGTTGCGATACCAAGCTTATTCAGAATATCCAAACTGTTGCTATTTTTAGCAACAATCTCAAAGTCATTCTTCACACCGCTGGAAGCAGACTGTATGAAAAATCTCTGCTGCTTTGCATCGAAGCTGGCGCTTACACCCTGATTATTCAGCTCTTTCACGAAATCAGATATCTTCATATCCGATTTCACTTCTACCGTCTTGGTCTCGCCCCCAACCTTAATCTCAATGCTTCCGCCGCTAATACCCAGTTCGGACAGCGTAGAAGATGAGGTAAGCTCAGAACCGTCTGCCTTCTCAACCTTCTTTCCTGTTAAATATCCCCCGGTTGCAAGCTCATTGATCTTAAGCGTCTGGGTTCCGTTTACTACAGAGGAATCTGCCGATACCGTAGCCTTTGAGCTGTCAGAAACCGTGGTCTTCTTCTTCCCGGCAAAGCTGCCCAGCAGTGTCATATTCCATAATTTCTTGCTATAAAAACCGTATACTTTCGTATTCAGTTCCTTCCAGGTATCCTGCTTCCAGGAAAGCTTTGTCTGTGCCTTTGTATATTTGTCTTGTTTGGTCTTATATGCCGATACCAATTCCTGCACAATAGAATCCGTATCCAGACCAGAATTCAATCCAGTTATTCTAATTGGCATGTCTTTACCTCCTAACTAGCCTCTCTCATCCATCATCAAGCCGGCCAACTCCCAAACCTTTGCAATCATATCCAGAGTTTCTTCCGGCGGGATCTCCTTTAATACTTCCTTTGTCTCTTTGTCCACGATCTTAATGGTCACCCGATTCGTCTCATCATGAATTCCAAATATCGCTTCCGAGTGCTTGGACATACGGTTAATCTGTTCTACTGCCCGTCTTACGGAATCCTGACGGCTTGGTTCCTGTACTTCCAGCTTGCCTTCCACGTTCCGCTCGTTCCCTTTGTCTACTTTCTCTGTCTTAATCGGAACTGGAGCCGGAGCTTCCGCCACCTTTATATCGACTGCTGCCTTCTGGCTAACACCGTTCTCCAACCCACTTCCCTGATAAGTTGCTGCCGTGTTCTTCACGCTTCCAAGTTCCATTCTCATCACCTCCATGTGAAGATATGTGTCTAAAGTCTCTTTTGTTATATATATCGACCCTCATCCTGAAAAATTGAGAGCAGAGGGCAAAATAATCGTTACTGTTCCCACACTTTAGCGCTGTGAAAACAGTAACAACTTATTTTCATTCCACAGGTTCCTCCTCAAATCCTGAAACCCTTCCCCAATACAATTAAAAAATCTCCCTCAATTTTTCCGCCCGCTGAGATTCCAACGCTGCTTTATTCTCCTCTTGGATCTGCAGATAAACTTCTTTCCGGTAAATAGGAACTTCCCTGGGAGCGCTAATCCCGATTTTAATCTGATCACCCCGAATCTCTAATACTGTGATTTCGATATTATTATTTACAACAAGCGCTTCGCCCTTTCTTCTTGTCAATGCCAGCATTTATTCACCTGCTTTCCGCTTTTTCAAAAGCTCATATATTTTGTATTTCACAGGGTAATCTTCTTCTACGATAATCTGGCAGGCTTTTCTGTTATCCACATGAATGACTATAGGCGCTTTCAGGTTTACGCTCATTTCCTCAATATTCTCCGGCACAGTTACTGTAACCAATACAAATGTATCCTCTTCCTTCAGCTCTCCCAGAGAATGTAAAAATTCATCCTCCACCACCGGATTATAATCCTCCTTGATCAACAAAGGATCCAATACCGGGAGTGCAAATACCGGCTCGTCTATGCTTTGCAGCCAACAGATATTTTTTCTGTTTCCCTTTTCCTCATCAAAAATCAATGTAAAATTCTTACAGTCCGGATAACCGATGATCCCATCCTCAAAATGAATGATCTTATCTTCCTCTACCTCAATCTCCCCGAACATTCTGGTATCTATATTCATCGTATCCTCCATACTATAAATAATTCAGCAGCGTCTGCTGATTCGCTTTGGAAGAAGCCATCAATGACGCCTGATAAGCAGTATAAGCCGCAGTAAAGTCAATGATAATATCTGACAGCTCCCGATCCTCATTCGTAGATTTTAACTTTTCAAATGCCATCTGCTGATTGGATACACGGCTCTTGGTAAGCTTCAAGCGGTCTCCTTTGCTTCCTACATCTGTAGCCGCAAGGGAAATCGTATCCAAATACCCCTGGAAATCTCCAACTGCCTTGCCGTAATGCTTCTGCATATTGTCATCCATAAATGTGGCTTCCTTCCTTGCGGCTTGCAGCCACTCGTCCAGCTTTGCCTGCATTTCCGGAGAGGCATACTGCTCTTGTTCCTTCATTTCTTCCAGCTTCTTCACTTTATCATGTGCTGCAATTGCCGCTTTCACCGTATCTGTCAATTCATCAATATCCCGGCCGATGGAAGCGTCAAATACATCCGATGCCTGGGTGTTTACCACAATCGTCTGGTTGAAAGATACGGTATAGGCAATCTCCTGATTTTCCTTTTTATACTCAATCACATTATTTTTATCTGTACTGTTCGTGCAATCAAAATAGTGCTCCGGGCGAATCTCTCCCTCATTAAATCCGGTTTTGCTGTATTCTACGGAAATATCCGCTTTCGCCCCCTTCAGACTTTCCGAAACATTTTTACCAAGTATAATTTCCCCGGTCTCCGGAATAAAAAGCGTCTCGTCTTCTCCAACGGTAAATCCATCCTCCGCCCATTGTTCATAAGAACGTGTCGTGGCCGTTATGGTATTTTCCTGCCCGTTAGCTCCCTTATATTTCAATGCAATATCCGTAGTACTGCCGTCTGTTCCGGTAAGGCCGCCATAGGATAGACGCATCCGGAAGTTCACGATCTCATCCGGCATATCATCCAAGTCTACTCCGGCCTGTACACCTGCTTCGTCCGTAGGCAGAACCACCTGATTGCTGTAATAGCGTTTTTCCTGGATATCCTCAAACGTCATTTTCTCGGTAATCTGGTAGGTGGTATCCGGCTCATCCCGCTCAAAGGTGAGTTGGGAACTGGTCTTAAACCCGGTAAAAATCGTCCTTCCTGCATTATCAGCATTGCCCTCTTTATAAATCTGTACTCGTAATGCCTGAAGATTCTGCAGGATAGCGTCCCTGTCTTCCTCATTCAAGGTATCGGTTGCGCCGTTTACGCATTGTTTATACACCTCTGTCACAATGGTCTTCATATTCTCCAGTGCCGTAGAGGTCAGATCCAGCCAGGACTCCGCATCCGGTATATTTTTCTCATAATATTGATTGATCTCGCCCAACTGGCTTCTAAGGCGCAGGGCGCGAATCGCGATTACCGGATCCTCGGAAGGCCTGGAAATCTTTTTCTGGGTTGTCATCTGCGTATTCAAAGCATCCACAGATATCTTGTTGGTATTCATATTTTTCATGCTGGTCTTATTGATCATGCTATTTGTTACGCGCATTGTTCCACCTCCCGCCGGTTTATACTCCGGTCTCAAGTATCAGTCTGTTGTACATCTCTGACATGGTCTGCACCATTCTCGATGCCAAGTTGTATGCATTCTGGAATTTTAGAAGGTTCATAGCCTCCTCGTCCTCATCTACACCGGATATGGACATTCTCCTCATATCTATGGTGCTGGTAAGATTATCGAAATTTTTACAAAAAACTCTTGCCTTCTCTGTGTCGATGGAATTATCCGAAATCAAACATTTTAGGAAAGAATCGGCTCCGCCGCCCCGGAACATGATGATCTTGCTCTTTAAATCCATCATTTTAATTGCAAGATCATTCTTATCCACGTCATCCGGGTTATACCCTTCTTTACTAACGGTAGCCATCTTCAGCGGATCTCTGATAATTGCATTGGCCACCGACATATTCTGGGCCGTCAGGCGGTAATAGCTGTCCCCAGAAGTAGACATGCTCCCTGTGCCTTCAAAATCCTCAAAGGCATATTCTTCCCCATCTGTAATGCCGACCGCTACGAAAAACGAACCCGCATCATCTCCATTGGCATCTAAGCCACTGCGGTGCATGTTGTTAAATTCCTGGCAGAATGTCCGTACAAAGGTATTCATCTGCGCCATATAATAAGGAATGCCCATAGCATCGATAGAAGTCCCAATCTCTGCTTTTTTATTTTTTAGCTGAGCCTGCTCCGGTACCGTCAGTTTCTTCTCCAATTGGAAGGTGTAAGTATCCGTATCTGCATCATAGGAAAACCCTGTATATTTTAATTCCGTATTATGAACCACAATAATCCCTTCATGATCCATTGTCATGTTTTTTACATCCTTAATACTGGCGCCGGTTAAGGTCATCTCCGTGCCCTGGTTCGTAACTTTAAATCCTTCCACCGTAGCAGAAAAATTATCGCGGTTGTTGCCGTCCCTGGTCTCAAACAGCGCTTTCAGGCTTCCGCTTGCAATGCCTGAGGTTGTCGCCAGGGGAACTTGGTTCTCCTTCCAGAAAATATCATACAGCCCGTCGTTATCAGACTGGTTCACCTTATATTCTCTGGCTACGCATTCCAATTGGTTATATTCATAATTATTTACCAGGGTCTGTCCGTTTATCTTCACTACATATTCCGTGCCACCCAAATACATATCCGGATAATTGGTATTCAATACCTTGGTCTCTGTACATTCTACCGACACAATCCCGGACAGCTCATCCACCAGCAGCGCCCGCTCATCCCGAAGCTCGTTAGCATAGCCGCCTTGAAGCTCCAATAAGTTAATCTGCTTATTCAAAGACGCAATTTTTTCTGCAATTGAATTGATATTGGCCACCTGGGAGTTAATCTCTTGATTACAGCTATCCTGAATCTTACTGAATCCTGTGCTGATTGCGTCAAAATAGTTGGCCAAATTCTGCGCCTTACTGATGAACTGCTGACGTTTATCCCGGTCCCCGGTACTGGTCTTCAAGGTATCCAACGCATTGAACATTTCCGTCATGATTGTGGAAAATCCTTTGACCGTATCATCATCCAAAACATAATCTTCAATCTGTTGGGAGTAATACAGCCTGCTCTCATACAGTCCCAGCTTGGAATTACTCTCCCAATATTTCACGTCATAGTAGATATCCCGCACCTGCTTAATCGCCACAATATCAACGCCGCTTCCTGCAGTTCCGTACTTCTGATTCACCCGCAGCGCCTCCGCCGCCTGCAAAATCGCCTCCTGCCTGGAATAGCCCGGCGTCTTAACATTGGAAACGTTATTGGCTGTTGTATTTACGGATGCCTGAAAGGCTCCTAAAGCTGATGCTGCTATATTCAATCCAAAAAATGTCGATGCCATAAAAGCCCTCCTAAGATCCTAACTGTACAATAATATGTTCCAGCATCTCTGAAATTACGTTAATATAACGGCTGGCCGCATTGTATGCATTCTGATATTTAATCATATTGGTAAGCTCTTCATCGGAAGATACACCAAACACTTCCTGCCGCTTATTGTCAATGGAAATAGTGCTGCCCTCCAAGGTAGTCGCCTGCTTAGAATAAACAGATCCCTGGGTTCCGAACCCGATGATCATACGCTGATAATATTCCTTTATGGTACACATATCCAAATCATCCGGATTCAGCGTTACTTTATCCCGGCCCCAAACTGCTGATAATTCCGCCGCCATAGCAAATGCGGTCTCCCCATTCGGCTGGATATGCGGCAGATGGGCCTCTTCCTGTATCAACACCTCGTTGATTTCAAGATTCGTCATAGAATACAAGGTATCCGGATCATTCGGGTCTTCCGGATTATATACGTAATATGTCTTCCCGTCGTCAATGCACTTTACCTCGGTATACCGTTCGCTGCCCCGGCGGGAAAATAATTCATGTCCCGGCTTCACGCCGTCGCTTCCGGTTGCACCCTTCGTCTCATCCCAAACCAAAACATTCTCATAGAACTTCCCGTCTTCTCCCCGGAAGGTCGCGGTTGTATTAGGACATAAGATATCGTTCACCGTAGTTGTAATCGTATGGATCAACTGGTCCAGCTCTGCCTGGGCATTCATGATAATGGAGTTCTTTAAGCCCCTGTTATAATCCAAGCTGCTCAGATCCTTCAGATCCAAGTAATTTGCAACATGGTCGCCCCTGGATATTACCAGGGCCTTCAGCTTCCCAACGTCAGTATTATTGCTGGAACTGATCCCATTCCCAACAGAAAATACCTCAGTAATCCTTCCCTGTTCTTCATCAGACAAATGGGGCCAATAGGGGGTAAGAAAATCTGTGATCTTATCCTGATGCAGTCCCATCTCATAAACCCGGGCTTCATCAATAAAGCTAACCCCTTCAATCTTTACCTTTACCACACCGTCCACATTCTCTTTATAGTCAATCTTCACCAGTGCGCTTAATTCATCCAACGCATTGTCCCGTTCATCCCGCAGGGACATAGCCGTTTCTACATTTCCGGCTTCAATGGCCATAATCTTCTGGTTTAGCTTGTGAATCTTCTTTCCCAGCTCATTGACCTTCTTTGTGGTATCCGAAATCTGCACATTCAGATTCTTCTGATAGCTCTTGGTATTATCGTAGACCGCCTGGGCCTGCTCCAGAAAAAGCGTTGCCTTCTGTACTACCAGATTCTGGCGAATCTCCTCGTCCGGCTGTTTGGACAATTCCTCAAAAGCTACCCACAGATCTTCCAGAGATTCCTGAAACGTCTCCCCTTCCAATTCCTGGAAAAAGTCCGTAACCTCGTCAATGGTCTTGCCGCATACATCATAAAATGCCTGCCGTCCGCTCTCCGTACGGTAATATTTATCTAAAAATACATCTCTGGTATGAACCACATCCGCAATGGTAACGCCAAGACCTGCCTGCTGAAAGCTGATGGCTGATTTTTTATCGAAGGTCATGTAATTGCGGTCTGCAAAAAGCACCTGCTGGCGCACATAGCCTTTGGTATCTACATTCGCCAGGTTATTCGCTGTGGTATTTAATGCATTCTGGCT
Source organism: Lachnospiraceae bacterium (assembly GCA_022790855.1). GTDB lineage: Bacteria > Bacillota > Clostridia > Lachnospirales > Lachnospiraceae > 14-2. The sequence continues at coordinate 21,321 of JAAVYA010000018.1, read as the reverse complement.
GTTCTGTAATCCAGATGCGCCAATATATAAGCTTCCCATTCCGTTTGCCATAGTTGATTCTCCTACTCTGTCCTCTCACGCTACATGCTGCTTACTGATGGGCGTCAAATGCGCCGCTGCTCAAAATATCCCCTGTATTATAAGCGTTCTTATCATAATTTGCAGTGGTGGGCGCCTGCCGTAAGCTCTTAAACAAATTCAAGTCAAATTCAATCATTTCCAAAGCCTGACGGAGCAATTCTTCATTTTGTCGATTGATTTCCTCCATCTGCTTTATGGTATTCTTAAGCCTAGTCTGAATCCCCCGCAGCTTCTCCTGCTCTTTTGGCTGTTTATTTAAAAAAGCTATCATATTAGTAAGGGTTAAGTCTTTCGCATCCTTGCTAAGTACAATAGCCATATCATTGATTACTTCTTCTCTTTTATTTTCCAGATTAATAATCCTGCTTGCAACATCCTGTTCCCTGCCGGTCACTTCTTCCAAACCCGGAACATTCCCATCAATGATGACTTGCCGCTTCTGGGCGGACAGCTCCACCAGACGTTCATATTCCGAGTTCTCTTCCTCCAATATGGTCAGCAGATTCTCCATTAAGCTCGCCACGTAAAAACCTCACTTTACAGATATTGATTATACTTTTCCATCAACTTTGATGCAAAATCACCGGCAGACACCTGGTATTCTCCTGCATCAATCTTTGCTTTCAGCTGAGCCGCCTTATCCTCCCTGATATCAGCGCTCTTTGCCACTGCCTGCTTCGCTATCTGGAAATCGCGTCCTGCCCGAGAAATCTGTACTTCATCTCTGCCGCCGACGCCGTAGCTTTCGCGAACCTTCGTTGTACTTGCAGCTTTATATATACCAGTAATCTGATTATAAGCCTCGATACGCATAACGCACTCTCCTTTCTTTCCCGACTTCCCTGCGTTTATTTCTTCAAACTATTTATCGGTTATTTTTCCCAGAACTTTAGTATTTCTTCAAATTCTGTCCAATTAATGCGGCAGCCATGCATCTGTTCTGAAATTGAAAATAATGAAAAGCCCCGCAAGCGATCTGCTTCCTTCCATAGCTTGCGGGGCATCCAATGTGGTATATCCAAGTATATTCTGAATTAAAATTCAATTCCCATTTCTGACAACTCAGCTTTCACTTCATCATACATCTGCTGCCACTGAGGTACCGGCTGAACCGTTTCCATATCATAAGCTTCATCAAAGCACACGCCTTTGTTGCCGTCCTCCATACGAAATACATGTTCGTATTTTTCCAAAAGCTTTAACACGATTTCATTTGCTTTGGCTCGGGTCATCTTCTGGCGGGCGACTGCTTTTCCCACTTCTCCCATCAGGCGTACCTCTAATCCTGTACCGTTTGGCGCATTGCCGTTTGCCGCTCCCAGCCCTTCCAGGTGACCGCCGCAGACAGTTACTACAATAGAGTTAGCTGCCACTTCATACAGCAGCTCTTTTGTCATAGCCCCGCTGGAAGGCCACAAGTCGCATACAATGATAGCAGGCGCCTGGGTAGCAAAGGTCTGGCACAGGACTGCCTGCAGCCACAGGCAGCCTCTGGCTGTGGTGGCTACATCCTGGATATGGATGGGATGGCACAAATGATAGTCCGCCAGGCAGATCAGGTTTGCCGCCAAAATCGATGCCAACATGACTACCGTACTGCCTGGTGCATCTCCTCCCAAGCCGCCTACCATAGTACATGCAAGAGAAGCATTTTTCATGCCATAATCCAATGAACTTGCAGCCCGTACAAGATTTCCGTTGTCAATGATCAATTCATTGAACATCGCAATCAGGTGGGAATCACAAGGACGGAGAGCCTTCTGGTTGGCCGCCGCCAAATCTCCGGATTCCGTAACTGCACTTTCAGCAGCCAAAAGCCCCATTCCCGGCCGGCCCACCTCTGCAAGAGCCCGATGTAGATATTCCAGCTCCCGGCGCACTGCAATAATTTCGGTAGGTTCCCCGCTTTTTACTCCATAGCCGTCCACATCTACCAGGGAACCGCAGGTAAGAAGGTCGATCACCGGTTCCTGAGCCACACTTTTTATAATGGGGTAATATAAGCGTTCTGGTGTTGGACAGCCCGGATTCCCCGCCCAGATGGCCGGCGCTCGTTCATCCTCCACCTTTCTTGCTACCAATGTATAAGCATCCTTCCCCTCTCCCATGGTAAGCTCCGTCTTCATGTTCCGGATGCCTTCTTCCATCTCTTCCTCGGTAAATTTAATGATACGCTGGGTAGACATATTGTATACCCCGGTTGCAAGAAGCATTTTTTTTGCAGCTTCAAACATATCTGCAAAAAGTTTCTCATCCTCCGGAATGATCACCTGCTTATCCCATTCAAACTCATACTCTTCTACCAGGTCGCGGACTGTATCTATAATATAGTCCATATCCCAATCGTCTTTCGTTACTTTCTCACCGGTGTGGCTGCGCTCACAAAGCTCCAGATACTTTTTTGCATCCATGTCGTTCTCCTCCTTATTCTGCGGCCTCTTTTGCCTTATCCAGCTCCTTTTGCACTACCTTCAAATCTGCCCGGATGGAAAGATGCTGCGGACAGGCCGACTCACATTTTCCGCATTCAACACAATTCTTTGGTTTCGTTTCTTCTGTCAAGGCCTGTTCCCACTGAAACTGCACAGTGGAATAGCTGCCGTACATATGATATTCATTCCAAGCCCGGAAGCTTCCAGGAATATTCACGCCCACCGGACAAGGCATACAGTAAGAACAGCCGGTGCAACCATTTTTGATTCTGCTCCGCAGGGCCTTTGCTACCCCTTCTATCATGGATTCTTCCCTTTGGTCCAACGGACGGAAATCGCCGAATGTCTTGCAATTATCCATGGCCTGTTCCATGTTAGACATTCCACTTAATACCACCTTTACATTGGAATGGCTTCCCACCCAGCGCAAAGCATAAGAAGCAATGGAAGCATTGGGATCTGCTTCCTGGAACCGCTGGTTAATCTCCGGCGAGAAACCGGCTAAGCTTCCGCCGCGTACCGGCTCCATTACCACCATAGGAATGCCCTTTTCCTTTGCCAGAGCATATCCCTTATCTCCAGCTTGCTCCTCCGTATCCATATAGTTGTACTGGATCTGGCAGAAGTCCCAGTGGTATGCGTTTAAAATTTCCTCAAAAACTTCGTACTTATCATGAAAAGAAAATCCCAAATAGCGGATCTTTCCCTGCTTACGCAACTCCTCACAGGCTTCCAGCACATGATTCTTTTTTACGTTTTCCCATCTGTCCAGATTTAATGCATGAAGGAGATAAAAATCCACATATTCCATATTCAGGCGGCTTAACTGCTCATTCAAAAGCTTCGCCACATCCTCTTTTTTCTCTACCAGCCATACCGGCAGCTTAGTAGCCAAGAAGAAGCTGCTTCTGTCATGCTTTGCCAATGCCTTGCCCGCCATTACCTCACTTTTCCCTCCATGGTAATTATAGGCCGTATCAAAGTAATTCACTCCGGCATCGTAAGCCGCATCCAACATTTTTTCCGCCTGGTCTTCGTCAATATTCCCATCTGCCGTCGTAGGGAACCGCATACATCCAAAACCCAGCAGGCTGGTCTCAATGCCCAGTTGCTCCATCTTTCTTTTTTCCATATGTATCCTCTCCTTTTTGTGATCTGTTTCCATGCACCCGCAAACCAAGTATATTACGAACTGGCTCCGCTTTGCTCCAGAATCCTGGGAAACGCAAAGAAAAACGTCGTACCAGTTACAATCACCGCTATTATATCAGAAACCGGCTCTGCCAGAAATACCCCAAACACTTTATTTTCAAAAAAATGGGGCAAAATAAAGATCAAAGGTATCATCAAGATAATTTTCCTCAGACAAGCCAAAAACAATGAAATCTTTGCCTGCCCTAAGGCCAAAAAGGTCTGCTGGCATGCGCTCTGGATTCCCAAAATCAGTGTCCCTACCATGAAAATCCGCATAGCCCATACGGAAATGTCTACCAGCTCTTTGGAGTTCTTATTAAAAATGGACACAAACACCTGGGGAAACAGCATGACAATACCGCCCATGACAAGGGAAAATCCCAGGGCGCTGCATATAAGCATCCGGAACGTCTTCTTCACTCTCTCCTGGTTCCCTGCTCCATAATTAAAACTGATGATCGGCTGTGCTCCCTGGGTCAGCCCGCTCAATGGCATCCACACCAGCTGCATGACGCTGGTTAATATGGTCATAGCCCCCACCGCCATATCTCCTCCGTATTTTGACAGGGAAGTATTAAAGGAGATATTGATCAGGCTCTCCGTACTCTGCATCACAAAGGGGGACACCCCAAGCGCCATCACCGGCAGGATGTATTCTTTTTTTATGGGAAGATCTTTCCTCCGTATTTTTAATTTGGTCTTTTTCCCGCCCAAAAATCCTACGACCCATAACGCCGATACTGCCTGAGATAAAATCGTGGCCAACGCTGCCCCGCGGACTCCCATATGGCATGCATAAATGAATACTGGATCCAAAATAATATTCAGGGCCGCGCCGATGATGACAGTAGCCATGCTGATTGTGGCAAACCCTTGGGTGGTAATAAAACTGTTCAGCCCCAAAGCAAACTGTACAAAAATCGTCCCGCAGACATAGATCCTCATATAAGGCAACGCATAGCCTATGGTGTCCTCACTTGCCCCAAACAGGTACAAAAGAGATTCCCCAAACAGCAAAAATGCTGCCGTCAGCAGAATAGAAATAACAATAAGGACCGTCACACAATTCCCCAATATTTTTTGCGCCTTTTCATTTTCCCCTTTTCCCATATAGATGGCCGCTCTTGGAGCGCCGCCCATCCCGATCAGGCAGCTAAAGGCCATCACAAGCATTAACACCGGAAAACACAGTCCGATTCCCGTTAAAGCTAGGGCTCCTTCCTCCGGTATATGTCCAATATAAATCCGGTCCACAATATTATAAAGCATATTCACCAATTGTGCCAAAATAGCAGGAATCGCCAATTTCAGCAACAATTTTCCTAACGGGTCTTTCCCCAAATCCGTTGTTGTTTTCTCTTTCATATTTTTTTCCTTTTCTATTCCATGTACTTGAAAAATATCACACAAAACCTGTCTGGGGAGATTTCGTGTGATATTTTTGATTTTCCGGAGTTTTATTTGATATTTAATTTTCTTTTTGCAAACTCGATGATCATATCTGCTGCATCCTCTTCACTCATAACGCTACTGTCTATGCAAAAATCATAACCCTTGGCCACATTCCATCTCTCATCCGTATAGTAGGTATGGAACCCTTCTCTTGCCTTGTCCTCCAGCTCTATCTTGTGGCGGGCTTTCTTTTCACTGATTCCATAATCTGCAACAATTCTGTTCACCTTTGATTCCTCGGGCGCATGTATAAACACACTCACATGCTCCGGATTGTCCCGAAGGATATAATTCCCTGCCCGCCCAATAATCACGCAGGATTCTCTGGCGGCTACCTGACGTATAAATTCAAACGGAACCTTCCCCTGTTTTCCACCATTGTAACTGGTCGTGGCAATTACATACAAAAGGCTGTTTACCGGTTGTTCTTCATAAAAGGAGCGAAGCTCATCATACTGATCTGTCTTTTTTGCTTCCTCCTCCAGGTTCTCCTTATCATACAGCTTAATGCCCAGCTTTTCTGCCACCAGTTCCCCAATCTTATGGCCGTTGCTGCCATATTCTCTTCCTATTGTTATTATCATTGCAACCACTCCCATTTTATTTTCTTAATCCCATTATAGCACCGCCCGGGAAGAATGCAAATGGCAAAATCATTTTTTATAGACGGGCAGTTACAAAGATATCATAAATGGCCTGAATCGCCGTCTCAAAGTCACGGTTCTTCACTCCGATTATAACGTTGAGTTCACTAGACCCCTGGTCGATCATTTTGACATTCACCCTTGCATGGGCCAATGCGGAAAAAATACGTCCTGCCGTCCCACGGGTCTCCCGCATCCCACGGCCTACAACAGCAATCAAGGCCAAATCAGATTCCATCTCCAGCACATCCGGCTGAACGGCTCGATGAATTCCTGAGATCACCTGCTGCTCTTTTTCCTCAAATTCAGACTGATTCACAAATATAGTCATGGTATCAATCCCGGAAGGCATATGCTCAAAAGACAAGCCATTGTCCTCAAACACACTTAACACTCTTCTGCAAAAACCAATTTCCGAGTTCATCAAGTCTTTATCTACATTAATGGAAGCAAAGCCCTTTTTTCCGGCGATTCCGGTAATGGTATATTTTGATTTCCGGCAGGTGCTCTCCACAATCATGGTGCCCTTCTCTTCTGGCATATTGGTATTGCGGATATTAATGGGAATTCCTGCCCTGCGCACTGGAAAAATAGCCTCTTCATGCAAAACAGAGGCCCCCATATAAGCCAGCTCCCGCAATTCTCGATAGGTTATGGTCTCAATCACTTCCGGGTTATTAATGATCCTGGGATCAGCCACCAAAAACCCGGAGACATCCGTCCAGTTCTCATACATATCTGCATAAATAGCCCCAGCCACCAAGGATCCGGTTACATCCGAGCCTCCTCTGGAAAATGTCTTAATTGTCCCATCTTTAAATGCTCCATAAAATCCCGGGATAACGGCATATTCTTTTTGAGACAGGCAATTTCGGATCATCTCGCCGGTCTGGTCCATATCCACGATCCCGTCCTCACGAAATAAAATGATCTCGGCAGCATCCACAAAAGCAAACCCTAAATATTCTGCAAGAACCCTGCCGTTGAGATATTCCCCTCTGGAAGCCGCATAATCTCTTCCCGGCTTCTTCTTCAGAGTCTCTGCAATTACACGGAACTCTTCTTGTAAAGATAACTCCAGGCCTAATCCTTGAATAATTTCCTCGTACCGATCCTGAATCTTATTTAGAAGCGCCTCAAAAGCTTCTCCCCGCTCCGCCATATCATAACATTGATACAGCATATCCGTTACCTTTATATCTTTCGCATAACGTTTACCAGGCGCAGAAGGAATCACATACCGCCTGGTGTCTTCTTCTTTTATGATCTTTCCAACTTTTCTGAACTGTTCGGGACTGGCCAGAGAACTGCCGCCGAATTTCACTACTTTTTTCATAATGGTTTCACTCCTGCTCTCCTCTTAAATGTGTGTTCCCCCAATATTTTCTCCCGAGTGTCTTTATGTGGTATACAAATGTAATCATGAAACACACACTCATTAAGGATACCAAGATTATTCCAAAAAAGCAAGTCTTTTTTACCAATATAGATTCTCTGCATCTGACACATTGAGATTTTCAGCCAGCTTCTGCATCTTTTCATCTGCTTCCGCCATAATATCCGCACATTCCTTAAGCTGCCTGTGCATTTCTTCTGTGAATATCCGCTCTTTCTTATAGCGGAGCTGGTGCTCCGTGCTGGCCCAAAAATTCATTGCTATCGTGCGCAGCTGGATCTCTACCAGCACCTTCCGCATCATATCTGAGAATCGAACCTCCACGGATACAATCATATGCAGGCTGCGGTATCCATTTTTCTTGGGATTCCTTATGTAATCTTTAATATCCTCTAGTTCCACGTCCGGCTGGCTAATCAGAAGCCTGGCCACTTGATAAACATCCGTAATAAACGGACAAATGATCCGCACACCTGCAATATCACGAATATTCGCCATCATATGGCTGAAGGTCAATGGCAGTCCTTGCTTTTCCATTTTTCGGACAATGCTTTCCTGAGATTTCAGCCTGCTTTTTACATTTTCAATAGGGTTCCGGTCGTTGCAAAATTGAAATTCCTTATTTAAAATTTCCAGTTTGGCCGTAAGCTGGCGAATCCCGGATTCGTAAAAAAACATGATTTGTCTAAATTGCCTGTCCATATCCAGGCTTTCGTTCACCAGAGGAAGCTTTACATCCTGATCTTTTTCAAATCCCACCATCACCAGGTCGTCTACTTCATAGTTCCGCAAATTTTTTAAAATATTATCGCTCATAACACTCTCCAGTACAATTTCTATTTCATCTAACAATCCTTTCCAATTATAAATGGCAATTATGACTTTATTACAAAAAATCTATTAAAATTATATAAAAACTGGTAACAGAACTGTGAACTATGACATTATAATCCTCCACTTTGCTATCCTACAATGAGGATAAACACTTCTTTTTTTTACAAAATAAAAACCTCGAAACAATATGTCTCGAGGTTTCCTAAGGCGACAACCAGATTTGAACTGGTGATCAGGGTGTTGCAGACCCATGCCTTACCACTTGGCTATGTCGCCACATCTAGGTTCCGTATTCATCATACGGAAATGACTCCTACGGGAATCGAACCCGTGTTACCGCCGTGAAAGGGCGATGTCTTAACCGCTTGACCAAGGAGCCAAATCAACGCCATCATTTCAGCGACGGTTATATACTATCATACTTCCACTATTTTTGCAAGCACTTTTTTGCAAATTTATAAAATAAATTTTGAACGAAAGACCCACGGGCGCTCTGGTAATACCCACGGGTCATTCCTGCATAACTTTCTATTGAATTGCCTTTACCGGACAAGTTTTCTTGCATACGCCACAACGGATACATTCCGGATGATTGATATTTTTAACCGGGTCTACCTGCATCTTACATGCTTTCGCACAAGCTCCGCAATCAATGCATTTTTCTCTGTCTACCCGATATCGAAACACGGAAATCGGATTGAATACAGAATAAATCGCGCCCAATGGACATATATATTTACAAAAGGGCCGATAAATGAATATGGACAAAACAACTGTCAGAATCAGCAATATATTTTTCCATGCATACAGCCATCCCAAAGCGCTTCTCATAGATTTATTTAGCAGTACCAGGGGAATCCCACCCTCCAATGTACCTGCCGGACAAATCAGTTTGCAGAAATAAGGTGAGCCTTGTCCCAACACATCCACTAAAACCATAGGCAATAATATCACAAATACCACTAGGACTATGTATTTTAATTTTCGGAGAAGCTTATCGCCCCGAAATGTCCGGATCTTTTTAGGAAAGGGAATTTTGTGCAGCAAATCCTGTATGAATCCAAATGGGCACAGCCAGCCGCATACGAATCTTCCCATCAAGGCTCCCACAAACATAAGAAAACCTGCCACATAAAATGCAAATTTAAAATTCCAGTTTCCAATGACGGCCTGCATTGCACCGATAGGACAAGCCCCACGCGCACCCGGACAGGAATAGCAATTTAATCCGGGAACGCAAAGATTTTTAAGCTTGCCTTTATAGATTTTTCCCTGAACGAATCCTATCAAATAGCTGTTTGTGAAAAGAGACCAAAGCCCTTGTATTCCATGACGCTTCCACTCATTTGCATCTTTTCTTTTATCCAATTCCTATACACTCCATACAAATATGAATCGCTTTTTCCAGGACTACCGGCATTTCTCCCCGAAAAATCCCCCATATCATCAATACAAGCCCAAGAGCCGCCACGCAAAGCCCGTTTTTAGAAGATTGCCATAATCTTTTCATTGTGTTATCCCCTTTAGCTCTGATTCAACAATTTCTTTCCAGTCTTCCAGGGAACGACTTCCCGTATAGCTTTCTCCCACTATATTTCCATTCTTATCTACAAAAAACGTCTTGGGAACTGCCTCTACATCAAAAAGAATACCGTTCAAATATTCTTCATCTGGTATCAAAAAAGGATAAACTGCCCCTGTTTCTTCTGCTAAAATTTTTGCCTTCTCCACGGCTTCCTCATCTACATTGCCCGAGATGTCCACACCGTCCAGTACAATGCCCACTACGTTTACACCCTGATCTGCCATTTCATCCCGCAATTTCTGCAAATCCGGAATTTCTCTGATACAGGGCGAGCACCATGTTGCAAATACATTCACCATGGTTAAATCGTAATCTGCAAACATATCTTGTGTATATGTCTCTCCTTCTATATCCCGTGTGGAAAATTCCAACGATTGCTGCATCTCTTCCACTACGTCTGAAGCCTGTTGTACCTCTTCCGATGTTCCCTTTTCTGATGTGGATGAATCTGTTCCGGAATTACAGCCGCTTAAAGATGCCAAGAGGCATGTGGTAATTATAAAAATTGCACAAATATGTTTTACTTTTCTTCTCACACTATTTCTCCTTTTATTTGCTTTCTGCCATTACGCTATGCCCTTTAGGTGTATATTTTTTATTATAACATAGAGTGAGAAAAAAGTGGTGGTTATCAGGCATCTTTTTTAACTATTTTCAGTATCTTTTTCTCTTATCCCCTCCTTCCACGGTCCCAGAAATACAAGCATATAGCACAAGCCGGATACCCCAATGCAGAAAAATACCATCGCTGCCGGATTGGAATAAACTGCCAGCGCCACTGTCGATACGATCATGGCCAGCATCAGCAGAGTCCTTGGCAGATTCTGTGCCGCTGCCACAAAAGCTGCCATAATACTTGCTCCTATGCCAATGTCCATAAATACCAGAACCTGAAACAGGTACAACAGCATCAGCAAATAAAGAAACGCCGATGCCATACTAAGAACCATGCAGACTCCCGGAATCATCCCGCTGCGTTGTCCCCAAAACAAAATGCTGCACGGGATCATGATTCCTGCCGCTGCAAGCAACAGCTCCACCTTCAATCCTTTTTTCAAATTTTTCCGAAATGCCTGCCAAAAATCCCGGAACAAATATCCTTCCTCCCCGGCCTGGATCCGGCTCAACACCGTATATAGTGCCAGCGTAGAAGCACCCGCCGTAACCAGCGGCAGAGAAAACAACGCCCACAACAGATTTAGCACAAACAGATCCCAGAGTCTTCCGGTTACCCGGAAAAATAAGTTATTATAGCGAAATAACTCTCCCAATCCAATCACCCTATTCTCCAATCAACCGATGCATCATTCTGGAATACCGTCCCAACTGCTCGACACAATCTACGGTCCCATCCGAAAAATGCCCCTCGTATTCTGCGGCAATATGTCCCTCAAAACCCAGATCTTTTATTTTCTTTATAATCTTTTCATAGGGAATACAGGTATCCTTTTCTTCCTCGTTTATGTAATAAAATTTCCCATGAATATATCTGCTATAGGGAATCATAATGTCAAAGTCTTCCAAAACCGCTTCGCGGAAAGTTTCGTACATAGTTTCAATCACATCAAGCTGCCGTCTCTCTTTCACACCCCACTTTTTCACCAGAGCTGCCTGCCCGATACCAGATTCAAAATCGGCAATAATCCTTTCCATCTGTCCAGATGTAAAACCACTTTCCAATGCCACCGTTTGAAACAGCTCATGGGGATGCTCCTGGAAAATTCCCATATCCGGCACCACACCGATATAGTCGCTGCCCACACGCTCAAATAAGCTAAAATATTCCTTCCAAACCCCTACCTGACAGTTGTGCGGCGCATGAAGTTCCACACCAATCCAAACACCCCATTTTTTTGCATATGGTATCATCTTTTCCAGAATGGCCGGAGAAATCGCATGCTGGGTCCGCACAATCGGAAAACCCAGTCGATGAGCAAAAATAATATCATTTAAGGTACATTGTATGATTTCATCCTCAGTCAGATCCCTGCCCGTATGCTGCCCCATATCAATATACGCGCTGTAGCTTAAGGGCTGCATATCGTATTTTTTCAAAATTCCTTTCAACCACTCGCACCACTCGTCTGTGGGATTCGGATAATTCTCTATCATCTGAGCCGCTACGATTTCCACACCCTTAAATCCTAATTCATGCGCCTTTTTCACACACTGCTCTAAATCGTAGCTTCTGTCAAAAAATTTTATGGAAAAGCTGTAAAGGCTTACACTCAGATCTATCATTCCGTTTTCCTCCTGCTCTATGCACAAATATTCACACTTCGACTTCCAATGCCCTCCTGCACCATATAGCTGCCAAAATACCCGGTATATGGAATACGGAAGCTGTACCTTACATCAATCTGATGAGTTCCCCGCAGAGCCTCCCCATTCATCACCTTAATAATAGCGCTGTTCTGGATAAACCAGTACTCCTGATACAAGTCCTTTAGCTGATCGATCAAAAATTCTTTTCCATTGAGGCAAAAGCGAATCTGTGCTTTATTCACCTCTTTTCCGTCCAGCTTCAATTGGAAGCTTTCTATGCAGGATAAGTGGGAACCTCTGTATGCCGTAAACCGGATACGAAATTGAAATCCTCCTTCAATTCCCTCATAGACCAGGTTCTCAACGCTTTCCTCTTCAATCACATTTATATCAAATGCCGATGCCACTTTTCATTCCTCCTAACTGCCCTGGTGGGTCTTATATTCACTTGGAGTCATACCCACTGACTTTTTAAATTGTTCTGTAAAATATTTTGCATTCACATAGCCTACCCGCTCCGCAATTTCATACATTTTCAAATTACCCTCCATGACAAACTGCTTTGCATGGCTCATTTTCACCCTTGTCAGATAAGCGGAAAAATTCTCTCCGCTGATTTGTTTGAAAATCGTACTCAGATAATTGTAGCTGATGCCAAGATCCGCCGCTATCTTCTGCAGAGACAGATCCGTTTTGTAATACTCTTCTTTCACAATCTTGATCACTTTTGCCACAATCATCTCATTGCTGCCGCCTTTCAAATTCTCCAAAAAGGTACAAATTTTCTCTATTTTTTCACTGTAAGCCGACTGCATGGTTGTCCAGAAATAAAAGGGCGACATGGTCTGAATATCAAAATTCACAATGCCCTTCATCTCCTCGTAATGGGACAATTGAAAATAATCCACAATATTGTACAGAGACTGGATACACCAGTTCAGCACATCCCCAGTATCTGCCGACAGGTGCTCCACAAAAATATCCCGTGCCAGCTGCTTTACCTCCTGAAACTTTCGCTCCTCTAGCTTTTGGATCATCAGGTCACAGATATAGGAGAGACGAATCTCTACTGCCTTTTTGTTCCCTAACCCACTGTCGTCTTTTTTCCGAATGATGTCAATTGCCTGAAGATAAGACACATCCATAAAGAAAATATCACCGAACGCCTCTCCCGTTCCGATATTCACCCGTATCCCCTTCTCTTTGGCTTTGCGGTACAAAAGCTCACGAACCTGCTCCGTATCATGCATCTCTGTCAGAACCGTATAATAATCTCCTACCAATGCCGCAAACAGCGTCCCCTGTTCGGGCAAACCCTGTTGCAGATATTCGTCAATTTCTGCTTCAAATATAGAACGCTGGCCTTGATATTTCTCTTCCATAATCTGTGAAAATTTATGTATCCGCATGGCGGACACACAGTAGTTTTCCAGAGGAAACGCTATGCCGCATTGACTGCAATAAGCGTTGATCTCCTCACGGTTCTTAAAATCCTTTCCTAAGAGCCTCAGCACCATCATCTTACCTGTTATGATTTTCTGTCCCCGCAGTACCTGGCTGTTTTTTTCTTCATTCTCAAGCTGATCGCGAATTGTTTTCACGGTTTCTATCAGCCGCTCCAAATGAATCGGTTTCAACAAGTAATCGCATACGGAAAGCTTTAAAGCAGACACAGTGTACTCAAAATCACTGTGTCCGCTGATAATCAGGGTCTTGATATGGGGAAAACGCCTCCGCACCTCACGGATAAATTCTATCCCATTGGTTCCGGGCATCTGAATATCCACCAGCGCCAGATTCACCACATGATGCCCCAGCTTATCCATGGCTTCCTTGGCAGTGCCTGCTTCGGCAACCACCTTAAATCCTAATTCTTCCCAGGGAACAGACAGACACAGCCCTGTCCGGATCAATGCCTCGTCATCTACAATCAATACGTTCCAGGCCATCTGTCTGCCTCCTCTCCTGCACTACCCCTTGATTCCCGAAGCTGCAATACTTTCGATATAATACTTTTGCGTCAAAATAAAAATAAGCAATATTGGTATCAGTGAAACTACCGTAGCCGCCATAATCAACGCATAATTGGAACTGTTGCTGGTGGAAAACCATTCAAGGCCAATGGGTATCGTAAATTTTTCCACACTCCGCAGCAAGATAGACGGCTGCATGTAATCGTTCCAACTGTCAATAAAAGCCAGAATTCCTACTGTTACCATAGAGCCCTTGGCAAGCGGCATGATCAGCTGCCAGTAGATCCGCCACTGGCTGGCCCCGTCAATAAGCCCTGCTTCTGACAGTTCCATCGGTATAGAGAGATAGGTCTGCCGTAGGAAAAAGGTTGCAAAAGGCGAAATCATGGCTGGAAGGATCAATGCCCAATAGGAATCATACAAGCCAATTCTCTGAAACAAGATGAATTTGGGCAGCAACACAATTTGCAGCGGAATCATAAGGGTAATCATATACAATGCAAAAATCCCTTTACTTCCTCGAAATTTTAATCTTGCAAACGCATATGCGGCCGCTGATGACAGTACCAGATTTCCTGCCACGGAAACTACTGATATGAACAGGGAATTTCGGTAGAACAAGAGAAAGTTGCTGTCCGCAAATACTTTTTTATAGTTCTCAAGATTCCAAGTCTTAGGTATCAGTTGAATGGGAAAATCAAATACATCCATTTCCATTTTGAATGATGTTGAGATCATCCAAAGAAAGGGAAAAATGAAGATAACTGCAAGCACTAAAACAACGGCTGTAATAACAATTCTAATCATAAATGTTTTTTGTTTACCTGTCATTTTCTTCCTTCCCTTCCCCTAATAGTTTACCCACTTTTTCTGCCCTGCAAACTGCACCGCAGTTACAATCAAAATAATTGCAAATACCAGTACGGAGATAGCAGAAGCATATCCCATATCATACATTTTAAAGCCATAGTGGTACACTGCGTATACAAGTACATTGGAAGACTGGCCAGGACCTCCGTTTGTCAGAACTTTAATCACATCATACACCTTAAAAGAATTCATGATCCCGATAATGGCCAGGAAAAAAATATAAGGCGTCAGTAAAGGGATGGTGATCTTGGTCAGACGCTGCCAGCCGGATGCTCCGTCTACTTCTGCTGCTTCATACAAATCCTTGGATATTCCCTGCATTCCTGCAATCAATATCATAGTGGAATTACCCAGGTCATGCCAAACCTGGATTAAAATAATAGTTGGCATGACCCATGCAGAGCTTAAAAACCACTTAGGCGGATCCGAAATATGCAGTACATTCATCAGGAATTCATTGACGGGGCCATACTCTGAAAACAGGTTTCGGAACACCATGGAAACCGCTACCATGGAACTAATAAACGGCAGATAGTACAATACCCGGACTCCTTTTTTGAAAAATACATACTTATTTAACGCCGCACCTAAGAATATGGCCAGAACAATGGTAATAGGTACATTCAGTAGATAGATCAAGTTATTGGCCAGGGAAGTCTTTACCCTGTCATCCGTCAGCATTCGCACATAGTTTTCAATCCCATTAAACTCAATGCCCTGAAAGCCCTTGGCAAAATTCCATTGGGTAAAGCTCAAGTATAAAACAAACAACAAAGGCAGGATTAAAAATATGACCACACCCAAAAAGCTGGGCAACAGCATCAAATATGCGGTTCTTGATTCTGATCTTCCGAATTTGTTCTTTTTTCTCATCCTTACCTGATGATTCAAACTACTGCCTCCTATTCTGCCTCTTCCATAGCTGCCTGAATGGCTGCATCCGCTTTGGTCTTAATTTTATCTATCGTATCTTCCAGGCTCTGTTCACCAGAAAAATACAATCCCGTCTCTTCATTAATAATGGTAGCATATTCTCCTGCTGCCACACCCGTAGGAACAGCGGTAAACGTATAGATGTCATCTGCAAAAAATAGTGCGCCCTGTTCCTCAGTTAAAGAAGTGTCTGCAATCAGTTCTTTTACCAGCACACTGGTATCCTCGTTCTGGTAAGTTGGAATATTTCCATCCGAAATTGTCTGTGCAGAACCGTACTGCGTATAATATTTAATGAATTCCCATGCTTCCTCCGGATGCTCTGCGGATGCAGGAATTCCCAACATGCCAACACTTACCTGAGATGGGTTCATGGGCGCCTCTTCACTTACCCGTGGGAAGTAGCATACACCCACATTGAAATCAAAGGGAAAGTTTTCTTTATCCTTCATATCACGAATCACCCAACTGTATCCAGGAGTCATAGCACATCTGCCGGATAAGAATTCCACACTGGAGTATGAGAAGTTCGCAACATTCTGAGCATAGGAAATCTCATATCCTGCATCATCCATATCTTTTCTCAGCTTCAAGCTGTTAATAAAATCTTCATTATCCATACGGAAATTGGACATACCATCCTCATCGTACAGGCTGCTGGTTTGGGCTCCATAGATTCCCCACTCCTCAGGGAATGTATTCTGGAAGGTTCCGTATACTTTACTACCGCCCTCGCCGGTGGTCAGCTTTTCTGCAATCGCTTTGTAATCCTCAATGGTCCAATCAGCCTCGGGATATGGTACATTTGCTGCATCAAACATATCCTTGTTGTAGAACATCATCCCTACCGATGCCGTACTCGGCATTCCGTAATATGTACCGTTATACTGCCCCCACTCGCTGTAGCTCCCAAACCACTCGTCCATGTTAATACCATCTTTTTCCAGATACTCACTGACATCCAGCAAAAGCCCCTGCTGCATACGGCTGAACTGTCCGCCGCTCTGGAACGGCCATACATCCATCTCGCCACCGCCCATCGCAATAATATCAAGAGATTCAGCCGTATTGTTGCTGTCCGGCACTACGGTAACCTCAACCTTGATATTCGGATGCTCTTTCTCAAACTGGTCGATGATTGGATTTTTCTCTTCCTTGGATTCCCATGTAACATATTTGATTGTTACTACCTCGTCTGAATCTTTTTCTGCAGACGCTCCTTCCGAAGAATCTCCTCCTGCAGAGCTGTTCTGTCCTTGATCTGCTTCGGAGCTTTTCTGTGTATCCGGTTTATTTCCACATCCGGCCAGGCATCCGGCCAATAGCGCTGCAGCCATCATTGCTGCTATCATTCTTCTTTTCATAAAGAAAACCCTCCTTGCTTTTTTGTAATCCTATCTTATCAATAGGCTTCTTTTTTCACAAGGCGGGTTTTTTACGAATTTTTCCGATTTTTTACAAAGTCTCTTCTATTAGGGGAATCTTTATGAGTATCTTGCTCCCTGTCTGCAGCCTGCTCTCTACCTGACACTGAAACTGTTCCTTATATACTAGCTGCAGCCGTTTATACACATTGCTACAGCCAGTTCCCGTATGCTTTCCACTTCCTTCCTTTTCCATAAACAAATTTTTCATGACCTGTTGTTCCATACCGTGTCCGTTATCCTCCACTTCTGATACCAGAAATCCATTTTGCCGATAAATCCGAATCCAGATGCTGAGTTGTTCTCCGGTTTCTTTCAGGCCATGCACAATCGCATTCTCTACAAATGGCTGCAGCATGAACTTTAGAATCTGGCATTTTAGCACATCATCTTTCGCTTCGATAAAAACTTTTAGCTTGTCTCCATGGCGTACCTTCTGAATATACAAATATTTCTGCAGCAGATCCAGTTCCATATCAACTGTGGAAATAAAGGAGTCCATCTTTACAGACGCCCGCAATATATCCCCCAGACTATTGACCATCTGGGAAATTCCATTCTGTCCGCTTAAAGTAGCCATCCATCCAATGGAATCTAATGTATTATACAGAAAATGCGGATTCATCTGATTCTGTAAAATGGAAAGCCGAGCCTCCGTTACAAAAAGCTGCATCTTCTGTTCTCTTTTTCCGGATTCATACACATGCTCCATCAATTCATCCAGTTTATGTACCATCACCTGAAATCCATTGATAAAATCATGAATTTCTACTACATTGCTGTCTGTGATGAGATTCATTGCAAAATCTCCCTGTTCCACCCGTTTCATCTCAGTCTGCAATGCTGCAAGTGGTTCTGTGATCTTTTTTGATACATAATTCATGATAAAGAGCATAAGCAAAAATACGGCTACCGCAATGATAGCAAAGTTCATTCCCTGATTGTTCACTGCCGCGGTCAGCTCCCCAGCCAGCACATTACTCACCAGATGCCAGCCCGTATCACGATTATAGTAGTTAGATAAAACCTGTCTTTTTCCATCTATCTTCTTAATCTCAGCCGTTCCCGTGTCTCCCAACAAACGCTCATCCAACTGCTGGCCTATTTCATTCTTGTTGGGTGAAGACAGAATTATATTTTGACTGTTGACCAGCCGCATGATTCCACTTTCACCGTATGACATATCCTGATACAGCTTTACAAATTCCTGTTCCTTTATATTGACCAATACATAACCAATACACTGCCCATACATCTTATTATCAGAAACCAAATCCGTGGAATATACCATTTTTGCTACAGACAGCACATTGGCATGCTGTAAGTATGTATCATCTGCGTCACGATGGGTATCAATCCAAAGAGATTTCCCATTCTTCTGCTGAGCTTTCTCCTTCCACCTGCTTTGACTGATATCCGCATCCCTATTATAATCCCGCATACTGGCAATGTATTTTCCTTCCACATCAAACACAATGACGTTGGAGATGATCCCACTGTATAAATCAGACACCACTACGGAACTGGCAAGCTCATTCTGTACGGCATCTCGCAGGATATCCTGATCAATCTGTTCCCGCTCTACTTCATAATCCAGCAACACTTTCTGAAAATTATCCGCAAAAATCATACGGTTGATTCCTTTTTCCGCATTCTGAATGATTTCATCCAAATATTTCCCGGTCAATCTGCTGATTTCATTATAATTATAAAGAGCCGTATTCATAGACGTATTATGCAAAAATACACGGTTGACGATACTGAGAATTACCACAGTAACTGCAACCGCAGTCAAAACGCTGTATAAAATCTGCTGCTTCATAGTAAAGCAGCAATTCTTCCATTTGCGATTCTTTCTTTTCTTATTCATTTATGAACATCCTCCGGTTTATCCTTATCTACCAACTCAAATGAATTTTTTCTTGTTTACAGTTCTCATTGGCTTATCCCATTTCTGTAACAGTCTGGCCTTTCATTTCTTATAGTGTATCGTACTGTTCCACAAAAATCCATATATTTTCTATTTGATTTAGCCGTATACAATCTCTACTGGTTATTGTTTATCACAAGTCAGCCTCTGAGCAGTAATCATTATTTTGGAGTATAACAAATTGATGAAATTTTGGTGTTGATTTTTCCACTTTTGCGTTGTATAATACAAAAAGATATGGATTGACACTTCTTGCCGCCGGGTAGGAAGTTAAGCGTCAGGCTTTCTATCGTTAGGCCTTTGAAGATAGAAAGTACTGGCGCTATTTTTATGGTTTTAGGAGTGAGTAGACATATGGAACAACAATCTTGCATACGGGATTTTGCCCACTATACTATTTTAAGTGTTTTAGGAACATTGGGTGTATCCTGTTATATATTAGCAGACACATTTTTTGTATCAAAAGGCTTAGGTACAAACGGTCTTACCGCATTAAATCTTGCTATTCCTGTATACAATTTTATTCATGGAACAGGACTTATGCTGGGTATGGGTGGTGCAACAAGATTTTCAGTCTGCAAAAGCCAGAAACGAACGGAGGAAGTTAATCAGGTTTATACAAATACACTATATCTTGCGATGATTTTTTCAGCAGCCTTTGTTCTGATTGGTTTATTCTTCTCTCGTCAACTGGCAATACTCTTAGGAGCTGATGAAAGCGTACTGGAAATAACAAATACTTATTTGCGCTGGTTGCTGTTGTTTACGCCTGCATTTATGCTGAACGATGTATTACTTTGTTTTGTTAGAAACGACGGCAGCCCGCAGCTTCCTATGATAGCTCAGTTGGTCGGAAGCTTTGCCAATATTCTGTTGGATTACATTTTTATCTTTCCAATGGGTATGGGGATTTTCGGAGCTATTCTTGCCACAGGATTATCCCCGATTATCAGTATTGTTATGATGCTTCCGCACTGGGTCAAAAAGAAAAATACTTTCCATTTTGTAAAAACAAAGATCAGGAAACATATTGTAAAGCAGAATATATCGTTAGGTTTTCCGTCTTTGGTCGCTCAGCTTTCTTCTGGAATTACGATGATAACTTTTAATGCGATTATATTAAAGTTAGCGGGAAACACGGGCGTAGCTGCTTATGGAGTGATTGCCAATATATCTCTGGTGATTGTTGCAGTATACACAGGTATTGCACAGGGCATTCAACCATTGGTCAGTACCTTTTATGGGGTTCATAATAACAGAGCGGCAAAAGTTGTTCTTAAATACGCTTTAGCAACGATGTTGGCAATATCTATTACTATTTATTTACTTATTTTTGTCTTTGCAGAGCCAATTACTAGTATTTTTAATAGTGAGAATAATATGGAGTTACAACAAATTTCTGCAACTGGTTTAAAATTATATTTTATATCTATTCCTTTTGTCGGATATAATATTATTTTAGCTACCTTTTTTACCTCCATAGAAAAAGCGTTGCCTGCGCATATACTTTCCATATTAAGAGGATTGGTTTTGATTATTCCTATGGCATTTTTCCTGTCTGCTATATGGAAAATGACAGGCGTCTGGCTTACTTATCCGATCACAGAATTTTTAATTGCGTTACTTGGATTTGTAATATATAGGCATAAAAAACAAAATGAAAACGATAAATTATGAAAACTGAAAAAAAGCGCGTTACTTGTCATTGACATATACCAAGAAGATTTTAAAGAGATGACAGAGGATAATATGGAGTTTCTTTATTCATATATAAATTCTCCCTTCCTAATTGAAAAAATCCATATATTTTTAATTGTATATACTCTCTACTGTGCACCGTCAAATGCTTCTATATTGCTATGATAAATAATAAAAAAGAAACCCTGTATAAATCCAATATAAGGTTTCATTACAAGAAAAAGCTTTACCTTCGCTTTCGTACATCCCGTATATATTTTTTTCTTTTATAAATATTCTATGTTGCCATTCCAGCTTTATATTGTGATAAGAATGAAAAAAGCCCGCAAAGACTGATGTTTACGTGCTTTTCATACCTCCCCGAGTAGGGCTCGAACCTACAACAACTCGGTTAACAGCCGAGTGCTCTACCATTGAGCTATCGAGGATTATTGAACCATATACCTTCAAAATTTCACACAGACCCGATGGGCTTACCGCCCTTCCTTCTCTCTCCGCTCCCTACTCCGCTTTCTTCCCAAACACTTTCTCTTTCTTTCCTTTGGTCAAGCCTTCGACCGATTAGTGACGGTCAGCTCCATGCATTGCTGCACTTCCACCTCCGACCTAT
>JAAVYA010000017.1 GCA_022790855.1 Lachnospiraceae bacterium | reverse complement strand
TTTTTTAGTTGCCGTTCTGGGCGGTGTAGCTTGCCACTACATCATCAAATGGTTAGACGGTAACGACAAGGGCAACAACTAGCCTAGTGGGTGCTTTGCCACTATAAAAGTAAAGAAGAATCCCTCGACTGTATTGCAGTACGGTCGAGGGATTCGTTTCTTCGTCAATGTTGGTTGACTTCTTACATCTTTTGCCTATTGGCATTATAGCATATGCAGAAATCTTTTTCAATATGCTTGACACAAAAATTATCCTTATCTAGTATCAATCAACAATGATAAACCAAAATAATGTCAATGATGTTGAGGGCAATACTTTTAAATAAAAGCATAGTAAAATTTTACTACAGAGATGGAGTTAAGTTCGGTCACTTCTATAAAAAGTGGGGAAAAACAAAATTCAAACAAATGTTCGAAAATGAATTGATATTTATGGACGCTTATGATATATTAAAAATATGCATAAAAAGATTGGCATACATTATCCTTTATTTCGCATGAGATGAGTCTAATTTATAGTTCAGAAAATAATATTGGCAGTAGAAAATCCGAAAAAGGAGATGTATAAAGTGGCAATTGAACAGTATACAGAAAGCCTGAACAAATTAAAAAAGCGTACTCCTTAGATAAGATTAGAAACACTGCTATTGACATGCATAATTCTTTAAGAGAAATCAAGGTAACAGAATCGCATAAGCCGATTTTCATTGCAGGAATACTAATTGCACTAAATGATAAAGACTTCTCCAAAAGTTATTCCTCCCTCACATCCTACAGACTGATCATGCAGAATATCCAAAATGCCATAGAAAATGTCCTGAAAGACAGCAATATTAAGAGTAGCCGGATCAGTTACATAAAACAGGTTTTCAGTACCCTTCAGGATAATACGAAGTTTGCAGAGATACCATTAGGATATTCCAAATCTATTACCTGGTATATTGAACAGCTAGAAATGAAAATTAAGTCAATGATGGATTATGCGGACAGTACGGTTGATGCTTTGGGCGTTTTTTATCATGAATTTATTAAATATTCAGGTGGCGACGGCAGCGGGCTGGGTATTGTTCTGACGCCACAGCTGAAAAGGAATGGGTGAAGTTATACAGAAACAAAGATGTTGTCGATGGCTTATCTGCAAAACATTGTATCGGATATGATGATGAATGGCTGTGTGAAGCATATATGCAGACTGATTATTCCAAATTGACACAGGATGGTTTTCAACAGACTGTGAATGATTTTTTTGCATACATGGTTAAGGTTGGAGCAGCTGATTTGGAATGTAAATATAAAAGAAGCGGCCTGCATTCTAATTTAGATATCAAGAGATGGAAAGAGTTCAAGCTGAAATTTATTTTTGATTTCTCTAAGGGTAGACGTTTAACGAAAGCAGATATGATTCCAGGGGATTTGAATTACTTGGATATTGCAATGTTTCTCATAACGGTAATTAAAGCAAATAAATACCGTTTTGGATATGGAAGAAAATGGACCCTGGAGAAAATGAAAGAAACTGTAATAAAGTTACCGAGCCGGGCAGATGGAGCGCCAGACTTTATTTACATGGAAAGCTATATAAAATCTTTGTCTTATAGCGACAGAATTTGAAATGTTTCACAAAGAGTGTGCCTTTGTGGTGGGGTGTCGCTTCTTGAATTTTCATTCGTTAAAGCGGCATCCCCCAATGTATCGTCAGCATTTCCGAGTGCCCCGGCAACGTGGAAAATTACTGCACCCATAGAATTCCCCGAATTTCCCCTTCCGACGTATCATTTCTCCTCCGCATTGGGGACAAAGCACTTCCGGTTGAATGTCCTTTGATTCTATCCAAATTTTTCCAAGCTCTTCATAACATTTTTGATTCATAACACAGTCGCAAAGAGCACGATGAGCCCCTTCCGTACTAATGTGGAAATATTCCGAAACGTCGGACAGCCTGTGGTGAGAAAGCTGCGGCAAGCATTTTCTGGCCATATAGAGGGTATCAATGTAATCATTTTTGATTTCTGTATCCAGAACCCGTTGGGCGGCATTGTAAATAAAAATCATATCAAATGTATGTATGTTGTGCCCAATCAAAATATCATTTCCAATAAATTGATAAAAATGCTCCATTGTCTCTTTCAGGCCGGGAGCGTCTTTAACCATCTCATCTGAAATACCGTTGACTGCTGTTGCGGCTTTTGGAATATGTCTTCCTGGATTCACTAATGTGGAAAATTGATCTTCTGCCTGATGATTCCGCACCTTGATAGCCGAAATTTCAATAATTTCGTCCGAATTGGGCCTGATGCCGGTTGTTTCTAAGTCAAAAACAATATAATCTTTGATATATTGAGTAAAGCGTTTTCCTTTGTCTTCCGTCATAAATCTTCCTTTCTCAATCGTAAGAACCTCCCTGGTATACAGAGGATCATATGTGCATTGAATTTTTTTGTGGTTTTCATGTTTTTGTTTATATTATATCTGTGGAATACGTGTTTCGCAACTATATGATGAACGCCGGATAAGGATCATTTTTTGTGTCGTCAATCAGTTCGGACGGATTGAAAAAAAGCAGTTGTTTTCGTATAACGGAATCATGGTGGGGAGAGAATTTGATGAAATGCTTGCCATACTTTTAGGCAGAAAGGCTGTGGAGGCCATTGAAAACAGATACGATTACAAAGGATTAAGTAAAAGATGCAGGCGTGTTTGCCGACATTTTCAATTACTATATTTACGGTGGGAGGCAGGTGATCCTGCCTGAGCAGCTTACTTTGCAGAGACTAAGAGGATTTCACCTGCTTGATCATGGTTTTTTCACAAAGTGTTTTGATGGAGATATGGCTAGCATAGAACTGATATTACAGATTGTCCTGGAAAGGCCACATTTAAAGGTATAGACGTCCGTACTCAGGTCATTGTGGAGTATCAGTATATACATCAGCAACGCTGTTAATGTTGTTTTGTGAGATAATCTGTCGGATTTGTTCCTTTGCAACTGGCATAATGATACTCCTTTAATACATTCCTGTCTTTACAAATCCTGATGGTTTCTTTGATGGCTTTCCTTGTCCTGCCATAAATCTTCACCTGCTCATTACATACTTTTGTGAATACTACATACTGATTTATTATATCCCCCTCTTTGCCATCATATATCATTTTCACTTTTAAATCCAGACAGACCTCATCACCACCAAAAAATTCCTTTGAAAATGAAACCTCCTCAGGCTTTGTCTTCCTGTCACCAATATATATAACATAAATTTCTGGTTTTGGCATTCTGAGTTTTTTACTATTATATATATCCTGCTTTGTTTCTTTAAAATATTCCCTGTATGTCTGCACCAGATACATCAAAGCCCTGAATATGATATTGGATGTCCATGTGGACTGGCTTTCAATCAGAATTAATAAGGTTGAGCCAATTCTGAAACCAACATCATTATAGATATCATTTACCAATACATTGCTGACTGTCACATCCTGTAAATCCTCTTCTGTGGCTTCTGTATCCTCTGGATGGATTGCCCTATACAACTGTATCAGATATTTCTTTTCTTTGAACAAGGAAGTGAAAACACTATCTTATATAGTGTATTTCATCACTTCTTCCTCCATCTTCTCATCTTTCTCCCCCAACCACTTCACCTCCTGTATACTTTTTTCCTTATCAAAATATTAGCATGAATCATATTTATTTTCAATTTCAAAAACCTTGAGAAAATTACAAACTGATTTTTCATATACTATATTGCCAGTAGGCAAAAAGATGTAAGAAGTCAGCCAACATTGACGAAGAAATGAATCCCCCGACCGCACTGCAATGTAGTTGAGGGATTCTTCTTTACTTTTATAGTGGCAAAGCAACCACTAGGCTAGTTGTTGCCCTTGTCGTCACCGTTTAACCAGTTGATGATGTAGTGGCAAACTACACCGTAAGCGTTTAGTAATTCTACGGTTTCAAGGACCGAAACTCATTTGGATTTTTATAATAAATACCTTGACAAATATTCTTTATGATATTAAAATGATATCATAAAGAATAAAGGAGGAGAGAAGCGATGAAAGAACAAATATTAAAACCCAAACAAGGTATGCCGGTTTTGCTGCTTACGTTACTGTCTTATGCACTTGCGATTGCCGTTTTTGTCTTTGGATGTATCAACTTAGACAATACGCCTGTGCTGGGGGGTCTGTTGATGGCGATAGGTATTATCTGGTTCTGCCTGGGATGGATATTATTCTGCGGCCTGAAAGTATTAAAGCCGCAGGAAGCCCTGGTGCTGACCTTATTCGGAAAGTATGTCGGCACCCTGCGGGGGGAGGGTTTTTACTATGTGAATCCCTTTGCTGTCGCAGTAAATCCGGCGGCGAAGACTACTTTACGGCAAAGCGGAGATGTGGATAATGCACAAGGAACCGCTCAGCTTTCCATAAGCGCGTCTGGAGTGAACGGAAATGTGCAGGCTATCAGCAAAAAAATTTCCCTGAAAGTAATGACGCTGAATAATAATAAGCAGAAGATCAACGACTGCCTGGGGAATCCGGTGGAAATTGGGATTGCGGTAATCTGGTGTATCAAGGATACGGCAAAGGCAGTCTTTCATGTGGATAATTACAAAGAGTTTTTATCCATCCAATGCGATGCGGCGCTGCGGAATATCGTGCGGCTCTATCCCTATGATGTGTCAAAGAACGTGGATACGACAGGGGATGGTGAACCGGACGAAGGCTCCCTGCGGGGATCCAGTGAGATTGTGGCGGCCAGGATCCGCGATGAGATTCAATCCAGAGTAAGAGATGCGGGCTTGGAGATCATGGAAGCACGGATCACATATTTGGCATATGCGCCGGAGATTGCGGCAGTCATGCTTCAGAGACAGCAGGCGTCAGCCGTAATTGACGCCCGGAAGATGATTGTAGACGGAGCTGTAGGCATGGTGGATATGGCTTTGAAGAAGCTGGGAGAGAGCAATATTGTGGAATTGGATGAAGAGCGGAAAGCAGCCATGGTCTCCAATCTGCTGGTGATACTTTGCGGCAACAAAGATCCTCAGCCTGTGGTCAATTCCGGCAGTCTCTATTAGCATATGGCAGAGGCGAAGAAACAGGTTCCCCTGCGTATTTCCGCCAAGCTTTATGCCCAGCTTGCCGCCTGGGCGGAAGATGACTTTCGTTCCCTCAACGGACAGATTGAATATTTGCTTACAGAATGTGTAAAGCAGCGGAAGAAGAATGGGAAATATGTCTCGGAGACCCTAGATGAAGGAATAGAATTGGATATATAAAAAAAGAGGGCGTCAAAGTTCACAGTTTTAGGCGTATCACAAATAAATGCTAGTGTTTTTCGTGATACCTTGCAACCGTGACGATCATTGACGTCTTTTCTTTTTTTTGAAACAATAATTTTCCGAACAATTTTCCAAAATTTGTCATTGATAGAATCATTTGAAGAATTTTTAAGGAATCAGTGGACATTTTTCCTGAAACTGGTTATAATAGCTTTGTGTATGAAAAAAAGTACAATTATAAGGGGGACTGCATGTGAAACACAAAAGCAGTGTGTTCCAGTCATTGGTACTGGTTACGCAATTTGGCATCAGCATGCTGGTTCCTATTTTGCTATGTACCATGATTGGCGCGTATCTTGGAAAGCGGTTTTCAATTCCTATTATTGCGGTTCCGCTGTTTCTCATCGGCGCTTTGGCGGGATTTCGTAATGTATGGATTATGGCAAAGAAGCTGTATGAAGATAAGGGTGGAAGCAATGCTAAGAAGGATTAATCAGGTTCTTCCCGAACTGATATTGGAGATTTTTCTGTACGGGCTGCTGGTGCAGCTTGTGGGCGTCTGGTTTGTGGAGGATAAGCTTTTATATTCTACAGGATTGTGGATTGGCATTGCCGCAGCGATGGGAATGGCCATTCATATGGGGATTGTGATACTGGATACCATGGATCTTGCGATTGAAAAGAGAGCAAAATTAAGAACTACCATGTTTTCTCTGCTTCGTTACATTGTCATTGTAGTATTATTTTTTATCGTTTCTTTTTTTCATCTTGGCAATGTGATCGCCATGTTTGTGGGTATAATGGGCTTAAAGACGGCTGCCTATTTTCAGCCCTTTATGCATAAATTATTAATAAAAGGCAAAAAGAGGGGAAGTGATGGATCTACGAATCAGGTAGATGAGTGTAAAGAGTGAATAAGGACTTGAATAAGGAGGTGAAATTGTGGATAATGCAATCCTGATGTCTTCCGGATCGGACGTTGATTTTATGATACACGGGCTCTTTTCTTATGAGCTGTTCGGCCAGACTTTTTGGATTACCAACAGCCATGTGTGTATCCTGATTGTTATGCTGATTCTGGTAGGATTTGCCCTTGCGGTGAATATTAAGATGAAGCATGCGACAGAAGTTCCCGGAACGCTTCAAAATATTGCGGAACTAATGGTAGAGATGCTGGATAATATGGTACACGGCACCATGGGTGCAAGAGGCCGCGGCTTTGCCAATTATATCGGCACTATCTTTATTTTTATTTTAGTTTCCAATATTTCCGGTATTTTCGGCCTAAGGCCGCCTACAGCAGATTACGGAACTACGCTGCCATTGGGTATTATTACATTTTTTCTGATTCACATTACCCAGTTCCGTTATCAGAAACCAAAGGACATATGGAAGGATATGTGTTCTCCATTGCCGCCATGGCTTCCCATTTGGTTTCCGATCAATGTAATCAGCGAGATTGCGGTTCCTATATCGCTGTCTCTGCGTTTGTTTGCAAATGTGCTGTCAGGAACCGTTATTATGGCATTGGTCTATGCGCTGCTATCAAAGATCGCCATCGCATGGCCGGCATTTTTACATGTGTATTTTGATTTGTTCTCAGGAGCAATTCAGACTTATGTATTCTGCATGCTGACGATGACTTATATCAGCAATGCAATGGGAGACGAAGCTTAAGTAAAAAGAAAATTGAAACCCAAGGAGGAATTCAGAATGGAAAACATTACAGGAACAGAATTAATTTTAGCATGTTCAGCAATCGGCGCAGGTTTGGCAGTTATCGCAGGTATCGGTCCTGGTATTGGTCAGGGTATTGCAGCAGGTCATGCAGCAGCGGCAGTAGGACGTAATCCCGGTGCAAAGGGTGATATTATGTCTACCATGCTTTTGGGCCAGGCCGTTGCAGAGACGACAGGTTTGTATGGTTTGCTTGTTGCACTGCTCTTACTTTTCGTTAAGCCGTTAGTACCGTAAGGAGAGGACGACATACCGCAGTAGCGGGAATCGGACAGAAGGGGGCTACGCCTGATTCTGTCGATGTGAATAACGGAAAGGAGGCCAAGCCTTGGAGAGATTAGTTGATTTGGATCCTCAGCTTCTCCATGATACGATTCTTCTGGCGATTGCCATATTCGTGCTGTTCACGCTGTTGTCCTACCTTTTGTTCAACCCTGTCCGAAAGATGTTGGAAGACAGGAAGGCGAAGATCAAGAATGATATTGATGCTGCCGCCGCAGACAAGAAGGACGCTGCCGCAAGAAAAGCAGAGTACGAAGAGAAGATCAAAAACGTGGATAAAGAAGCGGAAGAGATCTTGAGTGAAGCCCGCAAAAAGGCATTGAAAAATGAAGCCCGTATTGTGGAAGAGGCCAGGGAAGAGGCTGCTCGGATCATCCAGCGCGCCAACGAGGAAGCAGAGTTGGAGAAGAAACGTGTACTGGATGAGATGAAACAGGAAATGATTTCGATTGCATCCATGATGGCAGGCAAGGTAGTTGCCGCATCCATTGATACAACGATTCAGGATACGCTGGTAGAAGAGACATTGAAGGAAATAGGTGATAGCACATGGCAAAGCTAGTGTCCAAAACATATGGGGATGCATTATTTGAGCTTGCCGTGGAATCGAATCAGCTGGATGAATTATTGTCGGAGGTTAAGGGCATATCACAGATTCTTAAGGAAAACGGCGAATTGACCAAACTGATGAATCACCCTAAAATCGTAAAAGAAGAGAAAATCGAGATTTTGGAACAAGTATTCAAGGGGCGCATCAGCAGCGAACTGCTGGGCCTTATGCGGATGCTGGTTTCCAAGAACCACTACGGCGAGATGGAATCTGTTTTTTCATATTTCATCGAACAGGTAAAAGAATATAAGAATATTGGTACTGCATATGTGACGTCCGCATTTCCGCTGAAGGATGCACAGAAAGAGCAGATACAGGCCAGGCTTTTGGAGACTACAAAATATGTGTCCTTTGAGATGCACTATGCTGTAGATGCAGGCTTGATTGGCGGAATGGTAATTCGGATTGGTGACAGAGTGGTGGACAGCAGCATTCAGACGAAGCTGTTAAGCCTGAGCCGGGAATTATCGAAAATACAGTTGAAAGTAGGTGAATGCGCTCCATGAATTTAAGACCAGAAGAAATAAGTTCCGTAATCAAAGAGCAGATCAAGCGGTATGCTTCAGAGCTGGAAGTATCGGATGTGGGGACCGTTATTCAGGTAGCGGATGGCATTGCCCGTATCCATGGCTTGGAGAATGCCATGCAGGGCGAGCTGTTAGAGTTCCCTGGCGAAGTTTATGGAATGGTATTGAACTTAGAGGAAGATAATGTAGGCGCCGTGTTGTTGGGCGATCATAGAAATATCAACGAGGGCGATACGGTAAAGACTACCGGAAGAGTAGTAGAGGTTCCTGTGGGCGACGCCATGATGGGACGTGTCGTAAACGCCCTGGGGCAGCCCATTGACGGAAAAGGCCCTATTGAGACCAATAAGTTCAGACAGATTGAGAGAGTTGCTTCCGGCGTTATCTCCCGTAAATCCGTGGATACGCCGTTACAGACAGGTATCAAGGCGATTGACTCCATGATTCCCATCGGAAGGGGTCAGCGTGAGTTGATTATTGGCGATCGTCAGACAGGTAAGACGGCCATTGCCATTGATACGATTATTAATCAGAAGGGACAGGGCGTAAAATGTATTTACGTTGCCATTGGCCAGAAGGCGTCTACGGTGGCAACCATTGTAAAGACTTTGGAAGAATTTGGTGCCATGGCTTATACTACGGTAGTGGCTTCTACCGCCAGTGAGCTTGCACCCTTGCAGTATATTGCTCCTTATGCCGGATGTGCAATCGGAGAAGAATGGATGGAGAACGGCGAGGACGTACTGGTGATTTACGATGACTTAAGTAAGCACGCAACCGCTTACCGTACCCTTTCCTTGCTCCTGAGAAGGCCGCCAGGGCGTGAAGCGTATCCCGGCGATGTTTTTTATCTTCATTCCAGACTGCTGGAACGTGCGGCAAGGTTGTCAGAGAAATTGGGAGGCGGTTCCCTAACGGCTCTTCCTATTATTGAGACTCAGGCAGGGGACGTTTCCGCATATATCCCCACCAATGTAATTTCTATTACAGACGGTCAGATTTACCTGGAGACAGAGATGTTCAATGCAGGTTTCCGCCCTGCGATCAATGCAGGCTTGTCTGTATCCCGTGTAGGAGGCTCTGCCCAGATTAAGGCTATGAAGAAAATTTCAGGCCCTATTCGTGTGGAACTGGCTCAGTATCGTGAGTTGGCTGCATTTGCCCAGTTTGGTTCCGAACTGGATGCAGATACCAGCGAGCGTCTGGCACAGGGCGAGCGAATCCGTGAGATGTTAAAGCAGCCTCAGTATAAGCCCATGCCGGTGGAATATCAGGTTATCATCATCTATGCGGCTACCAGAAAATATCTGTTGGATATTCCGGTGGCGGATGTGCAGCGTTTTGAGCAGGAATTATTTGATTTCATCGATACCAAGTATCCGGAGATTCCGGAAGCGATCCGTAACGACAAAGAGATCAAAGAAGAGACAGAAAACAAGCTGGTGAAGGCCATTGAGGAGTGTAAGGCATCTTTCCAGTAGAACACAAGTAAGGCGGTGAAAATATGGCTTCTTTAAGAGACATAAAGCAAAGAAAAAGCAGCATACAGAGTACGCAGCAGATCACCAAAGCCATGAAGCTTGTATCTACGGTAAAACTGCAAAAGGCCAGAACCCGTGCAGAACAGGCAAATCCATATTTTAATTATATGTATCAGACCGTAACTTCCATGCTTGCCAGATCCGGCAGCCTGGAGCATCCTTATCTCAAGCCTGGGAATTCCGCTAAGAAAGCGGTAGTGGTCATATCCTCCAACCGGGGATTGGCCGGCGGCTACAATTCCAATATTGTGAAGCTTCTGACCGGAAGCGAGATACCAAAAGAGGATGTAAAGGTATACGCCATCGGGCGTAAAGCCATGGACGGGCTGGAACGAAAGGGCTATGAGATTACGGCGGATCATTCCGATGTGATGGACGGACCCACTTATGGAGACGCCATAGCAATCTGCAACGAGATCCTGGACGCCTATTCCAAGGGAGAGATTGGGGAGATCTATTTGGCGTATACCCATTTTAAGAATACGGTAAGCCATGTTCCCACACTGATGAAGCTTCTTCCGGTTGAATTTGACGAAGAGGAGATTTCCAGTGCGGATATCAGTATTCCCATGAATTATGAGCCAAACGAAGAAGAAGCGTTGGACAGGATTATCCCTAAGTATATCACAAGTCTGTTTTATGGCGCCCTGGTAGAGGCTGTCGCCAGTGAAAATGGCGCTAGGATGCAGGCTATGGATTCGGCTACCAGCAATGCAGAAGAAATAATAGGTGATTTGACTTTGAAATATAACAGAGCGCGTCAGAGCAACATTACTCAGGAATTAACGGAGATTATTGCAGGCGCTGAGGCGATATCCTGATGAAAACAAAAGGAGTGAAAAAATGGCAGAAAAGAATATAGGCAAAATCACTCAGATTATCGGCGCCGTTCTTGATATTAAGTTCGCCGATAATAAGCTGCCGGAAATCAACGAGGCGATTGACATTCCCCTTGAGGGAGGCAAGAAGCTGGTTGTTGAGGTTTCCCAGCATCTGGGTGATGATACGGTCAGATGTATTGCCATGGGTTCCACCGACGGTTTGGTGCGCGGGATGGATGCGGCAGCAACCGGAGCGCCCATTACAATTCCTGTCGGTGAAAAAACACTGGGGCGTATGTTTAACGTTCTTGGTGAGCCCATAGATGAGATAGACCCGCCCACAGAGGTGGAATATTTACCCATTCACCGGAAAGCTCCGGCTTTTGAAGAGCAGGCGACTGCTACAGAGATGTTGGAGACCGGTATCAAGGTAGTAGACTTGCTTTGTCCCTATCAGAAGGGCGGTAAGA
Organism: Lachnospiraceae bacterium; assembly: GCA_022790855.1. Taxonomy (GTDB): domain Bacteria; phylum Bacillota; class Clostridia; order Lachnospirales; family Lachnospiraceae; genus 14-2. Next base: position 40,112 of record JAAVYA010000017.1, on the reverse strand, counting down.
TCGGCCTGTTTGGCGGCGCCGGCGTGGGCAAGACGGTGCTGATCCAGGAGTTGATCCACAATATAGCGACAGAGCACGGCGGATATTCCGTATTTACCGGTGTAGGCGAGCGTACCCGTGAGGGAAACGATCTTTACTACGAGATGAAGGAATCCGGCGTTATTGATAAAACTTGTATGGTGTTCGGACAGATGAACGAGCCTCCGGGAGCCCGTATGCGTGTGGGCTTAACAGGTTTGACCATGGCGGAATATTTCCGTGACAAAGGCGGAAAAGACGTGCTTTTGTTCATTGATAATATTTTCCGTTTTACCCAGGCAGGTTCTGAGGTGTCTGCATTGCTGGGACGTATGCCTTCCGCCGTAGGTTATCAGCCTACGCTGCAGACGGAGATGGGCGCGCTCCAGGAGCGTATTACTTCGACGAAGAGCGGTTCCATTACTTCCGTACAGGCAGTTTATGTGCCTGCGGATGACTTGACAGACCCGGCTCCGGCAACTACTTTCGCTCATTTGGATGCTACCACCGTGTTGTCACGTTCCATTACGGAACTTGGTATTTATCCGGCGGTAGACCCTCTGGAATCCACATCCAGGATTTTGGATCCTCGTGTCATAGGCCAGGAACATTTTGAAGTAGCCCGCGGGGTTCAGGAGATTCTCCAGAGATATAAAGAATTGCAGGATATTATTGCAATTCTTGGTATGGATGAGCTTTCCGAAGATGATAAGCTGGTGGTAAACCGTGCCAGAAAGGTACAGAGATTCCTTTCACAGCCCTTCTTCGTTGCAACCCAGTTTACCGGACTGGAAGGAAAATACGTGCCCATTTCAGAGACGCTTCGGGGCTTCCGTGAGATTCTGGAAGGCAAGCATGATGATGTTCCGGAAGGTCATTTCTTAAATGCAGGAAGTATTGATGAAGTACGCGCCCGCATGAAGTAAGGGGTGATACGATGGCTGATGGGAACAACTTATTTCAATTAGAGATCATCACACCGGATCGCGTGTTTTACCAGGGAGAAGCCTTTATGGTGGAATTCACGGCAGAAGACGGAGATATCGGTGTATATAAGAACCACATACCGCTGACCACTGTGATTGCTCCGGGAATCTTGAATATCAAGGAAGCCCAGGGAGAGAAACAGGCAGCGCTTCACGCCGGATTTGCCCAGATTCTTCCGGAAAAAGTTACGATTCTTGCAGAAGTGGCGGAATGGCCAGATGAGATTGATAAGAACCGTGCGGAGGAAGCAAAGAAGCGGGCCGAAGAACGGCTGCAGAGCCATGCGGCAGGGATTGATGTGGCAAGGGCGGAAGCTGCCTTAAAGAAGGCATTGATACGTCTGAATATTGGTAAATAAAAATAGCTGCCCCGGCTGTTTTGAGTCCGGGGTATCAGCAAAGGCTGTCGCTGGCAGGAATGGAACAATGCAGAGATTGGTTTTCAATGGATGTACAAAATTCTATGATATGCTTTACGGCAGCTTTTTGCGTGTTGATAGAAATATGGCTTTACAATATAAGAGGGAAGGGCATATATATAGCGGGAGAAAGGAGGAATGGAGATGTTAAACATAAAATCACTGCATGTGACAGCGAGAAATTTTTTATGTTTTCTGATTATGTTTTTGATGTTCTCTTATTGTTTTGTGCAGGTACATGCATCAGAGACAGATGAGGAAGAAACAACTCTTTCCGCTGTTCTCCAGGATGGAGGGCTGCTGGAAGAAGAGACAGATTCAGGGATTATGGCTTTTCGGATGGCAGACCAAGGAGAAATGGAACGGATGCTTGTGGCAGCTGTTGAGAATCTCCAGGGGAATATTCCTATGCGAGAATATGGAATGACAGTTTCAGAGCTTAGTACGTTCCTGATCAAATTCTTAAATAACCATCCGGAATATTTTTACCTGAATTCATCTTATAACTATAGCTATGATAAAAGCAGCAACATTGTTACGGAACTTCGCCTTACTTATAAGGCTACTGCTCCTAAGGTAAATGAAATGGTTGCAGCTTATAACAGTAAAGTCGAAGAGATTATATCAGGTGTGAATCCTTCCTGGTCAGATTTGGAAAAAGCATTATATGTGAATGATTATCTTGCGCTGCATTGTGAATATGATAACAGCCATACGTACCATAGCTCCTATGATGCGTTGATAGGGCAAAAGGCAGTCTGCCAGGGATATGCCCTTGCCTTTTTCGAATTGATGAAGCAGCTTGGAATTCCCTGTGAACTTGTCACCAGCGACAGATTAAACCATGCCTGGAATCTTGTGCAGATTGGGAATTACTGGTATCACGTAGATGTAACCTGGAATGATCCTGTGGAGGATATGTGTGGAAGGGCAAGGCATGTTTATCTTTTGAAAAGTACGAAATGGTTCCGCGCCCCTTCCGTAAGCAACGCATTTCCTCATAATGCCACAGATTTCGTCTATTCCGGGCCAGCGGGAGAATCCCAGGCATCCAGCACGGCCTTTGATAATTGCTTCTGGAATGTTGTGGACAGCGCCTTTTCTTATCACGATGGATACTGGTATGGAAATTATGGAAGTACTTTGACAAAGTATACGGGCAGCAATGGGGGATTAAACAAGGTGGATACCATTGCTGCTCTGGATAAAAAATGGCCAGTTTGGGGAAGCGCCTCACAGACTTATTCAGAAAATTTCAGTGGCTGTTGCATTTTCGGGGGCCAGCTTTATTATGCGGAACCCAATAAAATACTTTCTCTGGATCTTTCCTCCCCCTCTGCAGAGCCGGTTTTAGCGTACGAGCTAACGGATAGAGAACAAAAGATGGGTTATATTTATGGATTCCATATCACAAAAGACGGTATATTGAATTATGGGATTTCCCAGTCTCCCAATTCATCCGGCGTCCGCAGAGAAACGGATATTCATGTACACACCTTTGGTGCCTGGATTGTCGCATCTTCGGGAACCTGCCTTATTGATGGAGAGGAATATCAGAAATGTTCTGTATGCGGGTTCCAAAAGACGCGTACGATTCCGGCCAAAGGCCATACCCCGGGAAGCGGGGTCACCTGTACCCAGGCACAAACATGTATGGTATGCGGAGAAGTGTTATCACAGGCCAAAGGCCATACTCCAGGGCCGGAAGCTACCTGTACAAGTCCGCAGACCTGCATGATCTGTCAGGAAGTATTAGCGAAAGCCAAGGGCCACACGCCAGGAACAGCGGCCACCTGCACCAAGGATCAGAAATGTACCGTTTGCAATACAGTCATAAAACGGGCAACCGGACATCGTCACACAGAGATGAAAACCAAAGCAGCAACGTTTTCTAATAAAGGTTATGTGAAGATTGTTTGTCAGGATTGCGGTAAGACAGTGTCCAATAAATCTATCAATAAAGTAAAATGCAAAAAAGGTGCGGCTTATACCGTTGGAAATTATCGATATAAAATTATGTCGGCCAAGACAGACGGCAAAGGCACGGTTTCTTTTGCAGGTCTTGAAAAAAACGTAAAAAAAGTCACAATTGGCGATACGGTAAAAATAATGGGAGCATCATTTAAAATAGTAAAAATAGAGGACCGTGCGTTAAAGAACCGTACTTCCATTACCTCTGTGACCATAGGAAAAAATGTACATACCATAGGAAAAGAGGCATTTTATAAAACCAAGTCCTTGCGTACTATTCAGATTAAGTCTACAAAGATTTCAAAGGTGGGAACAAACGCTTTGAAAGGGATCCATGAGAAGGCAAAGTTGAAAGTGCCTAAGGCAAAGTTAAAAAAGTACCAGGGGCTGTTTAAAAACAAAGGGCAGAAAAAGACCGTAAAAATAAGTTGACAACGTTTGAAATTCTGGAGTTTGTGGCAAACTAACACCAGGATATGTGAAAGTATGGAGGAAGAAAATGGAACAGTCAGATTCTATCATAGTGATTAAACAGGGCATGATTCATGATGCGGTTCATGAAGAGGCTTACCATGCGGATATTTTGATTGCTGACGGAAAAATAAAAAAAATTGCACCGGTGCTGGAAGGAAAAATCATCAATGACGCAGTTGTAATAGATGCATCCAACAAGCATGTCTATCCCGGATTTGTAGAAGCACACTGCCATCTTGGATTGGATGGCTATGCCATTGGCTTTGAGGGACAGGATTATAACGAAGCTACTGATTCCCTGACGCCCCAACTATCTGCCATTGACGGTATTAATCCCCAAGATCCTACCTTTGAAATGGCATTGCAGGCAGGCGTTACTTGCGTGGCTACCGGGCCGGGCAGCTCCAATGTACTGGGCGGGACTTTTACCGCCATAAAAACAGTGGGAAAACGGATTGACGATATGGTGATAAAAAAAGCAGTGGCAATGAAATGTGCTTTTGGGGAGAATCCGAAGCGGTGTTATAAGGATAAAGACAATTATTCCAGAATGAGCACCGCATCTAAGCTTCGCATTATGTTGGAGCGGACAAAAGAATATCTGGCCAGGAAGGAAGCGGCCGGAGAGGATATTGGAAAAGCTCCCGCGTATGACCCGAAACTGGAAGCCCTAATTCCTGTGATCCGGGGAGAGATGCCGCTAAAGGCCCACGCCCATCGTGCGGATGATATTTTTACAGCCATCCGTATTGCAAAGGAATATCAAGTAGACCTGACCATTGATCATTGTACAGACGGTTCTCTGATTGCAGAGGAACTGGCAGCGGAAGGATTCCCTGTGGCAGTAGGCCCCACCTTTGGTCATGCAGGAAAGCCGGAGCTTAGAAATAAGAGCTTTGAGACGCCAGGGGTTCTTGCCAGGGCAGGCTGTCAGGTGTCCATCATTACGGATTCTCCAGTGATTCAACAACAGTATCTTCCTTTATGTGCAGGCTTGGCAGTGAAACATGGCATGGATGCGTTTGAAGCTCTGAAAGCCATTACCATTCATGCGGCAAAGCATATAGGAGTAGAAGACCTGGTTGGCAGCCTGGAAGAGGGAAAGGATGCAGATATTGTAATTGCAGACGGAGACCCCTTGATTTCCAATACCATAATTGAAAAAGTACTGGTAGACGGCGTACTTGTTATAGATTGCCAGGATAGCAGTCCATCAGCAGCTCCGCAATAGGGTTTCCTTTTTTCCACACCGCTACGACCCAGGTGCCGAATTCTTCTCCTAATACAATTTTATTCAGATGGGGATAATGATCGCTGGCGCCTTCTGTAAGAATAGCAAAGCCATGTCCAAGCTCCAGGTTTGCAAAAAGCGTGGCAAAGTTCTCCAGTTCCTGGAGTTTTGGATTTGTGATTCCTAGTTTCTGTAAGTTTAGGATTGTGCTTTGGGTTATCCCTGGAGAAAGCTGGTGTTTTAATACCAAAGCAGGTTCCTGGGCAAAATCCATCACGGTGGGGCAGGTTTTCTCGGCGGCAGGAGAGAGGTCAGAATAAATGAGAGCGCCCTTGCGCCGGATAATTTTTTGCATTTGATAAGAGCTGTCAGGGGCCAGCTCCAAATCCAGCGTAAAAAGAAGGTCTATATCGTCTCGTTCCAGCGCATTTCGGTTTTCTAAAAAGTTTCCCCGATACAGGGAAATTTGAATATTTGGATCCAGTTTTTTCAGATAGGAAAATGCATCCGGAAGGAAATCCTGTATGTCTGCACCGTCAAAGCAGCCAATGGAAAAATGCAATTTTTCGGTTTTTCCAATTCTGGTTACATTGGCTTTGGCGTGTTCTAGCTGATGATAGATTTCTGTGAGGTCTTTTTGAAATTGTTTTCCGGCGGCTGTCAAAGCCACCTTCCGGCTGTTGCGTAAAAACAGTTTTGTCCCCAATTCTTCTTCCAATAATGCAATCTGCTTGCTCAATGCCGGCTGAGAAATATAAAGCGATTTTGCAGCCGCTGTAAAATTTAGTTCTTTTGCAACTGCTAAAAAATATTCCATTTGCAGAAATTTCATATCCCCATCCCCTCTTTGGTAAAGTTTTAAAAAAAGTATACACAAAAAATACCAAATGAACAAGTAGAAGCACTGGTTCATTTGGTATTTTTACAGGTATAGTACTATTTTTTCTGGTAAGGCATCAACAGAAAAAGATTATTTAGCAGTTTTATAAGTACGATAGGAGAAAAATGCTTCATGTCCTTGGAAATGTGCATTTCTGACTCCGCTTAACTCAAAGGTTACTGTATCATTTGCAGCATCATATTCTGTAAAGATGGGACGGCTGCCGGCCCGCAAATCCTCAAAACCAGTGTCCTTCATAGTTCCTTCCGGAGCCATGGCTCCGATGTTGTCGATGACGCCGTGGAGTCCCCATCCGGTTACCACGGAACTGTCATTGATATACTGAACACTGCCGCAATGGCTTGCATTGTGGTAAGTCCCTGTTTTTTCATTCATAGCCGTTGCATCAATGACGTTGGAGACAGTTGCGGTTTTGGCAGCTTCATCAATAGCAACTTCCATAGTTCTTGTCAAAGTAGGAACCGGAAGAGACATTAAGAAGGGACCCATGCCAGTCTGGTTATCAAAAATGCTGATTTCAGGATTCCCTTTTAAGGTTCCGTCCTCTGCCCGGTTTGTATACCGTGCAAAGTGCTGTCCATAAGTCAGCGCCGTAAACTCTGTACCCATTTCATCTTCCCGGGAACTGGTAAAATCGTCATATCCTGATAAGGTGCTTGCTTTTCCTCCCAGAATCCAGTCGATACCGCCCGTGTTAATATCAAACTGGTAAACGGCACATTGATCTCTCATGGAGACCAGAAGTTTTTTTGTTTCCCCGTTTTCATCTAAAGTATAATCAAGGCTGTTTGGATGGACATAATCCATCCAACCGTCTGCTAGGGAAGGAATGGCATTGTCATTGATCGTTACTTCGATACCCTGGTCGGTGCTGTTTGCATAGTCCAGTTTTTCTACCGCAGATTCATACAGAAGCGGGTAGTCTGTGGTGTTGATCTCATGGAGCACTTGGCCGTCCTTAATTTCCTGGAATACCCCTGCCCATACGTAGGCAGTGTTGCCGCCATCCAGACCTTTTACCGTTTCCGGAAGATTAGATACCAGTTCCGGCGTATAGCTTAAAGTGAGATAATGGTTAGAGCCCATTACCAAAAATTCATGCTGATCCAGGTAGCCTTCTCCATGAGTATGGTTTTCTTCCGTATTGGGGAGCAGTGTCACATAGTCAATTTCTGAATAATTTTCATCCATAACAACGTACATGCCACTGGAATAGCCGCCGTTGGCGTTGCGGAAATCCGGATGCAGTTCTACAAAACAAGTGAAATAAGTTCCGTCCGCTGTTTCCTGTGCAGTAAAATTCTCGGCCATTAATTCTCCTACGCAGCCCATATTACGATAATAGACAAGCTCTCCTTCTGTGTTTACCCGGAGCAGGAATTTGTCTAAAGCGAAGTTGTATACGCCGGCATTTGCAGCGTCAACCCCGGAGCCCGTAATTACCATACCTGGCATAGACTCATTTACGGTATGAACGCGGTATTCTGCGCCATCGCCCATTGTTACGGTAATAATTTCATCGGTAGGTTCAGCAGCTTTGATCGGTGCGGGAATATAGGTAAAACTACCGTTTTCCACTGAAATATCACCAGAAACACTGCTGCTTGCACTGGCAATTTCAGCGTCCTCTTTGGCAGTAAAGTTCAATTCATTTCCAGCTACCAGGGCATTTAAGAAAAAGTCCGTGGTATTGCCCTCTTCCAGAGAAGCCACAAGCTGTACTCCGGTTGCTCCCTTGGCGTCGGATACGGTCAGATTCATTTCAGGAACGTCCGGGATCAGCTTTACTGCTTCCCGTTCTGCTGCGATTTGTTGAGCAAAATCGTAATTTACATTGGAATAGTTCAATTCTGCCACGCTTTCCATTTCAGGTTGATCTGTTTCTTCTTCGCCAGAAACGGTCTCTTCTTCCTTATTAGGAGTATCCTCGTCAGAAGTTTCTTCTTGTTCCGGCTGGGTATCATCCTGAGGCGCTTCTTCTTGCGTCTGGTCTTCCTGCTGGTCAGCTTCTTCCTGATTTGAGGCAGGAGCAGGCTTACTTCCGCAGCCAACGGCAAACATAGAGACAGTCATTGCCAGTGCAATGAGCTTCAGCAATCGTTTTTTCATAATATCCTCCTTTTTTATCATGATTTTATATAGAAATTATACGGGATATGGAGAAAGAAGAGAAATACATAAAAGCTATTGTCTGATAAGCAGAAGTTATTGATGAAGATGAAAAGATAGAGCATTTCGAGTTGCTTTTGGAACAAAATCATGGTACACTTAGAATTGTTCTATATAGAATTGTTCTGATAGGATTAGAGGTGATGGGTTGGAGACAAAGGGTGGATTTTATATTACGCAGATAAAACAACTTCAAGATAGGATTTTTGAAAGGCTATTACTTGAAAATGGCATTGAAATAAGTGGCGGACAGGGAAGAATCTTATTTATTTTGTGGAAAACAGATAATCTCACAATCAGCGAAATAAGTGAAAAAACCTCCCTTGCTAAAAACACAGTATCCGTTGTAATAAATGGTATGGTTAATAAGGGAATTGTGGAAAGGAATATCAATCCTAAGAATCGCCGCCAGACGATTGTATCGCTTACGGATTATGCAAAATCATTACAAGCAAAATATGAAGCTGTTTCTCAGCAAATGAACACGTTGTTTTATCACGGTTTTTCAGAAAAGGAGCAGAAACAATTTGAACAGTATCTTGCTCGAATACTTGATACCTTGATAAAAAATCTGCGCACAAGCAAATAATTTTAAAGCAAGGAGGAGTTCTAATGAAAACAAGACAGCAGATCATCGAATTTATCCAAAAACAAAAAACCATATTTATCGGTTCTGTGGATGAAGATGGTTTTCCCAATATGAAAGCAATGTTTACACCACGCAAAATAGAGGGAAATTGCTTTTATTTTTCGACGAATACATCTTCCATGCGTACACAACAGTTTAGGAAGAATCCAAAGGCAAGTATCTACTCTTATAATAGAGGACGTTTTAAGTTTGAAGGCATTATGCTGACGGGTACAATGGAAGTTTTGCAAGATGATAATATAAAGCGGGAAATCTGGTGTACAGGGGATACTATGTATTATAAGCAGGGGGTAACTGACCCAGACTATTGCGTATTGAAATTTACTGCTATAAAGGGCAGGCATTATTGTGATTTAAAAACAGAAAGCTTTAATGTTGAGGATTTAGAGTAGTGGAAGTAAAATGGGACAAGAACATGAGACAATATTTGGACTCGGAAAAACAATTACGCAGAAGAAGAGAAAAAACCAATAAAAACATTGTATATAGCGCGATTTTTTTCATTTACCTGGCAGTTCTACTTCGTATTACTGTATTTCGCTCTGATTTTACGATAGATCATTTGTGGAGCGGGACAATCAACTTGTCTTTATTCCAATCTTATCTTCCCCTGATACAAGATCACAATTGGATGCGAATTGTATATTTATTTGGAGGGAACATTGTATGGTTTGTGCCCTTCGGAATGTACTTATGGGGGACGGGTAAGATTATAGGCAGCTGCAAAACAGCCTTAGCAGGTCTGGCGTTTTCCTTTGCCATAGAGTTTTTCCAGTACGTGTTTGGCACAGGTATTTCAGAGCTGGATGATCTTATTTTAAATACTTTTGGAGTGTGGCTGGGAGCCGTATTGGCGGGATTTTTAAAAAAAGAAAAGAAGGCACGAAAAAAGCAGCCATAGGCTGCTTTTCTCAAAAGAGGGGAGTAAATTTATGAAAAAAACGTTTTGGCATCTGCTGTCATAGCAGTTAGCCTGATCTATAATAAAGGAAATTGTTGTTAGTCGAAGCTGATAACGATGCGCGCTGTCTCATGTGTTATCAACTTCATTTGATAAATCAAGTATAACGGAAAAATATGTGCAAAATATGGATAAATTATAAAAATTTTTTTTATAATTCGAAAAAAATTATTAATAAAAAGAAAAGCCGCTGTAAAGTTCAGCGGCTTTGTGGGGCAAGTCTAAAATTCAGGTTCAATTAATCCGTAAGTATTACCCTTTCTCTTATATACTACATTCACTTCTTCGGTCTCTGCGTTCTGGAAAACAAAGAAATTGTGGCCTAAAAGTTCCATTTGCACACAGGCGTCTTCCGGATACATGGGCTTCATGCCAAATCTCTTGGTACGGATAATCTGAATCTCTTCTTCTTCCGGAGATTCTTTCTCAATGAAATCCGGCTTAAAGTGGACGCTGCCTTGTTTGGCGTCTACCAGCTTATTTTTATATTTTTTCAGTTGCCGTTCAATAACCTCTTCCACTAGGTCGATGGACACATACATGTCATTGCTGACCTGTTCGGAACGGATAATGTTGCCCTTTACTGGTATGGTAACTTCGATTTTCTGCCGCTCCTTCTCTACGCTTAAGGTTACGATCACATCCGTCTCCGGCGTAAAATATCTTTCCAGCTTGGAGAGCTTGGATTCTACGGCCTGCCGCAGACCGGGTGTAATCTCGATGTTTCTTCCACTAATTGTTATACGCATGCTGTCAGCCCCTTTACATTGAATATTGACAAAAATTGCCTGTCCTTATTATAACTCATTTTTCCACGTATCACAATAGAAATTTAGAACCGGACGTGATACAATGAGGAAAAGAATATTTTCGAAAAGGAGCAAAGGAACATGAATTCTGGAAGCGCATTTATTACAGGGGCAACGAGAGGGATTGGGGCGGCAATTGCCCGGGGCCTGGCACAAAAAGGATATCGTTTGGCTATAGGAGGCAGGGATATCGGAACGCTTTCTTGTAAGGCAGAGGAACTTTCAGAGTTGTATCATGTTCCATGCCTGGCGCTTCCTGGGGATGTAGGGGAGGAAGCCTATGTGAAGCAGGCATTCCGGAAAATAGATGAGACATTGGGCTCATTGGACGTGCTGATTAACAATGCGGGAATTTCCTATATAGGTCTTTTAACGGAGATGGGTATAAAAGAATGGGAGCGGATGATACGGACAAATCTCACATCCGTATTTTTATGCTGCAAATATGGGGCAGCTGGAATGCTTCAGAGAAAAAGAGGGAAGATCATTAATATTTCTTCCGTTTGGGGCAATGTCGGAGCGTCTTGCGAAGCGGCCTATTCGGCATCCAAAGGAGGGGTAAATGCACTTACCAAGGCTTTAGGAAAGGAATTGGCCCCCAGTAATATACAAGTAAATGCAATTGCCTGCGGAATCATAGATACGGAAATGAATCAATGTTTTTCTCCTGAAGAAAGAAAGGCGCTGGAAGAGGAAGTGCCCTGCGGCAAATTTGCCAGCCCAAAGGAAGTGAGCCAAATGGTAAATTCCTTATTAGATGCCCCGCCTTATTTGACGGGTCAAGTGATTACCATGGATGGAGGATGGATATAACATACCAACGTAGAAAAATGAATATGACAAAGCCATGACTGTTTGCCACCATGCAATTCTCGAATTGAATATACCGTATGCAAAATGAGTATTTTTAAGGAGATGCGAAAAAATTCCCTTAAGATGAGTTAAAAAGGAGGGGATTGGATGGATCTTGGCACAAGGCTGGAAGGATTGCTGCAGGAGTTTGGATTAAATCAGACCCAGGCGGCGAAAGAATTACATATTGCAAAATCAACCATTAACGGATACATCAAAGGAAGAAGGCAGCCAAGCCAGGAAATGCTGAAAAGCATTGCAGATTACTTTCATGTATCCCCGGATTATCTGGTTGGAAATACGAATATAAGAAAATACCCGGAAGGAGAGCTTACGGTTCGTGAAGGGAATTTGGTTGGAATATACCGAGATTTACAAACAGATAATCAAAATATTTTAATGAAGCAGGCGGAAGCTTTGCGTGTTTTGGAAATGAACCAGAAAAACAACAGGAAAAAATAACAGATAATACGCGAATTGAGTATTATATTGCCCTATATGCGTATAAGAACCCGGCTGGATGGGGATTCCTTTATTATATAATATTGACGGACAGGACAGCAGACAGCAAGGGGGAGTTTCCATGGATTTTGCAGCACGTTTGCATCAACTGATCGAAGAGTCGGAGATTACGCAGAAGGAGTTATCAATTCAGCTTCATATGGCGCCTACGACGCTGAATGGTTATGTAAATCATTATCGGGAACCGGATTTTTCTACGTTGGTCAGGTTAGCAAGATATTTTCATGTTACTACAGATTACCTATTAGGACTTTCAGATTTAAAAGAAGCATGCCCTATGCCATTAAGTGAGGATGAGGGCAGGCTGGTGGGATTATACCGGCGTTTGCTGCCGGAGAAACGCGACCTATTAATAGAACAGGCAAAGACGTTATATCGCTTTGAACAGAAGCGTTTGTGAGAATATGATTTCGGAAAGAGGGAGTACATGCCGGGATGCCAAGGATGCATCGGTGCATGTGCTTTTTTTAATAAAATAACGCTACCATCTTTATAAATGCATAGGAAGGTGCTATACTGTACAAGGATGTATTTGAAAAGGAGAGTAGAGTTTATGTCTTATCAAATAATTTCAGACGGTTCCTGTGACTTAGGTACGGATATTCCTCAGAAAAATGGGATTCATGTAGTGCCTTTTTACGTTACGTTTGATGGGGAGACTTATCAAAAAGAGATGGAAGAGGTTAGTGTGCGGGAGTTTTATCAAAAAATGGTAGATTATCCGGACGTCTATCCCAAGTCTTCTCTGCCGTCCATTCAGGATTATGTGGAAGTATTCACTTCATATGTCAAGGAGGGCAAGGATATTCTTTGCTTATGTATTACAACGAAATTCAGCGGTTCCTACAATGCGGCTATGAACGCAAGAACTATGGTATTGGAGGAATATCCGGATGTGAAAATTGCAGTGATTGATTCTACGGTGGATACGGTGCTGCAGGGGATTCTGGTGCTGGAGACCGTAAGGATGCAGCAGGCAGGACTCTCGCTGGAAGAGACGGTGGAACAGGTAGAACGTATTAAGCCCAGCGGCCGCATTATTTTTACGGTGGGAAGTTTTGACTACCTGATACATGGAGGGCGTATTGGTAAGGTTATGGGAGCTGCCGTATCTGTTCTCGGGATTAAGCCATTGATCATGCTTCGGGAGGGAGAGATTTTTCCCACAGGAATTACCAGAAGCCGTGTAAAGGCCAGAAAAAAATTGATTGAGCAGGTAAAAGAGCATTTTGAAAAGCAGAACGAAAGCCCGGATGATTATCAGATCGTGGTGGGTTATGGTTATGATTATGAAGAGGCTGTGGCGTTTCGTGATCAACTGCTGGCTTCTATGCAGGCATACTCCCAGATACAGTCCATTGATATTTATCAGATAGGCGCTACCATAGGAGTACATACGGGACCGTATCCGCTGGGCATGGGGCTTTTAAAAAAATTTGACCGATAAAGGATGGAGATGAAACATGAATAAGCATGATATCAAACGAAACCTTCCTATGATGACCGGAAAACTTGGAATTTGCGGTTATAACCGCTGGTTCCATTCATTTACAGGAAAAAATAAAAAGACCGGAAAAAAACGCGTCTTTTTTGTTGAATATTGTATTATGAATCCTGAGCTGGGAGGAAAAGAACCCATAATGGGAGACAAGCCGTACCAGAGGCCAGCTTATTTGATGGTAAAGGCCGGAGCCTGGGGGAAGCGGGGATTTCAGATCAAGCAGTATTATGGCATTGAAGAAATGGAAGCAGCAGGTACATTTTTAAAGATTACGGCAGGGGAATGTTTTCTCTCGGAGAATAATATTTGGGGAAGAATCCGGGAAGAGCATTCCATGATGTGGTCTTTACGAATGAATAAAAAGGTTGCATTTCATGTGGGCTACAGCGCCAGCAAGCCTGTCCGTGAAATGAATCCCTTTGATATGTATTGGCATGCGGAAGGGATTCGGACAGATTATGAAGGCATTGTTACAGTTGACGGTGAAAGCTATGAAATAACTCCAAAAACCTGTCATGGTTATGCAGATAAAAAATGGGGACGTGATTTTACCTGTCCATGGTTTTGGCTGTATGGCAGCCAGATGAAGAGCTTAAAGACCGGAAAGTTGTTGGAAAGATCTGCTTTTGCCATCGGGGGCGGCAATCCGGTTATACTGGGATTCCAATTGCGTAATAAGCCTTTTGCAGATATTTATTATGAAGGAAAAAGCAGAGAAATCAACTATTCTATACCCGGAACATTTGCCCGGATGCGTTATGCCTGCGGCATGAAAAGAGGAAAGGTGCTTTGGCATGTAAAAGCTGTAAACCTTACGACGGCTTTGGAGGTAAAGATTATCTGCGAGGAAGATGAAGTCCAGAAGATGCAGTATCAGGCGCCGGATGGGACCTGGAATCGGGATGTGACCATAGGAGGCGGAACAGGGAAAGGCGAAATCCGACTGTATCGAAGAAGTGGGAATCATTATACATTGATAGATAAAATTCTGGTAAAAGGCGTTGGTTGTGAATATACTGGAAAAAAGTAAGTATCGGATACTTGAGGAGGAAACATGCGGATAATTATTGTAGGCTGCGGAAATGTAGGAAGAACGCTGACCGAACAATTAAGCCAGGAAGGCCATAGTATTACGGTAATCGACCGTGATGAAGAATTGACCGAGGAAGTTGCAACACAATATGATGTAATGGGTATTGGTGGAAACGGTGCCAGCTTCAGTGTGCAAAAAGAAGCTGGCATCGGCCATGCAGACCTGCTAATTGCAGTTACTACCTCAGATGAGGTAAATTTACTATGTTGTCTGATCGCAAAAAAAGCAGGAGGCTGCAACACCATAGCTAGGGTACGAAATCCCGTCTATAATAAAGAGATTTCTTATATCAAAGAAGAGCTGGGCCTGTCAATGGTGATTAATCCGGAATTGACAGCGGCTCTTGAAATTTCCAGGCTCTTGAAATTTCCTTCGGCGATAAAGGTAGATACTTTTGCCAAAGGGCGGGTAGAGCTATTGGGGTATAAAGTAGGGGAAGGCTCCCCTTTGTGCGGCCAGTCGTTGATGGAAGTTTCCGCAAAGCTTCAAGGAAACGTCCTTATTTGTATGGTGGAGCGGGGAGATCAGGTATATATTCCGGATGGACGCTTCCGGCTTCAGGAAAAAGATGTGATCTCGCTGGTAGCGGCGCCCAAGCATGCCAATGAATTTTTCAAAAAAATCGGAATGACAGCCAACCGTATTCGTAACGTCCTGATTGTGGGCGGAGGGGAGACAAGTTATTATCTTACCAAGATGCTTCAGGCAATGGGGATGGGAGTTAAGATTATTGAACGCAGTAAAGAGCGCTGTAACGAGTTAAGCGCTTTACTTCCCAAGACATTGGTTATTCATGGGGATGGTACAGAGCGTAATCTTCTGCAAGAAGAGGGGCTGGCTCAGATGCATGCATTTGTATCTTGGACAAGCATGGATGAAGAAAATGTTATGTTAAGTCTGTTTGCCAGACGGGCTTCCAAAGCCAAGACGGTGACAAAGATACAGCGGATTGCCTATGATGAGATTATAAACAGCATGGATCTGGGAAGTGTGCTCTATCCGAAATACATAACGGCAGATTATATCATTCAATATGTCAGAGCCATGCAGAATTCCATAGGAAGTAATGTGGAGACGCTTTACAGGCTCAGTGATGACCGGGTAGAAGCATTGGAGTTTGTGGTGGGGAAACAGTCTCCGGTAATCGGCATTGCATTGAAGGATTTGAAGTTAAAAGAAAACCTTCTGATTGGATGTATTAACCGCAGAGGAAAGATTATTATTCCTGGCGGCCAGGATAGCCTGGAACAAGGAGATACTGTGGTGGTGGTTACTACAAATAAAGGTTTCCATGATTTGCGGGATATATTGAAATAAGGAGCAGCGTGATGAATCATTCGATTATTCGCTATATTATGTGCCGTGTACTGGAATTCCAGGCTGCATTTTTGGCGCTTCCATGTCTGGTAGCGTTGTATTACAGAGAAAAGGCCGGCTTTTCCTATTTGATCGTTGCGGCGGTGTGTTTATTTGTAGCGTTGATAGGAAAGCGGAAAAAGCCGGAGAATAATGTTTTCTATGCCCGGGAAGGGTTTGTAACGGTTTCTTTATGCTGGATCGTATTAAGTATTACTGGGGCGATCCCTTTTGTAATGTCTGGGGAGATCCCATCTTTTACCGATGCATTGTTTGAAACAATTTCCGGTTTAACCACAACAGGTTCCAGTATTTTAACGGATGTGGAAGCATTGTCTCATTGTAATTTGTTTTGGAGAAGCTTTACTCATTGGATCGGCGGAATGGGTGTGCTTGTGCTGGTATTGGCGATTCTTCCGCTGGCGGGAGCTTATAATATGTATTTAATGCGGGCAGAAAGCCCCGGGCCGTCTGTAGGAAAGCTGGTGCCCCGAGTACGGCATACGGCGCGTATTTTGTACGGAATCTATATTGTAATGACTTTAATTTTGATGGTTCTTTTGTTGTGTACCGGGATGAATTTGTTTGAGGCGTCGACCCATGCCTTTGGTACGGCGGGAACCGGAGGCTTTGGGGTTTTGAATACCAGCTTGGGTTCTTATCCAATTGTGGCTCAGGCAATCATAACAATATTTATGATTTTATTCGGAATCAATTTTGGCGTATACCATCTGTTTTTAGACCGTAAGCCCAAAGAAGCATTTCTTCATGAGGAAATGCGGTATTACTTGATCATTATTGCAGCGGCGGTGATTTTGATTACCTGGGACGTTAGGGAGATGTTTGGAAGTTTGTTTGAAGCATTTCATCACGCGGCATTTCAGGTAGGGTCAATTATTACAACCACAGGATTTGCAACTACAGATTTTAATTTATGGCCGGGATTTTCGAAAACGATTCTGGTGCTTTTGATGTTTGTGGGCGCCTGTGCGGGCAGTACCGGCGGAGGGATAAAAGTTTCACGTATTGTTATCCTGTTGAAGCTGGTGAAGAATGAAATCTCTCATTTGATTCATCCGAAACGGGTAAAACACATATACTTTGAAAAGCATATCGTATCGAAAGAGGTTACGAGAGGGATACAAGTATTTTTAATTTCTTATCTGCTGATTTTTGCCGGGTCTGTGATGTTGATTTCGTTATGTGAATTGGATCTGGTTACTAATTTTACAGCAGTAGCAGCTACATTGAACAATATTGGTCCAGGTCTTGAATTGGTAGGGCCTACCGGGAATTTCAGTATTTTTCCTGCACCTGCAAAATGGGTTCTGATGTTTGACATGCTGGCGGGACGTCTGGAGATTTTCCCCATGCTGGTGCTGCTGTCGCCATCCACTTGGAAGAGGGGATAATATGCGGAAAATGGAATTTAAAATGGAGCGAACCGGGCTTTTAAAGGTTGGGGATGTGCTTCCGGTAACGGAAGGGAAGCTGCCCTCCTCTTATTACTATACTTTAGGGAAAGCCTATGCTATGTCAGCCAATTTTAGTTTTGGTGAGCGCCTGAAATCTTCCCAGGGTAAGGTGGTCAGTGTGGATGAAACCCCTAAGGGATTTTTTGTCACAGTGGAATTTGAAGAGTAGACTATGAATGTCGGTTTTATTCCATCACATGCTCCAGGCCCTGGGCGAGAATCGTATGAACATGGTTGTCTGCCAGAGAATAGTAAATGGTTTTTCCTTCCCGCCGGTAAGTTACCAGGCGGGATTGTTTTAATACCCGGAGTTGGTGAGAGATAGCGCTTTGCGTCATTCCTAAGGTTTCTGCGATGTCACAAACACAAAGCTCCCTGCAGGATAAGGCGTGGAGAATTCGAATGCGGGTGGGATCGCCAAATACTTTAAATAAATCCGCCAGCGCATATATTTTATCCTCGCTGATCATATGTTCCAGGGAAATATGGTGATTATGGCGCTCCTGGCAAATGGGAGCGGTTTCTTCTGGGGATTGTTTCTTTGTCAATGGAATCTCCTTTCCAAAAGCAGTGAATGCTGAAGTTCAACAGTGGGAATTTTATGAAAAAGTGTGCTGCAGCCAGAAAAAAGAACATGCAGCACACTTCTTATTGTATTGAATTCCGGATTTTTGTCAAGGGCGCTTACTTTTTGTACAATATCCGAATAGAATTGAGAATGCAGAGCATAGCTACTCCCGTGTCGGCGAACACGGCCATCCACATAGAGGCAAATCCGAACAAACCAAGGGCCATGACGGCTGCTTTGACTGCCAGCGCAAATATAACGTTTTGCACCGAGATACGGTTGGCGGCCCGGGCAATGGAGAGAGACTGGGGAATCGCTTCCATGGCCGATGTCATGAATACCACGTCGGCAGCTTCTATTGCAGCGTCTGCGCCGCTTCCCATAGCTGCGCCAACATCTGCTCCGGCCAAAACAGGCGCATCATTAATGCCATCTCCTACAAACATGACGGCTCCATGATTGCTGCGAATCTGAGTTAGCCGGTCTAGCTTATCTTCCGGTAATAGCTTTGCATGTACTTCGTCAATACCAATCTCTGCGGCTACCGTGCGGGCGTTGTCCGCGGCATCTCCAGTGAGCATTGCTGTGCGGATATTTAGATGCTTTAATCGTTGTATGGCGGATTTTGCATCAGGCTTTAAGGTATCTGAAATGACCATATGTCCCACAAAAGTCCCATTTAAGGCGATCAGCACTTGGGAACCAAAATCTTCTTGTTGATAGTGAAGAAGGGGAACCTGATTTGCTTCCATCAATTTTTGATTCCCGCAAAGGACTTCACCTTGAGATAATGTTGCTTTGAGGCCGTGTCCGGGAATTTCTTCCAGAGAGAGAGGCGTTTCCAGGGAAATATGTTTCTGCCGGGCAGCCGTTACAATGCTGACGGCAATGGGATGAGTGGAGTTCTGCTCACAGCTTGCACAAAGGGCAAGGAGTTGGTCGGCAGAAAGGGAAGGGCTGTTTACCTCACCGTAAGCTGCCGGGACGGCTTTCTGTAGAACAAAGTTTCCCTGAGTAATGGTTCCGGTCTTATCCATGACCACCGCTTGAATTTGTTTCATGGCTTCAATGGCAGCGCCGCCTTTGAAGAGGATCCCTTTTTTGGATCCTGCTCCGATGCCGGAGAAAAATGCCAGGGGTACGCTAAGAACCAAGGCGCAGGGACAGCTCATCACCAGGAAGGTCAAAGCGGTATAGATCCAGTAGTTCCAATTCCCCGTAAACAGAGATGGCAGGATAGCAGTACCTAAAGCGAGAAGAACCACAATCGGAGTGTAAATTCTGGCAAAGCGTGTTATGAAACGGTCGATTTTTGGCTTACTTGCAGCCGCGTTTTCCACGGAATCCAGAATTCTTGTTACCATAGATTCAGACAAGGGCTTTTCTACTCGGATTTTTAACTGCCCGGAAGTATTCACACAGCCAGAGATAACAGAGTCTTGTACTTTCACTTGTACAGGGACCGGTTCCCCGGTGATAGGGGAAGTGTCCACACGGCTTTCGCCTTCCAGTACAATGCCGTCCAGGGGGATCCGGTCTCCCGGGCGTACCAGAAGAAGGTCCCCCGGCTTCGCTAAGGCAGCGTCAAGAGTTTTCACTTGCTCTCCAGATATTAGGTTTACTGTTTCCGGACGAAGATCGACGGCATCCATGATCTGGCTTCGGCTTTTTTCCACGGCAACTTCTTCAAAAAATTCCCCGATGCGGTAGAACAGCATAACTCCTACAGCTTCTCCAAAATTCTGAATTGCCAGGGCGCCGAGGGTCGCAATACTCATTAAAAAATTTTCGTCAAAAATCTGGCCTTTTAAAATATTCTTACCGGCCGTCAGAAGGATCTCGGCGCCCAACAACAGATATGCAATGATAAAAATACCGGAGGGTACAAGGGATGGAACAACGGAAAACTGTTCCAATAGTTCTCCTATGATAAAAAGGGAGGCTCCGATGATTAGAAGGGCCAAATCTTTCTTATGGCTCCCTTGTTCTTTTTTTGAGGCGGCTTTTTGTCCCTCTGATTCTACCACCTTTACCTCTGATTCAATGGAAGCGCAGATTTCCTGTATTTTGGGGAGGTAGCTTTCCGGGTTCCTGGCAGTGATCCGCAGCTGTTTCGTTGCAAAAGTAATGGTTGCACTGGTAATACCCTCTAAATGTGAAATCTTGTCTTCCATCTTGGCGGCACAGTTGGCGCAGCCTAAGTTTTCGAGAAGATAGATTTTTTTCTGATTCCCCCCGGACAATCCGCAGGTACAGGCTTCCAGAGATTTACCGCAGGAAGAGCAGACCGGGGGAGACGCGGTATGGTGATGTTCGTGTCCGCAGTCGCAGTCCTGATGTTCATGATGGTGTTCGTGTCCACAGTCGCAGTCCTGATGTTCATGATGGTGTTCGTGTCCGCAATCGCAGTCTTGGTGTTCGTGGTGATGTTCGTGTCCGCAATCGCAGTTTTGGTGTTCGTAGTGATGTTCGTGTCCGCAATCGCAGTCTTGATGTTTGTGGTGATGTTCGTGATTGCAACCGCAATCCGGATGCTCATGGTGATGTTCGTGATCGCAACCGCAATCCTGATGTTCATGATGGTGTTCGTGCCCACAGCTGCAGTCCTGGTGGTGCTGATGTTTATGGTCGCGGTGCTCTGAATTATGGTCGTGGTTCATGCAACAAACCTCCTTTAAACAAATATATGAATAACTGTTCATATATAAACATAAAAATAAGATTTTGTCAATAGGATTTGGATTATTTCTATGATTTAGTATCCAAGTTTATTTTTTCTTTGATTGTATAAATATTTATAGTATGGTAAAATATCACAGATTAAGAGGCACTTTTTACAAATTTAGAAAGGAAAAACTTATGGAAATAGTAAAGGAAGAAACCAGAGAAAATAAAATGGGCGTCATGCCTGTAAATAAGCTTTTGCTTACCATGTCCATACCCATGGTAATATCCATGATGATACAAGCTTTGTACAATGTGGTAGATAGTATTTTTGTGGCTAGAATCAATGAAAATGCTTTGACAGCCGTGTCTTTGGTGTTTCCGGTACAGTCTATTATGATCGCAGTTTCTACCGGAACTTGTGTAGGTGTAAACGCTATTTTGTCCAAACGCCTGGGAGAAAAACGTTTGGAGGAAGCAGATAAGACGGCGAATATTGCGGTACTGCTGTCAATATTATCCTATGGCGTATTTCTAATTATCGGGCTGTTCTGTTCGGAATTCTTTTTTTCCGTTCAGACAGGGGAGGCGCAAATTATTGCCTATGGAGCCAGCTATATGCGTATTGTGTGCTGCTGTAGCTTCGGGTTGTTTCTCCAGGTCTGTTTTGAACGGCTGCTCCAGTCTACCGGGCGGACGTTTTATACCATGCTGATGCAGGGAACAGGTGCGATCATTAATATTATTTTAGATCCAATCATGATTTTTGGGTATTTGGGATTCCCCAAAATGGGAATTGCAGGGGCAGCCGTGGCTACGGTTACGGGACAGATCATAGCTATGCTTTTAGGGCTGTTCTTTAACCGGAAGGTGAATCATGAGATTCATCTGAGCATACGAAAGATGGTTTTTGACAGGGAAATTATTAAGGAAATATATAAAATAGGCGTCCCGGCTATTTTAATGCAGTCCATAGGTTCCGTCATGGTGTTTTTGATGAATAAAATTTTGCTGGGCTTTACCTCCACGGCAACGGCAGTGTTTGGAATTTATTTTAAGCTTCAGAGCTTTGTATTTATGCCGATTTTTGGATTGAGTAACGGCCTGGTGCCCATTGTGGCATACAATTATGGCGCAAAAAACCGCGACCGTATGATCAAAGCGGTGAAATACAGTATGTTCTATGCGATAGGCTTTATGTGCTTGGGAATGCTGCTGGCAGAATGTGTCCCGGGCTCCTTACTTTTGATGTTTGATGCTTCGGAAAGTATGCTTGCCATTGGAATACCGGCCATTCGGATTTTGTGTACCTGTTTCGTCCTGGCAGGCTTTAATATTATTGCAAGTTCCTTATTTCAGGCAGTGGGGGATAGTATTTACAGCCTGGTAATGTCTGCGATCCGTCAGTTGATCGTGCTTCTTCCGGCAGCCTATTTGCTGTCCTTGACTGGTAATTTGGATGCCGTGTGGCTTTCGTTTCCCATTGCAGAAATTGCAGCTTTGATCGTATCTTCTGCGCTGTTGAAAAAGGTGTTGAAGAAGCTGAATTTTTAACGGAATTATGAGTGTATTATAAATAAAAGGTTATAGTTCTATTCGTAACTATTGATTTTACAGTAAAAATACCTTCGTGCTATCATGGAATCTGCCATGTTGGATAACAGTAAATTACTTCCGGCAGTTGAGAAATTATTGGAGGAATGTGATCCTGATCTGGTATATACGCCAGATTATTTTCCTTTGGAAGTAATGGAGATGCTGCAGCCATAAGGAGGCATATAAGCCTATGTTCCTTCAGACAGTGGTATTTACTTTGATAGGGGCGGTGCTTGCCGCAGTATTAATCGTTGTATTTCCTGGGTTGGCATAAATGAAATAGAGGTATTCCAATAGATTGTAAAAAATTAAGCATCAAAAAGGCGGTTGAAAAAGACTGCTTTTTTTGATATGTTAAAAAAGAAAGCGTTACCATAAGGAGCGGTGTAGCATGAATCAGTTGCAAATTAAATATTTTTTGACAGCAGCCAGATGCCTTAATTTTACGGAAGCTGCGAAACAGCTTTTTATCAGCCAGCCGGCTTTGAGCCATCAGATTTTGACAATCGAGAAGGAACTGAACATGCAGCTATTTATACGAAGTAAAAATAAAGTACGTCTGACTCCGGCCGGTTTAACGCTTTTGGAGGAGCTTCCCAAGTATGAGGCTTATTATGCGGAGGTATTAAAAAAAGCAAGGTTTTCCAATGAAGGTTCTTATGGCTTGTTGCGTATTGGATGCTTGCAGGGACAAATGCTGGGAGAGGTTTTGCAGAAGCGGTATGCACAATTTCGAGAGACGTATCCAGGTATTGCCATAGATTTTAGCAGCCTGTCCTTTGGTGACCTGAAAAAGAATCTGGAAGAACAAATCCTGCGATATCTTTGTTTGAGAGTTTTATCATTGAATTTATGAAGAAGCAGTTGTAAGAAACATTGACATTTTCCACCAACTATAAGAGAATAGAAAATATAAATAAAAGTGGGAAGGAAATGTATATGACAAATATAAAAATAGTTGCTGACAGCACCTGTGACCTCAGCAAGGAGTTATTGGAAGCATATGATATTACGATAATTCCTCTGTATATCCAGTTGGATGAAAAAAGTTATTTGGACGGATTAGAGATCACTCCCAAAGAGCTGTACGAATGGTCTGATCAGTGTGGGAAAACGCCGAAAACAGCTGCTCCAGGGATGGACGTCATTCAAGAGATTCTTGAAAAGTATCAAAAAGAAAAGAAAGATCTAATCTTTTTCGGGATATCGGAGGATATGTCTACCACCTGTAATGTGGTTCGGCTGGTGGCGCAGGAAATGGGGTATGAGAACCTCTATGTGATAGATTCCATGAACCTTTCCACCGGAATCGGCTTGCAGGTCCTTCGGGCGGCAGAGATGGCCTCCCAGGGCATGACGGCGCAAGAGATTGTATCCAGGATAGAGCAGACAAGGGAAAAGGTGCGGGCCAGCTTTGTGATTGATACGTTGACCTATCTTCACCGGGGCGGCAGGTGCAGCGCAATGACAGCCCTGGCTGCGGGAATGCTGAAGCTCAAGCCTCGGATTTCCGTAATTGGCGGCAAGATGGACGTAACAAAGAAATACCGTGGAAACATAGGAGCCGTTATCAAAAAATATGTAGGCGATCTGGAGGAAGATTTGAAAAAAGCGGATCCTGCCCGGGTATTTATAACTCATTCCGGATGCAGTGAGGAAGTCGTATCCCAGGTCCGGGAATATTTGGAGGGACTACATCATTTTCAGGAAATATATGTCACCCATGCAGGCAGCGTGATTTCCAGTCACTGCGGCCCCAATACCCTGGGGGTTTTATTTTATGAGCAGTAACGTTTTTGGATGTGAGTTTTAGCATATAGTTATATCAATAGAAAAAAGGAGTTTATCATGGATATTATAGTATTGGCCGGAGGGCTGAGTACGGAACGGGATGTTTCTTTTGTTACCGGGAATATGGTTAGTAATGCACTGCGAAAAAATGGTCACCGTGTAATCTTGTTGGATGTGTTTATGGGGTATGGGGAAGAACCAGAAGATTTGACGGGAATTTTTCAGCGGTCCCAGGAAGCCAGCCTTACGGTATCAGAGATTCCCACTACGGCTCCGGATTTGGAGGCAGTGAAAAAGAGCCGCAGGGATCAGTCGGATTCCTACTTTGGGCCTAATGTCATAGAACTTTGCCGGATGGCGGATATTGTATTTCTAGCGCTTCACGGAGAACATGGAGAGAATGGCAAGATTCAGGCGGCCTTTGATTTGTTTGGCATCAAGTATACGGGGACAGATTATATCAGCAGCGCCCTGGCAATGAATAAGGAGCTGGCCAAAGGCTTGTTTTCTTCCAATCATATCCCAACTCCGGGAGGAATTTCCATGAACAGGGAGGCGCCTGTTCTTGATTTCGCAGATACAGGATTAACCCTTCCTTGTGTGGTAAAGCCTTGCTGCGGAGGATCCAGTATCGGCGTATCTATTATCCATTCCCTCCAGGAATATGAAAAGGCGCTGGAAGAGGCGTTTCGTTATGAGAAGGAAGTCTTAGTAGAGGACTATATTGAGGGACGGGAGTTTTCTGTGGGCGTCATTGACGGGGAAGCGCTGCCGGTAATAGAAATAGCTCCTGTGGAAGGGTTTTATGATTATAAAAATAAATATAAAGCAGGTTCTGCCGTCGAAACCTGTCCTGCCCAGCTTCCCCCTGAGAAAGCGGAGGAAATGCAAAGGTATGCCAAAGAGGTGGTTCAGGCGCTGGGACTTTGTACATATTCCCGCATGGACTTTTTAATGAATGAGAAGCAAGAGATCTTTTGTCTGGAAGCAAATACCCTTCCGGGAATGACTCCTACCAGCCTTCTTCCCCAGGAGGCTCAGGCAGTGGGAATGTCTTTTGAACAGCTTTGTGAAAAAATTATAGAGATTTCTTTTGAAAAATATAAGTAAACGAAAAGGTGGTGGAAGCTTTGATGGAACATATGACGCTGGGAGAGATTGCAGCAGCTTGCGGAGGAATTTATGCAGGGCAGGATGAGAAGAAGGATCAATCCATCCTAGGAGCTGTGACGGACAGCCGTGAAATAAAGGAAGGATATCTGTTTATTCCTATAAAAGGAGAACATGTGGACGGTCACGATTTTATTCCAAAAGTGTTTGAACAGGGAGCCCTTGCTACTTTGACAGAGCACCCTCTGGAGTCATGCCAGGGTCCTTATATTTTGGTGAAATCATGCCTTCTTGCATTAAAGCAGATTGCCGCCTATTATAGGAGCTGTCTGTCCATTCCCATTGTAGGGATCACTGGAAGCGTAGGAAAGACCAGCACCAAAGAAATGATAGCATCCGTGCTTTCTGTAAAATACAATGTACTAAAAACATTGGGGAATTTTAATAATGAAATTGGTTTGCCTCTTACCATCCTGCGGATACAGAAGGAACATGAAGTAGCCGTTGTGGAAATGGGGATTTCTGAATTTGGGGAAATGCATCGCCTTGGGGAGATTGCCAAGCCAGATCTTTGCGTGATCACCAACATTGGCACCTGCCATTTGGAGAATTTGGGAAACCGGGACGGTGTTCTTCGTGCAAAGACAGAAGTGTTTGACCATATTTCGGAAGGTGCGGCTGTCTTTCTAAACGGGGATGATGACAAGCTGATAACCGTAACCCAGGCAGGCAAAAGTATACCTGTTTTTTACGGTATGGAAGGTCAGGATTTTTTTATGGACCAGGTTGAGAATCTGGGCCTTAGGGGCAGCAGGGCAAGGCTGCATACGCCTCAGGGAGCAACGGAAGTAATGATTCCCATACCAGGAAGCCATAATTTATACAATGCTATGGCAGCCGCTGGCGTGGGATTAAGGCTGGGCTTGTCTTTGGAAGAAGTGGCAGAGGGAATAGCCAATGCCAGAACGATTCAAGGGCGCAGCAATATTATTGAAGCCAACGGCCTTGTTATTATTGATGATTGCTACAATGCAAATCCTATGTCTATGAAGGCTTCCCTGAATGTGTTGAAATGCGGCCTGGGACGCACCATTGCCGTTCTTGGGGATATGGGAGAATTGGGAGAGCAGGAAGGGCATCATCATTATGATGTAGGAGCTTATGCCGTTCAAAATGGAATTGATGTGTTGTTTTGCGTAGGAGAGTTGTCAAAGGAGATGGAACGCGGAGCCCGGGAAGCAGGAGGAGATACCCAGATTTTCTATTACCAAGGCAGGGAAGAGATGCTTTCTCATCTAATGGATACAGTCTGCAAAGGGGACACGATTTTAGTAAAAGCATCTCATTTTATGAAGTTTTCAAAGGTTGTGGAGCAACTGCTAAATACTTGAGCTCTTTTTATTCATACAAAAGATGTTTCTTTCGGAGGTAGCTATAAATCAAAACACATACTAGGGCTGAAAACAAAGAACCGGCGGGAGCTGCCAGTCCCATGGGAAACAGCGTATCCGGAAACAACATGGAGGTTAAGTAGGCTCCTGGAATGCGCACCAGCAGTATGGAAAGCAGGTTTTGTATAAAAGAGGCAAAGGCTTTCCGGTAGGCACAAAAGTAGCCGCTGAATGAAAAATGGATTCCGGCAAAGACGCAGTCAAACACGTAAGCTCTTAGGTATTGGCAGCCCATACGGACAACAGCCGCATCATCGTGGACGAATAGCTGTAAGATAGGTTCCGTCCATATTTCACAGATTACTGCTGCAAGCAGTCCGAAAGAAACACATATGGTAATACCGTAACGAAGAACTTTTGCTCCCTGCTTGTGCTGTCCGGCTCCGGCATTTTGGGCGGCGATAGCTGATATGGAAGAAAGCATGGCGGAAGGCACTAAAAACAGGAAGCAGATAATTTTTTCCACAATGCCCACGCTTGCGGCTGCAATTACGCCCCGCTGATTGGCAATAGCAGTAATCACAAGAAATGATATTTGGATAAATCCGTCCTGAAAGGCAATGGGGAGCCCGACTTTCAGAATGGATGACAATACGTTCCGGTCAAAACGAAGATCTTGCCTGCTCAAGGGGGTTCCAAGTTTTGCTCTTCTCAGGGAGAAGAGGGCAAAGGCTACGCTTGCAGCTTGGGCGATGATGGTGGCGAGGGCGGCTCCGGCAGCTCCCATTCCGAGAGGGCCTATAAATAGGATATCTAAAATGATGTTGATAACGCCTGCAACAGCTACAAAGTACATGGGGCTCTTGGAGTCGCCAAGTCCTCGGAATATACTGCTGATCACGTTATAGGCGGTTATGAAGGGAACCCCTATGAAGCAGATCATAAGATATTTTTTGGTTTCGGAAACGGCTTCCACCGGAGTCGAAATAGCCGCAATGATCAGGTCAGCAGACAAAAGAAGCAAAATCGTTGTAAAGATGGAAAATAAAGCAAAAAGCAGTATCGTGTTTCCAATACCCCGGGCCGCAAGGTCCGGTTTTTTTGAACCTATAGCCCGGCTGATGATAACAGTAGTTCCCATAGCAAGGCCAACGATGATAACGGTCAGCATATGTGTAACCTGGCTTCCGATGGATACGGCGGAAATAGTATCCGCACCGTTGAACTGTCCGGTAATGAACAGATCCGTAAGTCCGTAGAAAGTCTGGAGAAAGCAGGATAACAGGTAGGGAAGGGAAAAATAAATTAAGTTGCGCAGTACGCTTCCTTTTGTTAAATCTTTTTGCATGGTAAACCTCCAAAATAGTAACAGTTCAGCCTTCGGTTTCACCATTACTCTAAATAATGTGCTATAGCTGGAAAGCAGAGAATAAAATGAAAGCAGGGAGCTTATAGCAGCTCCCCGTGGGTATCCAGCATTTCCTGTATGCGATCTCTCGTATATGCTCCCAAAAATTTTTTTTGTTCCTTATCCAGTTCTTGAATGCGGATGGGCTTGCCATATTGGATGATCACATGGCAGGGCTTGATTTTCGGAAAGTGATTTTCAAATATTTCGGCAGAATTGGTAATGGCTATGGGGATGATGGGACATCCGCTTTTTTCTGCCATTTTTAAGCTTCCTTCTTTGAAAGGCATCATTTCCTGAGGTTCCTTATTTCTGGTTCCTTCTGGAAAAATGCACATAGAAATACCGTGTTTGATTTGATCGATTCCCACTAATATCGTCTTTAATCCTTCCTTGATGTTGTCCCGGTTCAGGAACAGACAATATAGCCGCTTCATCCAATTACTTAACAGTGGAACATGGATCATGGAATATTTTGCCACATAACCAGTCAGATCAGGACATCGAGAATAAGTCAGGATAATGTCAAAGTAACTCTGGTGATTAGGGATGTACAGCACGGCTTCATCTTTTGGAACATTTTCTTCTCCAAGGACGGTCAGCTTCACACCGCTGATGGCAATGACAACCTTAAAGGCCCACTGTACGATGCGCAGGCTGCTAATGTCGGCAGCATGCCTGTTGTGTTTTTGCAGTAACCATTCCACGAAGATAATTGGGATTGACACTACTAAAAACAGGATAAGGAAAGTAATAGTAATAATAAAGCGTATCATGATATTATTAAAAAAGGCTCCTTTGCTTTCGTTCTAATCTATTATAGCGAGGACCAGGAGGAAATACAATTAAAATATGGAAAGTTTTATAATATTTCTTTTTCATCGGGAATAGAATGTAAAAAAAGTACAGGGGTGAAGTAATGAGAATATGGAAGATGTATACAGGCTTTTTTTTATGTATATTGCTTTTGGCCGCCGGCTGCAGCGTAGAAAGAACGGATGAGCAGAAGATAAAGGATCTTGATTTTGTCATTGTGGAGGAGAGCCAGATGCCGGAGGGCCTGATGACGTTAATAGAAGAAAAGAAGCAGGAAGCGTTCAAACTGGTATTCGATACGGAGAAGGATAAATACATTGTTGTTGGATATGGCAGGCAAAAAACCAATGGATACAGCATCTCTGTGGAAGAATTGTATATAACCAGCAATGCTGTTTATATTAATACAAATCTGATTGGACCTTCCAAGGGAGAAGCCATAAGTGAAGTAGAGAGCTTTCCTTATATCGTTGTCAAAACAGAATATCTGGATAAAAGTGTAGTATTTGAATAAAAATTATGGTATTATAAAACAGGCGCTATACGAGAAGTGCCTGTTTTTTCTATAGTTGTAGGAGGTATTATGAATAATATCGTTTTGATCGGTATGCCGGGTGTTGGAAAAAGTACGGCCGGAGTAGTGCTGGCAAAGGTACTTGGGTATAGATTTGTAGATGCAGATTTACTGATACAGCAAGAGGAGAATCGTCTGCTGCATGAGATTATTCAGGAGGAAGGAACGGAAGGGTTTCTGGCAATAGAGGAGCGGGTGAACGCCGGAATACAGACAGAACAGGCTGTTATTGCTACCGGCGGCAGCGTTGTGTATGGGGCTAAGGCTATGGAGCATTTACGATCCATAGGTACTGTTATTTATTTGAAGTTATCTTTTAAAATATTAGAAAAACGTCTGCATAATATCCAGGGAAGAGGGGTAGTCCTAAAAGAGGGACAGACATTACAGGAACTGTATGAGGAACGCGCCCCTTTATATGAAAAATATGCAGATATTACCATAGAAGAGGAAAATCGTGATGTAGAAGAAACCATCGCTTTGATCGTACAGGCTATAAAATAGCCTTTCACAGGTAACCAAATTAGGAAATTTGCATAAAATATTCATAAGTAGTAATTGCCAGGCGAGAACAATATTAACAAAGGATTTACAAAGAACAAGGTTTTTGGTAGAATGGTACTATTGACAAAAGAGCACAAAAGCTACTATAATTATTACTCGTATGAAAACGGAGCATAGAGGTGCAAGATGGAACAATATGTCATAAAAGGAGGTAATCCGCTGGTTGGTGAAGTTGAGATAAGCGGCGCAAAGAATGCGGCATTGGCTATTTTGGCGGCGTCAATTATGACGGATGAGACCGTAACGATAGAGAACCTTCCAAATGTGAGGGATATCAATGCATTGCTGGAAGCAATGGAGGAAATTGGGGCAAGAATAGATCGGTTGGATGCCCATACAGTGAAGATTAACGGAGCTTTTGTGAAGGATGTTCCGGTGGATTATGAATCTATGAAAAAAATCCGTGCGTCCTATTATCTATTGGGGTCTCTTTTGGGAAAATACAAGAGAGCGGAAGTGATCCTTCCGGGAGGCTGTAATATCGGGAGCCGCCCCATGGATCTGCATATTAAGGGATTCCGTGCCTTGGGAGCAAATGTGGAGATTCGTAATGGAGCAGTAGCTGCCGAAGCAAAGCATTTGAAAGGAAACCATATTTATTTAGATAAGGTTTCTGTAGGCGCGACCATTAATATTATGATGGCTGCTTCTATGGCAGAAGGAAAGACGACAATTGAGAATGCGGCGAAAGAGCCTCACGTAGTTGATATGGCAAATTTTCTCAATAGTATGGGCGCCAATATCCGCGGCGCAGGTACGGATGTTATCCGTATTGTGGGAGTGGAGAAGCTTCATCGTACCGAATATTCTATCATTCCGGATCAGATTGAGGCAGGAACATTTATGTTTGCGGCGGCGGCCACGAAAGGCGATGTAACGGTGAAAAATGTAATTCCCAAGCATCTGGAGGCTACTACGGCCAAACTTTTAGAGATTGGCTGTGAAGTGGAAGAGCTAGACGATGCCGTTCGGGTGGTAGCCTCCAAGCCATTGAAGAATACACAGGTTACTACACTGCCCTATCCTGGATTTCCTACGGATATGCAGCCTCAGATGGCTGTGCTTTTAGGAATCGCCACAGGAACTAGTACGGTAACGGAAAGTATTTTTGAGAACCGTTTTAAATATGTGGATGAGTTGACTCGAATGGGGGCGGCCATTAAGGTTGAAAGTAATATTGCGATCATTACCGGGGTGAAGCATTATATGGGGGCACGGGTTTGTGCGCCGGATCTAAGGGCGGGCGCTGCTCTGGTAATTGCTGGAATGGCTGGGGACGGTATTACAGTCGTGGACGATATTCATTATATCCAGAGAGGCTATGAAGATTTTGAAGGGAAGCTTCGGGGATTGGGAGCTCAGATTGAACGTGTAAATTCTGAGAAAGAGCTGCAGAAATTCCGATTTAAGGTTTCTTAATACGCGAGCTGGAGGTTCAGGTATCGAAGGTGTTTTGGTGGTCCGGGTGTATGGCGGATCAGGAAGACTTGTTATAGATAATACTTTTGATACCTGAATTTGATAAAGCTCTCATACTGGTAAATAATCTAATTTCTAATTTAAATTTCTTATTATATTTTATCTACTCTTTAAAAAATCCATTTATCTGTTATAATAAAACAAAGGGGAATACATGAAAAATACAGTGATTCAATGGCATCCTGGATTTGTGGCTGCCATGAATTTGGAGTTGGCTGATAACAGGGAACTTTTTATATTCGAAAAAGAATATAATCTAAATACAAAGCCACTGGAAATTGACTTGCTGATTATAAAAAAAGAAGAATTTGTATCGGTTTCGAATGAAATTGGCAGGATTTTCCGGAAGTACAATATTTTTGAATATAAATCACCTAAGGATCATTTAGATATTGATGTTTTTTTAAAGTGAGTGCATATGCCAGCTTATTTAAATCATACGGTAACAAAGTTGATGCAATAAAAGCAGATGATATTTCTGTGTCAATCGTTCGGGAAAGAAAACCAGAAAAGTTGTTCCGCTATTTTAAGAAAAATGACTATACGGTAACAAAGCCATAC
Source organism: Lachnospiraceae bacterium (assembly GCA_022790855.1). Taxonomy (GTDB): domain Bacteria; phylum Bacillota; class Clostridia; order Lachnospirales; family Lachnospiraceae; genus 14-2. The sequence goes on along the minus strand of JAAVYA010000017.1, from coordinate 8,203 downwards.
CCAGGAATATACTATGTAGAAGGAAAAGTTATGTTCCCCACACAGATTATAATCACAAAGGAATTGGAATTTAATGTACATATTTGGTTGGGGGCTTTATCAGGGAAGCTTGGTAAAGCAGAACTGAAGAAAATATTACAACAAATTTATCAGTTATCTGAGAAACAGGATAGGGAATTTGCAGATTCTGTTTTGGAAGTAAGCACATTGGCGAACAGGCCAGTTATTAAAGAATTGTTAGGAGATGATCATATGTGTCAGGCATTGTTAGAACTTATGGGACCACGTATAGAGTTGATAGTACAAGAGAGAGCGGAAGCGGAATTAAAACGAGGATTGGAACAGGGGTTAGAACAAGGACTGGAACAAGGATTTGTTCGGGGGCGCAGCGTGGGTATTCGTGAAACTGTGGGGGCACTACGGGATTTTGGCCACAAAGATGTGGAAATAAAAGAAGTTATTATAAGAAGATATGGAATCTCTGAAGGAGAAACAGAAGAATATTTTACCTGATAAAAACTATTGACATAATCTATAAACAGGTGTATATATAGTGATAGAAGATTTGAAAATTCCATATTGTAGAATTTCTCTTATTCAGAGTGATGGAGATACATAGGATCTGTGAAGTCACGGCAACCCCTGAATGGAAGGTGCCAACCTGAGCGAGCAATCGAACAATAAGAGGATTTGATTATCTTTGTATATTTGAATCCGCTTACAGCGGATTTTTTTTGTCTAACATGTACGGTCGGAATCTCCCTTGCACCGTACATCAGCAGAAAAAGGAGGAAGATGGAGATGGAAAAATTATTGTTTACTTCGGAGTCCGTAACGGAAGGCCATCCAGATAAAATCTGTGATGCCATATCGGACGCTATATTGGATGCATTGATGGAGAAGGATCCCATGAGCCGTGTGGCATGTGAGACAGCTACCTGTACGGGGTTTGTTTTGGTTACAGGAGAGATCACTACGAATGCTTATGTGGATATCCAGAGAATTGTTCGGGACACGGTGACAGAGATTGGTTATGACCGTTCCGAATACGGATTTGATGGGAATACCTGTGCGGTGATGGTAGCTATTGACGAGCAGTCCGCGGATATTGCCATGGGTGTGGATAAGGCTTTAGAGGCAAAAGAGAATAAAATGTCTGATGCAGAGATCGAGGCTATCGGTGCAGGTGATCAGGGGATGATGTTCGGTTATGCCACAAATGAGACAGAGGAATTGATGCCGTATCCGATTTCCTTAGCCCATAAGCTAACACGGCAGTTGACAAAAGTGCGTAAGGACGGAACATTAAGTTACCTGAGACCAGATGGAAAGAGCCAGGTGTCTGTAGAATATGATGAGAATGGAAAGCCCAAGCGCCTGGAAGCGGTAGTATTGTCTACACAACATGACCCGGATGTGACTCAGGAGCAGATTCACGCAGATATCCAGAAATATGTGTTTGATGAAGTGCTTCCTAAGGAGCTTTTGGACGATAGAACCAAGTTCTTTATTAATCCGACAGGGCGGTTTGTGATCGGAGGTCCTCATGGGGATGCAGGGCTGACCGGTCGTAAGATCATTGTCGATACTTACGGTGGATATGCTCGTCACGGCGGCGGAGCTTTTTCTGGGAAAGATTGTACAAAAGTTGACCGTTCAGCGGCATATGCAGCGCGGTATGTAGCTAAGAATATTGTGGCGGCAGGGCTGGCAGAAAAATGTGAGATTCAGCTTTCTTATGCAATTGGCGTGGCTCAGCCCACATCTGTAATGGTAGATACTTTTGGCACCGGAAAGTTATCGGACGATAAACTGGTGGAAATTATCCGGGAGAATTTTGATCTCCGCCCGGCAGGTATCATAAAAATGCTGGATCTTCGCAGACCCATCTATAAGCAGACAGCGGCCTACGGCCATTTTGGGCGTGATGATTTGAATCTTCCTTGGGAAGCGGTAGACAAAGTAGAGATTTTGAAAAAATATATGTAATCGAAAGAATCTTTCTGATTTGGGGTGAGAATATGGTTATTATTCACGCCTGTGAGGGGAGATTATAAAAATGTGTAAAATTCGTGTTCAAATTTTGGGTTATTACTTGACAGAAATAGCATGATAGGAGTAGAATGCAATTTGAGCATGTAATTACACATACTTGGAAAAACAATTAAAGGAGAGAAAGAAATGAAGAAAATGAGACGTATGGTTGCAGGCTTATTAGCAATTGGAATGGCATTTGCATTAACCGCCTGTGGTGGCAAGGAGCAGACTGTTACATACCGCATGGAGACAGAAGATAGTGGACTTAAGATGGTAGATACCATGACTTTAACAGCTAAGGGTGATAAGGTTGAGAAGTTGTCTGAGACAATCGAAATAGATATGTCTTCCTTGGAAGAAGAGCAGACAACACAGATCAATGCTGCATACGACGCAATGGTTGAGCAGTACAAAGCAGTAGACGGTGTAGAGTGCACCGGCGAGGCAGGAGAAGGCAAGTATACCATCAAGATTGATGTTGATACAACAGGTGATGCCATTAAGACTTTATCCGAACAGGGCCTGATGGAAGTAGAAGGCGATGCCAGCGGTATTTCTTTGAAGAAGACCGGTACAGCTCTGGAAGGCAACGGATACTCCAAGGTTGAATAGTGAAATTACGGAAATAAACGAAAGGGCAGATGAGAAATCATCTGCTTTTTTGTTTTAGAATTTTTTTATAATTTTTTAGAAAAATGACATAGGATTTTAGAAAAAAGGTTGTTATAATAAAACGTATCGAAACTTGCCAAATATTAAAGAGGTAAAAGTAATGAAGCTGAGAACAAGATTGATTATATCCTTCTGTATCATTATCTTTGTTCCTGTGATGCTGACAGGGATTACATTTTGGGGCTTTGGGCAGATACAGATGAAAGGAATTCGCCAGCTTTATGATGGGAATACCAATCCGTATGAATTGCTACTAAATTCGATACGAGTGTTAAGTCATTTTACGAAGGCAGATGTTGAGAAGCTGCAGAAGGTGGCTGGTGAGGAACCTCAGAAATTGGAAGATTTGGAGTATCTGGCTGGTATTAACGAGGAATTGAATGAGAAGTATTCCTTTCTCGTCATCAGAAAAGGGGAAGAGATACTTTATGCTGGGGATCAGGTTACGCCGGAGAGCCTTCCGGATTTTCAGGAAGAGGAGGAAGGGGGCAGTATCGGTTCCTATGTAGATGAGGATGGAAAGCTTCTGCTGAAGCAGATAGATTTTCTATATACGGACAATACAAAAGGAAGCATGTTTATCGTAACGGTTACGGAAAAGCTATTGCCGGAGATTAAAGGAATGGTTACGGACATGCTGCTTTCTATTATTCTGATTTTGGTTTTTACTGCCGGAATGTTAGTGGTTTGGATTTATAAAGGGATTTTTAACCCCATACGTAAGCTTCAGATCGCAGCGGAGAATATTAAGGATGGTAACCTGGATTTTACGATTGAGCCGGAGAATGATGATGAGATCGGGGCGCTTTGCCAGAGTTTTGAGGAGATGCGGAAGCGGCTGAAGGATTCCACGGAAGAGAAAATTAGCAATGAGAAAGAGAATAAAGTGTTGATCAGCAATATTTCTCACGATTTAAAGACGCCTATTACAGCCATCAAAGGTTATGTAGAAGGGATTATTGACGGGGTTGCGGACACCCAGGAGAAGATGGATCGGTATATCCGTACGATCTATAATAAGGCAAATGAGATGGATACATTAATTAATGAGCTGACCTTGTATTCTCAGATAGATACGAACCGTATTCCATATAATTTTAACCGTATCCATGTATCGGATTATTTTGAGGATTGTGTGGAGGAGCTGACCTTGGATTTAGAGACAAAAGGAATTGGCCTGGCTTATTTTAATTATGCAGATGAAAATATCCGGATTATAGCAGATCCGGAACAGTTGAAGCGGGTAATTAATAACATTGTGGGCAATTCCGTAAAATATCTGGATAAGCAGAAGGGATTTATCAATATACGGGTGCGTGACGTAGGAGACTTTATTCAAGTTGAGATTGAAGATAATGGCAAAGGGATTGCGGCAAAAGATCTGCCCTACATTTTTGACCGCTTTTACCGCACGGACACATCCCGTAATTCGGCCACCGGAGGCAGCGGTATAGGGCTGTCTATCGTAAAGAAAATCATAGAAGATCACGGAGGCAGTATCTGGGCCACCAGCAAGGAACATACAGGAACCATAATGTATTTTGTAATCCGTAAATATCAGGAGGTATGGAATGAGTAAAGTACTAATTATAGAAGATGAGGTTGCTATTGCGGATCTGGAGAAGGATTATCTGGAGCTTAGCGGTTTTAATGTGGAGATAGAGAATACAGGGACAGTTGGCCTTACCCGGGCGTTGACAGAAGAGTTTGATATGTTTATTTTGGATTTGATGCTGCCGGGGATTGACGGATTTGATATTTGCAAGCAGATACGGGAGGCAAAGAATACGCCGATATTGATGGTTTCAGCAAAAAAAGATGATATTGACAAGATTCGCGGGTTGGGGCTTGGAGCAGATGATTATATTACGAAGCCATTTTCCCCCAGCGAATTGGTAGCCCGGGTAAAAGCCCATTTGGCCAGGTATGAGCGATTGATCGGCAGCAATATGGTGGAAAATGATATTGTGGAGATTCGCGGGCTTAAGATTGATAAAACAGCCCGCCGTGTCTGGGTGAATGGAGAAGAGAGACAGTTTACCACCAAGGAATTTGATCTACTGGCATTTTTAGCTCAGAATCCCAATCACGTCTTTACAAAGGAAGAATTATTTAGCAAGATTTGGGATTTGGAGTCTGTGGGAGACATTGCAACGGTAACTGTTCATATTAAAAAGATTCGTGAGAAGATTGAATTTAATACGGCAAAGCCCCAATATATTGAAACAATTTGGGGAGTGGGATATCGGTTTAAGGTATAAGGCAGCTCCGGAAGAAGGGAGGAGGAAGAAAATGAGGTTCCATCCTGAGATTCTTATGGAAGATGGCGATATTTTGGTTTGTCGCAAACCAGCAGGGGTTCCGGTACAGACAGGGAGAACAGGACAGCCTGATTTGGAAAGGGTGTTAAAGAATTATCGTGCTTTGAAAAAGGAGCCTCCGGAGATCTATATAGTGCATCGGCTGGATCAGCCGGTGGAAGGGGTTATGGTGTTTGCCAAAAATAGAAAAGCCGCCGCTTCTTTAAGTAAACAAATCCAGGAGAAAGGTGTGGGAAAATATTACTATGCGGTAACAGAGGGAGTTGTAGAGCCGCGGGAGGGAACCCTTACAGATTTTTTAATGAGAGATGGAAAGAGCAATACTTCAAGGGTTGTAGCGGAGGGAACAAAGAATGCCAAGAAAGCGGTATTAAGTTATCGAAGAATTCAGTCCTTGGAAGGAAAAAGTCTGGTAGAGATTTGTCTTCATACCGGACGGCATCATCAGATTCGGGTACAAATGGCTCACGCAGGATATCCGTTGATTGGTGACAGAAAATATAGTACAGGGTGTGGAGAGATATATATGCCGGTGGGCTTGTGTTCGGTACGCATTGAATTTCTTCATCCATCTACCGGGAAGAGGATAGAATATGATATGGCGCCCCAGGGGGAAGCATTTCAGTTATTTGGAGAAATAAGGCAGAATTTTACGGATAAATCATTGAATTAGTGCGATAAATGTAGTATAATAGCGTTGAATTTAGATTTGGCTGGTTTTTAGAGAGGCAAAATATAAGAAGTATGCAAAGGAGGTGAATAGGATGAATTTTGATCAGGAAAAGGAAAAAGACTTAACCGCATGCGAGGCGCTGATTATGAAAGCTGTCTGGAATTCTGAGGAGGACATTTCTACGGTAGAGCTGCAAAAGAATCTGAAAGAAGGGTATGGAAAGGAATATGCCCTTACTACAATACGGACGTTTTTGACAAAGCTGTCGGACAAGGGGTTTATCAAGAATTACCGGAGAGGAAAGAATGCTTTTGTACATCCCCTGAAAAGTGAAGAGGAATATAAGGAACAACAACTTAAGAAGCAAACGGACTTTTGGTATTCGGGACGGACATCGAACCTGATCTGCGCGGCTTTTAAATCAGCCGATCACATTACAAAAGAGGACGCGGATAAGATAAGGGGTATTTTGGATGAGTGGGATAAGCGTAGCCATTAATTTGGTGAGTGCATTGCTGCTTACAACTATGACGGGCAGTCTTGCTTTAGTGATCTGGTATTTTGCCGGGCGCGTATTGGTGCGTTTCGGTTACCTGAGATGGTATTACGTAGGTCTGAAAGTAGTGATTTGCATGTTCCTTCTCCCGATGTCTTATCTGATATTGATTTGGATAAATGGTTACAATTCTGTGTGGCAGGGCAAGTTGTTTGTAAGGACTGTTATGATTGTAGATATCTGCCAGGTGGTCTGTATAATATGGGCGACAGGAATTGTTCTTGTAGGAGCAAAATATTTGTTTGAGGCATATTGTCTGGCTCGAAGAAACCGGAACATCATTCCATGCACTGGTTTAGAATATCGGATATTTACAGAGATCTGTAGAACACAGAGGATTCCGGAGGGAAAAGTCAGGTTGTTCTGGTCCCATCATGTTATGACTGTGGAATTTATGGGAGTTTTCCACCCAAAAGTAATTATACCCGAGAAAATTTATAGTGAGAATGACAGCGAAATGTTGAAGGCTGTATTTTTGCACGAATTGGTACACTATAAGCAGGGAGATATTTTTTGGAAACGCATGATTATGCTTATAATGGTTCTGCAGTATTTTAATCCTATGGTTTGGTGGCTGAATAGGCTGATGGGAAAATGGAGCGAATATGCATGTGATGTGAGAGTTTGTGATTTGACCAAGAGGCCGGCAGTTTACTTTTCTAATATTTTGCAAATGGCACAGAATATCTGCAAAGGGAGACAGTATCACACTACAATACAGCTTGCAAAAGATGAAAACGATTTAGTGGAAAGGGTAAAGTATATGGATGAGTTAAGGAAATATACCAAAAAGCCAATTTGTATGGCTGTTCTTACGAGCCTGTTGTTGATGACAATCTGTACTGTTTCTGTGTCTGCAGCGTCGAATGAGGTGGCTAAGAGATATGTGGATTGGTACGAGATGACGGATGTAAAGGAGACAGTGGACTTAGAACCGCCCGTGAATTATATTGAATATACGGATAATGGAGCGGACAGCAGTACTACCGTGTCTGTTGGAGAAGTGAATGATCTTTCCAGATCTATAAAATACTTTAACTGGACGGTGCCAGTTACGGGATTGAGGGTTACCAGGAACTTTCATGTTAATAAAGGAGAAATAATTAATGTAAATGTTTTTCAAAAAACACAGACGGATAAAAATATCCTGGTAGGGCTCATATTGCCGAGTAGCACCAGAATCTATGTGAAAGGGAATACACATGTTGCAAATAATTTTACTGCAGAAACTACGGGATACTATCAAGTGTTTGTAGAAAATCCAAACCACGTTGCGATTGATGTGGAAGGTACATTTAACGTATATTAAAAAAGTTGGCGGAGCAATCCGCCAACTTTTTTAGAATAAAGTATGCATGATGTAAATGTACAATTTAAAAACTAACTATCACAATTATAGTCTTATGTACTAATAAATTATGTGATAGAATCAGGTATAAGAATTCAGTAACATTTATGCAAATATACAACAAGAGAAGGTCGGAAAGGGAGAATAGGAACTTGCTGCAAGCAAGGAAAATGGCACAACGCATATGAAGTAATGGTGTGAAAGATCGTAGAGGGCAGCCGATAAATGGCGCGCTTTAACAAACTCTAAAATATGCTTTTCACTGGAACGGCAGGAAGTCAGCTTGTAATGGTATCTTGTGAAATTGATAACATTGGTTTTTTAAGTAGTACAGCAGGTTAAATTATATGTTAAAATTTTTTAAAAAACCTGTTGACAATACAGGAAATGCATGGTAATATTATTTTCGCTGTTGGGAACGACAATAGCTCTGAAAAAACTTTTTCAGAAAAAATAAAAAAGATGTTGACAAGTGATAACAGATATGGTAATATATAGAAGTTGTCGCTTGAGACAACAGACAGGACCTTGATAACTGAACAGTGAAATAACCTTGAACGATTCAAAGAGAATCAGAAAGAACGCGTTTCGGAAAG
>JAAVYA010000061.1 GCA_022790855.1 Lachnospiraceae bacterium | reverse complement strand
AGAAGTGCATTTCTCACTTTCATGGAAGGGATCACGCTATGCAGGCAAAATACGGTGGGAAAAAAGATACATAAAAAAACCAATGAGCTAAAAACCATTTTTTTCTCCTTTGCAGCGCTAGATCTTTATGCGCATCCAGGGTTTGCCGGCGCCAATAGCACCCTTATAACCCTGATCGGTAGGGGTATCGTAGCTGAGAGCAAAGTAGTTGTATACATGATGCCATTTGCTCCATTCCGGATCATAAACCAGTCCGTCAATTTCAGCCCAGCCATGGCCGCCGCTGTTGCAGCAATATACTTCTTCGTAACCGATCGCTTTTGCCATATATGCAAAAGCAGCTGCGTAACTGCAACAATTTCCGCTTCCGTTTAGGAACATATCGTTTGCATAAATGATCGGCCAATCTATTCCCAAATAGTGAGGCATTCTTGGCCTGCTTTCTTCGTAAGTCTTTACATAGTCGAAACAAACCCTCAGCTTTTCTTCCGGTGACATACTGTCGTTTGTAATATTGCTGACAACCGCCTGGGCTCTTTGGAGGGTTGCCAGGGATTCAGGGCTCATTCCTTCCATTGCTTTGCCATTTACATAGACCATGAGTGATGGGAGTGTCAGGGTTGCTTTGTCATGAAAGCTATAGTAAGTGGTGCCGGCGTAAAGTGTCGCATTGATGAGTGCGCAGGTTCCATTTGTTACATAATTCATTTTATATTCGTTGTCCAGGTAGTATCCGGTATATACTTTACCGTTGACATAAAGGGTTTGCCTTGAGAATGTCAATGTTTTTTTCGCATTGTAGCTGTAGTATTTTGTGCCAGGATAAAGCATTCCTGTTTCCAGGGTGAGCGTTCCTTTTTTCACTCTATAGAGAGTGTTTTTATTGTTAAGGTAATAACCGGAATATACTTTGCCTTTGACATATAGGGTCTGTTTGGAAATCTTTTTTGTTTTTTTCGCATTGTAGCTGTAGTATTTTGTGCCGGCCTTTACCGTTCCGGTTTTGAGGGTAAGTGTGCCTTTTTTTACACTGTACAGGAGATTTTTATTGTTGAGGTAATACCCGGAGTATACCTTGCCCTTAACATATAAGGTCTGTTTGGAAATCTTTTTTGTTTTTTTCGCATTGTAGCTATAGTATTTTGTGCCGGCTTTTACCGTACCGGTTTTGAGAGTAAGAGTGCCCTTTTTTACGCTGTACAGGAGATTTTTATTGTTGAGATAATACCCGGAGTATACCTTGCCCTTAACATATATGGTCTGCTTGGAGATCTTTTTTGTTTTTTTCGCATTGTAACTATAGTACTTTGTGCCGGCCTTTACCGTCCCGGTTTTGAGGGTAAGTGTGCCTTTTTTCACACTGTACAGGAGATTTTTATTGTTGAGGTAATAACCGGAGTATACCTTGCCCTTAACATATAGGGTCTGTTTGGAAATCTTTTTTGTTTTTTTCGCATTGTAGCTATAGTACTTTGTGCCGGCCTTTACCGTCCCGGTTTTGAGGGTAAGTGTGCCTTTTTTCACACTGTACAGGAGATTTTTATTATTGAGATAATACCCGGAATATACTTTTCCGTTGACATACAGTGTTTGTTTTGCGATTTTGAGTGTTTTTTTCGCATTATAGCTGTAGTACTTTGTACCGGCCTTT
>JAAVYA010000060.1 GCA_022790855.1 Lachnospiraceae bacterium | reverse complement strand
AGAAGTGCATTTCTCACTTTCATGGAAGGGATCACGCTATGCAGGCAAAATACGGTGGGAAAAAAGATACATAAAAAAACCAATGAGCTAAAAACCATTTTTTTCTCCTTTGCAGCGCTAGATCTTTATGCGCATCCAGGGGCTGCCATAATTATGGTAGGTAGGAGTACCTCGGCTAATCGCAAAAAAGTCTGCATGCTGCCGTCTGCTCCATTGCGGGTCATAGAACAGTCCGTCAATTTCAACCCAACCATGGATGTTGCTATTGCAGCAATATACCTCCTCGTAACCGATGGCTTTTGCCATATATGCAAAAGATGACGCGTAACTGAAGCAATTTCCGCTTCCGTTTAGGAACATATCGTTTGCGTAAATGGTTGGCCAATCCAATCCAAAATAGTGGGGCGTCCTTGGCCTGCTTTCTCCGTAACCCTTTACATAGTCGAAACAAGCCTTCAGTTTTTCTTCCGGTGACATACTGTCGTTTGTAATACTGTTGACAACCGCCTGGGCTCTTTGGAGAGTTTCAAGGGCTTCGGGGCTCATTCCTTCCATTGCTTTGCCATTTACATAGACCATGAGAGATGAGAGTGTCAGGGTTGCTTTGTCATGAAAGCTATAGTAAGTGGTGCCGGCGTAAAGTGTCGCATTGATGAGTGCGCAGGTTCCATTTGTTACATAATTCATTTTATATTCGTTGTCCAGGTAGTATCCGGTATATACTTTGCCCTTAACATATAAGGTTTGTTTAGAAATCTTTTTCGTTTTTTTCGCATTGTAGCTATAATATTTTGTGCCGGCTTTTACCGTTCCGGTTTTGAGGGTAAGGGTGCCTTTTTTCACACTGTACAGGAGGTTTTTATTGTTAAGGTAATATCCGGAGTATACCTTGCCCTTGACATATAGGGTCTGCTTGGAGATCTTTTTTGTTTTTTTCGCATTGTAGCTATAGTACTTTGTGCCGGCCTTTACCGTCCCGGTTTTGAGGGTAAGGGTGCCTTTTTTCACGCTATACAGGAGATTTTTATTGTTGAGGTAATACCCAGAGTATACCTTTCCCTTAACATATAGGGTCTGTTTGGAAATCTTTTTTGTTTTTTTCGCATTGTAGCTATAGTACTTTGTGCCGGCCTTTACCGTCCCGGTTTTGAGGGTAAGGGTGCCTTTTTTCACACTGTACAGGAGATTTTTATTATTGAGATAATACCCGGAATATACTTTTCCGTTGACATACAGTGTTTGTTTTGCGATTTTGAGTGTTTTTTTCGCATTATAGCTGTAGTACTTTGTACCGGCCTTT
>JAAVYA010000016.1 GCA_022790855.1 Lachnospiraceae bacterium | reverse complement strand
TCTTCATATTCCACGCTTCCATCGGAATATGTAATTTCATAATATCCATGGCCGGAGCCGTCGCAATCATAGAAAGCTTTTTTGGATACAATGCTTCTTCCGGAGCTTTCGGTGGGCGCTTCTTCATAGACAGCGGGCGCTTCCTCCTTTGTACCGACCATGATCACTTTATTTACAGGTTCCTTCGTAACCGTTTCTTCTGCCAGCTCCCTGGACTCTTCAGCTCCGTCTACATAAGTAACCTTATATGTGATTTCCTTTTCTCCGTTTTCCCCTTCCCGGCCGACCTGTTCTTGTCCTTTTGGTAAGGAACTGTCGTCTTGGTATGTGGTTTCGTAGCCGATTTCTTCTTTTTCAACTATAGTGTCGAAAGTGACACGGTTTACCGCGATCTGCATACCGTCCGTAACTTTCTCTGTTACAGCAGGAGTAACACGGTCGTCTTCCCCTAATGTAATGTTTAATTCCGCCAACACATCCCCCACCGTCTTGCTCTCGGTGTCCAGTGTATCGTTTTTGCCGTCACACTGTACGGTTATATGAAATAAATAGAAAATTTTGACCTCCATTCCGTCTGCCAGGTATTCATCCATATCGTAATTGATATGCTGCTTTTCCCCAAGGGTGATGCTTTCCCGCTCCAAAAGGTCGCGTATGGTTCCGCCGGCCATGGTCACTTCTTTTGTCTCGCCGTCCACCGTAAGAGTTACCGTGTGTTTTCTGGAAATAACAATTTCCTGGGCTTCAGAAATCTTTGTATCTGCTGCCGGATTTACTTCATCTCCCTCATTCAGCGTAATATCTGCATCCGCCAGGATTTTTTCTACGGTTCTTGGCACAGAAACCTCTAGTTCTGTTTTGATGCCGTTGTCATTGATCTGCATAGTTGCTTTCCCGCAAGCGCATAATCCTAATAAAAGAAATACGGCTGCGGCAAGCATGAATTTTTTTCTCATGGTAATAGTTCTCCTTCTTCTATTTTTCTTGTCTGAACGATGTTGCAGGCGTTCTGAGTTTTTGTGAGTACTTCAATCTCTACAGGATAAGCTGTTATTTCATCTTTTTTGATGTAAACCTCGTATTGATTGGAGCCGATATGGTAGGCGTTATAATAGGCCCCCTGAATCCTCACAATAATATCTGTTTCCTCCTCTAAAAGCTTCTCCTCCACACTTCCGCTGATTTTGTAGTAGTTAAAATCATAGTCCAGAGATTCCATGGTTATGGTAGTGTCAGATTCCATGGAGGCTATCGTATTGGGGACATCTGCCGTTACCCCGGAAATAATTGGCGGCATATGGATATACTCGGAGAGGTTACGTTCTACTTTTTCAAGGATCACGGTGTTTGGATGGTATTGTTCCATTAGGGTTTCCAATCCGTAAGGGACCTCTTTGGTAAACCATGCTTTCTCAAAGTGATTTGCAATCAGGGGAATCAGCGTATTTCCAAAGGAATCACGGAACATAAGCAATGTGCCGTTTTCTCCTTTGCCCGTTGTTTCCATCCATCCATCCTCCACGCTTCCTGCCCCATTTGTATAAGTGTAAGCTTGTTCAATTGCATAGTCATAATTAAATTCTTTTTCTCCATACAGGGTATAAAGCATGCGGTTCAGGTCGCCGTCCATGTTCTTGGACCGGCTCACGGGGGTGTCTTCATAATTTGCCTGGGTATATCCAAGGGCGTCCATGATACAGTTGCAGGCCATGACGGCTCCCTTCCTGTTCCAGTGGGAATCCCGCTTTAAGTATAAAACCTCATCCTCATTCCGAAACAGTCCTAGTAAATCTGCGTAAGGAACCCCCAAATCCAGTAATTTCGGCGCCAGGAGATCCACATTGTGGGTATGGTCCACGATATGGGAATCATAATAAGGCATGTTTTCTCCATACAGGGTATTTTTATTCGGGGGAATTACCAGGACAAAATCGCTTCCCCTGTCCTCCACATAGTTCCAAACCAGGGACAGGTTGTGGGCAAGATTGTAGATCTGCCGGTTGGTCATCCGATTGCGTCCCAGATAATCGTTTAACGTAGAGGAATAATACAGCCATCCGTCTGTCCCGTATATAACGGTATCCACATTTGAAACCTGAAAAACACAGGTCTGGATCTTTGCATCTGCAAAAACCAGTTCATTGCGGAATGCAAAATGTTCATTAAAAAACGTTTCAAATTCCTGGAAAAAGTTCAGGTTTAGGGAGCCGTCTTTTGACTTTAGGCCGGGAAAGGGTGACATTGCTTTATTTTCCGTACTTATGGTTGTGGGCCGTACGGCCATTCCTAAAAATGGCAGCAGGCAGACCGTCATGCAGGCTATGATGAATACCAAATGTTTTTTCATAAATAGTTCTCCTTTTTGTACAGACACGTCCTGGCCGGATGGGGTACTAGAAGCGGAAATAAATAAAAGGATTATACGAACCTCCGGACAGTCTGATGATACACCATAAGAGCAGTACAAAAGCGGCTATATACAGAAGGTACAGTACAAAGGTTTCTTTTGAAGCCAATGCCCCTTCTTTTTCAGATGCAGTCCTGAATCTCATGGTAAGGCCGCGGATTGGCCCGCACCCAATGATAGCTGCAGCCAGTATGACGATAAAAAATGGGGTTAGCTGCTGGTACACCAAAGACATAGAGGACGGGGAGAATGTAAACCCTGTAAACATTGTTCCGATAAAGCCGAGTGCGTAATGTAAGGTATCGGACCGGAAGATCACGAACCCCACAGTTACAACCAGCATTGTATAAATATGCAAAAGTACATGGGGCAGTTTTTTCAAGGTTGGAATGAATTCTTCCAGAAAGCTGAATGCTCCGTGAAATAATCCCCAGACAACAAAGGTCCAGTCAGCGCCATGCCAGAGGCCGGTCAGGAAAAATACAAGCACCTTATTCATCCCCGTCCGAATCTTTCCTCTGCGGTTGCCGCCAAGGGGAATATATACATACTCCTTAAACCAGGAGGAGAGTGAAATATGCCAGCGGCGCCAGAATTCTTTGATGGTGAGGGAGGCGTAAGGATGCTCAAAGTTTTCTTTGAAGTGGAAGCCAAACATCCGTCCCAGGCCGATTGCCATATCGCTGTACCCGCTGAAATCAAAATAAATCTGCATAGTATATGCGATTGCCCCAATCCATGCGCTTATGATGTTCAAGGAATCAAAACCTTGCTGGAAAATCTGGTCTGCGGCGGCTGCCATGGTATTTGCAAGGAGTATTTTTTTTGCCAGGCCGCAGATAAAGCGTCTCAAACCCAGGGCGGTTTCCTTTAGATCCACGATACGGGCGTCAATTTCCAGGGCGATATCCTTGTACTTTACAATGGGCCCCGCAATGAGCTGCGGGAAGAAGGAGATGTAGAGCAATACTTTGCTGAATTTTTTTTGAGTTTCCACCTGGTTCCGGTAAACATCAATGACATAGGATAACGCCTGGAAGGTGAAAAAGGAAATACCGATGGGCAGCGTAATCTGAGGAACATGGACGTTTAAGTGCAGGACGCTGTTTAGGGTTGTAATAAAAAATCCGGTATATTTGAATACGCCTAAGATACCGATATTGAGGATGACTGCCGTGATCAACACAGCAGTCCGGTTTGTTTTTCCCATAAGCATTGCGCACAGATAATTGAGAAAGGCGCTTAAAATCATTAGGACTACATAGACTGGTTCTCCAAAAGCGTAGAAGATCAGGCTTGCTATGATTAGAAGTGCATTTCTCACTTTCATGGAAGGGATCACGCTATGCAGGCAAAATACGGTGGGAAAAAAGATACATAAAAAAACCAATGAGCTAAAAACCATTTTTTTCTCCTTTGCAGCGCTAGATCTTTATGCGCATCCAGGG
>JAAVYA010000015.1 GCA_022790855.1 Lachnospiraceae bacterium | reverse complement strand
TTATGCTTCGTTCGACTTGCATGTGTTAGGCACGCCGCCAGCGTTCATCCTGAGCCAGGATCAAACTCTCTAAATAAGTTCTCCTGCCAGTCTCTTCTGGCTTTCCGTTGCACTTTTCGTGCTTTACTGTTCTTTGGGTTGCTTCTTCCAGATTTCAATCTTTCGACTGCTATCTTTCCGAAACGCGTTCTTTCTGATTCTCTTTGAATCGTTCAAGGTTATTTCACTGTTCAGTTATCAAGGTCCTGTCTGTTGTCCTTGTCTTGCGACAGCTTTTATATTTTATCAGCTGTCCTTTGTTTTGTCAAGAACTTTTTTCATTTTTTTCTTGAGGTCTTGTCTCAAATCCTCAAGTGCTTGATTATTCTATCACAGCCATTTCGTTTTGTCAACAAGTTTTTTTGCTTTTTTCTAACTTTTTCGACTGCTTTCTATCAAGCGAACGGAGAAGGAGGGATTTGAACCCTCGCGCCGCTATTAACGACCTGCACCCTTTCCAGGGGTGTCCCTTCAGCCTCTTGGGTACTTCTCCAGACTGATCTAATTCCTATATATAAACCTATAAAACGGAGAAGGTGGGATTCGAACCCACGGTCCCTTTCGGAATCACTGGTTTTCAAGACCAGCTCCTTAAACCACTCGGACACCTCTCCAAATTATGCTGTTCTTGTCCAGCGCGAATATTATAATAACACCAATGTCATTCTATGTCAATAGGCTTTTTCTATTTTTTTACAAAATTAGGTAGTAGTTGTTTCTGTTCACGCTGCACGGCGTCCAGCCAAAGAAATAGTGGCTGTCAGGCATCCGACCCTCACCGAAGGTGACTTTACATGGCCGGATGTCATTACTGGAACACCCGTAGGGTGTGAACAGTAACTGGCAGTTCATATCTATTTTATCTCCATATTCAGGCGCATCCGTATGATATTTTCCGCAACAGAAAGATCAGAGGGCGTGGTAATTTTAATATTATCATAAGATCCTTCTGCCAGTTTAACCTTATTGCACCCGAAAAGTTCCAATACCATTGCATCGTCTGTTACCGTTACAGTATGCCCATTTTGTTCCATTTCAATCAAATTCTGATACGCCGGAAGAATCAGATCATAGGAAAAAGATTGCGGCGTCTGCACCACCCAGACCTTGCTACGATCCGGCGTATCCTTGGCAAACCCGTCTTTATCCGCAATCTTAATCGTATCTTTTGCAGGCATACCGGCTACACAGGCTCCCCAAGCTCTTGCTCCATCCAATGTACGCATAATAATATCTTGAGTGACAAACGGACGGGCCCCGTCATGAATCAATACATAATCGGGGCCTTTGGCAGCCATAAGGCCATTGTAGACAGAGTGATACCGTTCCTTCCCACCGGCAACAACGGCCGTTACTTTTTGAAACCCGTATTTTTTTACAATCTCATTTTGGCAGTAGGATAGTTCCTCTTCTCCTGTTACCAATACGATCCGTTCTAACTGACTTTCTTCAAATGCTTTCAGCGAATAGTAGAGAATGGGATATCCTTTTAAGGAAATATACTGCTTTTTTTGGGCCGTATTCATGCGTTTCCCGGTTCCGGCGGCAAGGACGATCGCCACTGTGCCTCTTTGTATCATTTATCTCTCTCCTAACTTTAAGTTGGGGACTGCATTTAAATCCCACCCATGCCTAGTTCCCGCCAAATACTCATAATACGCCGCTGCGCCGATCATTGCCGCATTATCTGTACATAATATAGGGGAAGGATGATAAAAATCGATTTTCCTTTTTTCACAGGCCTGGCGCATTTCTTCCCGTAATGCAGCGTTGGAGGCAACTCCTCCCGCAATCGCAAATTGCTTCACACCAAATTCCCGGGCTGCCAGCATAGCATGCTCCACCAATACTTGGACAACTGCTTTTTGGAAGGAAGCCGCAACATCAGCTTCCACTACGGGAATTCCTTTCATTTTACATCCGTTAAGATAATTCAAAACTGCGGATTTGACTCCGCTGAAGCTGAAATCGTAGGGATGATCCGCGATTTTGGCCCGTGGAAATAGAATTGCATCCGGATTTCCTTCTTTGGAAAGCTTCTCCATTTTGGGCCCGCCTGGATATCCCAGACCAATGGCGCGGGCAACTTTATCAAACGCCTCACCCGCTGCATCGTCTCTGGTACGGCCAATCACCTGATATTTGCCGTAATCCTTTGCCAGCACCAGATGGGTATGGCCCCCGGAAGCTACCAAGCATAAAAACGGAGGCTCCAGCTTTGGATTTTCTATATAGTTTGCGCAAATATGACCCTCGATATGGTGGACTCCCACCAAGGGCTTCTGCGCTGCGTAACTAATCGCTTTCGCTTCCGCAACTCCTACCAAAAGAGCTCCCACCAATCCCGGACCATACGTTACCGCAACAGCGTCTATCTCATCCAGACTTTTATCCGCTGTTTTCAACGCCTCTTCAATCACCTGATTTATTTTTTCGATATGCTTTCTGGAAGCAATCTCCGGCACTACGCCTCCATACAGCTTATGCAGTTCAATCTGTGAAGAAATAATATTAGACAACACCTCCCTGCCGTTTTTTACCACAGCAGCGGCCGTCTCGTCACAGGAGCTTTCAATGGCCAATATTATAATGTCTTCTTTCTTATTCATGTTCTGGTATCCCTTCGTCACGGTTTGTAATAACCCAAGATCTTCCACCGGCCCTGATCGTCTTTCCGCATAATGTATGTCTGTCCGGCGCGCTCCGAATCATTTTTTCCCTTAATATAGTAAGAAGACTCCACATAGGCACATTCAAACTCATTTATCGTCTCGTACACTACCTCCTTGCTGGTAGAGAGCGTGGAGCTGATAATCTTTTTCTTATCTTTCTGAAATGCCTTCGCTTCCACCTCGAAGGTTTGTACGTACGCATCTTCCGGATTTTTGGTAATTAATTCTTCGTCAAATAGTTTACGCACCTGAAGAACAAGGCTTTGAAAATCCTCTTCTTCTAATTTTTCATTATAAAGGCATATAATCATACGGTTATATAATTTAATTGCTTCTCGGGGGGTAGTGGGATACGACTTATCCAAATCTTTGCCAATGAGCTGTTCCACCTCTGTGGGCTGCTTTTCCTTTCCAGCCGGGCCATAGGACAAATACAGATAATAGCCAATGCACAGAGCGGCACAAACTACAATAATAATTACACCGCGCAATTTTTTCATAAAAACATCCCCTTTCTTTGTTATCTTTCACCCAGAAGGCGCATCATACGGCTTTCTATGATGGTTATTCAAAATCCAGTTCTATGGTTTTTCCATCTTTTCCCAAAAGGGCTTTGGAGAAAATTTTTCTTACCTGGTCCATATACTCTTCTCCTCTCACCAGAGAGGGGCTAAAATGGGTCAACCAAAGGCGGGATACATCTGCTTCCCGTGCCAGCCGCGCCGCTTCATAAAAAGTCATGTGCTTATACTGCTTCGCTTTTTCTTCTTTTTCCTTTTCCGCATACATCCCTTCGCAGATAAATAAATCCGCCATAGAAGCATGGTTTACAATGGAGGATGTGGGCCGGGTATCGGTACAATAGGTCACCTTAATCCCTTTTCTTGCAGGCCCCATCACCATATCGGGCGTATAGCGTTTTCCATTTTCCTCTATGGTCATTCCTTTCTGCAGGCGGTTCCAGCATTGTTTTGGAATCCCCAGCGCCTGAGCCCGCTCTACCAGAAACTGCCCGGCCCGGGGAATTTCTATAGTATAGCCATAGCACAGGATATTATGGTTTACTTTAAAAGCCGTAATCTGATAGCCGTTCTGCAGGATCGTCTCCTCCGGCTGAGTCAGTTCCCGATATTCAATGGGAAAAGGCAATTCCGGCGCAATGGTACGCAGTGCATTTACGACACGTTCCAATCCTTTGGGACCAATCATGATCAATGGCTCGGTACGCTGCGCATTACCCATAGTAAGCAGCATCCCCGGCAAGCCGCTGATATGATCTGCATGGTAATGGGTGAAGCACATGATATCAATGGGCTTAAAGCTCCATCCTTTTTCTTTTACGGCAATCTGGGTTCCTTCTCCACAATCTATGACAAGGCTGCTGCCATTAAATCTCGTCATCAAAGAGGTAAGCCAACGATTGGGCAGGGGCATCATGCCGCCTGTCCCCAGCAAACAAACATCAAGCATATTTTTTCCTTTCACACAAGCTCTGTAACTTCTACTGTGGTAACCGGATGCAAAAACTCCCCGGTAATTCTGTCATAGCAGGCTTCACACAGATAAAATTCCTGTCTCTTTCCATCTTTTTCGGAAAAATATCCCCATTCCTTTATAATATGGAGATAATCCTGGATAAAAAATTCCTCTGTTCTCTTGATCTGGGCGCCACAGCAGTTACAGATGATTTCTTTTTTCATACTGGGTGTTCCTCCTGCTTCTTTTGAAAATGGGGGCGAATGAGATGGATACGGACGGCAGTCCCCAACGGCTCTTCCTCACGCAAACGCGGGCAACACTCAGGCAAACTAACTGCTAACTGCGTCTAAGGGGATTCAGGAGAACCTTCACCCCTAAGACTTCGTAAGCAGTGGATTTCGCCTTCGTTAAGAACGCCCTTACATGTTTGCTTAGGGGAAGAGCCGTTGGGGACTGCCTGTGTATCGAAATACGATTCGCTGTTGCCTCTTGGTAAAATATTAATGATACGTCAATTTCATCAGGTAGGCATCTTCCCTGGGGAATTCGTAGAAGGATTTTCTTAGGCCGCATATTTCAAATCCCAGTTTTTCGTATAGGTGGATTGCTGCTTGATTGGATACGCGGACTTCCAGGAGGACGGTGTGTATTCCGGCATTTTGGGCCTGTTGTAGTAGTGTGCGAAGCATGGTTTCTCCAACACCTTTTTGCCGGGCATCTTTTTTTACCGCAACGTTGACAATCTCTCCTTCGTCCGCGGCGCAATACATCCCGCAGTATCCTATCAGGCAGGAATTTTTCTCGGCTGCCAGAAACAGGTTCTGGCCGGTTAAGGCATTCAGAAAGCCCTGCTCGCTCCAGGGCTGGGTAAACATTTCCTGGTCCAGGGAGGCTGCATTCGACGCATCTTCCGGCTTCATGGTTCTGATCATCACCTGGTTCATTGTATCACCTGCTGATTTTGATGCTCTGATTTTTTGGCCAAGCGTTCTCGTTCTGCCTGGGCCATCCGCAAATATTGGGGCTGATGCTCTCTGGCAGTCTGTATCCGGCCTTGTCTGTAATACTGCTGCGCCAGAACTGCCAGGGAGGCAGCCCGCTGCCGATTCATATGGGCCGGGGCAAACCAGAATTTTCCAGGAAAGCGCTGCCGGATCTGTTCTTCAAAGACAGGGACGCCGTCTCCTAAAAATACCACATCCCGGTCAAAACCGCTTACCATCTCAAGGATCTCTTCTATCCCAACCGCCCGTTGGGAAATGAGCGTATTCATAGTATCCTGTTCAAATTCATACAATCCTGTATAAGTTTGATTCCGCCTTGCATCCATCAGAGGGCATACCAGTTCCCTGGCTCCGCAAAGATTATATGCGATTCCGTCTACCGTTGGGATCTGTATCAAGGGTTTTTCCAATGCCAGTCCCAGCCCTTTGGCTGTGGCGGAGCCAATCCGTAGTCCAGTAAAGGAGCCGGGCCCTCCGGCAACGGCAATGGCATCTACGGTGTGCAAGTCCAATTCTATCATGGAAACAATCTCATCCAGCATGGGAAGCAAGGTCTGGGAATGGGTCTTTTTATAGTTTACCGTATATTCCGCTAAAAGCTTGTCGTCCTCTGCGACTGCCACGCTGGCCACAAGTCCGGAGCTGTCTAATCCTAATATTTTCACTTTATATTACCTCACAAATTGTTATTTTCCGATAATCAAAGCCTTTTTCCAGATCCTTTTCTATGCGGATCTCCTTCCGTTTTTGAGGCAGCAATTCTTCGATCAGGTTTCCCCACTCCACAAGGGTCAGCCCCGCCCCATAAAAATAATCCTCATAACCGATCTCTTCCATCTCTTCCACATCTCCGATGCGGTATACGTCAAAATGGTAAAAAGGCATCCTCCCCCTGTCATAGACTTGTACGATCGTAAAGGTAGGGCTTGTCACGGGCTCTTCAATCCCAAGTCCCTGGGCAATTCCCTGGGTAAAGACCGTCTTACCTGTACCAAGATCGCCCACCAGGGTATAGAACTCCCCTTCCTTGGCGGCTTTTCCCATGGTTTCCCCCAATGCAAATGTTTCCTCCGGGGAATTTGTCTCAATGATACGTTCCTGTGTCATATTATTTCATCCTCAAACGATATTTTTCCAGTTTTGCTTCTGCCAGTTTTTTTACAGCTTCATACTGATGCCCTAACTGGTTCCTGGGGATCACATAGGCATTTACACGGCTGGAATAAATCAACAGATTGCTTTTGGTGGAAATCATCTTATAAATCATGCCCCACTCCAAGTCCGCTGTCTGTTCTCCCACGGTTACATGAATCCCCTGCTCATCCAATACGTAGCGCAGTGTCTCTTGCAACACAGGAGATGAGAGAATCTGGCGCTTAGAACGCATCCATAAGCTTACCGGCATATAAATCAGAAAAAGAATACCGAACAAAAGATATAAAAGGGTGTATACCGTATCTACTTTCCCTCTGGTCAGCGCCGCCACCGTAAGGACGGCCAAACCAATCACTGTGGCAAAAATCCCCTGAAAGCCGGTATATGCATGGTGCATATTGAAGCGGTACATATCTTTATCTGAAATCTTGATATCAAATTCTAGCGTCATAACAAAGCGGCACTCCTTTCATATGTTTCACCAACGCCCATTATAACACAGTTTATAGTATCTTACCAACTTTTTTGCAAAAAAGACATGGCCTACGGAAGGGAGTGATACACCCCGCCGCCGTAAATAGGGCCGCGGCAGTCCGCAAGCTCACTGATTGTAACTAGCTGATATCCACGATTTTTTAATTCCGGTATGATCACCCGGGAGGCGTCTGCCGTCTGGCTGTACAAATCGTGCATCAGAATGATATCTCCGTCTTTTACATGGTTCAAAACGGCCGCCTGGGTGGACGCGGCGTTTCTTGTTTTCCAGTCCAGGGTATCAATGGACCACAAAATAATGGGCATTCCAACGGTATTTTGAACCGTATGGTTATAGTTTCCCCCTGGCGGGCGCATCACGACAGGACATACGCCCGCCGCATTCTGTACCATAAAATTTGTCGTCCAGATCTGGCTTTGGATCGCAGCCACTCCCACCTTTGTCAAGTTCTGATGACTATAGGTATGATTGCCAATCTCGCATCCCAGTTCAACGGCGCGTCTTACCACGGCAGAATTTGCCGGTACTTGCTGCCCTACTACAAAGAAGGTGGCGACGCCCCCGTTCTGGGCCAGCACATCCAGGATAGCCCAGGTATGTACGGAAGGCCCGTCGTCGTAAGTCAAAGCAACCATGGGCTGGTACAGGTCAATTTTTCTCACCGCATCGCCGTTGCCGTTATAATAGCTCATATAGTGGTCTTCTTTGATCCTGCAGGAAGTAATCCTCCCCTCCGCTTCCGTATATGCCTGAATTTCGCCGTATATTTTCTTTGTCACACAGCCGTCGGCTGCTGCATAAACCAGTGTGCCTGAGGCAGTCAAATACAGGCCCGGAACGCTTGACTTTATCCCGTTGCTTCCAAAGTAATATTCCTTTTTCCCGATACTGCGCACATCGTTTTTTACTACGGTCATAGCGCCGTCTCTATAATCATAATATTTTTGGGCGGCAGAATCATAAATATGGGTACAATTTCCGGCGTTATTGAAGTAATATTTCTTTTTGGATACCGTCAACCAAACATTTTTCTGCTTCAGCCATTTTTTCTTTTGATAACTATATTTGTGGTATTTCCAAATGTTTTTTGTTTTTTCTATTTTGCTGACGACATATCCTTTGGACCCAATCTGTATATATTTATTTCCTGATATCTTCTGCCAGCTTTTTTTAGTAACACGGATTCCTTTTCCATTAAAATAATACAGTTTTCCGTTTTTCAAAGTACACGCTTCTTTTTTCAAGGTTACCATTTTGCCGTTTCGGTAGATCTGGCATTTTTTTGTTTTTGCTGTATATAGTTTTGTGCATCTGCCGCTTTTGTTGAAATAGTATTCTTTCCCATCTACTGCAGCCCAGATATTTTTTTTATTTTCCCACTTCTTTTTCTGGTAATTGTAGCCCTGATACTTCCAGGTGTCTTTTGATTTTTCCAGCTTACAGGCAACGTAGCCAGCTTTCCTGATCTGTACGTATTTTTTGCTGGATATCTGCTGCCAGCCGGCCTTTGTGACACGGGTTCCCTTACTATTAAAAAAATACAGTTTCCCGTTTTTCAGGGAGCACACGTCTTTTTTGAGCGTTATCATTTTACCATTTCGGTAGATCTGGCACTTTTTGGTTTTTGTTGTATATAGTTTTGTGCATCTGCCGCTTTTGTTGAAATAATATTCTTTTCCGTCTACCGCAAGCCACACATCTTTTTTATTTTTCCATGCTTTCTTCTTGTAATCATACGTCTGATACCAAAAGGCGTCCTTTTTCTTTTCTAATTTATTGGCAATATAGCCTTTTTTTCCGATCTGTACATATTTTTTGCTGGATATTTTCTGCCAGCCTGCTTTGGTAACGCGGATCCCTTTTTCATTAAAAAAATACAGTTTCCCGTCCCGCAGGCTGCACACCTCTTTCTTCAGCGTTACCATTTTGCCGTTTCGGTAGATCTGGCATTTTTTTGTTTTTGTATCATAAATTTTCGTGCATATGCCGGACGTATTGAAATAGTACTCTTTCTTGTCTATTTTTTGCCAAATATCTTTTTGAATTTTCCAGGTTCGATTGGAATGCTTGTAATACTTCCAAATTCCGCCCTCATTTCTCATTTTGGAGGAAACGCGCCCCTCTTGATTAACATAATACCACTCGTTGGCCGTAATCTGTTTCCACCCTTTGATCGTATCGCGAATTCCCCGAGCATCAAAAAAGTATAGTTTTCCATCTTTTAATTCATAGGGCTTATTTGCTGCCAAAATCATTTTGCCGTCAAGATACACGAAAAGTTGTTTGGATTCTGTCTCGTACAAGCGGCTGCATATTCCGGAATCGTTAAAATAATATTCTTTTCCCAGAACCTCTTCCCACAGGTTCTTCTGAATAACCCACTCCTGACTTCCGGAAGCGTTACGATACAGCCTAAAGACACCCTTTTTTTCTTCCATTCTGGATGTCACAGTCCCTTCTCTTCCAACCTGGAATTTTTCCTGGGGTGTTTCTTTCCATCCTGCTTCCGTTACCGGAAGACCGTCTATATATAGGACATAACCATGCTCCTGCCACATCAGGCCGTTCTCCGGCGTCTGGTCTGTTCCATCTTCCTCGCTTTTATCTTCCTTTGAACTATCTATTGGGGAATCCGAAGGCGTTACCATATTCGGTTCTGGTTCTGACTCCTGATTCTTTTCTTCTGAAGGCTGGGGATCCGCACTTGCTTTCTCATCTGCTTTTGGCTCCTTCTTGGAATGATCCTCTGTTTTTTCATTTATATCATTTACGTCCTGTTTTTCTTCTGATTCCGGTTCCTCTGTAACCTGGTCCTCTTTGAGAGTCTCATCTGGTTTTGTATCCGGTTCCTCCTGGGGTTTTAAATCCGGCTCTGCACCTGGTTCTTCTGATGTATTCTGATCTGTCGTCTCTGCATTTGGTTCTTCTGATGTATTCTGATCTGTCGTCTCTGCATCTGATTCTTCTGTCTGGTTTTTACCCGGCTCTGCATCTGATTCTTCTGATGTATTCTGATCTGTCGGCTCTACATCTGATTCTTCCGATGGCTTCCTAACAGCTTCTGTATCACCCTCCGTATCAGTATCCGGTTTTTCCTCCGGCCCATCCTCCTCATCCGTCGTGGTTCTGGTATTCTCCTTTGGACGATGCTCCAAATCCGTCTCCGTCTCTGACGGCGTTTCCGCTGCCCATGCCTGGCCCGGCAGCGAGCTGCATATCATGGCAGCCAGCAGCATCAGTATGACGCCTGTTTTTCCTATTTTTCTTATGTACTGCTTCATGTCAGCCTCCTTCTTGTGATTCCAAAAACATAAATGCTGCCGGGAACATCCGGCCATCCTGGTTTTTCCAGATTTGCCGGCCGCACACGGCAGCATAATCCTAATTCATATTTCGGATCAAATTCACCATTTCTATAGCAGAACAAGCTGCATCGTACCCTTTATTCCCGGCTTTTGTCCCGGCCCGTTCGATCGCTTGTTCAATATTATCTGTGGTAAGTACGCCAAAAAGGATCGGGACGCCCGTTTCCATCCCTGCTGCCGCAATGCCCTTGCTGACTTCCGCACACACATAATCGTAATGGCTGGTGGAGCCTTTGATGACGGCGCCCAGGCAGACAACGGCATCGTATTTGCCGGTAGCCGCCATTTTTTTTGCAACCAGGGGAATTTCAAAGGCGCCCGGCACCCAGGCCAGCGTCAGATCATCCTCCCGTACGCCATGGCGCACACAGGCGTCCTGGGCTCCTCCTATCAGTTTTGATACGATAAATTCATTAAACCGGGAAGCCACCAAACCGATTTTTATCCCGTCTGCTACCACATTTCCTTCTAATACTTTCATGTTCCTCTTCCTTTCCTTTTAATACGTCGTCATATGCTGCATTTTTTCTTGTTTTGTCTTCAGATAAAAAACATCCGCCCGTTTCGGCGCTATTTGAATGGGCACACGCTCCGTAATTTCAATTCCATATCCGGAAAGCCCTGTGATTTTCTTGGGATTATTGGTCAAAAGGCGCAGCCGCCGGGCTCCCAAATCATGAAGGATCTGGGCTCCGGTGCCGTAGGTTCTAAGATCCGGGGCAAATCCCAGCTTTACATTGGCCTCCACCGTATCATAGCCCTGCTCCTGGAGTTCATACGCCCTGAGCTTATTGATCAGCCCGATCCCCCGGCCTTCCTGGCGCATATACAATAAAATGCCCCGGCCCTCTTCTGCAATCATCTCCAGAGCCTTTTGGAGCTGTTCGCCGCAGTCGCACCGTTCGGAACCGAACACATCTCCAGTCAAGCATTCGGAATGCACCCGGCAAAGTACCGGCGTCTCGTCGTTGATTTCTCCCATGGTCAGGGCAACGTGATGTTCTCCGGTAAGCTTATTTTCATAGCCGTGAATCGTGAACGCCCCATATTTGGTGGGAAGCTTGCTTTCCGTTGCTTTCTGGATCGTCAGGGACTGCTCCATTCTGTATTTTACTAAATCCGCGATTGTAATTACCGTCATGGAAAAACGCTTTGCAAAGGACAGTAATTCCGTCGTCCGCATCATGGTTCCATCTTCCCGCATAATTTCGCAGCAAAGGCCGCAAGGCTCCAATCCTGCCAGAATAGCCAGATCCACGGTTGCTTCTGTGTGGCCGGTGCGTTCCAGTACGCCTCCTGCTTTTGCTTCCAAGGGGAACATATGCCCCGGCCTGCGAAAGTCCTCCGGCTTTGCCTGGGGATCTACGGCTTTTCTCGCGGTAACGGAACGTTCATAGGCAGAAATGCCGGTTGAGGTTTCCACATGGTCAATGGAAACGGTAAAGGCCGTTTCATGATTATCCGTATTCTCTACCACCATTGGAGCAAGTTTTAATTTTTCGCAAAGCTGTTTGGCCATTGGCATACAGATCAATCCCCGGCCGTGAACCGCCATAAAGTTTACATTTTCAGGAGTGGCAAAACGTCCTGCGCAGATAAAATCTCCTTCGTTTTCCCGGTCCGGATCGTCAATGACCATCACGATTTTTCCTTCCTGAATGTCCTTGATGGCCTGTTGTATATCTGAAATATACCTTAATTGCCCGCCCGAAGGGTGTGACATACGGTGTGCCCTTTGGTTATCCCTTAATTGTCCGTCTGAGGGGCATGGCATACTTTGTGCCTTTTGGGTATTACTCATAAGTTCTCCTCCTTAAAATCCATATTTCTTTAAAAACGCTTCGGTAATTTTTGATTCTTGCTTCTTCTCTTCTTCCAGGGCCGGGGAAAGGAGTTTTTCCACATATTTTCCGATTACGTCGCATTCGATGTTCACAAGGCTGCCTTCTTTTTTCTGGTTCCATATGGTTTCCTGAATGGTATGGGGAATCATGGAAACTTGAAAGCTTCCCTCTGACACGGAAGCGACGGTCAAACTCACCCCATCCAGGGCTACGGACCCTTTTTCCACAATGTAACGCATCAGCGCCCTTTGTGCCTGAATGGTAATCCATACGGCATTGGCTCTCTGTTCCATGCGTTCCACCCGTCCAGTGCCGTCAATATGCCCGGATACGATGTGGCCTCCGAATCTTCCGTCCGCCGCCATGGCCCGTTCCAGATTCACGGTATCCCCGGTCTTTAGCGCTCCCAAAGAGCTCCGTTTCAGCGTCTCTTCCATCACATCTGCTTCAAAGCCCTGTTCTGTCATGGAAACCACCGTCAGGCAAATACCATTGACTGCGATACTATCGCCGATTTTTGTATGTTCCAGCACTTTTTTGCACCCGATCCCCAGTCTGGCTGCCTGGCTGTCTCCGGAAATTCTTGTAAGACGCCCGGTTTCTTCTATTATTCCGGTAAACATATTACACACTTCTTTCTGTCAATCACGTTCTAATTTATGAGCTACGGTTCCGATGATCAAATAATCTTCCTCCAGTGAAAGGATCCGAGAGTCTTTTAGCGTTACGGCCTGGGCCATCCTTAAAATCCCCGTTCCCCTCACAGGTCCCTGGTTCGTCTCGCCGGAAATCAGCTTCGGAGCAATGTAGGCATACACCCGGTCTACAAGGCCCTCTGTCAAAAGGGAGCCATGGAGTATTCCCCCGCCTTCCACCAATATGCTGTCGATTCCGGCTTCTCCTATTTTTTTCCAGAGATGCTTCAAATCCACTCTTTCTTTGGGGCCTCTTTGGCTCCCTGAAATCTGCCAAACTTTCACTCCTGCCTCGATCAGCTTTTCTGCTTTTTCCTGGGAGCGATCTTCTTGCAGGCAGGCAAGTATAGTGGGGATCTGTCCGGCTGTCCGTACGATTTTGCTTTCAAGGGGCAGGCGCAAATGGGAATCACATAGAATGCGGACCGGGTTCACTCCTTCCTGAATCCGGCAGTCCAGCATCGGATCATCCGCCAGTGCGGTTCCGATTCCCGCCAAAATGGCGCTGTAGCGTCTGCGTAGCGTATGTACATGGCGTCTTGCCGCCTCCCCGGTTATCCATTTGGAACTGCCTCCATCCGCAGCAATCCGCCCGTCCAGCGTCATAGCATATTTCATTGCCGTAAAGGGCCTTCCGGTTCTGATATAGTGAAAAAATATTTCATTTAATTCCCGGCATTCTTTTTCCAGGATTCCTTCTGTTACCTGCACTCCCTTTTCCCGCAGCAAGGCCGTTCCCTTACCTGCCACCAGGGGATTGGGATCCTGGCATCCCAGAAACACCCGGCGGATTCCTTTTTCCAGGATCATCTCAACGCAGGGCGGCGTCTTTCCATAATGGCAGCAGGGTTCCAGATTTACATACAAATCCGCTCCCCGGGCTTCTTCTCCGCAGGAAAGCAGGGCGTTCCGCTCCGCATGAAATCCGCCGTAGGACTCATGGAACCCTTCGGCTATGATTTGTCCTTCCTTTACTACCACGCAGCCAACCAGGGGATTGGGATTCACTTTGCCCTCGCCCTGCCGCGCCAATTCTATAGCCCTTCTCATATAACGTTCTTCTGGTATCATAAGACATCCTTTCTGAAAGGGGTTCGCATCATGGAAAACGCTTTAACACTTTATAAGCAAAAAGTGTTTTCCTCACAAGAAACGCGCCCTTCAACGAAATACATTATTTAGGGCGCGTTTTGCAGTTTTTTGCTTCAAAAGCTTTACTCCTGGGCGCCCTTAATAATTGGTGAAATATGTTTGTAAACCAACAAGGTGATCAACACGCTAAACAGCCCTTTGACAAAGGTAAAGGGGGCGTTGAATACCACCAGACATTCCAGGATACTTTTCATACCGGGCAAAATTGCCTGATAGGCCGCAAGGATCGCTTCCTTGGGCATGATTGCATAGTAAAAAGGATACACGATAAAATAGTTGGAAATAATACTGACAAGAGCCATCAGAACCGCCCCCGCCAGGGAGCCGATCACTGCCGCTTTGCGGCCTTTCCATTTTTTATAGACCAGTCCTGCCGGCAGCACGAAGCATGCTCCCAAAATGAAATTGGACAGCTCGCCTACTCCTCCGGTGGATGTGATAAATAAATGCAGCAGATTCTTAATCAGGCAGATTATGGTTCCGCTTAAGGGTCCCATGGCAAAGGCTCCGATCAGGGCCGGAAGCTCTGACAGGTCCATTTTGATAAAGCCGGGCATCACAGGGACGGAAAAATCCAGAAACATCAGGATAAATGCCACCGCAGACAGCATTGCCGTCATGGTCATCTTCCGGACGTTGACGCCTGTTCTCCCGGTTGATTTTTTAAGGGTTTGGTTTGTTGTTGCCATGCTCATAATTACACGCTCCTTCTTTGATTCGTTCTTGTAAGGGTGAGCGCATCTGTTTGCATTGCGGCGGACGGATTTTTATAAGGAAATCATTAGGTCTTTCCTCTGGGTACCCACGTACATAAAAAGCCCCGGACAAAAATCCGGGGCTAAACGCTTCAAAAAAATCCTGCCAACGCAAAACGATGTCATCTTCTCTCATCCAGACTATACTGTCGGTTTTGGATTCTCACCAAATCAACGGCCTTGGCCGCTCACGGACTTTCCCTTAAAGGGATTCACCGTCGGTCGGGAATTCTTGCTTACCGGAGGGAAATCCGGCAAGAGTCACCCTGCCCCGAAGAACTAATATGATGTTTTCTACGTTGTTTATTATACTCATTTTTGCTTTTTATGTCAATGGGGTACGCTATATATTTCTCTTTACGTTAAGCGCCTTCATCAATGCTTCCTGCAAATTACACTCTTCACTTGTTTTTTTACATACTGTTGATGTAGAATGGAAAAAAATACAGTCATAAAAAATAAAATTAAGGCAACAGGAGGAGCACAATGAAAGTCATTGATCTGACACATACGATAACAGAACATATGCCGGTATACCCTGGAACGGAGACGCCTCTGTTTCTTCCGGCCAACAGCTATGAAAAAGACGGATTCAAAGAAACAAAGCTCACAATGTTCACTCATACCGGAACCCATATTGATCCTCCTGCGCATTTATTCGCAGGTAGAACTACGCTGGATCAATTTCCTACAGAGCAATTTATCGGGAAAGCCCTGGTCATAAACTGCCAAGACCTTTCGGAAGGCGGTTTTATCACGTTGAACCATATCCAAGCATACGGCAGCAAGGCGGAAAAGGCAGATTTTTTATTATTCCATCTGGGTTGGGATAAAAGATGGGGAACAGATTCTTATTTCGGCGACTATCCTTGCATAGACGAAGCGGTGTTGGATTATATTTTAAAGGGAAGCTACAAAGGCATTGGATTTGACGTCATCGGCTTAGATCCCATTGCAGATGAAAATCTCACCCTGCATAAGAAGCTTTTTTGTGAGAAAGACATCATTAATATTGAAAATTTGAAAAATTTGGGGTTGTGCGGAGATGATCTTTTTCATTTCAGTTGTTTTCCTCTGAAGCTGCATGATTGTGACGGTTCCCCTGCCAGAGCAGTGGCATGGTGGGAATGATTCCGGTTCTTCTTATAAAAAACGATGTACCATTATCCTATCCTCCGTGTACAAGGGGACATGCGCCCCAAGTGCCGTCTTGTACCCGGAGGGCAACCATACTATATGACCATTGGAGGAAAAATGAACAACTCGAAAAAAGATGAAACGTTTGAAGCGATCCATTCAGAACAATCCTCAAAAAAATCACATGGAAGCTTTTTTCTGATCTTGTTTTTAACAATGTTTGCATTAGGCTTTGGCGCATTGGGCTTTGGCATGATGCATTCCGGATATAAGAAGGAGCAATCCTACAATGGGACGGCAGAAGGCAGGATCATAGACTATCGGAAGTCTTCCCACAAAAACAAGCGCATGTTCAGTCCCATCGTGGAATACCAGGTGGGAGATGAAGTGTTTATTGGTGAAACAAATGCCAGCCTTAATTACCGCCCTTACAAAGAGGGAGCATATGTGGAAGTTCACTATAATCCAAAAAATCCGGATGAGTTTTATATCAAAGAATTTGACCTGGAAACAACTTATAAGCTGGGCAGGATTTTTCTATTTGTCAGTATAGGGATTCTTATTATCCTTGTTCTATGCTTTGTGTTAAGCAAGCTAAAAATGAACAAGGAAAAGAAGGAACGGATTCTGGCCAAAGTCGTGTTTTCTGCGGCCCTGCTTTTTATCTTCATTGTTTCATTCTGTTTGGCAGGGCTTATTAAGACGTTATGCATTTTTGCAGGCATGGGCCTCTTTGCCTTGTATGGAATACATCAAAACAAGAAAAAGAAATAGGGCCTGCTATTCTACTGGCATATAAGTATTCAAATATTCGCAAATCTTTTCCATATACTCTGCATATTTGGCATTGTCATTCTGTAAGCCATGGCCAGAATGCTCACAGACAATATATTCGTGGGGAATGTTATACTTCGTCAAAGCGCTATCCAGCCGTTTGGAAGCGCTAAATGCCTGTACTTTATCCCATGCGCCATATGCGCATACGGTGGGTACGGAATTTTCATCTATCCACATAGCCGCAGAAATATCTTTGACTTGTTCCAGGTAAGCCCCGGTTTCGAACATATCCACTGCAATTTGTTTCCCGGCCATAACGGAAAACAGTCCTGCGATTCCACTGTAATCCTCATTTGGGTCAATGGAATTGGGATGATTGGGATCAGCTCCCATATTGATCCAGTCTTCCAGATAGAAACAGAACGGCCCCACTGCGCCGAACACCATTGTCACCGGAACCGGGGATACGGCGGCGTCACGATATGCGTACAGCATAGCAAGGGCATGGCCTGCCGAACCTCCTGACACCGCCATTTTGTCAATGTGGTATCTTCTCTTTTCGGCTTCGGCAATTACAAAAGGAATACTCTCTCTAATTTCTACGGACTGGGTATATACATTGGCATTGGGATTTTCTTCGCCAAACAACGTGTAGTTGATACTTGCAGCCACGTAACCTTTCTCGCAAAGCCATTGCAGCATTTTAGCGTCGCCGCTCTTGTCCCCGCTGGTAAATCCTCCCGGATGGAGGTAGACCACCAGACCGTAATTTTCTTTGCTGCTGTCAGCAGGAACATAGAGGTCAAACTTGTTGGCCTCCCCATCTCCATAGGAAAGATCCGTATAGCTTTCCCCACCGCTGTCCCAGTGGACCTCATATTTTCCTCCGAATGGATCAATTTTCATTTTGCAATAGCAGAAATTAGAAATGCCCCAATAAAAGCGCCCACATAAATAAATCCCCACATAGCTTTTCCCCTTGTCCTTTCTTTTTTCATAAGAAATTCCCTCCAAACAATGTGCCGCCCAGCAGCAGGTTCATTATAGCCCGCACTGCCAGCCGCCCCAAAACAACGGCGATTAGGATCACTACCACCAGAATGAGAATACGTTTTTGCATGAGTGTCATTTTCAATGCGCTCCTCTCCCTTGACAAAATAATGTTATAATGTTAGTGTATGTTACAAATGTAACAGCAATACAAGTGTAACAATATGAAATATAGTTGTCAATGAGGGTGAAAAAAATGGAACAAAAGGTAAAAAATGTTTCACCATTCAGCAGCGCAAGCCGCAATGCATATGTAATAGAGCATCTTACCAATGCCCTTTTGGAGTTATTGGAGGAAAAATCACTCAACCAGATTTCCATCAGTGAGTTATGTAATCTGGCCGGCGTGGGCCGGACCTCCTTTTATCGCAATTTTGAAACGAAAGAAGATATTCTGAGAGCACATATCAAACATTTATTTCAGGGATGGGTGAAGGAGTGGGAAAATGAGCCCAAAGCTCCTTTGGCCCAATTGGTTTATCAAGTCTTCTCCCACTTTGAAACGAACCGCGGGTTCTACGGTTTGCTTAACAAAAGAGGATTGACCTTTCTTTTAAAAGACATTCTTTTGGAGTTGTGCGGCTTTCATCCGGAACAAGACGTCATCTCTGCCTATTCCTCCGCTTATGCCGCATTCTTTTTATACGGCTGGATTGAGGTTTGGTTCCGGCGGGGGATGAAAGAAACAGCCGCCGAATTAGCAAATTATTTAGGGGCGGCAACAAGCAACGCAACATAAAAATAAGGGGCTGTCGGGAAATGGTAAGTTATCCACAATATATACTGTAACGCTTTCAGCGCCACAGCTATATATTGTAGACAAATTCCATTTCCCGACAGCCCCTGTGTTTTATTTACGTCCAGTTTTATGTTTTCATTCTATCAGGAACTCATCAAGGATTGCCTGTTTTATTGCAAGTGCGAACCGGTATGCCAGCAAAGGCGGAACCGCATTTCCCACCTGGGTAAATTGCCGCGCATTTGCACCGGTAAACACATAGGAATCCGGAAAGGTCTGCAGCCTTGCACATTCTCTGACAGATAAAATTTACAGTTACAAATTCCCCACCTTTGCAATATCCACCAGCGTAAACACATCATTTGCATTTTCCAGGCTGGTAATAAGCGCGTTGGCCGTATCCATAGCCGTAAGGCAGTGAACGCCTGTCTCAATGGCATTCCTGCGGATCAAAAAACCGTCTCTGGATTTATCGCGCCCCTGGGTTGGAGTATCAATAACCAGATCAATCTTATGACCCAGAATCAAATCCAGCACGTTGGGGGATTCCTGGGAAATCTTGTTTACCCGGCGAGCATTCACTCCCTGGGACTGGAGATATTTGGCCGTGCTTCGGGTGGCATAAATCTTATAGCCCAACGCTTCAAACCGTTTTGCAACCTGAGCTGCCTCCGGCTTGTCCGCGTCTTTCACCGTAATGATCATCTGCTTATGTCTGGGAAGCTGGACGCCGGCTCCCAAAAAAGCTTTATACAACGCTTCCTGAAAGGTTTTGGCAATGCCTAAGCATTCTCCCGTAGACTTCATTTCCGGCCCCAGGCTGATTTCTGCGCCTCGAAGCTTTTCAAAGGAGAATACCGGCATTTTTACAGCAATATATTCGGAAGCGGGGGCAAGCCCGGTGGGACATCCCATCTCCTTTAGGGTATTCCCCATAATTACTTTTGACGCCAAATCTACAATGGGAATGCCTGTAACTTTACTGATGTAAGGCACGGTCCTAGAAGAACGGGGATTTACTTCTATAACGTACACTTCCTCACCCATAGCGATAAACTGGA
Source organism: Lachnospiraceae bacterium (assembly GCA_022790855.1). Lineage (GTDB taxonomy): Bacteria > Bacillota > Clostridia > Lachnospirales > Lachnospiraceae > 14-2. The sequence goes on along the minus strand of JAAVYA010000015.1, from coordinate 7,442 downwards.
TGTTGATTAATCCTACCACATGCAAAGCCCTGGCCAGCCGCCTGGTATACTCCACAATGGTGTCCCGGACGTTTTCACTGATGGTAAAAGCCGGGTAAACGGAAATGCTGTCCCCAGAATGGACGCCGGTGCGCTCAATATGCTCCATAATGCCGGGGATCAGAATATCTGTCCCGTCGCAGACCGCATCCACCTCAATCTCTTTTCCCTGAAGGTACTTATCTACCAAAATCGGATGGTCCTGAGCGATCCGGTTGATAATCTCCATAAATTCTTCGATCTCTTCATCGGAATATGCAATCTGCATGCCCTGTCCCCCCAGAACATACGAGGGCCGTACCAATACCGGGTAGCCAAGGGTATTCGCCACTTGTTTTGCTTCCGCCGCCGTATAGACAGTTCCGCCTGCCGCCCGGGGGATGTTTGTTTCTTCCAGAATCCGGTCAAACAGTTCCCGGTCTTCTGCTGCATCCACATCTTCTGCCCGGGTGCCAAGAATGGGAACCCCCATCTGGCGCAGGCTTTCGGTCAGCTTAATAGCCGTCTGGCCGCCGAACTGCACCACTGCTCCGTCCGGCTTTTCCATATCCACAATATTCTGTACATCCTCCGGCGTCAAAGGCTCAAAATACAGCTTATCTGCGATGTCAAAGTCTGTAGACACGGTTTCCGGGTTGTTATTTACAATAATCGTCTCATACCCTTCTCTGGAAAATGCCCAGGTACAGTGGACGGAGCAATAATCAAATTCAATGCCCTGACCGATTCGGATAGGGCCTGAGCCAAGTACCAGAACTTTTTTGCGGTCACATGCTGCCTTGGCTTCGTTTTCTCCGCCGTAGACGGAATAATAGTAAGGGGTGGAAGCTTCAAATTCCGCCGCACAGGTGTCTACCATCTTAAAAGCGGCTACAATTTTATTTTCATAGCGCATCTTCCTTACCGCATCCGGAGATTTTCCGGTAAGCTTTGCGATCACCAAATCCGGAAACTCGATGCGTTTGGCCTCCGCAAGCAGCTCTGGCGTCAGGGGCTCGCTGCGGAGCCGTTTTTCCATCTCCACTAAAATGGCAATCTTATCAATAAACCACAAGTCAATTTTTGTAATTTCATGAATCGTCTCATAGGCCAGTCCCCGGCGCACTGCTTCCGCGATTACAAAAATCCTCCGGTCGTCTACAACGGTAAGCTTTTTCACCAGCTCTTCATAGGAGCAGGAGAGATATTCATCCGTAACCAGACTGTCCACATGCTGTTCCAGGGAGCGGATGGCCTTCATCAGGGCGCCTTCAAAATTCGTGCAGATGCTCATAACCTCCCCGGTGGCTTTCATCTGGGTGGTCAGCGTCCGTTTTGCAGTCAAAAACTTGTCAAAGGGCAGCCGGGGTATTTTTACAACGCAATAGTCCAACATCGGCTCAAAGCAGGCGTACGTTTTGCCTGTAATGGCATTTTTAATTTCATCCAAGGTATAGCCTAAGGCAATCTTGGCCGCCACCTTTGCAATGGGATACCCGGTGGCTTTGCTGGCCAGGGCGGAAGAACGGCTCACCCGGGGATTCACCTCGATCACACAATATTCAAAGCTGTCCGGATGTAAGGCGTACTGTACGTTGCAGCCTCCGGTGATGTTCAATTCGCTGATAATGTTAAGGGCGGAGGAACGGAGCATCTGGTATTCTTTGTCTCCTAAGGTCTGAGAGGGAGCCACCACAATGCTGTCTCCGGTGTGAACGCCTACCGGGTCCATATTTTCCATATTGCAGACGGTAATGCAGTTGCCCGCCGCATCCCGCATCACTTCGTATTCAATCTCTTTCCATCCGGCAATGCAGCGTTCCACCAGCACTTCCCCCACACGGCTCAAACGCAGCCCGTTAGTAAGGATGTCCACCAGCTCCGTTTCGTTATGGGCAATGCCGCCGCCGCTTCCTCCCAATGTATATGCCGGGCGCAGCACCACGGGGTAGCCGATGGTATTGGTAAATGCAATGCCGTCTTGGACATTATGGACGACTAAGGACGGGGCGCAGGGCTCTTTTATTTTTTCCATGGTATCTTTAAATGCCTGGCGGTCCTCCGCCTTAAAAATCGTCTCTGCCGTAGTCCCGATCAGCTTTACCCCATGCTCTTTTAAGAACCCGGATTCCGAAAGCTCCATCCCCAGATTCAGTCCCGCTTGTCCCCCCAGGGTAGGCAGGACGCTGTCCGGCTGTTCTTTCAGGATAATCTGCTCCAGCACTTTTACGGTCAAAGGCTCAATATATACTTTATCTGCAATATCTCTGTCCGTCATAATGGTAGCCGGGTTGGAATTCACCAGTACCACTTCCACCCCTTCTTCTTTTAGGGAACGGCAGGCCTGGGTGCCTGCATAATCAAACTCCGCCGCCTGTCCGATTACAATCGGCCCCGAACCGATGACTAATACTTTTTTAATTTCCGGATTCTTTGGCATTACTGGTTTCCTCCCATCATTGCAATAAAACGGTCAAATAAGAAGCTGCTGTCCATAGGCCCCGGGCACGCTTCCGGATGGAACTGCACGGTAAAAATCTGTTTTCCCACATATTCCAGCCCTTCATTGGTGCCGTCGTTGACGTTCACAAAGGCCGGACGCGCCACCGTCGGATCCAAATTCCTTTCATCCACCACATACCCATGATTCTGGGAGGTAATATAGACCCGCCCGGTTGTTAAATCCTTCACCGGATGATTGCCTCCCCGGTGGCCGTATTTCATTTTATAGGTATCGGCTCCGGCAGCCAGCGCCATAAGCTGATGTCCCAGGCAAATGGCAAAGATGGGAACCTGGCTTTGATAGAGCTTTTTGATCTCCTTTATGATTTTGGCGCACTCCTTGGGATCCCCCGGGCCGTTGGAAAGCATGATTCCATCCGGCCTCTCCCCTAAAATCTCCTCCGCCGAGGTTCCCGCCGGATGTACCGTTACTTCACAGCCCCTCTGTTGCAATGACTTGGCAATATGATCTTTTGCCCCAAAATCCATCAATGCTACTTTTTTCCCTTTTCCAGGCAAAACATATTTCGTGGAGCATGTGGCCTTTGATACCACGTCTCCGGTGGTATAGGCAGAAATTCTTGGAATAATTTCCTCCAGATCGAAATGCTCATCCGTAGTAATCATGCCGTTCATGGTTCCCTTTTCCCGCAGCTTTTTCGTCAAAGCCCTGGTATCGATCCCTGCAATTCCCGGAATCCTATGCTCTTTCAAAAAATCCTGGATCTTTCCCTGGCAGCGGAAATTGCTGGGCATCCTGGAAAGCTCTCTTACAATATATCCCGCCGGCCATGGTTTTTGGGACTCCATATCCGGGGTAATTCCATAATTTCCAATCAGGGGGTATGTCATGACAACTGCCTGTCCGGCATAAGATGGGTCGGTGAGAATCTCCAGATACCCTGTCATAGAGGTATTGAATACAATTTCGCTAATCACTTCTGTCTCAGCTCCAATGCTGGTTCCGGTAAACACAGTTTTGTCCTCCAGTATTAGAAACGCTTTCATAGCTGTCACTTTTCCTTTCTGTCTGGTGTGGGCAAAAAAAAAGAATATAGATCCGAAAAGGTAACAGTAGAATTCTCCGCTTTACTGTAACCCGAAATTAGAAAACCTATAGCATTCTTTTCCCAATGAGATTGATAAAACCCTAAATTGTAAAAAGTTTATCATAAGAGAACGTGATTTTCAACTATTTTTTCACACAATAGGTTCTGACTCGTAACAGTTCAGCCCAGGACTTTGCATTTACTGCAAAGTCCGTATAACAAAGCTGATACGATGGGATTACATGTTTGAATCATTTCCCCACACCGTGCACAGTAAATATCCCGCTTCTAGTGGTTTTATACTGTGCACGGCCGCCCGATCAATTCATTCTCTTATTTCCACTGCCTCTGCAAAAAGCTGTTCATTCTCCACGCCGCAGATTCGGTCTACCGGATACGTACATCCAAAATAATCCATAGCGCTGTAACAGGTAGCTGCCGACTCAAAAAGAAAATACGTATGCGACCCGTCGCTGACAAGCTCCTGGACCATAGGTGGAAACCGGTATGCTCCTAACAAGCGCATCCCAGCTTTGCAGCCGCCCTCTTTTACCTCATAAAGGTATACTCCGGAATCGCAGAATTTTCCATAGGAGGCAGTAAGCGCCATGTAAAATGTTTGATTCCTCTCCAAAAATGTTACTCCCTGGGCATGAGGCGGAATTTCAAGGGCGCATTCCTGTTCTATGGTAACCTGCCCCATTTCTTTGCTTAGTTGATAGCCGTAAAGCATGCTCTTTTTTCCAATACCGGAAGAAAAAGTCCCTACCCAAAGGCGGTCATGCCCAAATGATACGAAGGAAGCCGTTACACCTGCATAGAGCTGACAAGAATAGTCCCCCAGGGCAAAACTGGACTGGCCGGATCTGACGGCTTCCTCCACCCGGTCATAGGAAATCCCACTGAGATATCCCGTCGTACTTTTAGCAACCCAGATATATTCTCCGTCAAATGTAAGCCCGCCCACATGATTCCGGTCCGGCAAAACCATCGTCGTGAGAAGCTCTCTGCCGGTTCCGGCTTCCCAGGACAGAACATAGATCACCGAAGGCTCTGTTTTGCCGTTCATTCCTTTGTCATAGGCGCTGATTAGCATATACTCTCCTGCAATGCAGATTCCCTGGGGAACCATCTGGATGGAATAAGAATCCCCAATCCCCGTATATTCTAGGCCTGGAATCGCCGTACTCAATTCTTCCCGATAGATCTGCCCGAATTCCCGGTATTGTAGTAAGGTCTTCCGAAACCTGTCCTGATAGCGGAATTTTGTGCTGGTCTCCAAGGCAATACTCTCTTCTTCCCCCATGGAAATATCTTCCAGTGAAAAAACAGCATGGCGCCTTCCGGGGTTTCCGAGAACCCGGAGAAGCCATGCTGTCAAAATCATTCCAAATATGAAAATTCTTTTCCACGATAACTTTTTGCTTTCTGTCATAGAGCACCATTTCCTTTGGATTTTCTTAAGTTTTTATTAAGATTAGTATACCCCATATTTTTTTAGGCACTATTAACAAAAAGTGTATAAATTGTGAACAATATCTGTCATGATCCACAAATTCCATTTACCGTACATGGTAGTTACATTTGTTCTAAAATTTTATCCAAAATCCGGTGGGCTGCCTCCTCCTTATCCATTTTTTCCAGAACCTGCTCTTCTTTTTTTGTAATCAAAGTCAGCACATTGGTGTCCGTGCCAAAGCCTGCGCCTTGGGTTCTTAAATTATTTGCTGCTATCATATCTACCTGTTTCTTGATAAGCTTTGCCCTGGAATTCTCCAGCACGTCCCTTGTCTCCATGGAAAATCCGCAAAGGTACGCATGAACCCTTCCGGCCGCCTTTTCTTCTCCCAAGGCTTTCAGAATATCCGGGGTACGGACCAGCTCCAATGAGGAGTCTGATTCCTGTTTTTTGATTTTTTCCGGTTCCGCCGTCTTTGGGGAATAATCCGCTACTGCCGCGGCCTTGATGATAATGTCTTGGCTGGAAGCTTGGGACATAACCGTCTCGTACATTTCCTGTGCCGAGACAACCGGAATTAGGTTTACAAACATCGGGGGCTGTATTGCCACAGGCCCTGTTACAAGCGTCACCTGAGCCCCCCGCCTTGCGGCTGCCTTTGCCAGGGCATAGCCCATTTTCCCGGTGGAATGGTTGGACAAAAAACGCACCGGATCAACGGCCTCCCTGGTAGGGCCTGCCGTTACCAGAACCTTCATCCCTGCCAAATCTTTCACATGAGCCAATTCTTTTAGCACATGCTCTACTAAAACTTCTTCTGAAGGAAGCTTTCCGGTTCCTGTATCCCCGTTTGCCAGCATCCCCACCACGGGCTCAATGATTTCGTAGCCATGGCGTTGTAACTTTTCCAGATTTTCCTGGACAATGGAATTGAGATACATATTATGGTTCATAGCCGGGGCAATCAAGCGCTTGCAGGTGCAGGCCATTACCGTGGTGGTGAGCATATCGTCTGCAATCCCCCCTGCAATCTTTCCGATTACATTCGCCGTGGCCGGGGCGATCAGCACAAGATCCGCCTGTTTTGCCAACGCCACATGCTCTACGGAAAATTCAAAATTCCGGTCAAAGGTATCAATGAGACATTTATTGCCGGTGAGCGTCTCAAAGGTAGTCGCCGTAATAAAATTTGTGGCATTTGCCGTCATCAGTACATGGACGTTGCATTGGAGTTTTTTCAGCATCCTGGCCACGTTAGGCATTTTGTATGCGGCAATTCCTCCGGTAACGCCCAAAAGGACTGTTTTTCCTTTTAGCATAAGTTCCTCCTATTCCATACGGCTCTGAACCTGCAGCAGCGCCTTGCCCACGGCGGTCACCAAAACTGCCGCTACAATCGCCTCCGGCACCCCGTTGGCAAAAATGATGGCTACAATCGCATTATACACTGCGCTGATGGCAATTTCCTTTGCCGCTGCAAACTGTTCGCTGAATCCAAAATAAATCAAATGCATCACCAAAAGGGTATTGGTTACGGCCCCCAGAATTCCGGCAACGGGAAGAGCTGCAAAATCGCCGCCTTTTTTATTTTTCAATAATTTTTTGATTCCAATGTATACAAAATAGGGAACAACGCCCACCAGGATACGCGGTACAAAACAAATGACCAGGCTGAAAAAATTTCCGCCTACATCACCCACGGAATAAAACGGGGAAAAGGCAAAGGATAAAAGGCTGGGATTGATGGTATTGTTCACCAGACTGGTGCATCCAAAGACAAATCCCAAAAACGCCCCCCGCTTCGGCCCTAACAGAATGGAACCGATAATGACGGGAACGTGAATCAGAGTGGCCTTGATCACTACGAGATTGATGTAGCCTAAAAAAGGGATAAAGGCCATAAGAATGATAATGGCTGCGAACAGAGCAGTCAATACCATGTGATACGTTTTTTTGTTCATGTTTACTTCTCCTTATTTGTAAGATACGGTTTCTTATTGGGAATACCGTTCAAAGGGAAGTTTAGCACAGCATAGGAATGTTGACAAGTGGTTTGTGATATGTTGAAAAAGACATTTCGGCTTTCCCTCCCTGCCATTGTATTTTTGTATCCTCCATAACAACTCCTTTATTTACTTGAATTATAACATCTTCTAAAGAATTTACAATATAAGTGGTATATCATGTTGGGAAATCTAAAAGTAACAAATGAACGTACAGGAAACCAGTACCAAGGCTACTGGTAAAGAAACATAGAAAGTAAAAGAGGTAATTACTGGTGATGTTTCATTCTAATATTGAATGCATTTTAAAATTTAGCGGGACAGACAAATATCTAATATTTATCCGCCCGCTAGGCATTACCTATCTTTTCAAACACGCTCTAACACAGAAAGAAATTCCCTGCCGCTTGG
>JAAVYA010000014.1 GCA_022790855.1 Lachnospiraceae bacterium | reverse complement strand
GCGGACAAATTCGCCAGCAGGTATTTTATGCCATTTTCGTAGAAAAAGCCGAAACCAGCATAAAATCAAATGCCCTAATAAATGCCTTAAAACAGCTAGTTCAGAAACAGGGGTATCATTTATAAAGTTGTAAAGTCGTGTATTATAATGAGATTTTTCGAGAAAATCAAATGGTATTTTTTCCATATTTTTCAGGAATTCTGACAAAGTACAAGATATCGGAGACAGCTTTTTTCCTCGTACCATATCTTGTAAAAATTTTAGAAAAATTTTAATATTTTTTTTAGTAGATAGGGATTTACATAACTCTCCAAAAATATTCCTGCCAGATAAACACTCACTATGCATATGCACATGGAGGCAAACACCAGATACTCACGCACCGGATTTTTCCCGGCCTCTCTTTTGGCCATTCGGATTTTTTCCTTCCAGAAAGCCGCCACATAGAAATAAGATATGTACATAGGAATATAGATCAAGTACTGAGGCGTCACCGCCGTTCCAATCAACAGTAATCCTTTTATGCTATATACTGCAACTGAGGATGTAATAAAGAATCCGGCCGCAAAACTCTGCCATGATAAAAAGATGGTTCCTGCCGCTTTTCCCCAATTTGTCATAGAAAATAAAAGCAGCAAAAGAAAAACAGGCAGCCGTTCCTTCAGTACATGATAAAACAATTCCATAGAATGAATCCGGGCATATTTAAATTTCTCTATAAAATATGTATTCCAGATTCCAAAGCCGCCCAACTGCTCCCGATCCATCAGATTTGCACAAAAAATTCCCGCCACAAAGCAGAGAAAAACCGCCAGACGCACATACTTCATTGTCTCCGGCTTTGGCTGGCTCTGCTTTATTCTTACGCGGGAATTGAAATATCTTCTCACTCTGTGTTTCATGCCTGCACCCTTCACATTTTGAAAACCAACTACAGCTATACCATATATCATTGCTTTTCATTATATGCAGGCTGCCGACAAATCATTCGTATTTGTCTTTATAGGCCATTATAGCGGCAACGGTTTTCGAATCCTGGATTTTACCCTGATAAATCCATCCGCACAATTCCTCCACTGTATGCGCCTCCAATTCTACATATTCATCCGGATCCAAATGTTGATGGGACGGAATCAAATCCCGGGCCACATAGATATCGATATTTTCATTGCAAAAAGCCACCGTAGTTTTTATGGAAATCAAAAACTCCAGATTCTCGCAGCGATATCCTGTTTCCTCTTCCAATTCCCGGGCGGCGCACACGGAAGTAGGCTCTTCCTTACTGTCCCTTGCTCCCGCCGGTATTTCCAATGTAAATCGTTCCAAAGCATTGCGATACTGCTTTACCATCAAAAGCCTGCCATCCGGCAATACGGCCACCACGGCGGCCGCTCCCTTCCGGTGCTCAATATAATCCCATTCTGCCACATGCCCGTTTGGCATTTGCATGTAGTCGGTATAAAAATCCACAATCGTTCCCTGATACTTTAACTCACGTCCAATTCTCTTTACCATTTGTTCCATAGATTTCCCTCTCTTTCTTTATGTCGTTATGAAAAAAGAGACTGCCGCAACAGTCTCTTTTTCTTTTCTATGCTCGTCCGCCAATTATTTGTAACAGTTCAGCTTTCGGCTTCACTGTTACGATTATTTTGCATAATCAACCACTCGCGATTCACGAATTACATTCACCTTGATCTGGCCTGGGTATTCCAATTCCGTTTCAATCTGCTTTGAGATATCTCTTGCTAATAATACCATATCTGCATCGCTGATCTGCTCCGGAACTACCATGATCCGAACCTCCCTGCCTGCCTGAACTGCAAAAGACTTGTCCACGCCTTTAAACGAATTTGTAATATCCTCTAACTGCTTTAACCTGTTTGAATATGTTTCCAACGTCTCTCTTCTCGCACCTGGACGCGCTGCTGAAATAGTATCGGCGGCCTGCACCAGACATGCGATCAACGTCTCCGGCTCCACGTCTCCGTGATGTGCTTCTACTGCATTAATAACAACTGATGATTCTTTATATTTTCTACATAAATCCACACCAATTTGAATATGTGATCCTTCTATTTCATGATCTACGGATTTTCCAATATCATGTAACAGACCGGCTCTTTTCGCCACTCTAACATCCACACCCACTTCCGCTGCCAACAATCCCGACAATTGCGCAACCTCAATCGAGTGCTTCAAAGCATTCTGCCCGTAACTTGTCCTGAATTTCATCTTACCTAATAGACGGACAAGCTCAGGATGTATTCCATGTACTCCTACCTCTAAGGTAGCAGCCTCTCCCTCTTCCCGAATCATGGTCTCTACTTCTTTTTGAGCTTTCTCTACCATTTCTTCGATTCTTGCCGGATGGATTCGTCCATCCACGATCAGTTTTTCCAATGCAATACGGGCTACTTCTCTTCGGATCAAGTCAAAACTGGATAATATCACTGCTTCCGGCGTATCGTCAATAATTAAATCTACCCCGGTCATTGTCTCCAGCGTCCGGATATTCCGTCCTTCCCTTCCGATGATCCTGCCCTTCATTTCATCATTGGGAAGCTGAACTACGGATATCGTAGTCTCTGCCACATGGTCTGCCGCACATTTCTGAATGGCGGTTACCACATATTCTTTCGCCTTTTTACCAGCTTCCTCTTTGGCTTTGTTTTCCATTTCTTTGATTAATTTTGCAGTATCGAGTTTTACATCATCTTCAATGGTTTTCAAAAGGTATTCTTTTGCTTGTTCAGAGGTTAATCCGGAGATTCTCTCCAGTTCCTGTACACGCTCTTCATGCATCCGCAACGCTTCTGCCCGCTTCTTGTTGATCTCCTCTTCCTTTGCCGCAAATCCTACTTCTTTCCTTTCGATTGCCTCCAGCTTCTTATCCAGGTTCTCTTCCTTTTGAATGATCCGGCGTTCATTGCGCTGGATCTCATTTCTTCTTTCCTTGATCTCCTTATCCAAATCATTCTTGGTCTTAATAGACTCTTCTTTGATCTCAAGCAAAGCTTCCCTCTTTTTTGTCTCCGCAGTCTTCACAGCCTCATCTATGATCTCTCTTGCTTTCTCTTCCGCACTTCCGATTTTAGATTCCACAACCTTCTTCCGGTAAGCAACAGCCGCAAAGTAAGTCACAGGAACAGCAGCTATCAGCGTAATGATTGCTGTGACAGCGATAGTGATTCCTTGCACAGGAGCACCTCCTTATATAATTTTCATGGTACATATAGCAAAACTTTTTGTTTATCCTGACAGCAAAACACAAAAACCGTAACGGTAAACGTCCGCTAGCTACCGTCGGAAGAAAGATTTACCGTTACCCACCTCTGCGCCTGTCAATCTAGTGTGCAGACAAATCCCCATCATACTCAGCTAACATATATGCCGTCCCGTCGAAGGGATCTGACCGTTATGATTCACTTCTCTGCCAACGGTAACAGTGAAGCCGAAAACCTAACTGTTACTGACAACGATTTACTTTAGATTATACATATTGCATAACCTAAAAATTATAATCTCTATCCTCCTTGTAAGCTTTGCTTAGAAGAGGCATTATGCGTTGGCTAAACTTTAAACAATAACGCCTGACTGCACAAATAACAACATATTGATTTTATACTTTTTTCTACCATGTGTCAAGTATTATGTGGCTTTTTCGTAACAGTTCAGCCTTCGGCTTCACTGTTACGGAATCCGGCTCATTTGAAAATTTGCCTGCGGCAAAGAGCCGGATTCCCATCATATCAGCTTTATCATACGGACTTTGCAGTAAATACAAATTCCTGGGCTGAACTGTTACGCTTTTTCAGCTTTTTCGGAATTCACAGCATACGCAAAATATCCTCCGAACGAAACCCTTTTCTCATAAGAAACTGATACATCCGCTGCTTTTGCTTTGTATCCGCCTCTTTGGCATCATAGTGTTTCTTTTCCATCCATTTTAAAATCTTTGGCGATTCATCCTCTTCTTTGTATTCTTCTTCCAATGCCTGACTAACAAGCTCCCGGGATACTCCTTTCTGATACAAAGCAGCCGTCAGCTGGCGCCGGCTGTGGCTGTGGCTGCGATAACGGATATAACTGCAGGCATAACGCAAGTCGTCTATATAGCGGTACCCTTTCACATATTCTACCGCCTCGTCAATTGCTTCCGGAGGATACTCATTCGCCTTAAGCTTCTCCCTCAGCTGAGCTTCGGTCCGGTCCATCCGTTCCAGCAGATGCATTGCGCGTCTCTTTGCCCGGGGGATCAATATTTCTTCCAAAATCGACTGATACTGCTCCTTACTGAGCCAGGCTTCCGGTTCCAGTTCATAAGATCTTGCCTCTTTGGAGTAAAGAGAAAAAAAGGTGCCGTTATCCAACCAGATTCTCCGTTTCCCTTTGTTCAACAGTTCTATCTTTTCTATTATCATATCAGACGCCCTTTCTTTCTCTTCGTCCCTATCTTACTTCTGTTCTTCCGCTTTTTGCTCCTCTGGTTTCTCTTCTAATTTCTTGTCCTTAAGAGGCGCTTTATTCTCCGGCTTCTTCTCCTTGGCCGCAGCCTTCTCCTCTTTCACAGACTGCTTTCCGTCCATATTCTCTTCTTTGCCTTTTGTCTGATCTGCTTCTTCCACCGCTCCATCCAAATTATAATGAAGACGTACTTTATTCTCTATCTCATCCCGTACCAACGGATTCTCCGCCAGATATTGCTTGGCATTCTCCCTGCCCTGCCCAATCTTCTCATTGTTATAGGCATACCAGGCGCCGGATTTATTTACCACGCCAATCTCCACGGCTAAATCCAGAATATCGCCCTCCCTGGAAATTCCTTTACCAAACATAATATCAAACTCCGCTTCTTTAAATGGTGGCGCGATCTTGTTCTTAACCACCTTGATCCTGGTACGGTTCCCCACCACTTCGCCGCTTTGCTTCAGGGATTCGATCCTTCGCACATCCAGACGGACAGAAGAGTAAAACTTCAATGCACGTCCTCCGGTGGTTGTCTCCGGACTGCCAAACATCACGCCAACCTTTTCCCGAAGCTGATTAATAAAGATCACCACACAGTTGGATTTGCTAATCACAGCCGTCAGCTTCCGCAATGCCTGGGACATCAGTCTCGCCTGGAGGCCTACATGGGAATCTCCCATATCCCCGTCTATCTCCGCCTTGGGAACCAAAGCGGCCACAGAATCCACAATGACAATATCCACGGCGCCGGAACGCACCATGGTCTCCGTGATCTCCAAAGCCTGTTCTCCATTATCCGGCTGGGATATGTATAAATTATCTATATCTACTCCGATATTTCTTGCATAGACTGGATCCAGGGCATGTTCTGCATCGATAAATCCTGCAATACCGCCGCTCTTTTGTACCTGGGCTACCATATGCAGCGCAACTGTTGTCTTACCGCTGGACTCCGGTCCGTAGATCTCAATAATCCTGCCCTTGGGCACACCGCCAAGCCCCAGGGCGATATCCAGGCTCAACGCTCCTGTCGGCACAGTCTCCACATTCATATTTGCCCTGGAATCCCCCAGCTTCATAATAGAGCCTTTCCCAAAATCTTTCTCAATCTTGGCGATCGCCGCATCCAATGCCTTTAATTTATCTTCTTTCTTATCTTCCTTAGCCATAATGAAATCTCCTCCTTGCGAACCTATGTTCGTTTTCATGCTATTATCATATGCTACTTTATTACGGTTGTCAACTACTTTTTGGGGAATTTTGTAACAATCTATAAACACGCAGAATCACCCTTTTTCAGGGTATAGAAAAAAGAACAGCTATTATTTAGCTGTTCTCAATTATAGACATATTTTCATCTTTCGTCAAGAAATTAATTCTTCGATCTCCTCCAGAGAATGGAATCCCACTTCCTTCTTTACCGCCTGGCCATCTTTAAAAAGGATCAGGGTAGGAATACTCATCACTCCAAACTGCTGGGCCAACTGTCCCTGTTCATCCACATTCAGTTTGCCGAACACGGCCTTATCTCCCAGCTTTTGTGCCGCCTCTTCGATCACCGGCCCCTGCATCTGGCAAGGCCCGCACCAGGTAGCCCAAAAATCCACTACCACCGGCTTAGGATTGTTTACTACCTCCTGTTCAAAATTTTCACTTGTTATTTTCAATACCGACATGTCGCTTCCTCCATTTCCTATGTGTAAGTTCCGTGCTATTACTTTTACCATATCCCTTTCTTTTATACTCTAGAGTGTATCTGAAAATTGCTTTCTACCGGACGCATTTCACAATTTGCGGGAGATTTGCGGAAAGATATGATACTGGTATCATACCACATCCGCATCTTTTCTTCAAGAAGGCGTTTCCTTTGATTTTATGTATTTTTCACAAGATGAATCATGTTCTCACAGAATGCGCGGCAAATGCGCATTGCTGATCCGTGAATTATCCACAAAATTTCTATTTTTTCTCGTTTTCTATTTACAAACATGAACATATGTACTATGATCAGTTCATCCGAAATGGAAAGGATCTCTCATGAAACTGCTGCTGACTTACCTAAAACGCCGCAATGCAATTTTCACCGTTTTGATTATGGGAACTGCCACTTTTATTTCTTTTTTATTCTTCCGGGCATTTCCCGAAAACAGAATCAATATTGCGTTAATATATATTCTGGCCCTGCCGCTCATCGCCCGCTGGACAGACAGATACCGCTACGGCCTCTGTTCTGCTGGTTTGTCCGCACTGTGTATCAATTTTTTATTTACCTATCCGTAGCTGAATTTCAGCTTGTCCGGCTACCCTGTAACATTTATGGCCATGCTGGCATTATCGTTTCTCACCAGCGCCACCACCTCACACTTGAAGAAGCAATCCAACGCCCTGGCGGAGAATAGAAAAAACTGGCAGAGACAGACAAAGAAAAAATGCGGGCAAATCTCCTGCGGGCTGTCTCCCATGATCTACGTACGCCCCTTACCAGTATTATCGGAGCCGCTTCTTCTTATATGGATCATGCCTGTTCGTTTACCGACCAGAAAAAACGCACTGGTACAGAATATCTGCGATGACGCCAGCTTAACGCCGATCGAGTATAAAATCGTGTCTTTCCTGGCCCGAAACTCCGGCAAGGTCATGACTTATTCCTCCATCATGAACAATGGTATGGGGTCCCTTTGCAGAATCAGATAATAAAATCCCGCGGGTCAATATGACAAACATCCATCGGAAGCTAATTTTTCCCGAATTCTGACAGCACCAGACCTTCATTCCGGTCCAGAGTCATGCCTACGCTCCAGCTATTCACAAACAACAATAAAGGATTTCCTTTGAGATCCCGGATTTTTTTCATATCTGAAGTGCCGCTGATTTTGTCCAGGTCCATATCCTGGTTTTCAATCCAGCGAATATGCTCATAAGGAAGATTTTCCAGCTTTATATCTACATTGTATTCATTTTCCAGGCGGTATTTCAGCACATCAAACTGCAATACTCCTACCACGCCCACAATAATCTCTTCCATACCGGTATTATGTTCCTGGAAAATTTGGATCGCTCCCTCCTGGGCAATCTGGCTGATTCCTTTTACAAACTGTTTCCGCTTCATGGTATCTACTTGCCGCACCCTGGCAAAATGCTCCGGTGCAAACGTCGGAATCCCCTCAAACACAAATTTCTCAGAAGCGGTACTAATCGTATCCCCAATGGAAAAAATACCCGGGTCAAACACACCGATAATATCCCCCGCATAAGCCTCGTCTATTATTTTCCGCTCCTGAGCCATCATCTGCTGGGGCTGGCTTAACCGCATCTTCCTGCCGCCCTGAATATGGTTGACTTCCATGCCTGCTTCAAATTTACCAGAACAAATCCTCATAAAAGCAATCCTGTCCCTATGGGCCTTATTCATATTGGCCTGGATCTTAAATACAAATGCAGAAAATTCTTCTCCAAATGGGTCAATAAGCCCTATATCGGAATTTCTTGGCAAGGGAGAAGACGTCATCTCCAAAAAGTGCTGCAAAAAAGTTTCCACACCAAAATTCGTCAACGCCGAGCCAAAAAATACGGGAGATAATTCCCCCTTAGACACCTGTCCTAAGTCAAATTCTGCACTGGCGCCGTCTAACAGCTCAATCTCCTCCAAAAGCTGCTCCCTGGCGGACGTTCCAATTTCCTCCAAAAGCTGGGCGTCGTCAATATCCAGATCCTTTTCCACACCCTCTTTCGTCCCCTTTAACGTATCAGAAAAAAGCTTTACTTTTCTGGTATTTCGGTCATATACGCCTCGAAATTCCTTCCCAGACCCAATGGGCCAGTTGATCGGGCAAGTAGCAATCCCCAATTCCTTTTCGATTTCATCCAAAAGCTCAAAGGTATCGTTGGCATCCCGGTCCATCTTATTAATAAATGTAAAAATAGGAATGTGGCGCATGACGCAGACTTTAAACAGCTTTCTTGTCTGAGCCTCCACGCCTTTGGAGCCGTCGATTACCATAACGGCAGAATCCGCCGCCATTAAGGTACGGTACGTATCCTCTGAAAAGTCCTGATGTCCCGGCGTATCCAAGATATTAATACAACAGTCGTTATACTTAAACTGCAGCACGGAAGATGTGACAGAAATTCCTCTTTCCTTTTCTATCTCCATCCAGTCAGAAACCGCATGACGCGCCGTAGCTTTTCCTTTCACGGATCCTGCAAGATTAATAGCGCCGCCATAAAGCAAAAATTTTTCCGTCAGTGTAGTCTTTCCGGCATCCGGATGTGATATAATTGCAAATGTCCTTCGTTTTTCTATTTCTTTTCTCAAATCTGCCAAAAGATTGACCTCCTTTTTTCAAAGGCTTTCCGCCAAAAAGCCTGATAAACCGCAGCCAAAAGCAGCGCCATATCAGGCCATTGTCCTCTGCCTCGTAACAGTTCAGACAAGCATTAGGTATATTATACCAGGAACCTGGCTGTTGTCAATCTTTTCTGAGTGTTTAAAACTTCTTATTCTGCCGGCGTCTCCTGGGTTTCGGCGCTTGCCTGGATGGGAGTGATCACAATATTCTCTGCGGCCATATTGGTTTTACGTTTTACAATGTCCTCCACCTGAGCCCGTTTTGCATCCGTTACATCTCCCATATCCAATACCACATCCACGTTGTTGTCATTAATGCTTACCACCACATTCTGGAAGCCCTTCGCCTCTAAAAGCATTTCCGCCGCTGCTTCCCGCTCCGCAATATTAGTGATCTGTACCATAGCATCTACGGCTGCCTGCTTCTGCTGCTCTGTGATCCCGGCATTGTTAATTACTTCCAGCAACGTTTCCTTATTCTTGGAACGGATCTGCTCCCGATTCAGCTTCATCTCTGCTGCAAAATCAAGATTCCCAACACCGGAGCTTGTTAGTACTGCTTCCCCTGGATTTTCAATCCCGTCTCCCGTTCCTTCTCCTTCGGCCAACTGGACGCCTTCTGCATCGGCCGCCTCTGCCGTTTGGGCGCCGCCTTCTTTCTCAGTCTGCGCATCCCCATCCGTTTGGGCAGACGCCTGGGCTCCTTCCTCCGTTCCTGCTTCCGCCGTACTTCCCGACGCATCTGCCGTAGCCGCATCACTATTGTCTTCCGTGTCTGTAAAAATATCTTCTGCGGAGAACATATCCTCATCGGATATCTCATATGTATCCTCGGACAGTTCCGAACTGGCTTCCTTGGCCGCTGATTTGTCATTGATCTTGCTTCCGGTGTATTGTAAATAGCCTGCTACCGCAATCATCAATGCCAGGGCCGTGATAATAATCTGGTTCTTTTTGAAAATTTTCTTCAACGTGCTACCTCCTGTCAATTCATCTTAACTACCTTAATTTTATGAGCTTCAATGGGAAATAATGCTAAAATCGCTTCGGAAATATTTTTTATAACCTGGGCGTTTGCTCCGCCTTCTGCCACCACCAGCACCCCTTCTACTTGCGGGTTCTTTTCCCTGGTGACAAAAGGAATCTCATTCTGGGAACCATCTTTTGTATATAAGGATTGTTCCTGCATGCTTATGCTGCTGTTTTCTCTGCCAGAGCCCTGACTGTCCTGCTCTGTTGTGTGTTCCTCCGTCCTGGTCATGTCTTTTTCCACCACCGATTCTCCCTCATCCTTCAATGTGAGCATAACCTCCGCTTTTCCCACTCCCTCCATAGCGGAAAGCATCTGCTCCAACTGCCGTTCCACTCTTTTTTGATAAGAATCATACGAACTCTCTGAAGACGACACAGGCGGACTGTCCGCTTCCTGTTTGGCCTCCTTTTCCCCTTTATCCACCGGAATTGCAATTACCAGCAGCAGAATTCCAAAAAGGGCCGCTACCAGCAAATAGCTCTTGTTAAGCTTTTTCAGCTTCTCCACCCATAAGTCCCACTTTGGTTTCATGTTATCCCTCCACCATAATCTGAATCTGACTATCTTCTACCTGGTAAAAATCCATGATTTCCTGCTTTAATTCCAACACGCCGGGATACTCGCTGGTATTATCCTGAAATGTAATTTTTTCAATCGCAATTCCTTCCTCCTGGCCAAGGGGAACCAGAGACAATGCGATATTCGTAATCTGGTATTCCTCTGACAATTCCACCTCTGCGGAAAGTACTTTAAAATATTCCCGTGCCATCAAAGAAATATCCTGGGCGATGGCTTTTTCATATTCTCTTTGATACGCCTGCCGCTGGGTTTGCTCCATGCCTGCCATATCCAGGCGGACCGTATCCATTTCCTGCCAAAAGGACTCATAGGAAATGCGGTCCAACAAAGATTCCGGCCGTTTTAAAAGCTCCAAAACAGGAGTTAAAAGCAAGGCCACCAATAAAAGGCCTCCGAAGAAACGAACATATTTCTGGTAACTGCTCTTTGGCAGAAGGTGAAGCACCGCCGTCATCAAAATATAAAATACTACCAGATCTTTTACCCATCCGTAAATCAATCCCACAATATCCCCCTATCGGCCCCAGGTAGTGGCAGCCGTTACAAGCGCTATGGTTAAAAGCAGCATCACATTCGCCGTCAACAGAATCTTTCCCATTAACCTAGCCCCTTCCCCCATCCCATTGATACACCCGGAAAGGCGCACATCTGCAATGGGCTGGACTACGGCCGACGCCAGCTTGTAAATCAGGGCCATTGCCCCTACTTTGAGCAAAGGCCCTCCGCATAAGGCGATCAAAAAAAGAATCCCTGCAATTCCCACACCGTTTTTGATGATGATTCCCGAACCCACCATAATTTCCGCTACTGCATTAATGGAGTTTCCAAATCCTGGAAGCATACTGGCCGTCCTGGCGAACATCCCGGTCTTAAAGCTGTCAATGACCGGCGTCAAAAGCCCTTGAACCATATTAATTCCAATCACAAGGGTAACCAAAAATTTCAGAAGCCATTCCACACCTCCTTTGATCAGCTCCGTCATCTTAGAAATCATTTCTTCTTTGGTCAAATGGTTTAAAAGCTCCAAAATCAAATATACATGGACTGCAGGAACCGCCACATACACCAGTACCGCTTCAATCACATACACCAATAGCAATGTCATTTCATAAAACCCCATAGCGGAAGCCGTCCCTGTGGAAAAGACCATCGTCATGCAGAAGGCCGGCATCAAGGCCTTCATAAAATCCAGCATTACATCCAGGCTGTCCTGCAAAATACCGCTCATCAAAAGAAAGGATTTCATCAAAAGCGCCAGCAGGATCATGTAGACAATATAAAAACTGATATCCGTTACTGCCGCATGGTCAAATACATTGGCAAATTGATACAAAAGTGCAAAAGCAGACACCAGCAGGATAATTTGTATCATATACCCCCGGCTCTGGCCAATTTCCTTGAAAAAAATGTCCCACACCGCTTTTACAATCTGCTTTTTATCAATTTCTTCCCCGTCCACCAGCTTCCTCACCAATTCTTTAAAGCTGAATTCCCCGGCAATTTCCTGATCCTTTAGCACTTGATCCAACTGGGAAAAATCCATATCATCCAACAAGGAAAGATCCACGTCCCCCTCATCCTCAAAGGAAAGTCTCTCCCGCCCTAACATATTCCCGGCCTCTTCTTGCGATTTCGGGATTTCCTTCGCAGACACAAGCCCCAGACCCGTTTTTTCCTGAATCCAGCCTCCGGTGATCAAAAAGCATATCACCCCAACAACCCATATCCGTTTCATATGAAAACCTCAACTTAAAAATTGGCTGATGGTCTCAAGCAATGCCAATAATACCGGCATACTGATCACCAAAACCGACAGCTTCCCAAACATTTCAATTTGCCCCGCCACAGCGCCATACCCGGCATCCCTGCAAAGATTGGAAGAAAACTCCGCCACATAGGTAATGCCGATCATCTTCAAGAGAATCGCCACATATTTGGAATCCAGGCGGATATATTCCTGGATCTGGCTGACGGCATCTATGACAATCGTAAGCTTCGTTATCAAAAAGAAAAAAATGCACAGGCAGGCAGCCATGGTAATAAAAATTTCATATTCCGGCCGCCCGGCTTTTACCTGCATGGCAAGAAGGGCGGCCGCCAGCCCGATCATTGCAATTTTTATCATATCCATAAGCAGTCTCCTACAAAGCAAACAGTGACTTGATGGTTTCAAACAGCTCGTATATGTAGGGAACAATCCAGAATAATACGATGATCAGTCCGGCCAGGCTGGTTAAAAAGGCATGTTCCTCTCGGCCGCTGTGTTTTAATACCTGGCTGATAACTGTTACCAGAATCCCCACCGCCGCTATTTTAAAAATCAGATTAATACTCATAGGCCCTCCTCTAAAGTAATATCAGGATAAAAAATAATCCGCACATAACGCTGAGGTACTGGTATAGTTTCTGCTTTGCCGCCAGTTCTCCCTGTGCCTGTACAATTTTTGCATCCAATTGCTGCATACACAAGGACAGATGATTTAGCTGCATCTGCACATCCAGGTAACCAAAATTATCTCCCAAAGATTCCAATAGTCCGAATTCCTCCTGGGAAAAGCAGAATTTGTTCCTTTGGCGATTTAGGACGTCTCTCCAAATTTCAGGCAGAGGCTGGTCCTGCTTTGTTTCAAGCTCCTTTGCCACCTCTTCCAAAAAACTGCCGAAGGGTTCTTTCCCTCGGGATGAAATGTGCCTAAAGGCCTCCAAAAGGGGGGCTTTTGCATAAGACATCTCTCCAGATAACATGAAAAGCATCTCTTTGCAGCCAACAAGCTGCTTCACATGCTCCCACAGACGCTGTTTTTGCTGCAGGCCAAACAGGAAAGAAACGGACAGTATCAACGCCGCACCTGCTATTTTTATCATAATTTCCTGCACCTTTCATCGTAGACACTGACTTTCCGGGTTCCGTCTGCCGCTTTCTCCAAAAACAAATACCGTTCAAAAAATCCCTGGGCAAGCCATTTGGAAAGATAGGGCTTCTGTATCATCTCCTCCATGCTTTCCCCATGCATGGTTCCAATCAGCCGACAGCCGCAATGCAGGGCATATTCCACGGCTTCATAGTCTTTCTGCCCGCCCAACTCGTCCACTCCAATGATCTGCGGAGACATGGAGCGCAAAAGCAGCATCATTCCCTCTGATTTGGGGCAGCAATCCATGACGTCCGTCCTGGGTCCCAGGTCATTTTGGGGCTGTCCCAGATGGCAGGCCGCAATCTCACTGCGTTCATCCACCACTCCAATCTTCAGGCCCGGAAACCCCGGCGCCCCCTGGGACAGCTGCCGGATACAGTCTCGAAGCAACGTTGTCTTTCCTGCTCCCGGAGTGGAAAGGATCAAAGTATTATAGATGGTTTGTCCCCGGCGGATCAAAGGCATCACCTCATCCGCGCATCCTTTTCGCTCACTGGCTATTCTGATATTTAAAAAGGAAATCTGTCTGATCGTACGGATACTGCCCTGTTCACACACGGTTTTTCCTGCAATGCCAATGCGGTGCCCGCCCCGGATCGTGAGAAAACCGGCCCGAAGTTCTTCTTCAAAGGCATACAGGGAATAATTGCTCATAAATGCCACTAACTCCTGAAGATCCGTAGCTGTCACAAGATATGCCTTGTCCATAAATTCCGTAAGGCTCTCGGACGATGCATCCCAAAACCATTCTTGTGTTCCGGTGTCCATAAGCAGAGGACATCCAATCCGCATACGGATTTCTTCCGGCTGCCCGGCTTTTAACCCTTCCTGCAAAAATTTTCGCAAGTGCATAGGGAATATTCGTTTTAATTCTTCCATATCCTGCTCCTTTCCGCTGCCCTTATCTATATATATGAGTATGGACAAACTTTAGAACCTGGAATTGGCAAATTTATTTCTTTCTTGTGTCTTGCTATTTTTTATCCGAAGCGGGCTGTCTGAACAACAATGGAATCCACGCTCTGGGAGAATTCTATTATCATGAATAAAAGAACCGCGCCATGCAATTTTGCATCACGCGGTTCTTATTCCCAGTGTTCACTATTTTATTTTTTCGTCTGAACGGACCATACATCTGAATAGTCTGAATATTTATAGGCGCCGTCTAGCTTCACATAGGCCCTGACTTTATAATAATACGTTTTTCCCTTTTTCAGCCCGGAATTTGTATAGGCTGTCTTTTTCTCCCCGCTTAATGTCTTTACCAGTTTATACCCGCTGCCGGGCTTCTCGGAGCGATACAGCCGATATCCCTGGGCTCCGCTGACCTGATTCCATTTCAGCCTTGCTTTCGTCGTAGTTACAGAATCAATCGTATGAATCTCCGGGGTGTCTAACCCCGGAGTAATGCTGGTAACAGCCGAAAACTTAGAATACTTTTTGTTTGTTCCTACTTTACTGTATGCCCTGACTTTATAAAAATAAGTCTTATTGGGTGTCAAATTGGTGTTTGCATATTTTACTGTGGTATTCTTGGTAATGGTCTTAACTTTTGTATATTTCCCATTATAGGATGTGGCACGGTAAATTTCATACCCAGTGGCGCTGACCGTCTTTTTCCAGCTGAGCTTTGCGCTGACGGGAGACGGCGCTGAAACTGACGTAACGCTGGGAGTAGTCAGCTTTGTCTTACCCATAAATACATTGGAGTAGGAGGAATACTTTTTACTTTTATCCACTGTGACATAGGAGCGGATTTTATAGTAATATGTTCCGTTTGCTTCCAAATTCTTATCGGTATAAGAAGTCGTCTTCCCATTGCTGATATCTTTGATCATCTTATATTTGCCGCCGGATGTATCTGCCCGGTAAATACGATAACCGCTTACCCATTTCTGCGCTTCCCACTTCAGGGAAATATTTTTATTTCCGGACAGGGTTGCACTCACGATAGAGGGAACTGCCATCTTTGTATTAATGGATTTCTCCCCATTGAAGGAGGAATATTTATTGGCCCCATTTACCGTTACATAGGAACGGATCTTGTAATAGTACGTGGTATTGGGTAGAACCGTCTTGTCGGTATAGCTTACGGTTCCTGCCTTTGTAATTGTTTTTATTTTTTTATAGCTTCCGTTCTTTCCATCCTTCCGGTAAATCTGATAGCCTGTGACGTTGGCGGCCTTTTTCCATTTTACCGCCGCCTGGGTGTAGGAGCCGGCCTTCAGGGACGTCCACTGTACTTTTGCCATCGTGGTGCTGATGGATTTTTCTGCATTGAAAGAGGAATATTTTGTGGTTCCATTTGCCGTTACATAAGAACGAATCTTATAATAATATGTTGTATTGGGCAAGATTGTCTTATCATTATAGCTTACGGTACTTGCATTTGTAATCGTCTTTACCTTTTTATAGCTTCCGTTCTTTCCATCCTTCCGGTAAATCTGATAGCCTGTGACGTTGGCGGCCTTTTTCCATTTTACCGCCGCCTGAGTGTAGGAGCCGGCCTTCAGGGACGTCCATTGTACTTTTGCCATCGTGGTGCTGATGGATTTCTCAGGACTGAAGGAGGAATATTTATTGGCTCCATTTACTGTTACATAAGAACGAATCTTGTAATAGTACGTCGTATTCGGCAAGATTGTCTTGTCGGTATAGCTTACGGTTCCTGCACCTGTAATGGTCTTTACTTTCTTGTAGCTTCCGTTCTTCCCATCCTTCCGATAAATCTGGTAGCCTGTCACACTGCCGGGCTTTTCCCACTTAAGAGCTGCCTGGGTGTAGGTGCTGGCTTTCAGGGAAACCCATTGAGGCTTGGGTATCGTTGTATTTGCGGATTTCACAGCGGAAAACTCTGAATACCGCGTTTGACCTCCTAATTCTTTATATCCCCGAACCTTATAATAATAGATTTTATTTGGGTCAACAGTCTGGCTCCAGGAAAGGGTTCCTACGGAACTAATGGTCTTTACCTTTTTATAGCTACCGTTTTGGGACTCGGAACGGTAAATCTGATAGCCCTGGGCTCCGGAAAGCTCATTCCAGGAAAGGTTTACTGTTGTATAGTTCTTCACGGATGTTTTTAAAGTTGCGCTTCTTCCGTCCAGGCTTGAAGGCATCTTGCACGCAGATGAGGGCATATTTCTGTAAATCGGAACACGGAACACAAAGGGATTGTTTATAACGCCAATTTCCTCATACCCTTTCCGTACCGTCTTTCCTTCATTGTCAGGGGCCAGAAGATTTTGCATATATTGATTCCAATATAACGTTCCATCCGAATCATCTACATCAAATTTCTGTAAGTATAACGTATTCTGCCCTTTTCCAATACGGACCGCAACCTTGGCAGAACCACCTCTCAAAGCAGCGTAACGGCTGGTCCAGCCTTCATTTCTCGCTTCTGTCAAACCATTAGCAATAAGCTGATCTCGATTCGCCCCAGTGGCCTGTATATTAAAATAATTATACAGCCCTTCATATCCCGGATACGTCCCGGAAATCAGAGGTGAGTCTCCGGATACTCCCTGTTCCTGGCGCACCCTGCTGGCAAGATGATAAGGACTCACATTTACTTCTTTCCCAATCTGCATAAATGCCTGGGCATAGGTTAAATTTGTCCCTTCAATCACCTTATTGCTCATAAAGGTATTGTTCAAAATAGCCTTGACTCCGGCTTCTTTATGATTTGCTGCATTGAAAGATAATAATTCAAACTGAAATACCGATGTTTCATTCAGGAAATTTCTTGGATCCATATAATAGCGTACAATGGATTCTGATGCCTGATACCAGACGTCATCCACAATAATATTATAGTCTCCGATCCAGGATGGATCACTATAATTAGGCACTACATTCCGTTTGGGGGACATCTCGTTTTTGATCACCGTATTCCAATCCAGCCCCGTATCCATGGGAACAAAAGTCCACTCGGGATGCGCATTCAACAGCGCTTGGATATAAGGACGGTAGCTTTCCGGAAACAAAGAAAGATTTGTAGAGCCGGCCCGCATATTCGGAACAGAGTAAGCCAAAGCTTGGGGCCAATAGGCCTCTCTCCATTCTGCCAGCCCTGCATCGGCTGAAATCAGCATATCGTCACCGATATAACCGGTATATGTATTTCCGTTGACCAAAGCCTGAACCTGATACCAGATCACACCGTCCACAAGCTCTGTGCCAATCAATTGTACCTGATAACCTCCCCGCACGGCTGCTACTGGCCTGCCTTCCCAGACTGGGACGTCCAAAAGCTCCGCCTCCGTACATCCATAAACCAGGGCATATACTTCATGGTCTGCGGTTAAACGTGCAAAGGCTTCCTTTGCTTCTTGAAATTCATCGGCTGGCTGCTCTTGTTGGGGAGCGATTCTCCCTTTGCTTGGAATTACATCTTCTTCCTCGTCTTCCAGCAGCTCCTTCCCAGGCCTGAGATTTTTTTCTTCCTGGTCCAAAGAAGGCTCCTTGTCTCCTTTTACACCTTCATCCGCAATTCCCGGAATCGCCTCTTCCTCACTGGCATCTGGCTGATCCTCGGAAGGTTCCTCCGGGTTCTTTGAATCTTCCTCTCCCTTCTCCCCTGGCTGCTGTTCTGCGGGAGCTTCATCCTCCGGCTCACTGGGCGGATTGTTTTCCTCCGACTCACTGGAAGGATTGTTCTCCTCCGGCTGCTGTTCCTCTGTCTGTTCCGGCTGTTCCGGCTGCCCAGGCTGAACCATATCTTCCGGCTCGTCGGAAGGATTGTTCTCCTCTGGATGCGGAACAAGATCCTGTGACTGGTTGGCGTCGTCTGAGGGCACATTATCCTTAGAATCGTCCGACGATTCTTCTGTCTCTTTTTCGGAAGATACCGTCTCTTCCGAAGGATTGGTTTGCTCTTTTTCCCCTCTATTCTCCTGATCAGCCTTGTCGTCTTCTGTGCCCGTTCCTTCTGTCTGAGGCGCCGTTGATTGTTCTTCTGGCATCTGGGCCGCCTGCACGGTCAGGCTGGATATTCCCTCCTGACTAAAGACCAGCACTGCCGCTAATAACAGAGCAGCAATTCGTTTTCCTTTCATTTCTCCTCCATCCTCTCATTAAAATCCTGCCTGGTTCCTCATGGCTTCGCTAAGTTCTTTTACCGTACCAGAGGGAGTATATCCTTCATTTCCATATAGGAAATTGTGTAACTGGGTTACGTTTGCTTCAAAATCAACGGCTACCTCTGCGTAAGTAATAGAGCCAATATGAGCTGTCTGCCGTTCAAAGGGGAAGCCTGTATTCTCTCCCATATTATATTTCCCCACATCCTTTGCCAGGCCAAGCATTTCTGTCACGCTCAGGCTGGTGGAGATCTCCGGCAGCAGCGTATCCAAAATACTATTTAGGGTAAGCAGATCCGCCTGTTTTGCTTTTTCAAAAACTTTTGTAATAACTGTCCGCTGACGCTCCGTACGTTTGAAATCCGCGCCGCTGGTATAGCGGATCCTGGCGTAAGCCGTTGCCTGTACGCCGTCTAAGGTCTGATTCCCAGCTGAAACATAATTACTGTTGGTTCCGGTTACTTCGGCCACCTCTTCAATATATCCATTGATATATTTTGCTTCTTCGCCCGTAACTTCCATCTCAATTCCGCCTACGGCATCCACTGCTTTCACCACGGCATTAAAGTCCACGCTGACATAATCCGTAATATTCAGGTCAAGGTTCCTATTCAACATATTAATGGCCTTTTTAGGGCCTCCCTGATTATAAGCGGCATTGGCCTTATTGAAGCTGCCCTCTCCGATATCTAAAAACGTATCCCGATAGACGGAAGCCATGCGGATCTCTCCTGTATCATTGTTAATGCTGGCAACAATTATGGTATCGCTATTGCCGCTCTGGAAGCTGCCGTTGGAACGGTTGTCCAACCCAAAAAGAGCTAATGTGGTATAGCCTTTCATGCTCTTTTTTGTCTCCTCCGGCATATCATTGATCTCCACATCCCTCTTTCCAATGGAAATCCGATCCAGCTTTGTCAGCTTGCTCATAGCAAACGCCACCACGGAAAGCACTAAAATTAAAATAATAAGAACAAACAAGCCGATTACTTTCACTGCCTGTCTTTTTCGTTTTGGCATCTTCTTTTTCTTTTTGTTATTATTCATTCTGACCTCCTTAGATGGTAAAAATTGCAGAAATTACTGTGAGGGGAGGGGGATATTTTGAAGGGGGGACGGCCATTTGGGACGGCGTTTCCTCACGCAAACCCGGGCAACACTGCGGTGAACTAACTGCTAACTCCGACTAAGGGATTCAGGAGAGCCTTCATCCCTAAGTCTGCGTAAGCAGTGGATTTCACCTCCGTTAAGAGCGCCCTCACATGTTTGCTAAGAGGAAGCGCCGTCCCAAATGGCCTGTGTATCAAAATATGCACCGTTTGTTTTAAAAGGTACTGCATGTCTAAACTATTTTACACCTTGAAGCAGCGTGAATCAAGAGTATGTTGGGATTTCCAGTTTAATCCAGAAGTAACCGTGTTACTAGCCAATGTCAATTCGTTAAGGGAATGAAATGCACAGCCAGGGAAAAGGGGAGAGAAGCAGCCGGGAAATGGTCTGCGGATTTTGACTTTGCAGAGATTTAGAAGTCCTTAAATCCCTGTTTTTTGCGTTAAAACGAACATCCACACTGTCTGAGCAGCGCGAGTTTGTGGATGTTCGTTTTGTTTTTAGCAAAAATCAGGAATTTTAGGAATTCTTAATCTCGAAACCGGAAAAATCCACAGACCATTTCCCGGCTGCTTCTCTCCCCTTTTCCCTGGCGTCCCCCTCATTAACCAATTCACACCCACACTAAAAACCCCAAAAAAAGAAAAAAGCTGCCGCAAAGGACAGCCTCTTTCTTAGTTATATTTACGTTTTCTTGCAGCTTCGGATTTCTTTTTACGTTTCACGCTGGGCTTCTCATAATGCTCTCTCTTACGAATCTCCTGCTGAATGCCAGCCTTTGCACAGTTTCTTTTAAATCTGCGTAAAGCGCTGTCTAAAGTCTCGTTTTCTTTTACGATAACATTTGACATAGTCTCACACCTAACCTCCCTCCAGTTGCGTATTGTGCACACCAACTGTTTGGGTATTTTGCATTGCACTATTGATAATTATACCATAATTTTTCCATTCGTCAACCACTAAATTACATTTTTTTATTTATTATTCCAATTAATGGGACTTCCATAAGCTCTCCTTTATCCAGCCACTCAATATTTTGCCGGAATACGGTTGATTTTCTGGTCTGTTACCTTCGTCATGCCGTTGAGCCCCCACTCATACCGCTCCGTCGCCGACATCCAGACAATGTAGCCATTGCTTAAAATCGGCTGGGAACTAGACACAAAGGACAGATTGGGGTAGGTGGTGGAATAAATCTTTTTCCCGGCATCGTCTACCACGATATAGTGCAGCACACTCTTCTTATTCTGCACCGCTGCAAAGAGCACGGCAAAACGGTCGTCCCCCAGCTTGACCATGCGGGGACAGCTGAGCTTTACGGTGCTGTTCTTCGGGTTGTAATTCGTCAGCCATACGACCTTTGGTTTTTTCGTCTTGCGGTTGGTCAGTGCGACAAAGATATTGTCCGAAAGATTCTTACCGTAGCCGGTCACGCCCCGGATTTTGTATTTGTGGGGCTTGGCCCGTCCGCAGACCAGGATGCTTCTGGTGCCGATCTCCATTCCGCCTGCCGTACAGCCAGTGTAATTCTCACCTGTGCCTCCCTTAAGCTGAAACATGGGGATCCTGCTGTCCCAACTATAGTTCTTTTTTCCGTACCGGTCTACGATGGTCAAACACAGGCTGCGAGGATAGGCGTCGCCATGATCAAAAACATACAGGGAGCCGTCTTTAAACTTGACATATTGATTGAAGGAATGGCTTACATAACTGTCATTGGCTCCGACTGCCTTCATCGTCTTGGTGTTGATCTGAAAGGATATATTGGACTGATGGCGCGCACCGTCATTTCCCCGAAACATTGTCCGCGACGTCACCAGATAGAGTGTGCTACCCTGCATATCCATCTGGCAGTTGCCGGCGTCAAACGGACGGTATATCCCCGCAAATACATTGGAGGCTGCGCCCCGTATGCGGGCTGTCTTGACATGCTTCCATTTGCTGTTGTATTTGCGTACCTCAATCACTGTCTTAGTTCGGCTCTCCTGAGGATTATCATACCCAACTACCACATAAAAATTCCCGTCTGTCCCATGATAAAAGCCTCCCCAATAATCGCCGGCAAGCTTGATAGACTTCGCTTTTTCCACCTTCATCTTAGCATTCATCGTATAAATGTTCAGACGTTTGTTCTTCTGCACACAGACAATATGCAGCTTCTTGCCGACCCGGTAATAATATGTATAATCCACTCCCCCATAATTCCCCTTGGTGGATTCAATGGCCAAATTCAGCGTGGAGATTCCGTTTCCCGACGTCACCTTGGCCTTGCAGCTTTTTGCCATGGGAATCATCCGCGCGACAACCGGGGAATCGTCGCTTTTGCCCTGGGGATAGACCGTCACCAGCTTATAATAATAAGTCGTTCCCTTTTCCACCTTCTGGGAAAACGAGGTTCGGCTGCTGCTGGCCGTACAGACACATTTATATTTGCCATTCTCACGGTCTGAGCGATAGAGCTTGTAGCCGATCGCATCCGGCTCCTTCTTCCATTTCACAATAAGCTTACTGCCGGAGCGTTCTATTGAAGCAATGGCCGCCCCTCTCTTTGTGATTGTGCATTCCTTCCACTCAGAGCTCTCTCCCAGATGCAGCTCACCGTCCGCAATGCCCTTTACAAATCCCGTCACCCGGTATTCATAGGCCACGTCCCATTTTGACTTGATCTGCGTACTGCTCTTGCTGCCGCCGTAAACCGTCGCCACCTTCTTGTACGCCTGTTCATTCTTTTTGCGGCGTTCCACCAGATAGCCGCTGCAGCCGGGGATTTTTTTCCATTTGACCGTCACCTTCTGAAACATGGTTTGTTTGACACTGATGATCTGCGTCTGATTCGGCCTGACATAAACCGGTGTGCGAAAGGATGCTCCGCCCACGGTCACGACCAGCTCCGCCGCGCCGACTCCTTCCAGGCTGTACGTGAACTTACCGTCCAAAACCGAGTCGATCCCGACCGTCCCAGTGGCTCCTCTGTGAATCTTGAATACCTTTTCATTGGTACTTTTCACGGTAAGCTTTAACTTTCTGCCGGTATGATTTACACAGGTGTAATAGAGTGTCATAGGCTTATTTTTCCCCTTTTGGGGCATCCAGTATTCTTTGTATTCGATTCCGAAATCAGCACCAAGATAAAAGAAAACATGCTTCTGATCCTCTTTAGGGTCTGCCGCCTGCTCCTTCTTCGCAGCTACTTCCTGGCCTGTCTCATTCACGGCCGATGCATGCACCTGCCCCAGATCAAGCGAAGCGCCAAGCAACAGCGCCAGCAACAGCATTCCTGTAAATAAAATTCTCTTTCTCCTCACCCAAATCTCCCTCTTTCTCCATCCATTTCCTTCTGTACCCAATCCTTTCTCCCAGCAACAGAGAGCATCTGCTCTGCAAACTGCCGCCCCATTCGAACCCCCTTTATTTCAACTGCCCCGCCAAAACCTCTGAAACCGCAGCGATAGCGTCCGGTATTCCAGCCGGATTTTTGCCGCCGGCCTGGGCCATATTCGGCCGCCCGCCTCCGCCTCCGCCTACTTTTGCCGCAATGGCTTTGATCAGATTACCGGCATGGGCGCCTTGTTTCATAGCCGCTTCCGTAGCCATGGCAATCAGGTTTACTTTTCCGCCGCACTCGGAAGCCAGAACTACCACGCCCTGGGAAAGCTTCTCTTTCCACTGGTCTCCCAGTTCCCGCAGCCCGTTCATATCCACGCCGGGCACACTGGCCGCTAAAAGCTTCACGCCGTTTACTTCTGTTACCTGATCCATCACATCTCCCAGGGCATCCTTGGCCGCCTTACTTTTTAAGGATTCATTTTCACTCTGAAGAGACTTTACGTCTGCCAAAAGGTGGGTGATCTTCTCCACCAGGCCCGCCGGGGTGGTCTTCACTAGCTGGGCGGCTGCCTGCACCGTCTCCTCCAACTGGTCATAATACGCAAATACTCCTCTGGAGGTCAAGGCTTCGATTCGGCGTACGCCTGCCGCAATACCGGATTCTGACAGAATCTTAAACGCTCCGATGGAGCTTGTATTCTCCACATGGGTGCCGCCGCAGAGTTCTACGGAAAAATCCCCCATCCGCACGACCCGAACGGTTTCTCCGTATTTTTCTCCAAACAACGCCATAGCGCCGGTTTTTTTGGCTTCCTCTAAGGACATCTCCTGGGTCACCACAGGAATCGCTTCCGCCACTTTTTCATTGACAATGGCTTCCACCCTGGCCAGTTCTTCCTTCGTCATAGCTGCAAAATGGGAAAAGTCGAATCGGAGCTTGTCCGCGTTGACGTCGGAACCATGCTGCTCTACATGGCTGCCCAACACTTCCCGCAATGCTTTCTGCAAAAGATGGGTGGCGCTGTGGTTCCTCCCAATCAGTGCGCGTTTCTTTGCATCCACCGATAAGGTAACCTGATCCCCGACTTTGAACATACCCTTTCTCACCGTTCCGATATGGGCGATCTTTCCTCCCAATAGCTTGACGGTATCCTCCACCTGAAATTCATTTTCTCCCAGGCGGATACTTCCCGTATCGGCATTCTGGCCGCCCATGGTGGCATAAAACGGCGTCTCTTTCACAATGATCGTGCCTTTTTCCCCATCAGACAAGGCCTCGGATAATTCTGTCTCTGTAGTCAATACGGTAATCTCAGACTCATGGCTCAATCTGTCATAGCCTACAAATACCGAAGTTACACAAGGATCGATCTCATCGTATACCGTGGCGTCGGCGCCCATATAATTCGTCTCTTTCCGGGCGCTTCTGGCCATGTTCCGCTGCTGCTCCATACAAGCTGCAAATCCCTGCTCATCAATGGAAAAACCCTGCTCCTCTAAAATTTCCTGGGTTAAATCAACCGGAAATCCATAGGTATCGTACAGCTTAAAAGCTTCTTCACCGGAAAGGGTCTTCTCACCCGCCTCCTTCATCTTCTCCTGAAGCTGGGAAAGAATCGAAAGCCCCTGGTCAATGGTTTTATTAAACTTTTCCTCTTCCTGGGTCAATACCTTCAAAATAAAATCTTTCTTCTCCTCCAGTTCCGGATAGCCGTCTTTGCTTTCCGCAATCACCGTCTCGCTTAATTTTGCAAGGAACTGCCCCTGGATTCCCAAAAGCCTTCCATGGCGGGCCCCGCGGCGGATCAGGCGGCGGAGCACATAGCCCCGTCCTTCATTGGAAGGCATGATCCCGTCGGATACCATAAAAGTGGTGGAACGGATATGATCCGTGATCAAGCGGATGGACACATCCTGTTCCTCTTTTTCTTTGTAAACTACGCCTACCATCTCACAAATCTTATCACGGATGGCTTTCATGGTATCAATATCAAATACAGAATCCACATCCTGCACCACAACGGCCAGCCGCTCTAAGCCCATTCCCGTATCAATATTTTTCGCCGCCAGCTCTTCATAATGGCCATGTCCGTCTCCGTCGAACTGGGTGAATACATTATTCCACACTTCCATAAAGCGGTCGCAATCGCAGCCCACCTTGCAATCCGGACTGCCGCAGCCGTATTTTTCTCCCCGGTCATAATAAATCTCGGAGCAAGGCCCGCAAGGACCGGCGCCATGTTCCCAAAAATTATCGCAGTTACCGTCTTCGTCCCGGTAAAAACGGGTAATCTTCTCCGCCGGAACGCCGATCTCTTTCGTCCAGATCTCAAAGGCTTCCTCATCCTCTCCATAAATAGAGGGATACAGCCGCTCCGGCTCCATTCCCACCACCTGGGTCAAAAATTCCCAGGACCAGGCGATGGCCTCCTTCTTAAAATAATCTCCAAAGGAAAAATTTCCCAGCATTTCAAAAAACGTAAGATGCCTGGCGGTCTTCCCCACGTTCTCAATATCGCCGGTGCGAATGCACTTCTGACAGGTAGTGACCCGCCTTCTCGGAGGAATCTCCTGCCCTGTAAAATACGGCTTCAACGGCGCCATGCCTGCATTAATTAACAGCAGGCTGTTGTCATTATGCGGTACTAAGGAAAAACTATTCATCACCAGATGTTCCTTGCTTTCAAAAAACTCCAGGAACATTCTCCGCAGTTCATTTACTCCATATTGTTTCACAACGCTTCCTCCAACCTTTATTCATTTGTATCCCCGGATGATTCCGCCGTCTTGGCGTCTTTTCGAATCCGTAAAGTTCTCCCCAGGAACATGCCCGCCACTCCAAGTGCGGCCAGTATGACCAAAATTATAATATATTGCAGAAAACTTCCCAAAAATGCCATTGTATACACCTCCTATTTGTGCTTTATCATATCATATGCCCCGGCTCATTTCAAGCGGAATGCGCATTCCTAATCCTCGAACAGTACCTGATTTTCCTTCTCTACCACCACAATCCGCTCCCTGTCAGAAGCCGCCTCCTGCAATGACTGGAGCTGACCGATCAACCCATAGTTCTGCCACAAATGCATGGGAACCACATGGTCCGCCTGCACATGCTCCATAAAATATTTGATTCCCCAAAACGTTGCGTCCCCAAGCCGCTGGTCTATCACCACAAAGGCTATGTCAATGTGCCTTCCCGCCAGCTTATCAATCTGACGTTTATAGGTCTTTTCCTGATACTGGTTAAAGACCTCTTCCTCTCCTTCCCAATGCCACCAGTGAAGATCCCCGGCATGATAGATACTCTTTCCTGCAAAAGTAACCAAAAACGCTACGCCTTCGTCGGTGGAGGGAAACGTCTCCACAAGGATTCCATCCAACTCCAAAGATGCGTTTCCCTTTAAAAAATGAATGCGATCCTTTGCCTTGGGATCAACGCCGTTTCTGATCAGATAATTGTCTCCCAGCCGGATGTCCTTTGCCAGGATATATTGTATCTTCGGATATTTCTCCTGCCAGGAAAAAATAGCAAGATCAAAATGATCCCGGTGTTGGTGACTGGAAAATACATAGATTTCCTGGTCCCTGGAAAATTCCGGAAGGCTGCCCCCAAAGGAAAATCCTTCGATCCTGTCTCCCTGAAAATAGTCAAATATAAATACTTTGCTTTCGATCTCCACACAAAAACAACTGTGGTGTACAAATGTGACTTTCATAAAGCCCCCTTATTTCATCCGGGCCACGACTTCATTGGCCTTTTGATAAATCTCGTCAATATCCATATTTACATGGAAATTCTGGTTCTCATACAAGATCACGCCGTTGATCATGGTAAGCTTTACATTCTGCTTGCTGCCGCTGTACACCAGGTTCTTGGTGAGATTATGAATTGGCTGCATATTTGGCTGATGCAGGTCGATCATGATCAAATCCGCTTTCTTTCCTACTGCCAGGCTGTCGCAGCAGGAAAGCCCCATGGCCTTCGCTCCGCCTGCCGTAGCCATATACAGCACATCGTCCGCATCCATCACGGCCGCGTCCATATTCTTAAGCTTTGCCAATGAGGATACCAAAAACATCTCCCGGAACATATCAAGACAATTATTGCTGGCCGGCCCATCCGTCCCAATAGCCAGGTTGACGCCCTTTTTCAGCATTTCATACACTGGCGCAATCCCACTGGCCAGCTTGGCGTTGGAGCCAGGATTGGTGACTGCCGTCAAATTCCGTTTTGCAAAAATATCTATATCCGCCTCATCGAACCAGACGCAATGGTAGCCTCCTCCCCCAAAGTCATACATGCCCATTTTTTCAAATAACTGGGTAGGGCTTAATCCGTAACGCTGCCGGCACTCCTCAGTCTCCAGTTTTGTCTCGGAATTATGCACAAACATGGGCGCTTTATATTTCTGCACCAGACTGGCCACACCCTCCATGAGCTCCTTGCTGGTGGTATATTCCGCATGGAATCCCAGTATATAAGAGCTAAGCTCATGGTAGCCGTTAAATTTCAGATATTTTTCTTCCAATTCTTCCACGGTGCCGCCAAAATTATTCAGGCCACTGGTCTGCACAATCCGAAATCCCATATTCACGCAGGCTTTTGCCACCTGGTCCTGGAAATAGTACATATCAAACTGAGACGTGATCCCGCTGGTAAGGTATTCCAGATTGGCCAGCGCGGTCAGCCAGTACAGATCTTCCGTTTCCAACTGGCCCTCCTTGGGGAATACTTTGTCATACAGCCACTCCTGGAGGGGAAGGTCGTCCGCCATGGAGCGCAAAAACGTCATCCCGGAATGGGTATGGGCGTTCTTAAATCCCGGCATCAGCAAATTGCCTTTGGCGTCAATCTCACGATCCCACAGAACGGCCGGAATTTCCAGCGCCTGACAGGCCTGTTCTTTATCGCTTCCGTCGCCAATATAGCAGATCTCATTGCCTTTTACCCAAAGTTCTCCCTTTTGTATCTCAAAGGTGCGGTCTTCTCTGGTACGCAGTATATTCGCATTATAAAACCTGATGTTCATGTTTCCTCCTCCTGACGCCTCTGCTGCGCCCACTTAAGATCAATTGGAAAAGCTCCCATTTAAGCTTTCATCCCTTGATAAATCCTTACAATCGTTTCCGTTACAAGCTGTTTGAACAAGGGCGCCACCCGGTCCGCCGTCTCCTTCACCTCCGCATGGGTCAGGGGCTGGTCTGTTATCCCGCAGGCCAGATTTGTGACACAGGAAATACCGCAGATGCGCATTCCCATATGGTTGGCCGCCACCGCTTCACAAGCCGTACTCATTCCCACGGCATCCGCCCCCAGCGTCCGCGCCATCTTAATCTCTTCGGGAGACTCATAGGCTGGGCCGGTAAATTGAATATACGTCCCCTCTTTTAATGGAATTCCAAGATCCAATGCCGCTCCCCGGATAACGTCCTGAAGATCCTTTTTATAGACCTGGCTCATATCCGGAAACCGCACTCCCAGCTCGTCCATATTGGGGCCGATCAAGGGAGACGGTACAAAGCTTGCAATCTGTCCTGTTATCAGCATGAAGTCCCCTGCATGGAAATCAAAATTAATGCCGCCGGAAGCATTAGTCAAAAACAATACCTCCGCTCCCATTAATTTCATCAGCCGGATGGGAAGCACTACCTGTTCCATGGGATACCCTTCATAGTAATGCACTCTTCCCTGCATGATCACTACAGGCACGTCCTTCACGTAACCGAAAATAAATCTGCCTTTATGGCCGGCCACCGTGGACACCGGGAAGCCCTCGATCTCATGATAATCTAAAACGGCCTCCACTTGGATTCCCTCTGCATAATCTCCAAGGCCGGAGCCTAAGACAAGGGCAACCTTCGGGGAGAAATCAATTTTTTCCCGGAAGCTCTCATAACAACGTTGTAACCTTTCATAGGATGAATTCACTGTCATCTTCCTTTCTAATATTTGAACAATTTAAAAATCATTATACAAGATATTGAGGGAAATGTATAGATGGATTTTGGAAGTTACTGTAAAGGAAGTGAACGGCAACGCTTTTAGAAAACCTTTTTTATGAAAAAGCAAATCCCAGTTGACAGGCTGGAATGGCAGCTTTTATAATATTTGCGAAAGTTAGAAATGGCCGTATATTGAAATCCAGCCATGTAAACAGGAGGTAAGATTCAAATGAAAAGCATTCGGACCAAAATCACTTTATGTCTTATTCTGACAGTCCTGATTGGACTGGTCGCATCTGGTTCGTCCAGCATCTCTTTAAACTACCACAATACCATGTCCACGGTAGAGCAGATGATGAGCCAGACGGCAGTCCTGGCGGCAGGACGCGCACAGCAGGAGCTGGAAGTATATAAGAACGTTGTCATGGAGGTTGGATGTATTCCACAGCTCTCCGACCCTAAAGTGTCGGTAGAAGAAAAGCAGGCGATCATCGACGGGCGCGTTGCCATGCACGATTTTCAGAGAGGAAATATTGTAGGCGCAGACGGTATCAGTATTTTTGACGGAAATGATTATTCTGACCGTGAATATGTACGTCAAGCTATGGAGGGAAATGTATTTGTATCGGAGCCCTTGATCAGCAAAATCACGGGAGAATTATCCATTATGGTGGCGGCGCCTCTGTACGCAGACGGAAACTATGGGAGTTCTATTGTAGGCGTTGTTTACTTTGTCCCCCACGAAACCTTTTTGAACGATATTGTATCGGCCATTCAGATTGGAGAAAACAGCCGGGCTTACATGATTAATAAATCCGGCGACACAATCGCCGACGTCACCCTTGACACCATCACGGTACAGAACATAGAGACAGAAGCCCAAAGCGATCCCTCTCTTTTGGAACTGGCGGCGATCCATTCCCAAATGCGCCAGGGAAAAAACGGCTTCGGAAGCTATACGAAGGGAGAACATAAAATGTTTGCGGCCTATGCGCCCGTACAGCATACAGACGGCTGGAGCATCGCCGTAACCGCGCCGCAAATCAATTATCTGGCGTCCACCCGGGATGCAATGGTGATCAATATCACAGTGATTTTGGCTTCCATATTGATTTCCGTGATCGTTGCCCTGACCTTGGCCCGCAACATCGGCAGACCTATGAAGGCCTGCGTAAATCGAATGAAACTGCTTGTGGCGGGCGACTTAACAACCCCCATGCCTAAGATTACCAACAAAGATGAAACAGGCGTACTTGTCCGGTCCACCGAGACTCTGGTGGCGGGACTACGCACCGTTATCAGCGACATCAGCTATTTGCTCAACGAAATGGCAAACCAGAATCTGGACGTACATACGGAACATGAAGACGTATATGTGGGCAGCTTCCAAGATATTTTGCTTTCCATGCGGAATATGAGAATCGAATTGAGCAGCGCCATGCGCCAGGTCAACCATTCGGCAGAAGAGGTGGCGAATGCCAGCAATCAGTTATCCACTAGCGCACAGACCCTTAGCCTTGGCACAACGGAACAGGCCGGCTCGGTACAGGAACTGGCCTCCAGAATCAGTATGATTTCGGAAGAAGTAAAAAATACGGCCAACGGAGCACTGGACGTCAGAAGTCAGACACATCAGACCGGCAAAGAAGTTACCCTGTGTAACCAAAAGATGCAGAATCTGGTAGAAGCCATGGAAAAAATCCAAAACAGTTCGGAAGAAATTGAAAAGATTCTTAAGACCATCGATGATATTGCATTTCAAACAAACATACTTGCTCTGAATGCGGCAGTGGAGGCAGCCAGAGCCGGAAGCGCCGGAAAAGGGTTCGCCGTGGTTGCAGAGGAAGTACGTGATCTGGCCAGCAAATCTGCCCAGGCAGCCAAAAATACATCGGATCTCATTGCAAATTCTACGGAAGCCGTACAAACTGGTACGGAAATCGCTCAAAATACGGCGGATATTCTCCTTGGCGTCGTAAACAGTATTCAGTCTGTAGTTGAGGCCATCGATCATATCGCAATCGTATCCAACCAACAGTCCGAGTCGGTAGAGCAGGTGTCCAGAGGCATCAATCAGATTTCAGCCGTTGTACAGAGCAACAGTTCCACAGCCGAGGAAGGCGCGGCGGCCAGTGAGCAGCTTTCCGCCGAAGCTATCAGCCTGAGGGAATTGGTAGATCAATTTACCCTTGCTTCAAAATAGTTTGAAAAAGGCTGCAATCTCAACTGGCTGAAACTTTTTTGGATTGGCAAAAAAACTATTTTCTGCAAATATTCATTTTCCAACAAAAACCTCCAACATGCCCACTGGGATGCGGAGGTTTTCTTTCTGTTGACGTTACCCCAAGAATATCATCTTAAATAATAATACAAACCAATCCTCCGCTGCTGTCGTTGACAATCTTCTGCATCGTCTCCTGGAGCTTAATCTGGCTCTCGTCATCCATCATTGTAATTTTACTGCGGATACCGTCCTCCACCAGTTCTCCTACAGACTTTCCAAAAATATTTGTCTGCCAGATCCCTTCCCCGCCTTCTTTCGAATCCTTGATATAAGAGATCAGATCGTTGGCCTGTTCCTCACTGCCAATGATCGGGGCAATCTCCGTCTCGATATTGGCCCGGATCATGTGTATGGAGGGAGACTGCGCCTTAATTTTGACCCCAAATTTATTCCCATGCTTAATAAGCACCGGCTCCTGAATCTCAATATCGTCCAACTGCGGCGTTACCACGCCATAGCCCTTTTGGCGCACAGCTTCCATGGCATTAGCCACTTTGCCGTACTCCTGTTTCATCTGCGCCAGCTCCCGCACCATGGAAATCAGCTGGTACTCTCCCTGAATGGGAACCCCTGTAAGTTCGCTCATATTCTCATAATAGTAAGATTCGTCTATCTCCATGAGCACTTTTACCCTGCCCTTGGCCAAATCCACCCGATCCAGCTTCATACGCTTTATGTAATCTCCCACCGGTGTCATATCCATCCCCCGGATATCTCTGGTAAAAGAGATCCCCTGAAGGATATTTTTGGCGTTTTCAATAATGCTGGCTTTGATTTTGTGGGATGCATCCAGCATCTCCACCCATTTTGGCATGAAAAAATCCACCCGGGCCACCGGGAACTCATAAAGAATACTTTCCAGAATGTGCAGGATATCATCTTTCCTCAGCTGCTCGCAGTTGACCGGAAGCACAGACACCTGATATTTCTGGGCAAGTTCGGAGGAAAGCCTGACCGCCTCATCCCCATAAGGCTTTGGGGTATTTAACAGCATGACAAAGGGTTTCCCCAGCTTTTTCAGTTCGGAAACGGTACGCTCTTCTGCGGTCAAATAACTCTCCCGGGGAAGTTCCGTAAAAGAACCGTCCGTCGTGATCACAATTCCAATAGTAGAATGCTCTTTGATCACCTTCTGCGTTCCGATCTCCGCCGCCTGGGTAAAAGGCACTTCATAGTCAAACCAGGGTGTCTTGACCATGCGCTCGGCCCCCTCTTCCAAATGGCCGCTGGCTCCCTCCACCATAAATCCCACGCAGTCAATGAGCCTGACACTTACTTCCAGGTCTTCCGCCAACTGTACCTTGGCGGCTTCCTTTGGTACAAACTTTGGCTCCGTAGTCATAATTGTCTTTCCCTGGGCAGACTGGGGAAGCTCGTCAACGGTACGTTCCCTGCTATGTACATCCTCCATATTCGGCAGTACCATCAGATCCATAAAACGCTTGATAAAGGTGGACTTTCCGGTTCTTACCGGGCCTACCACACCAATATAGATCTCCCCTTTGGTACGCTCACTGATGTCTTTATAGATGTCATAGGCACTTGTATTTACATTGTCCATAAAGATTCCTCCTACATTTACTGATACAGTATATGCAAAGGAATCCGTTTTCATAACGTTCTATTTTCATTTGTGTCTCCCAGAACCGCAGCCCTTTGGTAAATGATAAAAGCACAGGCCGCCGTCACAAATTCCGTAAAGGGAAAAGCCGCCCACACGCCGTTTGCCCCTGCAAACCTGCTGAATACAAAGGCTGCCGGGATCATAACCAATACATACCGAAGGAGGGAGATCACTAAGGAAGGCTTCCCCATTCCAAGCCCCTCCAGAGCCCCGGAACAAGTCACGGATACTGCGGATACCACAAATCCCAAACTGATCATATGTAACGCCGTAACTCCGCTTCCCAGGGTTTCCATATTTTCGGTAAATAGCCCCATAAGCTGTGCGGGCATTAGCCAGGACAACGCCGTTCCCACCACCATGACCCCTATCGCCAAAAACAGCGCCGTCTGAAAGATCCGTTTCACACGCCTGTATTCCCCAGCCCCATAATTATATCCCATTAAAGGCCGGATTCCCTGGATAATCCCGTTAGCAGTGAGATAAATAAAGGTCTGCAGCTTGTAGTATACTCCCAGCACCAATACATATTTTTCAGAAAATCCTGCCAGAATCCCATTCAGCGCCGACACTAGCAAAGAAGGCAGCGCCATGGTGAGGGATGCAGAGATCCCCACGGAATACAATCTCTTGGCAATCTCCTTTTTGGGGCGCAGCAAGCTGCGCTCGATTTTGATTGGGATCGGCGCGGCAATATAAAATAAAAGGTATACCAGAAAAGAAATGCTCTGCCCAATGCCTGTGGCATATGCAGCGCCCTGGATTCCCATAGCCGGAAATATCCCAATCCCGAAAATCATCAAAGGATCCAGAACCATATTCACGGCAAAGCCGCAGATCATACTGAACATGGACGTCTTCATTCTCCCTGCCGCCTGAAAAATCTTTTCAAAAGAAACGCCCAAAGTTATCATCACAGAAAATAAAAACGCACGGCAGGAATAGGCAAGGGCCAGCTCCTCCACCGCCTGTTCCGGGGAAAACATCCGCAAAAACAGGGGCATTGCAGCAATACACAAAATTGTCAGCAAAACACCATGGAGAAAATTAAGAAATATCCCCTGGGAAGCCGCCTGGTTTGCCTTTCTGTTCTCCCCCGCCCCGGTATAATAAGAAGCACATGCATTGATACCGATGGCAAATCCAATCGCAATGGCATTGATCAGGTTCTGTACCGGGAATACCAGCGCCAAAGCAGTCATGGCGTCCTCGCTGAGCTTTGCCACAAAATAGCTGTCAACGATATTGTACAAAGAGTTCACCGCCATGGAAAGCACCATAGGCAGAGACATAGATAACACCAAAGGCAGCACCTTTTTTTCTTTCATAAACGTTTGATCCATATGTATTC
Organism: Lachnospiraceae bacterium; assembly: GCA_022790855.1. Classification (GTDB taxonomy): domain Bacteria; phylum Bacillota; class Clostridia; order Lachnospirales; family Lachnospiraceae; genus 14-2. The sequence goes on along the minus strand of JAAVYA010000014.1, from coordinate 28,396 downwards.
TCCTTGAAATAAAAATTGAGTAGGGAAGAACCATCTTCCCCTGCTCGCCGCGCACCCCATGCGCCGCTTCTGCGGCATACTTCCTCTGCATGGGGCTGCGCATAAAAAACCACACAACCGCTGAATTGCTCAACAATTGTGTGGCGAAAAAAGATCTCTCTTGAAAAATCCACTCCCATACGGGTTTTATGGAATTTATTCTGCCATAGAATGAAAAAAATGTCAACTATATTTTCTTCCCATTATTTCAGCACTCGAAGCCGCCCGTTCAGGCATTCATACCGAATCACCTTTTGCTCTCCAAGATACTCCCCGTCCCCATGCAGCACCATCGGCGTCTTCAAACGCAGCTCATAGCGTTCACAATCCACCACGTCAAACCCCTTTCGCATCTCATGCTTTCCCTTCACCAGCACAGGAAGCAGGAAAAATGCTTTCCATTTGGGAATCCCATGGACGCAGCAGACAGACAGCTTTCCGTCAAAGGCATTTGCTTTGGGCGCCATAGGAACGCCGCCCCCTTCCCAGGGATGGTTCATGCCCGCCATAAAAATCATTTTTGAAAAAGTCTTAGGCGCACCTTGGTCAAAAACCGCCTGTACCTCTGTGGTCGGCATGGTAAAAAGGGCCTTCACCGTGAGCAGCACATACGTCAGGCTCCCCAGCTTTACATGATTTAGAAACGTCTTTAGACGGAAGGTAAGCGCCATCCGGCACACATCGGCATCAATTCCGATCCCGGAGCTGATACAAAAATACCGGGAAGTCCCCTTTTCATCCGTCACGCAGCCAAGATCCATGGGAGAGTCTTCTCTTGCCTCCAAAATCCCATTCAGCGCCTCTATGGGATGATTGGATATGCCAAGCCCCCGTCCCAGGTCATTCCCGGAGCCGGTGGGGATATAGCCAAACAGAACTTTATCCATATAGCGCATCCCGTTTATCACTTCATTGGCAGTCCCGTCTCCTCCTACCACTACAAGAACAGCCCGTTGTCCCTCCTCTTTTCGTTTCACAGACCTTTCGCAAAGCGCATTCGCCAGCTCCCTGGCATGTCCCTTATACTGGGTAATATACGCTTCATAAGGCACACCCTTTTTTTGTAGCTCCCGCTCCAGGGCAATCCAGATTTTTCTGGCTTTTCCGGTTCGGGAGGTAAGGTTTACAATAAAATAATACATGTCCTCACCCTGTTCTTGCATATTGGAAAGCAATGATCCTGCCTGTGCCGCATCACTAGGCCGCGGAGCCAAAACATCTCTATCGCTTCCGCACATCCGGCATCCGTCCATACATCTCCATATTCTCACGGAGCTTCTTAGCCAGCTTGCTGCTCAGGGCATCCGCTTCCATACGCCATTTCCAGTTGCAGCCTAAGGTAGAAGGCGTATTCATCCTGGCCTTGCTTCCCAGGCCCAATACATCCTGCATGGTCACAACCGCCAAGTCAGCCACGCTTCCCCAGGCTCCCTTCATCATACCCCAGTGATATCCCTCTTCCTTGGTTAGACGCAGATATTCTTTGGCAAACTTTACGCTCTCTTTGGGCGCCGTCTTCATCCATCCCAGAATCGTATCATTGTCATGGGTTCCTGTATATACCACACAGTGGGTAGGATAATTATGGGGAAGATAGTCCCCGTCCTCCCGGGTGTCAAAGGCAAATTGAATCAGCTTCATTCCCGGAAATCCAGAATCCTCCACCAGTTGATGTACGGAATCCGTCAAAAATCCCAAATCTTCCACGATAATATCCTGCCTGCCCAGCTTCTTCTCAATGGCCAAAAACAAGTCCATCCCCGGCCCCTTGCGCCATTCTCCTTTTTTGGCATTGATATCGCCATAGGGAATGGCATAATAGGAATCAAATCCCCTGAAATGGTCAATCCGTACCACATCAAAGAGCTTTGCCATCTGGGCAATGCGCAAAATCCACCAGGAATAGCCGTCCTTTTTCATTACATCCCAGCGAAACAGTGGATTCCCCCACAACTGGCCGTCATCGGAAAATGCATCCGGAGGGCATCCGGCAACGTCAATGGGCGTAAGGTCCTCGTCCAGATAAAACAAAGAAGGATTCGCCCATACATCCGCACTGTCCATGGCCACATAAATGGGAGTATCTCCGATGATCTTGATCCCCTTTGCATTGGCATATTCCTTCAAATCATACCATTGACGGAAAAACAGATACTGCAGCATCTGGTAAAAGCCAATCTCTTCTTTCAGTTCCTCTCTTGCCGCCTCAATGGCCTTTGGCTCCCGAAACTTCAAGTCATGGTCCCACTTGGTCCACTCCACACCGTCATTTTGATCTTTCAGCGCCATAAATAAGGCATAATCCGGCAGCCAGTGCATCTGCTCCCGGCAAAAATCGAGATAATCCTCTGGAATCCTTTTCTTGAAACGGACATAAACCTGGCGGAAAAGACGATACCGGTTCTCATACAAAAGCCCGTAGTCCGCCTCCTGCTCTTTTTTCCCCCAGGAATAGCCCTCACATTCCTTTTTAGTCAAAAGACGCTCTTTGACTAAATACCCCAGATCAATGAAATAAGGATTTCCCGCAAATGCAGAAAACGACTGATAAGGGGAATCCCCATAGCTGGTGGGGCATACCGGTAACACCTGCCAATAACTCTGGGCGGATTTTTCAAGAAAATCCACAAACTTCCTGGCTTCCTTCCCCATTGTCCCGATTCCATAGGGAGACGGAAGGGAAGAAATATGCATCAAAATCCCGCTGCTGCGCATAATCAACCTCCTGCTGAATCATTTCTTATTCTATGCTTCCGCCTATATCAAAGGAAATGGGGCGTTTCGCATGTCTTAAAAATATCATACCGCATCCCTGACGCCCCGTCAAACATATTCCGAAAATATCGCAACAGCTTTATTTCGTTACTGTTCATTCCCAGCATCATGCCGCGATGTTGAGGTCAAAAGGGACTTTTTAAAATTGTACCGGACAAGAAAATCCCCTTTTCCCTGGCGTCCCCCTCCGAAATCCTTAACCAACTAACAGTATCATCTGAACTGCTACGGAATATCTCCCTGCTTTCCCCACTACCCCTTGACTGCTCCCGCCAATACCCCCTCGATAATATACTTTTGGCAGAACAAATAGAAAATCACGATCGGAAGAATGGCAAGCACCAGCACCGCCATCATAGCGCCCCAGTCAATCTGACCATGGCTTTGTTTCAAGTATTGGATCGCAATGGGAATCGTCTTATACTTATTAATATTCAACACCAGGCTAGGGAGGAGATAATCATTCCAGATCCACATGGCCTGGAGAATGGCCACCGTAATAGCCGTTGGTTTTAAAATCGGAAAAACCACGCCAAAAAAGGTCCGAAGGGGCGTACATCCATCGATCATAGCCGCTTCCTCAATCTCAATGGAAATCCCCTTAATAAACCCGATAAACAAAAAGACCGAAAGCCCCGCTCCAAATCCCAGATACACAATGACAATGCCCAAAGGATTCCCCAGGTTCAGTAAATTTGCAAACTTAGATAAGGTAAACATCACCATCTGAAAGGGTACGATCATAGAAAACAGACACAGCACATAAATAGTTCCCGTTACTTTATTATGCACCCTGGTAATATACCACGCGCACATGCTGGTGCACAAAATAATCAAAATTACGGAAGCTACCGTAATAAATAAGGAATACTGGAAGGCATGAAAAAAGTCCGTTTTCCTGACAGCATTATTGTAATTCAGCCATCCGCACATGACTTTGCGGACTCCCTGAAGGAACTGCTCCCACCCGTCTGCAAGGGAACGGGAGCTAATGCTGAATGGATTTCGGAAAATATAGGCTTTCCGTTTAAAAGAATTCAATACCACGATTAAAATAGGGGCGATCCATACCAGAGAAAAAACTGCAAATACAAGAGTGTAAATTCCTCCGTGCTTCGCCCTGCGCACGGAGTATGATTCTTCTGTTCTCTTTGCCATTACTGCACTACCTCCTTACTGGTGGTCAATCTGTTTTGCACAAGGGCTATCATTGCAACCAGAATAAAGAAAATAACGGCTTTGGCCTGGCCAACCCCTTGCCAGCCGGCAGTCCCATACATGGTATCGTAAATATTCAGCGCCAGAAGCTGGGACATCTTTCCGGGATTGCCTCCGGTGAGGGCAAGATTCTGGTCAAACAGCTTGAACCCATTTGACATAGTCAAAAATGTGCAGATGGTAATCGTAGGCATCAGCATAGGAAGTATCACAGACCGAAGACTCTGCCAGAATCCGGCTCCGTCAATCTTGGCAGCCTCAATCAGCTCTCCAGGGATATTCTGAATTCCGGCAATATAAATAATCATCATATATCCAATCTGCTGCCAGCACACCACAATGATCATTCCCCAGAACGCATACCACTGAGTGGAGACAATGGTTTTGGAAAAGTGCTGCAGAATGCTGTTAAAAATCATCAGCCAGATATAACTTAACACAATGCCTCCAATCAAATTCGGCATAAAAAACACCGTACGGAACAGATTCGTCCCCTTAATGCCTTTGGTTAAAAGCATCGCTATGGTAAATGACACGATATTGATGACTAGGACGGACACTGCCGCAAACAGCGCCGTATACCACAGGGAATGAAGAAATGTGGTATCCAGCACACCGTTTACATACAGGATCCTTTTATAGTTTTCCAATCCGATCCACTTAAAATCCGTAACCGTCGTAAATTTGCAGAAGGACAGGAAAATGCCGTACAAAAAAGGAATAATAAATCCAATGGCAAAGGCCGCTAACGTGGGAAGGACAAATATGGGAAAATATTTTTTAATTGCTTTTTCCATCACGATTTCCTTTCTTGCTATTAGGGGGTTTCAGGCTCTGCATCCCCCTCATGGGCCAGCGCCCACTGATTGGCCCAGCCGTCCACAAAGGCTGTTACGACTCCGTTCCAGTCTCCGGATCCGTCCGTATAAGCCGTCAATGCGGAAACCACATCCGCCCGCCAGTCATCCACGTTGGGCGTGGCGTTAAAGCTCCATGCCACGGAAGTCTTTCCCCCCGCCATCAAAGCGTTGGCGTCCTGCACAAAGGGATTTGCGGATTCATATTCTCCGGTAAAAGTGTCAAAGGTTGCAGATAAACCCATTTGATTGGTAATAGCGTCCCGTCCTTCTTCTGACGAGATCACCCATTCCAAAAAGGCCAATGACGCGTCAATATCCTCCTGGGATGCCTGACTGTTAATCGCCCAATAATTTTCTGTGCCTACGCAAAGCCCCTGGTTCTCATCGTCTACCCCAAAGTAGATCGGCATCATCCCAAGATCCTCCGGTGCCACAAGATACCCGTTTTCATCATTGGTTAAGGGAGAATATTCCCAATCGCCGTTCTGATAAAATACCGCCTCTTCCATGCCAAATTCCGTTTCTGCGTTTAACGCGCCGGAATTCAAAGTCTTAGGATCTGCAGCGGAATTCGCCACATACATATCCCATACCGCTTTATACTGGTCTAAATAAGCGCCGTCAATCTTGGCTTCTCCCCCTACCAGATCGCACCCGTCGTCCCGGAATTCATAGTATAAGGGCATATTGGCAAGATGCCCGGAAAATCTCCAGCTGGAGCCGCTGTCAAGTCCTGGGGAAGCAAAGGCTCCCTGTAATTCATAGCCGAATTTCTCATTGATTTCATCCACACGGCTGTTGATATCTTCCGCCACCGCTTTTAACGTGTCAAAACTGGTAATATCCGTTGGCGATGAAACGACGGCGTTATCCATGGTACAGTAATCCCCCAGGATTTTTTTATTGTAAATCAGGCCATAGCACTCATAGCAATTGGCCACCGCAGCTACTTTTCCGTCATACTCAATGGACAGGGATTTGTCCGTAAGATGATCGTACAAAAAGGTGTCCTTCAAATCCAGAGTATAATCGTTCCAAGTCTGAGCCGCCGTAACATTTCCCACATTAAATATCGTAGGCGCCTGGGCCTTTGCCATTTCCGCCTGCTGAGTGGTGCTGTACTGGCCGTCAGCGGCAGTCAGCACATTTACTTCCGTTCCTGTTTGGCTGGTATAGATCTCCGCCAGCTCCTGCCATGCTTCGTCTGTCTCAGGTTTAAAATTCAGCAGATATACCCGGCCTCCTTTGGAGGCGCCGCCCGCCTGATCCCCGCCGTTTTCCTGACCGGCGTCGTCACTGGTATTATCACCGGACTCTTCTCCTGTATTGGTATTTTCACCAGACTCCCCTTTATCCTTAGAATTTGCAGTTCCGCATCCTGCCAGCAGTGAAACTGCCAAAACCGCCGCCATGAATCCTGTTACCAGCTTTCGCTTCATAGTGCATCCTCCTTGTATCTATTTTTTTCTTTATAAAGCTTGTGACCAGACAGAGCGCAAAAGCTTTATAAGAAAACAATCTTTTTACTATCTTGGCGGTTTTATGCATTTTTTATTCACGTTTTCCAGAAAGAAAAAGCGGGAAAAGAAATGATATTCCTATTTCTTTTCCCGGCTTTTCTACAATCTTTCTATTTTGTTTTTACTTGTTTGATTTTGCTGTAATTACCGTAGATACGATTTCCCGCTGAATCCAGAATATAGGCCCGTACTTTTACATAATAGGTCTTTTGAGAGGCCAATTTTGTAATCGTCTTCTTTTTTCCGGTTGTTCTGCTGATCGTACTGGATTTGCCCGGAAACTTCTGATTCAGGGAATAGATCATTTCATACCCGTCTGCATTCCCCACTTTCTGATACTGGATGACGGCTGTCCCTTTTGATTTTCCCTGGGTTACGGAAAAATTCTGGGGTGTATTGGGTTTCTTTACCTTGCTCCAACGGGCGTACAGTGTCTGGTTCGTTTTGATTGCCGTATTCACAGTCACCTTGGCCCCCTGGGATTTTTTCGTATACCATCCCTGGAACAAATATCCCTTGCGTTCTACCTTGGGAAGTGTTCCGATTTTTGCCCCCTGGGTCACTTTCTTGCTGGCCTTGCTTAAGTTCGTACCGCCGTTTGGCTGAAACTTCACGGTATAAGTGTCCCGCTGTACGGGCGTTCCGCCCTTTACCCTTACTTTTATTTTGACTGCGCCTTTTTCAAACCCCGGAAACCATGCCTTTACTGTAGTCGTTCCAAAATCAATTCCCCGAATCACACCTTTTGACACGGTACATATGGAAGTGTCCGCGCTGCTGTATTTTAAGCTGGTCAGGGGTATTTCAATGGTTGTGGAACCATTATACCAGGTGACGGAAAGGGATGATTTCTCACCGGCCTTGATTTTTTCGCCAAACTGAATTTGAGGCTTATAATATTTCTCATCTGCCGCCACAGAGATGGTCCGGCTCTTATTCTTGTCTTGATAGGAAGACGCTTTTACCCCGGACGCCTTTTGGGTCCCAAAACATTGAACCCAGTAATATCTGCCGTCGATCTCAAAGCAGCCAATCCCGATGGATTTGGATTTTTTCGATAAAATATTGGCCTTATGCCCAGAGGAATTCATCCATCCTGTCATTACGTTGGTGGGAGAGGCATACCCGGAAGCAATATTTTCCGCCCACATGCCATCGCAAATGGTAAAACAGTCGCTGCCATTGGGCCTGGTATGGCTCCAGTAAAGGCTGGTCTCGGCCGCCCGCTTCATGGCCGCTTCCAAAAGCTTTTTGTCCATAGTAAGGCTTTTTAAACCTCGCTTTTTCCGCTCTTTGTTTACCTGCTTTAACACCTGGAAGGACTTGGAATAGACTTCCTGCCCCTTAATCTTTACCTGGGCCGTAACCTTATACGAACCGTCATCCTGCTTCGTAACGGAATCTGGCATATTTTTCAGCTTTGCAGCATCTGGGAATGCATGATCTCCCAGCTCTTCCAGGCTAGAGGGGAGGGTAACGCTTTTTAAAGAGCTGCAGCCGTAAAAGGCATACCGCTGGATGACCTTCAGCTTGCCCGGCAGCTTCAGCCCGGTCAGAGACCTGCAATTCAAAAACGCCTGATAGGCAATCTCCTGCAGCCCGTCCGGCAGCGTCACCTGGGTAAGCCCGGCGCATTCCCCAAAGGAACCGTTCTTTATGGAGGTAACGCCTTTGGGTATGGTAATCTTCTTCAGGGAGCTGCAGTAGGCAAAGGCCAGATAATTCAAATCCGTAATGCTTCCCAGATTCACGCTGCTAAGCTGCCGGCAGCCGTAAAAAGCCTGATAAGACAATTTTTCCAACCCTTTTTTAATGACGAGGGTTTTCAGATTGGAACATTTATAACAAAGAAAATTCCCGATTTCCTTGACAGAAGAGGGAATGGTAAGACCCGTCAGGCGGCTTTCCCGAAATGCCGAGTCCCCGATCCTTTTCACACTGCCCGGAATGGAGATTTTGGAAATCCCGCTGCCTAAAAAGGCATAGTCCCCGATGGCTGCCACATTCCGTGGAACCGTATAGGTTCCGCCTTCTTTTCCTTGGGGATACAAGTAAAGGGTGGACCCGTTCCAGGAAAAAAGAACCCCGTTCCAGGAGGCATATTTCATATTTTCCGGCGATACAAAAATGTCTTTCAGCCCTGCGCATTTAAAAAAAGCAAGGGGGCTTATGGACTTTAAGGAGGCCGGCAGAAGAATCTCCGTAAGCCCGGAATTTTGGAATGCATAATCCTGAATCGTCCCCATCTTATTGGGAAGCTTAATTTCAGACAGCTGATAACAATTTCCAAAGGCCCCTTTCCCAATCTCAGTTAAGGATTTTGGCAGGCTTGCCTTTTTCAGCCTTGTACATCCATAAAAAGAGGCTTCTCCCAGATACGTAACGCCGTTTTTTACCTCTACCTCTGTGATCTTACTGCGGTAGGAAGCCCAAGGGGCGCCAGATGGAAAATCCTTCATGCTTCCGGTCCCTTTGACGGTCAGCTTCCCGTTCTTATAATTCCAGGAAATATCGTCGCCTTTGGCGCCGCATTTCCCGGAAGTAGCAGCTTTCTTTTCCCCTGATCTGCCATAGGAAGGGGCCTCTATGCCTTCGTCCTCCTGGGACAGCTTCCCGCCGTATCCCAATGCAGGAGCCGCCTCCATCTCCTCAGGCGCAGTGAGCATATGTTCCTCTTCTGCTTCTTTGGCAAAGATAAACTGCCCCGGAATCACTCCGACCAACATACACGCCAGCAAAACTACGCTGCATATCCGTCTGATTTTCACATCTATCCCTCCGTTTCCAAAAATCTAGTTGTTTTACGTTACCCTTTGGCGGAGCTTATTTTGCCGTATACGGCGTCCCCGGCTTAACGCTGCCGTCATAGATCAAACCGGATGGAATTTTGTCCGCATTCCTGTCTACTTTTAATTCCGCTACTTCTTTGGGAGTCAAAATCATTTCATCCGGCAGCTCCTCTATGGAAACCGTCTGCCACGAAGAAGAGCTATACGCCGCATAAGCCCAGGCGATCCAGCATCCGCTGGACTCGTCATACTCAAACGTAACGTCTCCTCTGCGGATCTGCCCCCACATATTTGTATAAGTCATATCCCTGATGATAATGTCTGCCTTGGGATGCTGGGAAAATTTTTCTCCCGGGACAAATTTATTATATTGGTCCATATAACGGCCGTCCACCCAGGCGTTTTCAACCGAATATGCCCTGTTTCCACTCCCCGGTTCATAGACGCATCCGTGGGTCACATATGCATATGATTTGCTGGATGCATTGGCGCCTTCTCTCGCAACCCGGATCCACTGCCCCACGCCAATCTTCTTTGAAAAAGTACTGCCTTCCAGCATATCTCTATAGGATTCTGCATCTTGTTTGGCTAATTCCCCATAAGCATTTCTTTTCTCTGCTAAAGTACGGATGGAAGTCCCTTTGGCATAATCCTTAGAAGAACCGTCAAACCGGAATAGTTTTTCCACTCTGTTGCTGTATAGAGGGTCGGAATCGCCGCTGCCTGCCCCGCCATAATAGCGCGTCTCTTTTCCTTTCGTCACTTCCACCAGATAATGGTAATCTCCCCACTGAACCTTGCAGGAAGAATCCAGTCTCTTAGCCACAAGTGCCATCGTAGATGGGAAGCCCAATGAATCCAATATATATGGATACAAACTATTCAGCAGCAAAGGCTCCTCTGCTGTTTCATACATCTCATAATGATCGTTTAACGACAATTCCGGATAAGGAGAAACGGCAAGAAACGGATAAGGCCAATACTTATTTTTCTTATTCACATCCTTTGTGCGTCTGGGATACAGTGCAAGCTCATCCAATCCTTTCTGGACCGCGTCCATGTTTTCAAAAAAGCTTTTCTTAGATGAAGTATATGTATCTATGAGATACTGTACAGAACCCTTCACTTTCGGACAGGATACTGTCTTTTTTGTATCCTTATATCCTGATGCCGCTTTCGTCTGTAAAGTCAGTTTCCCTCCATCCACTGCGCCGTCTGAAACAAAAATATAGCCGCCTTTCACTCTTCCCACCGATTTCTTCTCATAGGTAACATCCATAAACCGTGTGTCCACAGCCTCTATAACAGCCGGGGCATCGTCTTTTCCATAATAAACGCTGGATTTATCCACAAACCGGAAGCTGGCGGGATCCGGATTGTTCGTTTTTACGTAAAAGTAGCTGTTAAACGGCGGCAGCAAAGGAGTAATCTCATATGTATAAACCGGATCTTTGGTTTCTTCTTTTTTCTTGAAATACTTGGATTTTATTTTTTTTACGGAGCTTGTGTTTCCGCTGATATCTTTAAGCTTTACTTGATAATAGCCGTTGGAATCCGGCTTTAAGCCAGAGATTGTTTTTCCGTTTTTGCTGGTAATGAACCCTTTTTTGGTATAGGAAGCCTTGGTTCCATACTTCACATAGACGGCGCTTCCCAGTTCTCCTTTTACAACGATGGTGGAAGATGATTTTTCCTTCACGGTCGGCTTTGCGGGGGCTGCATTATCCTTCACGGCCTTTCTTACCACAGCGCTGCGTTTATTCCCTTTCACCGCATAAAAATAAAGTGCCGTTGTAGCCGTCTGTTTGGGAATCGTAATGGTTTTTACTGCATTTTTCGTATATGTTACGGACTTCACCGTTTTGTTACTGTCATTCTTGATATAAAGCTTTGTGTTCTTATAGCCCTTCACCTTGATTTTGGTCGTGGTAGCCTTGATGGATTTTGTAGAGACTACAGGCGATTTGATGCTTTTTGACCTGCCCTGGGCAGCGATCTTATCCACTCTTTTTTTCACAGAAAGGCCTTTTTTCCCGGATTTGGATAAATAGAATTCCAACGTGCTCCCTGCTTTTTGGGCCTTTATGCTGATGGTCTTTACGCTTTCTGAACTGTAGGTTTTCTTTGCGATCACTTTTTTTCCGTTTTTTACATACAGTACCGCGTTTTTTTCTCCATATACCTGAATACTGGTGGTGGCGTCTGTAATTGTATTTGTGATCACCACCGGTTTTTGCACTGTTGTTTTGGCCATTACAGGCAAGCTGAAAACCTCAAAAGGAAAGAGCATACATGCCAAAAGGACCGCTATTACTTTTTTCCATTGATTTCTCATAACCATTCCCCTTTCTGACCATCATTATAGTACAATCTTCGAAAAAAAGCAAACCAAAGCGGCCTTGTTCCGGTATCGGATAGGGGCTGTAATCTCCAAAAAAGCCGACGCGATAGCTTACGCAATCGCACCGGCTTATCCTGTTCTCACAGAAGATCATTCATTTTAACGGTTGACTTACCAATAGTAATAATATCCTGCTCCATGTTCTATACAAAATTCCGCCAATCCCATTCCCATGGCAAATATGGCAAGGATCGCCACAATGGCAATGGCCCCAAGGTCATATTTTAAAACCGTATCGCCTCTTTTGACGTTTGCAGCAAGCATCTCCACTCCCAAAAAGATCAGGATTAAGGGCCACAGCCGGAAAATGAAGGAAAATGTAATGGCCGGCACCACCATATGGAGGAAAAATAGAACGCCGAACAGGATCAAAAGCATGCCGCAGGTAATACTTCCTACTCTCCGTATTCTCATAACAGTCCACCGCCTTTTTTACTTTCATGTTCCTCTTCTTCATCCAACTGGCGCTTCTTTCCACGGATCAGCCAAAGCCCGGCCATCACCAGTAGAACGGCTACTACAACCTGGGGAACCATACGGGAAATGCTCCAATACCACTGCATCAAATATTCTGGTATGCACCACCGCAATACTGTTCCCAGATTATCCCACAAAATAGATGCTCCGATCACAATTAAGATCACAGCCAGAAAATTCCTGGTTTTTCTGTCTAAATCTTTGGACGGCAGTATCCCTCTCAAATGGAACAGATAATCGTCTTCCTGTGCATAGAATTCTTCTTCCGGCATACTCCGCAGGTTATGGACGTGGAAGAACCCATAACACCAAAGTACCGGCAGTACAAACAATAACGGCCCCATATTCAGCCAGCTTGCCAGAAAGATCAGCAGAAAGAATGCTCCCATCAGGCTGATCCCCTGCTTCATAAAGCCAAGATACATTTCCCCTGCACCCGGCAAAAACGAAAAAATAAAAGTTAAAAATCCGCTCTTCCTTCTTGTCATTCCTATTTCCCTCCGTTTAATAGTAAGTTTGCAAATTCATTCATTTTCATTGTCACACCATCGGCCGCGCGGCTGATTTCTTCTAACAGGTTATCCTCCTTCGCCTCCTCAGTTATGCAATTTTCCTCAAAATACCCACTCTCTCCAGGGATCTCCTGCCCAGGCAGCCCCATCTGTCTGAAATTGGCCGTAATCCCCAAAATCAAAAGGGAAAATGCCACGGCAGCCCCTACTTTCATGCTGTACAGCCAAAGCTGAAGCTTCCTGGAGGTCTGGGTTACAACCGTCTGCGCCTGCACATCCAACTGTTTCACCCGGTCTAAAATCTGTCCTGACAAATAGGCGGGCGGCATGCTGTATGCTTCTGTCACGGATTCTTCTCCTTCCAGAACTTCCGCCAGGCGTTCTGCACACCAGGTGCAAGTACCAGTATGCTCCAAGATTTGCATAAATGCATCCGTATCCAACGTATCCTGCTTTAAGGCAATCCACATTTCTTCTGAAATATGGGAATTCTTAGTTATTTCCTGCATATTGCCCGCTCCTCCTTTACTGTTTTTTTCAGCATCGCTTTTGCCCGGTATACCTGAGTCTGGATGGTCTTTACATTCTTTCCCTTTTCCTGTGCAATCTGTGAAATCGTTTTTTCCAGGTAAAAATGTTCCGTGGCCACGGTTTTATAAGGCTCTTTCAGACGCTGACAGACCTGGTACACATACTCTTTGGATTCTTTTTGTAAGTATGCATCCTCCGGCGTATCCCTGGTATCTTCCAGCCTTAAAAACATCTCTTCTTCAGCAGGCTGGACCCTGCGCTTTGCGCTTTTCAGAAAATCCAGGCACTTGTTGGATGCTATTTTGCTGATCCATGCCTTCTCATAGTTCCGGTCAAAGGTGGACAGATTCTTATAAACGGCGATAAATACGTCCTGGGTCAGATCTTCTGCATCAAACTGATTCTTAGTGGCTTTTAAGCAGATTGCATATACCAGTCTCTGGTATGTACCCAGCAAGTATTCAAAGTAAGCCTCGTCATCCATTGCCATCCACCTCCTTAGCTTTGTCTGTCAATTTATATAACGAAATCTTTTTCCTAATGTCTTCAATTAATTTTATTTTTTAATTTTTTCTTTTAAAGTGGATACGAATCTATTTCTTTGGGAAATAAGCAAACGCAAGAGCTTACACGGGACAGCAATCAGCGGCCAAAACCGGGCTAACGCCCGGCCTTGACCGCTGACTGGCACGACTGGCTTTATCATACGCCGCATTCTCTTAAAAACGAAATCCCTGTTTCTACAAAATGTACAGCAGAATTGTCCCAATATTTTTTGAAAACACTATGATCCTTTTCATCGAAATTTAGCTGATACATCTGAAAGGTAACTAAAAAATCTTTGGGCTGCCATTGTTCTTCATAGGAATACTGATATTTCATTCCCACCTGCCTCATAACGCCGCCGCTGCGGGGATTGTTCACGTCATGAGTCGCTGTAATGTAGGGAAGCCCATCTTTTTTTACTTGCGCTATCACAGCTTTCCCAGCTTCCGTGACAATCCCCCGATGCCAAAATTCTTTCCGAAGCCCGTAGCCAAAATCATGGCTTTCATCCATATCCACCTTTATGTAGCCAATCGGATAGTTATCCTCTTTCAGACAGATCGCATAAGCATAGGCCTGCGGTTTTTCATAATCTGCCGCATACCTATCCTCAAAAAAGGACTGTGCTTCCCCCATGCTTTTTACTGGGAACCAGGGTAAAAAGGTGTTGACCTCTATATCTGCCAATATCAAATATAATGCTTCTATATCATGTTCCGTAAATTTTCTTAATATCAATCTTTCCGTTTCCAGTAGCGGTGTATTCACACAATCCTCCTAATTTCGGTTCATCCCTAAATTTCTCTCATTACGCGTAATAGTTTAGCCTTCAATGCTAATTTGTTAAGAAAACGAGATGCACAGCCAGGGAAAAGGGGAGAGAAGCAGGCGCAAATGGTCTGCAGATTTTGACTTTGCAGAGATTTAGAATTCCTTAATTCCTTAATTCCTGAATTTTGCGTTAAAACAAACATCCACACTGTCTGAGCAACGCGAGTTTGTGGATGTTTGTTTTGCCTTTAGCAAAAATCAGGAATTTTAGGAATTCTTAATCTCGAAACCGGAAAAAGCAGCAGACCATTTGCGTCTGTCTCTCTCCCCTTTTCCCTGGCGTCCCTTTCAGAATCGCTCAACCAACTAACCTTATTGCCCAAACTATCACCATTATGCTGCAATTCCAAAAGCCCAGTCTTCTCATGCTTTCTTTAACTTTGCCACAGCTTCCCTCCCGGCGGGAGTCGCCGCAAGACCCCCTTCTCCCGTCTCTTTTAAGGCGCTTGGCATGGTAATGCCCACAGAACGCATAGCGTCGATCACCTGGTCTGCAGGTATTTTACTTTTGATCCCGGCCATAGCCATATCCGCACTGGTAACGGCATTCACCGCTCCAATGACGTTTCGCTTTACGCAAGGCACTTCCACCAGCCCCGCCACCGGGTCGCACACCAGGCCCAGAAGATTTTTCAACGCTATGGATTGGGCGTGCAAAATCTCTTCTTCTCCGCCGCCGGCCAGAAACGCCAAGCCGCCTGCCGCCATGGCGCTGGCGCTGCCAATCTCCGCCTGACAGCCTCCGGTGGCCCCTGCGATAAAGGCCCTCTCCGCAATCACCATACCGATGCCCGCCGCTACATACAATGCTTTCACCATCTCCAAATCAGGTCTGTGATACGTCTCCTGATAGGTGAGAAATACTGCCGGAATGACGCCGCAGCTTCCTGCGGTGGGCGCCGCTACGATCCGCTTCATACAGGCATTGGATTCTCCCATCTTCAACGCTCTTGCCGTTACCTTCCCTATGAAATTGCCGCTCATATGATTTCCTTTTCGGAGATATTCCTGCATACGCTCTCCGTCTTGTCCCACCAGGCCGCTGGCGGAGGTAAGGCGGGCGTCGTAATCTTGATCCGCTTTTTTCATCATTTGGTACATATGGTTCATTTTTTCCAAGGATTCTTCCCGGGTTGCCATCCGGTCCGACATATCGTCTTCCAAAAGGACTTCCCAGAACGGCTTTTTATCTTCTCTTGTCTTTGCAACAATCTCTTCTAACGAATGAAACCCCATGGCTATTCCTCCGATTCTTTCAGGCTTAAATAAGCGACGTCCAATATTCCCGGAAGGCCCCTAAGCCGTCCCAATGCTTCCTTTGGAATCTCCCCATCGCACTCCAATATCATAACCGCGCTGCTTCCACGCTTGCTCCGATACAACTGCATAGCAGCAATGTTAATATTCTCCTGGGCAAGGGCAGCCGTGACTTCATTGACAATTCCCGGCTTGTCCTGATTATTTACGATCAACGTGGGATATTCCCCTCCGAAATTGGCCGTCAGTCCATTCAGCTCGCATACACGGATCCGACCGCCTCCCAAAGACGCCGCCACAAGCTCCAGCCGCTTTCCATGGCTGCCAGTCAACAGCAGCTTCACGGAATTGGGATGGACGTCTCCCAGTTCCACGGCCCAGAAATCCACCTCCATGCCCTCATGTTCGGCTACTTGAAGGCTCACCGGAATCCGCTCGTCATCCGTCTGCATCCCCAAAAGACCTGCCACCAATGCCCGGTCCGTTCCATGCCCTCTTCCTGTAGCCTGAAAAGATCCATGAAGACAAATATCCGCTTTTTTCACCGGTTCTCCCAAAAGCAGACGGGCCACATAACCAATCCGCACGGCCCCCGCCGTGTGGGAGCTGGAAGGCCCCACCATTACCGGCCCAATAATATCAAATAGGTTCATCTTCTCCTCCTTTGCCACAGCGTCAAACGGTTTCCGGCTGCGGCCTTTTGTATTCCTGTGAATTATTTTTTCATCGTTACTATGAGCGTCCCCAAGCCGTAAATAACAACATTTTTACCAGCCCTTGCGGGCCATCACGCCTATTATACAGTTGACAAAATCCTCCGGCAAGTCGCAGGGAAGATTGTGACATCCTGGAAAATGCAGAATCTCACATCCGATCAGCTCCCCAAATTTCCTAGCCGCCTGCACATATCTGGATTCCCCGCTGCGCTCCCCGACGGCTACGGTAATGCGGTCAGAATGTTCCTTATAGTAACCGATTTCCGGAAGATAATGCATAAAAACAGAAAATTCATGATGTAAAAAATGATCGTAATTTCCAATCTCCCGCTCTTCCACTTCCTTTGGCTTTGGACGTTTCCGCTCATCCCCTTCCCCCAGAGAAAGCATAAACTCCAGCATCGCCCGGTTAATTTTGCCCTTTTTTACATATTCTTCTATCTGCCTTACCCATTCCTGCTCTTCTTCCTGCTTAGGCAAAAGCGTGGTCAGAGGCGTCTCATATAAGAAAAGATGGGAAATCCGGTCAGGATATGCGCGGAATACTTCCATGGCTACACTGCCCCCGGCGCTGGCTCCCGCCAAGAACACCTGTCCCAAACCAAGATGTTCCATGAGAGCATACGCATCCCGCACCTGGGCTTTTATGTCGTATGTATCCTGATATACCGGAACACTTCTGGAACTGCCTCGGCGGTCATAGGTTATCACCTGATAATACGGGCTTAAAAGCCTGGAAGCTTCTTTATATAAATCCCCGTCCACCACAACTCCATGAATGAAAAGCAGCGGCTTCCCGGTTCCCTGCACTTCATAATAAAGATTTGCCTCCTTCGTCTTTAAGTACATGTTCCTTCTCCTTCCAACTGCTTCCGAAACAGTCGTTCCCCCAGAATCCTCACAGCATCGGCAATACAGCCCTCACAGCTTTGCAGAGGCTTTCCGGTATCGACTCCCTTAAGCTCCCGGCAAATCAAAGACTGGTTTTTTCCGGAAAATTCAGTCGCCAGTTCCCGCACCAGGCGGCTAGTGCCCGGCTTTGTAGCGCAGGCTGTAAGATCTTTGCAGCTATTGGTAAGCCCCACCGCCATGGACATGGCCGTTACTGCGCCGCAAGTCCCCATCAGTCCGCCCATCCCGCCTCCGAAGCCTTCCGCTACGGCAAACAGCATCTCTTCCTCCACTCCCAGAAGATCACTGTATGCGCATAAAACAGCCTGGGCGCAATTATAGCCCTTCTTTCGGCTGTTAATGGCTCTGTTCACTCTTGTTTCCATTATGATTCCTCCCTTTTTACTCCCAGGATTTTGCATTTATTGTACCACATTGTCCTGTTTCTTCCAAAGGTTTCTTCGAAAAAATCAAGAGAATTTTTTATTTCCTCTTGAAATTGTCTTGATATCTGTGTAAAATATTTTTAGGGAGTTACCTATATGCTACTAATAACCAAAACGAAAGGTAATTACCTTTTTCAAATAATCTCAGTGAGGTGACCCATGGATAAACCAATTAATCCCTATCATTATGTGACAAGCTGCATCTCCGGCAAATGGAAAATGACCATTTTGCACCATATTCACCACTATGGGAAAATCCGCTTCAACGAAACAAAAAAGACGCTGCAGGTCAGCGAAAAAGTACTGAGCCAGCAGTTGAAAGAGTTGGCTGCCGATGGCTTAGTGGAACGCATTCAATACAATACGATTCCTTTGAAGGTAGAATATATTTTGACGCCCCTGGGGGAAGATCTGATTCCGGCCCTGGATATCCTCTATGTCTGGAGCATCCGCCGGATGGCCCAGTTGGACATGCCGATTGATTTGGATGCATTTGCAGTACATACGGAGCAGAAATATACGGACCAGCTTCTGGGTATTATGGAAGCATATATGAAAAAAAGCTCGGAAGGGAGCGCCGACCGGCCTGCCAGCGGGATGTGACGACAGCAAACCACTCCAGCTTATCTGTGTAATCACAATCCTGTTGGTATGGTCAATAAAATCATCCAACGCACGATAGAATTCATGGAATGGAACGAGTACGCCTTCTTCCTCATTGGCATAAGATACGGCTGCTTCTTTAAACAAAGCCAGCAAAGACCGTTCCCCGTCCGCCAGATGTTTTCCGCTGGAGGAGAACTGGCGGACTGCCGTCAGTACATGGCCTGCCAATTGGAACTGATAAGGAATAAAAGGATATACATCTGCAAATTCTTCAGCATCTTTATATAAAGACATATTTGGCGTACCTTCGCTGAATGTAATAATATTCTTAATCGAGGATTCATATTCCTGATACAAATTTAGCAGCGCCAGCCTTGCTTCCTTATTCTTATAGAAAATACGCTTCTTTATTACTTCATCCGCATCCGCGGAGGACAAAGCGATTCTGGTGGCAAACCGTCCCTGTATTTTAGAAAAATCCTCTCCCATGGTCTTTGTAATTGAATCAATATCCTGCTGTGAGGTGACAACAATCCATGCCTTCCCACCACAAGCCGTCCCCAAATCCTCCGTTACTGTCTGAAGGTTCAGCATCAATAATGCCTAAATCAACAATCGTGCCCACGATGGCCTCCTGCACAAAGTAATAATCTTCCCTGCCTTCTTTCCAGGAAATGCCCTCCTTCTCTTCAAATTTCTTCTGAAATGCTTCATACTGCCCCTGCTCCTCCAGCTTTCTCTCAAACTCCGCAGAAAAAGGAATGGAGCCGCAATAACCAAGATAGTCATTAAATACCTTCATGAATACATCTTTGATCGCCTCTTTATTGATCTTAGAATCTGCCGTGCTCTTAGAATCGACATTAAACAAAATCACGTCAATATCTTCGCTGTTTGCCCCAATCTCGGCTATTTTATGCTTTCATTGATCGTCCCCTACTTTTACCCCCTGGGTAAAAAAACTGACTGCTTCCTGCTTCACACCCTCTTCATTTTCCACGGCCCGATTGCTCAAAATATAGGACAGAATTTTCAAAAAATGGGACTTACCACTTCCAAAGAAACCGGAGATCCACACGCCCATATTGTCAGTTCTTCCTGTAATGCTTTTGCCGTACGCATCAAAAAAGCGATTCATATATTTTTCAAGTTTCGTGGTAACCACATACTCGTCCAGCTCTTGATACACGTTTTCATCATCTTTTTGCCCAACCTTGATCACGCCTTTCATCTCTCGGGTAATCTTTTTTTCAAACATATCCTAGATCTTCATCTGCCGTCCTCCTATACAATGAGCGGAAACGCCCTGTAATAATTTCCATCTGTAATCGTTCCAAATAAGCGAAGGCTTTGCCCATCCCATGTCCCAGGATAGAACATTACTACCGGCACACAATCTAATACCTGATGCAAATTGTTCATCACATTGTGGGATCTGATAAAAGGAAACACCTTTCCTACTCCTGTTAAGAACACGACTGCGTCCTTAGGTGTATGTTCTAAAATTCGATTTACAATCAAATTATCATCATTCGTAAGTCTAAGCATCTTTGTCACTGCCGTATAAAGATATTCCATGCCTTTCTGCTCTTCAAATCTAACGCATTGTTCCAAACACATAATAAGGAACCTCATTGGCAACGCCTCTATTTGCCAGGAAATCCTCATCTGAAATGCGGCTCCAGATGTGTTCCAGTAAGCAGCCCGGCCTCAAACATATACTTACAGTACACCTGTTTTAACTTTTTTATCGACACATCTGTAATCAACGCCACCTTTTCATTCTGATTCTGCTTATCCTTAAAAAAGATATTAAGATCTGCGTCCGTCATGTTCGTCTCACCAAGATATAATTTCTTTCGATATACTTCATAGATCAGATCAAAAAGTAATCTGTCTGACGCCATGCATCCGATAAAAGCGATCAGCTTCCCAGTATTAATATCTGCCGTAATCATCATCTTTCGAAGCTCGTCTGGCAATGCTTCCAGCCGTTTTCTAATGCAGCCAAATTCATTGATCAATCTGTCCCTGGACTTCTGCTGATAAAATTTTCTTCTATGATCCTCTGCCTGGCCTGATCCATAGAATGAGTTTCAAGAAGCCTGGCTGTTTCTCTAGTCTCAACAAACCAAAAGAGATATTTGGTCGCACTTGCGTTATATTCCATATCTGCTCTTCCCTTTCGCCCTTTTTCTTTTTTAACTTAGACGTCCCAATAAGACAATCCATACGCCTGCAGATATAGCCGTTTCTATAAGCCTCTGCCTAAATGACAGTATAACACACGAAAGCATCCGTTTCATCCAAAATCTTTAAAAAATTATAGAATACAAAAAAAGAGAAGCATCCGGCCAGTACCATCCATGGGACACTTCTCTTCTTTTAACCACACTCTAATCTACTGTGAAAGATCACCTACTATGAAAGATCATCTACTATATATGAAATTACTATGTATGAATTTTAAATGGGAAGCTTTTTTGGTATTCTCCCCCGTAATTATAAAAATCTAGACTTTATATCTCTTACTTCCGACTCTAACATTCTAACTTTGATCGCCAACATTTCAACCTCGCTGCTAGGCTTCATCGCGTCATGCAAGTTTCTTGACAGATCAAGATGGCCTTCCGCCACACGCTGAATATTCACACGAATTTCATTATCAAGTATCAAATTCATTTTGCTAACCTTTTGTTTCACATCTTTCAGATCGCTCTTCACTTCCTGCATCTCGTTTTTCAGGCCATGGATATCCTCTTTCATTCCCTGCATTTCATTTTTCACTTCGCGCATCTCGTCTTTCAGGCCGCGGACATCCTCTTTCACTTCGCGCATCTCGTCTTTCAGGCCATGGATATCCTCTTTCATTCCCTGCATTTCATTTTTCATTCCCTGCATTTCCGATAAGAGCAGATCCAGTTTTGCACTATCTGTCATATTTTCGCCCCTTTACTTATTGACCAATTTAACAACTTGCTACAATACATCCTAATCAATAGAACATATCCCATCCCAAAAAACGTATGAAAACAGGAAGCCTTAGCCTGTCCTTGGCAAACAGGCTAAGGCTTCCTGTTCTCCTATCCGGCCGTCGATTCCTTAACAGACTCTTTGTTCAAACGTTTTTCGATATATTCTTGTATCTTGTCTTTGGGGATATCCAGGGAAATGGAAAATTCCGTATATAAATTCTCCTCAGCCAACTTGAAATAACGTTCATCCGTAGCCGTAACCTTCTTCCCTTGGGATATACGTTCCTGATTCCTGTGATACAGCGTCTTGATCATACGGATCCAATTCTTGCATTCACAGCTTCTGAGATATTCCTTATACTTCTGTTCCCTGAGCTTCTCTTCTGAGATTCCCACCTGTTCCATAGCCGGAATCTCATCAATCAATGCCAGGGTCTCTTCTTTCGTCAGGACTCTGCGGAGCTTCATCTTAGGGTTGTCCACCGGAGTGAAAATCTTATTCCCGTTCTTCCCATATGGCAACATCACATAATACAACCGTTCCTTCGTTACACCGGGTAAATCCATGGTAGTGATGTCTTCTATCACACAGATTCCCGTACTGCCATATACAATATAATCTCCTTTTTTAAACATATACTGCTCCCTTCTGTGATATTTATATTTTACCACTTTTTTTGAAGTTCTGTCAGTATTTTTTGTAAAAAGGTGTTTTTTTTGTGAAAATTTATCAGTTTACCACCAGCTAAACCTGTGCACTATCACGAAGAAACGGCTATTTTTCAAACTATACCAAGGCTTTTACAAGCGCTTCCATCTGCTGTGCATTCTGCTCTTTCATGGATGATTTGATGCTTACCACCGGTTCTGCCAGAGTAATGTCCTTCATAGACTCCAAAATTCCCTTCATCAATCTCCCGGAAGCAGGAGCCCAGCTTCCATTTTCCATCAAACCTACGGTCCGTTTCTGATATCCCTTTGCTTTCAAATGATGAAGAAAATCCTCCATGCAGGGGAACAGTCCGCCGTCATACGTGGGGCATGCCAGCACCATGCGGTCATAGCGGAAAGCGTCTTCTATAGCTTCCGCCATATCATCCCGGGCCAGATCCGTAACAGCTACTTTTTCCGCCCCTGCTTCTCTTAACAGATCGGCCAACTGAAGAGCTGCTTTTCTGGTATTGCCATGGATGGAAGCATACGCAAGAAGGATCCCTTTATCCTCCGGCTCATAACTGCTCCAGGTGTTGTATTTTCCAATATAGTAATCCAGATTTTCTTTTAAAATAGGTCCGTGAAGAGGGCAGATCATCTGAATATCCAGCGCCGCCGCCTTTTTCAGCAATGATTGAACCTGGGCGCCGTACTTGCCTACAATATTAAAATAATAACGGCGGGCTTCGCATGCCCAGTCTTCTTCCGTATCCAAGGCGCCGAATTTACCAAACCCGTCTGCCGAAAACAGAATTTTTTCTGTGCTCTCATATGTAACCATAACCTCCGGCCAATGTACCATAGGAGCCATGACAAAATGAAGGGTATGACTGCCTAAAGACAAGGTATCTCCCTCTTTCACAGTAACGGTCCGTCCGGACAAGTCAAGTTCAAAAAATTGATCGATCATGGGAAACGTCTTGGCATTTCCCACCAACTGCATGTTGGGATACTTCTCCGCCAAAATTTTCATGCTGGCCCCGTGATCCGGCTCCATATGGGAAATCACAAGATAATCGGGAGTACGGCCATCCAATTCCCCTTCCAGGTTCTGAAGCCATTCGTCTGTTTTCCTGACGTCTACCGTATCCATCACCGCGATTTTATCATCCAATATCAAATAAGAATTATATGCCACTCCGTTGGGGATGATATACTGGCTTTCAAACAAATCAAGATCCTTATCGTCCGCTCCTATATAGCGGATCTGCTTTGAAATAAATGTGTCTTTCATGAGGTTCCTCCTTCTTTCCTGTAAAAATATGCTTTAAACTCCGGCGGTTAAATATGCTAGTATGATGTTGCATTCCTAATTAAGGGAAGCAGAATATCAGCATATGTAACCGGCGGAGCAACGCCAGCATTTTGCTATGAAAAGGGGACCGATCATTCAGCCCCCTTTTCTCTTATTTCGAACAACAGAAAACGCGCGAAACGTGGATTCTATTGTTTACTTCCCAGACAAATATTCGTCAATTCCTTTGGCCGCCGCTTTTCCTGCGCCCATGGCCAAAATTACGGTAGCTGCTCCTGTTACGGCGTCCCCTCCGGCATATACCCCTTCTTTTGTGGTCTTGCCATTATTCTCATCCGCAACGATGCATTTCCATTTATTTACTTCCAGGCCCTTGGTCGTGGAAGAAATCAACGGATTGGGGGAAGTGCCAAGAGACATAATCACCGTATCCAGCTCTAACTCAAATTCCGAGCCCGGAATCTCCACCGGCCTTCTTCTTCCGGAAGCATCCGGCTCGCCTAGTTCCATACGGATACAGCGCATTCCTTTTACCCAGCCGTTTTCATCGGCAAGAATCTCCACCGGGTTGGTAAGCAGGTCAAAAATAATGCCTTCTTCTTTCGCATGATGTACTTCTTCAACTCTAGCAGGCAGCTCTTCCTCGCTCCTGCGGTATACAATATGTACTTCCGCACCCAGCCGCAGGGCAGTTCTGGCCGCGTCCATGGCAACGTTGCCGCCGCCTACTACGGCTACCTTACTTCCTCTGGAAATGGGCGTATCGTAGTCTTCCTGGAAGGCTTTCATCAAATTGTTCCTGGTTAAGTATTCGTTGGCGGAAAAGACGCCGTTGGCATTCTCACCGGGGATTCCCATAAATTTGGGGAGCCCCGCTCCGGAACCGATAAATACGGCTTCAAATCCTTCCTCATCCATCAGCTCGTCAATGGTGGTAGCCTTGCCGATTATCACATTGGTCTCAATCTTAACGCCTAACGCCTTTACATTCTCAATCTCTTCCGCTACCACCTTCTGCTTTGGAAGACGGAATTCCGGAATTCCGTAAATCAATACGCCGCCCGCCTCATGCAGAGCTTCGAATATGGTAACGTCATAGCCCAACTTGGCCAAATCCCCGGCGCAGGTCAATCCTGCGGGGCCGGAGCCGATCACTGCCACTTTCCGGTTCTTTTTTTCCTGGGCAGGCTGAGGCTTGATCTGATTCTCCCTGGCCCAGTCCGCAACGAAACGCTCCAGCTTCCCAATAGATACAGGCTCGCCTTTTACGCCCCGGATACATCTGCCTTCACACTGGCTTTCCTGGGGGCATACCCGGCCGCAGACTGCCGGAAGCGCAGAAGACTGGGAAATCACCTGATAAGCTTTTTCAAAATTTCCTTCTTTTACTTGGGCGATAAAGCCCGGGATATTGATAGCCACGGGACATCCTTCGATGCACTTGGCATTTTTGCAATTAATACAGCGGGTGGATTCCTCCATCGCCTCTTCTTTATTATATCCATAACAAACTTCTTCAAAGTTTGTAGCCCTTACTTTCGCATCCTGTTCTCTTACAGGAACCTTCTTTAATACATCCATTTCTCGTCACCTCCGCAATGTCCACATCCGCCGTGATGGGTGTCGCCTTCCTGAAGCTTTAACATGGCCCGGCCTTCTTCTGTCTTATACATCTGCTGCCGCTTCATAGCTTCCTCAAAATTCACCTGATGTCCGTCAAATTCCGGGCCGTCCACACAGGCAAACTTCACTTCTCCGCCTACGGTTACCCTGCATGCGCCGCACATTCCGGTACCGTCCACCATAATCGGGTTCAGTGATACAATCGTTGGGATTCCTAGATCCTTTGTCATCAGACAAACAAATTTCATCATAATCATCGGGCCAATGGCAATGCAGGTATCATAGTGAATGTTCTTTTCTTCCACCAGCTCCTTGATCACGCCTGTCACCATGCCAGGAGTTCCGTAACTCCCGTCGTCCGTGGTTATGTAAAGGTTTCCTGCTACCGCTTTCATCTCTTCTTCCAGAATCAGCATATCCTTCGTCTTTGCTCCCATAATCACATCCACCTGGATTCCGTGTTCCTTCATCCACTTCACCTGGGGATAGACCGGAGCCGTTCCCACGCCCCCTGCTACAAACAGGATACGTTTCTCTTTCAGCTTCTCCAAATCCTCCTTCACGAATTCAGAGGGGCATCCCAGCGGGCCCACAAAATCCTCAAACGCATCTCCTTCCTTCAAATAAGACATACGTTCCGTAGATGCTCCTACGATCTGGAATACAATGGTGATCGTCCCTGCTTCTCTGTCGAAATCACAGATGGTCAGCGGAATCCGCTCTCCTACCGCATCCGTCTTGGCAATAATGAACTGCCCTGGTTCACAATGCTTGGCAATTCTCGGGGCAACCACATCCATCAGGAAAATTTTGTCCGCAAGCTTTCTTGCTTTTGTAATTGGATACATTATTTAGCCTCCCACTTCTAAATTTATTTAATACCACTTCACTATGATAATATAGAGCGGGTAAATTTGCAACTGTTTTTTACATCCTGCCCACTTCAAAAAGGGATACAAAGGCGGCCGCCTCTGCATCCCTTACAAGGTTAAGGAACGTGTTATGATGATGTCTTATTCTTCACATTTTACAAAGGTTCTGGCTTCTTCCTGGCCTCTTTGGACACGGAGAGCTCCCAAAGCCAGGGATTCCATCTCATTCTCCCCGCCGTATACCAATACGGGAGCAATGAATTTCACCCGTTTTTCCACTTCTTTGGTGAAATATTCGGAATAGGCGATTCCTCCGGTAAGAATGATCTGTTCCACGTCTCCGTTGACGCATACGGATAATTTTGCAATGTTTTTCGCCACATTCAAGGCCATAGCGTCGTAGATCAATTTTGCTTTTTCATCGCCGTTCTGAATCCGCTTTTCCAGTTCCCGGGTATCGTTGATGCCAAAGTAGCCCATAAGACCGCCCTGGGTCTTCACCTTCTTCATCATCTTCTTGGCGTCCATATCAGGCTGATCCATCATCTTAATAATCTGGAATCCCGGAAGCCCGCCGGCCCGTTCCGGAGAAAAAGGCCCTTCATCATCGGAAATCATGTCAATCATCCGGCCGTCATGGTGGACGGAAACGGAAATGCCGCCGCCTAAGTGGGTTACGATCACATTGATATCCTTATATGCTTTCTTGGATTCCTTGGCATAACGCATGGCCGCCGCCCGCATATTCAGGTTATGTCCCATGCCTTTTCTGTGCATTTCCGGAAGTCCTGTGATCTTACTGATTTCATCCAGTTCATCCACCGTCACTGCATCGTAAATATAAGCCGGAATATGATTCAATTCCTTGGAAATAGCATCTGCGATCACAGCCCCAAGGTTCGAAGCGTGTTCATTCTGAGGCGCATAGGTCAACTGCCATACCATATCGTCATTGACTTTATATGCCCCTGCTGAAAGCGGAGGCAAAAGGCCGCCCCTGGCTACGATACAGGTAAGGTCTTCTAGGGCAACTCCGTGGTTTTTCAAGGCTTCCAGAATCAAACCTTTACGGAATTCATACTGGGAAATAATATCTTCAAAGGGAGCCAGTTCTTCTGAGGAGTGGGAAAGGCTTTCTACAAACAACGAATTTTCGTCTTCGTATACTGCAATTTTTGTGGAAGTGGAACCTGGGTTCATAACTAAAATTTTTTCCATAGCAACCTCCTATTTTGATGCTGTAGCTGCGGAAGCAAGTACCAGTGACAAGAATTTCTCTTCGGCGGAAGAACCTCTGGAAGTCAAAACGATGGGCACCTTAGCGCCTACGATAAAGCCTGCCATCCTGCCTCTGGAGATCACCGTAATACTCTTGCCCAGCACATTTCCCACATGAATATTAGGAACGATAAGAGCGTCCGCGTCCCCGGCTACCGGATTGGTAAAGCCTTTGATATCGGCAATCTCTTTATCCAGCGCTATATCCAAAGAAATCGGGCCGCAAACGGTACAGTCTTTAATTTCGCCCCGCTTGTTCATCTCTTCCAATTCATGGGCTTCTATGGTTTCCGGCATCTTGGGGTTTACTTTTTCCACAGCGGCCACGCATGCGATCTTGGGATTCTCATAGTCCAAAGCTTTTAACGTCTCCACCGTATTGATGATAATGTCCCGCTTCTGTTCCAGCGTGGGGTAGGTCATCATCCCGCCGTCCGTAGTCACAATCAGTTTATGATAGTAGGGAAGCTCATCCAGCACAAAATGAGACATTACACGTCCGGTGCCAAGTCCCGTCTCTTTATTCACCACCGGCTTTAAAATCTGGGCAGTCTCTAACTTGCCCTTCATAATAAAGTCGCCTTTTCCCTCGTGAATCAATGCGACTGCCTTTGCCGCCGCTTCGTCCGGATTGGGAACGTCGTAAATATCCTCCTCGGCCACAGTAAGACTGATCTTTTCGCAAATCTCCCGGATCACGGCCGCATCTCCCACCAGCACAGGAACTACTATGCCCTCCTTCTGGGCATGTACAATGGCTTCCAGCGTGTGTTCATCCCCTGCTGCGGCGACAATCACGCGCTTTGCCTTTGGAAAAGCTTTTACCTTTGCTACCAGTTCATCGTAATTTTTCAACACCATACTCACTTGATCCTCTCTTCCCTTTTTTTGTTCGAAAAAGACCTCTGCCCTGACGGGGTTCCCCATCTGGGGCAGGCTCTCTTTCTACTCTTTTTATCTTCTATCAGATAAAATACTCTCCTCACGCTTTTGGATGTTCCCTTCTCATCCGCTGCAAAAATCATATATCTTGCACGATTTTTGTTTTTTTTATTATATCACTCTTTTCTCACGAAAGCAATAGGGAATTTATATTATATATTATGCATTTTACAAAATACACTATGGTTAATTTTTCATAAGGAAGTTAAAACCCAAAGACTTTGTAATCAGCCAGAATGATTGGATTGTAGGTAAATTCAATTCATACGGAGGATTTACAAGATGGCAAAATCACTATTTGAACAGTTAGGCGGTACATATC
>JAAVYA010000013.1 GCA_022790855.1 Lachnospiraceae bacterium | reverse complement strand
TAAGTACATCCCGCCTGATAAATACAATAGAATAGCATGAAATATCAGAATTGATTTCCAAAACAATACCGGATACCTTTATCCCAGGAAGGGATATAAAGGTATCCGGTATTGTTTCTTTTCTTAAGTTAATGACATTGTGAAAAAACGGTGTTGATCGGGCAGGGATGAGAAAAAAGGAAGCAGCTTAATGCAGCCGCAGTTAGTACGCTCTAGGTGATTTCTTACAAATGCCTTCATGCTCCAGAAGCCACCGCTTTTTTTCAATGCCTCCGGCGTAACCGGTAAGGCTTCCATTCGTCCCGATCACCCTATGGCAGGGGATGATGATGGAGATGGGATTGTGTCCTACGGCGCCGCCCACGGCCTGGGCGGACATATGGGGAAGATCCTTTTGTGCAGCAACCTGCCGGGCGATTGCTTTATAAGTAGTAGTTTCCCCATAAGGAATTTGAAGCAGGATGTCCCAGACTTGCCGGCGGAATTCACTGCCGACAGGGGATAAGGGAAGCAGGGAGCCGTCAGGACGTTCTCCTGCAAAATAGCGGTCCAACCATTGCTTTGTAAGAATAAGAATTTTGGAATCCTCCTTGGATTCCATTTTTTCTTGGATGGAAGAGAGATAATATTTTTGGTTTTCCAGCCATAGTCCGCACAGCGCATGATTTTTTTCTGCTAACAGCAAGCAGCCGATGGGAGATGAGTAGGTTGCAGTATAAATCATAATAAAGATCCTCCTAACGTGTGATTCCGTGCCTGAGAAAACTGCAGCGGCGTCATATGTTCATGCTTTTTAAATACGGCGCAGAAGTAGCTGGGCGTATCAAAGCCGCAGAGCTGGGAGATTTCCCTGATGGTTTTGTCGGGACATTTTAATAGCAGCGTTTTAGCTTCCGACAGCCGGATTTGGGTGAGATATTCCAAAACCGTGCTGTCGGTGGCTTTTTTAAAAAGCTGACAGAAATATTCCCGGGACAGATGCACCTGGGACGCAATCTCTGAAAGCCCGATGGGATCCCCGTAATGCTCTTGCATATAGCGGATCGCCGTGTGAACCCGGTCGTCTTCCAAGGATGACAGAGAAGAATGAGCGTGCTTGGCGTCTGCAGAAAGCTCCAATAACAGGCGATAGAGGAGCTTGCTGATTTCCGGTGCGCTGCGTGTTTCATTTTCCAGGTAGAGGTGAAAAATCTCCTGTTCCAGATTCAGGATCTGTTCTGGGGCAGATAACTGATAGACTCCCGGCTGGGTGAATTCCAAAAGCTCCATCAGGGGACCAAGAAGCGGGCCGCCAATACATAGAAAGCTGGTATACCAGGTTTTTGTCAACCCATAGTAGGTGTGGGGACATTGGGCGGGCAGCAGGATACCGCCTCCTTCCTCCACAGGATAGGAGCTTTCGCCCAGCAGCAGAACGCCCCTTCCCTGGATACATTGAATCCATTGCCAGAACTCCATGCCCGGGCGGTCCACATGTTCCTGGAGATGATACAGCCCCAACCCGTCCAGAGCCAGGGGGAGACTGGGATATTTTCTGGAATGTCCGGTGAAGGTCAAAGGTTCCTGACCAGAAGATTGGCGAGGGGGTATAAACATAACGGAGCCTCCTTAAAATTTTAACATAAGCATTAAAAACTTGTGATTTACCGGGGAAAATGAAACTGTTATGATATTATTATATCAATATAATGGGAAAAAGCAAGGAGGATGCCGTATGGAAACAAAACAGTTGCCAGAGGTAAAAATGTTTCAGGGATATCAGACGCTTTTTGTGGATGAAGAACCTTATGTAATCCTGGGCGGGGAAGTCCATAATTCCGCTGCGTCTGGAGAAGCCTACATGGAAGAAGAGGTTTGGCCTAATGTAAGAGATCTTGGAATGAACACGGTGGTGGCTCCCGTATATTGGGAATGCATCGAACCAAAGCAAGGAGCTTTTGACTTTTCCACAGTGGATGATTTGCTGAGGCAGGCCCGGAGGGAAAACCTCAGGCTGGTGCTTCTGTGGTTTGGGCTATGGAAAAATGCGGAATCCATGTATGTGCCGACTTGGATGAAACGGGACAGAAAGACGTATTTTCATTGCAAAAAAGCAAGTGGGGAAGAGCTCCCGGTTATATCTCCTTTTTGCAAAGAAGCTGTAAAACAAGACCGGGAGGCATTTACTCGTTTGATGGCCTATCTGAAGGAACAGGACGGCTGCCGGACGGTACTTATGGTTCAGGTAGAAAATGAAATTGGATTGCTGGGCTCTGAGCGGGATGATAGTCCCACGGCCCAGGAAGCCTTTTTGGCAGGAATGCCAAAGGAAGTTGAGGAGGAATTCCGTTTGTCCGGCTCCTGGCAGGAAGCCTTTGGGGAAGAGGCGGGAGAATATTTTATGGCCTGGGCGTTTGCAAAGGCGGTGGAAGAAATTGCCGGGGCTGGAAAGAGGGAATATCCCCTGCCAATGTATACCAATGCCTGGCTGGAGCAGTTTCCCTGGAGGCCGGGCACATATCCCAGCGGCGGTCCTGTCCGAAAAATGTTTCGGATGTGGAAAGCAATGGCGCCGTCTTTGTTTACATTGGCGCCGGACATTTATGTGCCTATGGTGCCGGAGACAATGGATCTGTATACAGAATTAGATAATCCGTTGTTTGTGCCGGAAGTGCGAAAAGATGCTGCATGTGCCACGAATGCGCTGTATGCAGTATTTGGATGCCACGGCATTGGATTTTCCCCTTTTGGCGTGGAAGAACTGAACATGGATCCGGAAAAAATAGACCGGATTCCGCCGGAAGTCATGGCTGCCTTGAATATTGATCCGGCGGCCTTTGATATGGAAGGGTCGGCAGAGTATTTGAAACGAAGCTATGAACTGATCAAAAACTTGCTTCCCTTGTATTACCGTCTTCGCCCTGATGGGGATGTGCATGCTTTTATCCGAAAAGATCCCAGGGAACAGGGGACGGTGGTGCATGCAAAAGGGTACGACATCCAGTTAGACTATAGAAGAAAGGAACAGGGGAAGCCGGAAACAGGCGGCGTCATATTCCAGTTGGAGAAGGATGTATTTTTGATTGCGGGAATCATGTGCGGCATTACGTTTCACGGTAAGATGGGAAGCGGTAAAACAGCGGAGCTGATTCGTCTGGAAGAAGGAGAATGGGAAAAGGGCGGCTGGAAACCTGGGCGTATTTTAAACGGGGACGAGAAAATGTTTGTATCATGTAAAGACAATTTCGTGCTGTATCGGGTAGAATTATTGACCGTATAATCTAGGGAAGGAAAACAATATGGCAAAATTTACATTAACCAAGGAACAGGAGCTTAAAGTAGAGGAATTGTTAAGGAAAATGACAGTGGAAGAAAAGGCGGGGCAGCTCCATCAGCTTTCCCCTTCCATTGTGGGCGGATTTGACGTATCTTTTGAAGAGCTGATTGAAATGCTGACAGAGGGCCGTATTACCAATGAGGAGTTTGGGCAAATGATGGCGGGCGCAGAACGTGATTTTCACGAAGAGGAAATTCGGGAAGGAAAGATTGGGTCTTTTTTACTGGATGATCCTGAGAAAGCAAACGAGCTTCAGAGAATTGCCGTGGAAGAGAGCCGTCTGGGGATTCCCCTGTTGTTTGGATTTGATGTGATCCATGGGTTTCAGACGGTTTTTCCAATTCCTTTGGCAGAAGCGTGTACCTGGAGCCAAAAGCTGTTTGAGACTTCTGCCTCCATAGCGGCAAAAGAAGCCAGCGCCCACAATATCCGATGGACCTTTGCTCCCATGGTGGATATTGCCCGGGACGCCCGCTGGGGCAGGATCAGCGAATCTCCCGGAGAAGATCCGTATCTGGCCAGCGTCTATGCCAGGGCTAAGGTTCGGGGCTTTCAGGGGGAGGAGTGGGAGAATTGGCGGATATGCCTATGGAAGTGATGGGGGCATGGTCCCTGGGAGGACGGGAAAAAGATTGTGTATCCATTTATCAGGGATTAAAAGATGCAGGAGCTTCTAAAGGAGGCACTTTCTACCGGGAAACCAGTGGTGGCCCTGCTGATGAACGGCCGTCCCCTGGCGCTTGCCTGGGAGCAGGAACATGTGCCTGCTATTATGGAATGCTGGCAGTTGGGAATTGAGATGGGCCATGCGGTAGCGGACGTACTGTTTGGCGCATACAATCCCAGCGGAAAATTATCCTGTACCTTTCCGGCCGTTACAGGACAG
Organism: Lachnospiraceae bacterium; assembly: GCA_022790855.1. Taxonomy (GTDB): domain Bacteria; phylum Bacillota; class Clostridia; order Lachnospirales; family Lachnospiraceae; genus 14-2. Next base: position 41,247 of record JAAVYA010000013.1, on the reverse strand, counting down.
TGCCCCCGTTATTATAACCACCCCAGTACGGGGCGTCCTGTAAAGGAGCTGAAAGCCTTTCAAAAGGTGCAGCTTGCTCCCGGTGAGGCTAAAACAGTGCTGCTTTCCGTAGAAAAGAGGGATTTGGGATTTTATAATGATGAGATGGAATATCTGCTGGAGGACGGCGTGTTTATATTCTATGTGGGAGGAAATTCCAAAGACTGTATGGAACAGGAGATTGTGCTGCGGTTTTGACCTCATCCTGGAATACTATTGCCCCAACATCATACCATCGTTACAGTGAAATTTTTTTCCTCACGTTAAATACAGATCCTCCGCCAGTTCCATCAATCTCCAGGAATCCTTAATAATATACCCTTTGGAGGACTTTTCCAGAATTCCCTGGGCGACAAACTCTTTCATAACCCGCAGCAGATGACGATAGCTGGTTCCTAAAAGCTCGGAAAGCTGAGTCAGGTTCTCACAGAAATAATTATTTTCGCTCACCTGGTAGATATAGCTGGCCAGCCTGCTTTCCAGGGGATAGAGAAGATTGATGGAATTGTTTCTGCTGACTCTGGTGAGCTTGTCTGCCAGAGAACGGGAAAGGAACTGAAGAAACAGATTATCCTCCAGAAGCCTTCTGCGGATGGAAGTAATACGCAGGGCAATGCAGAGGCAAGGCTCCACCGCCGTAATAGTAGTAGTGGAAGTGTCAATTTCATAGAATTCCAAATCTCCCAGGAGCTGGAAAGAGGTATAAAAGCAGACGAGAAGCGACTTGCCGTTGCTCATATCACAGCAGACCTTAATTTTTCCAGTGATAAAAAAAAGAAGATATTGGCGTTGGCCTTGCTTTTGATAGATAATCTCGTGTTTTGCAAACCGCACCAGATGAAAATAAGGCTTATATTCCTCATAATACCGAAAACGGCCGGGGAGGTCATATTGTAGCATCAGCCGGTTCAGCCGCTTTTCATTTTGTATAATTTCCATGTTGCACCTCGTTAAAATGTGGCTGCTTTTTGGCACTTACCATATCGAAAATATTACTTTCAGTATGACATATGTCATGGTGTTGGTCAAGAGTGCTGTGATAAAATAAAGAAAGAAAAGATTGTACGAAGATGGAATAAAATAAAAAAGGAGAGGATAGAAATGAAAAATTACGAAGCGCAGATTTGTGTCATCGCAGCCGGCCCCACAGGGTTGTCTGCGGCAGTCCAGGCGGCAGAAGACGGCGCCAGCGTCATTGTGCTGGAGAAAGCGGCGGCAGTAGGCGGAGCCGCCAATATGGGTATGGGCCCCCTGGGCATCGGCACCAGATATCAGAAGGCTCAGATGATCGACATTTCTGTGGAAAAAGCCTTTAATATGTTTATGGAGTACACCCACTACCAGGTAGATGCAAGGCTGGTAAAACGGTACTTCGACCAGTCCGCCGAGACCATTGAATGGTTAGAGGATATGGGCGTGGAGTTTGAAGGTGCATACCGCTACTTCCCCCAATCGGAAGCAACTTGGCATATTGTAAAGACGGACAAGGGCATCGGCCCGAGAGCAGCCTCCTTTATGAACAAGGCTCTCTATGAAAAAGCGCTGGAGATGGGAGTAACCTTCCTTTTGGAGACGCCTGCAACTAAGATTTTAAAAGATGAAGATGGCTGTGTCTGCGGCGTTATGGCGATAGATAAGAGCGGCGAAGAAGTGAAGGTAGACTGCAAGGCTGCTATCATCTGCACCGGTGGGGCAGGCTGTAATCCTGAGATGATCAAAGAGGAAACAGGATTCACTTTTGGCAAGGATATGTTTAACTTTGCAATTCCGGGGATTATGGGAGACGGCCTTCGGATGGCCTGGGAAGCAGGCGCGGACCATGTACCGGTTCGTATTGAGATGGCGGCAAATATTGAAGGGATTGACGATCTTCCCCAGTGCATTCCAAATGTATTTATTCAGCCCAACTTGCTGGTGAACCAGTTCGGCAAGCGTGTAATGAACGAAGAATATATGCAGAATGCCACCTATCTTTCCAACGTGGTTTCCAACCAGAAAGACCGGGTATGCTATAGTATCGTAGATACCTCCATTGTGAAGAATTATATCCGCAATGGCGTAGATGTGGTAAGCATGGTTCGTACAGAGACAGATGTATCCGATTTCTATGACGGAGTAAAAATGGCTCAGGAAAATGGAAACGATTCCTTCTACATTGCAGATACCATTGAAGAACTGGCTGAGAAGATGGGAATTGACCCGGAGACACTGGCGGATACCGTGGATGAATATAATGATTTCTGCGATAGTGTGGACGAAGAATTCTTCAAGCAGAAGAAATATTTGAAGGCGGTTCATAAGGGACCCTTCTATGCCACCAGAGTACGGGCAGGCGGATACGGCACCGTAGGAGGCGTCCGCATCAATGAGAACTGCGAAGCCTGCGGACCGGACTTTATGCCGATTCCCGGACTGTACTGTGCAGGAGCCGATTCCTGTAATATCTATAATGACAGCTATATGTTCCTGCTGCCCGGCAATTCCATGGGGTATGCAGTGAATACCGGACGTATTGCCGGAATGGAAGCTGCGGAGTTTGTGGAAGAATAAGAAAAGCATAAAAAGCAGCCCTGTAGAAATGACATTTTGTCTTGTTTCTGCAGGGCTATTTTATATTGTCATGGATAGGAAAGAAAAATAATGACAAATGCAGGCACAGTGAAACTGACGGAACATTATGAGCTTAGGAACGGTATACCCGTCCCTTTTAGTTTATGGAGAAACGCATCAAATACCAGAAATTTCTTGAATTTTCCATATGCAAAACGTATAATATTTCCATAAGACGAAGGAGGATGATACGGATGAAATACCTAGTTTTAGGCGGTGTTGCAGCAGGAACCAAAGCAGCCGCCAAATTAAAGCGTTGTGACAGGGAAGCGGAAGTAAAAGTATTTACGAAAAGCACGGATATTTCCTATGCCGGATGCGGGCTTCCTTATTATATCGGGGGAGATATCGGCACCAGAGAAGAATTAATTGTGAATTCTCCGGCAAAGTACGCCGGACTTACAGGCGTTTCGGTAAATACAGGCTGCGAAGCCATTAAGGTTGACAGCAAAGAAAAGCAGGTAACCATTCGGCCTGTGACAGGCGAAACATTTACGGAGACCTATGACAAGCTGATCATTGCCACAGGAGCCGCGCCTTTTGTACCTCAGGTAGAGGGAAAAGATTTGCCAGGAGTATTTTGTGTCCGCACACCGGACGATGCGGCAGCAATCCGGGATTACATAGAAAAAGAACATTGCCGCAAAGCCGTTGTCTGCGGCGCAGGATTTATCGGACTTGAGGTGGCGGAAAATCTGATGTCTCAGGGACTGGAAGTGACTGTGATCGACGCGGCTTCCCAGATTATGCCCAACGCGTTTGACGAAGAGATGGCCTACTACGCAAAGCGCCAGATCAAGGCGGCCGGAATGCGGGTACTTACTTCGGTAAGTTTAACGGGAATCGCCGGAACGCAGCATGCAGAAGGTGTAATGACAGACAATGGCAGCCTTCCTGCAGACTTGGTAATTCTGGCAATCGGAGTTCGTCCCTGCACGGAATTCTTGACAGACAGCGGGCTTGAAATGTTTCGGGGAACGATCATCGTAGATGAGAAGCTTAAGACGAATCTTCCGGATATTTATGCGGTAGGAGACTGTGCAGTAGTAAAACATGCCCTGACAGGAGCGGCTCAATGGTCTGCCATGGGCTCCACAGCTAATTTGGCGGCAAGGGCTATGGCCAAAAGTATGTATGGACTGGGGAATGGCTACGGCGGATGCCTTGGAACAGGCGTTGTGCGCATTCTTCCCACGTTGAACGGCGGCAGGACAGGGCTTACAGAAGAACAGGCCAAAGCGGCAGGCTTTGATGCGGCTTCCATTGTCTGTGTCCTGGATGACAAGGCTCATTACTATCCGGGAGCATCCTCTTTTATTATTAAGCTTACGGCAGAAAAAGAAAGCCGCAGGCTTTTGGGCATTCAGGTGCTTGGCGCCGGCGCGGTGGATAAAATGGTAGATATCGCAGTTACCGGGATTTCCCAGAAGATGAAGCTGGATGATTTCGATACCCTGGATTTTGCCTATGCACCTCCTTTTTCCACGGCAATTCATCCTTTTGTGACAGCATGTTATATTCTGGAGAATAAACTGGATGGGGTGCTGGAGAGCATGAGCCCGGAAGAATATAAGAATGGGGCTGCAAAAGGATATACCGTGCTTGACGTGCAGCCCGCGCCTGGGATTCCCAATGCCCGCTGGATCGAGCTGGCATCCGTGACAGAGCCTATAGAAGGATTGGAAAAATCAGCCAAGCTCCTCTTAGTATGTGCAAGAGGAAAGAGGGGATATTTCCTGCAGAATCGTTTGAAAGCCCTTGGTTATACCAATACTCTTGTTTTGGAGGGCGGAGTTACCTTTAATGAAGTAAAAGTTCCGAGAGACGGCAAAAAACTTTCCCCGGAAGAAATCAAGCGGGTGAAAGGACTTGGCTGTCTTCAGGATAAACGGTATGACGACATCTTTAATGTGCGGGTCATCACCAGAAACGGCAAAATTACGGCGGAAGAACAGATCAAGATTGCAGAAGCGGCAGAGAAATTCGGTTCCGGAGAGGTCACCATGACCACAAGGCTTACCTTGGAGATTCAGGGTGTTCCTTATGACAGGATTGAGGAGCTGCGGGAATTTTTGGAAGAAGCGGGTCTTGAAACAGGAGGCACAGGATCCAAAGTCCGTCCGGTGGTATCTTGCAAAGGAACCACCTGCCAATATGGACTGATCGACACCTTCGATTTGTCAAAGAAGCTTCATGATATGTATTATAAAGGGTATCATGATGTGGCTCTGCCCCATAAATTCAAAATTGCCGTGGGAGGCTGCCCCAATAATTGTGTGAAACCGGATCTCAATGACCTTGGTATTATCGGCCAGCGTGTACCGGAGATTGATCTGTCCAAATGCCGGGGGTGTAAGGTATGTCAGGTGGAGAAAGCCTGTCCCATTCATGCGGCTCAAATGGAAGACGGCAAGATTCGGATACCGGAGGAGAATTGTAACCATTGCGGCCGCTGCATCTCCAAGTGTCCCTTTGGCGCAGTCAATGAGTCCGGGGTAGGCTATAAAGTCTATATTGGAGGCCGCTGGGGCAAGAAAGTGGCAGGAGGACGTCCGCTGGATAAGATTTTCACATCAGAAGAGGAAGTTGTAGATTTGGTGGAACGTGCGATCCTGTTCTTCCGGGATGAAGGCCAGTCAGGAGAACGTTTTGCGGATACGATCGCCAGACTGGGATTTGATTACGTCCAGGACAAATTACTCAACAGCAAGATTGACAAGAGCAAGATTCTGGAGAAAACCGTAGTCGGCGGAGCGACCTGCTAATGATCCGGATCTTAACGTTAATGGAAAATACCTCCGGGAATCCCCAATACGTCTGCGAGCATGGGCTGTCCGTCTATATTGAGACAAGAAATCACAGAGTGCTTGCAGACACGGGGGCTTCCTCCGGTTTTCTGGAAAATGCCTGCAGCTTGGGCGTGGATCTGGAAAAAGTAGATACGGTGGTCTTAAGCCATGGACATTACGACCATTCCGGGGGGATTTTGGCATTTTCTAAAAAAAATCCTCGTGCACGGATTTATATGCAGGAAGCAGCCGGAGAGGATTATTACCATGGAGACAGGTATATTGGGATTGATCAGAGGATTTTGGAGCTGCCCCAGGTTATTTTTCTAAATGGGGATGCCCAAATAGATGAAGAACTTTTTCTGTTTTCTAACGTTACGGGAAGAAGATGTTACCCTCAGAGCAATTTGTCGTTATCCAGGCTGGAGGATGGGAAACAGGTGCAGGATGATTTTGCCCATGAACAGTATCTGGTGATCCGTGAACAGGAGAAACAGATACTGGTATCAGGCTGCGCCCATAATGGAATCTTGAATATACTTGATCGCTACCGGGAATTGTTCCAGGATGTGCCGGATGCGGTGGTGAGTGGATTCCATATGATGAAAAAGACAGAATATACCCCGCAGGAGAGGCGGGTGATCCTGGATACGGCAGAAGAGTTAAAGCGGATGGAGACGGTTTTTTATACGGGCCATTGTACCGGAGAGCCAGCCCTGAAGTTGATGGAATCTGTAATGGGGGATAGGCTGCACAGGATTTATAGCGGCTGCGAGATCCTTCTGTAAAACAGGCAAGGCGCTGCAGTGAATATGGCAGCGATTTAAAAAAGCGTATGGGACAATTCAAGAAACCATACGCTTTTTTTGTGCCAGAAAAGTGATATCTGTTGGAATCAGAGGTTTTTGCGATATTCTCTGGGGCTGACATCATAATATGCTCGGAATGCAGTAGAAAAATGTTCAGCGGAGAAGTAACCAAGCTCCTCTGCAATGGAGGTTATGCTGCGTGTAGGATCGGCGAGCAGGATAGCAGCCCTGGACATTCTGGCCTCCGTTTTTTTCTGCTGAAAATTTTTCCCATAATATTTTTTCAGCAGACGCTGAGTTTGCCTGGAACTGAGTTTTAATTTATTTGCCAGTCCCTGCAGAGAAAGTGTGTGATATTCATAAAGAAAGTAATTTTCAATGATGAAAGGGTAACGGTTAGCCAGATTATTTTGCGGACAGGCCGTTTGGGTCTTTACGCGTTGTTTGTAATTTCGCACCATATAGATCATAAGCTGGGACAGGAGCAGACCGGCCTGGGCAGGTAACCGAAGTAATGGTTATTCAGTTCATGAAAGAGCTGAACCATAAGTTCCTGGATTCCCTGGGTATCTTTCCCAATCCAAAAAGAGGTGGAAGTAAATGCGTCCATAATCGGAGAATGGGACTGCTGTTTGCAAGGATTCTGAATTTTAAGGTAAACGCAATATTCCTGCATGGGATCTGATAAGATTGGAATTTGCGTATGTTCCACATGAGGGCCGGTTACATAGACGGTGCCAGGTTCCAGATCATAGAATAATCCTTTTGCTTTCAGATTTCCTTTGCCGCTGGGGATATAATGGATCTCGTAACAGCCGTTCCCATGGCTGTGAGAGGGAACGGAGGTGTTGGCGGGCCCGCTGACAATGTACAAAGCTTGTATGAGAGCGCCCTCAAAGGTAAAATGGATGTCTATGTCCGAATAATTGTAAAGCATATGCGGCTCCTTTCCTGATGCAGTGGGAAAGTGGTGTCCTTAACGAGGTACAGGAAATAAATTGTTATATGCTTCATTTTACTATAAAAAAGATTCAAAAACACGACGTATTTGCGGAAAATATGGCAGTTAAAATGCTTATATCTTACTCTTCCAGAAACTATAATACAGATACAAAATTCGTGCAAAAAGAGAAGCGGAGGGAAACAATATGTATGATATGAGCAGATATCTTGAAACTATAGAGGAGGTAATTGCCCGGGGACCTTTTCAGGATAATTGGGCATCTTTGTCCCAGTATCAGGTGCCGGAATGGTATCGAGGGGCCAAATTTGGCATTTTTGTGCATTGGGGGCTCTATAGTATCCCGGCCTTTGGGAATGAGTGGTATTCTCGGAATATGTACAGGCAGGAAGCGCCAGAGTATGAACATCATAGAAAGACCTATGGAGCACACACAGAATTTGGTTATAAGGATTTTATTCCCATGTTCAAAGCAGAACATTTTGATCCCGATGAATGGGCAGAACTGTTTGCACAGGCAGGCGCGAAGTATGTAGTGCCGGTGGCGGAGCATCACGACGGGTTTCAGATGTACGAGAGCGAGATTTCCCACTGGAATGCCGTTGAGATGGGGCCGAGGAGAGATATATTGGGAGAACTGAAGAAGAGCTGTAATAAAAAAGGGATACAGGTAGGGGCTTCTTCCCACAGGGTGGAACATTGGTTTTTTATGGGGCATGGGAAAGAATTTGACAGCGATATCAAGGAGCCTTTAAAACGAGGAGACTTCTATTGGCCGGCCATGCCGGAGCGGGAGCAGCATGATCTGTTCAGTGAACCGATGCCCACCGAAGAATTTCTCCAGGACTGGCTGGTGCGCTGCTGTGAACTGGTGGATAAATATAGACCCAAGATCGTCTATTTTGACTGGTGGATCGAGCATAGCTCCGTACATCCGTATTTGCGGAAATTTGCGGCCTATTACTACAATCGGGCGTCAGAATGGGGCAGTGACGCGGTGATCAATTATAAACATGACGCTTTTATGTTCGGGACGGCGGTGCCAGATTTGGAGCGGGGAAAATTTGCAGATACAAAGCCGTATTTCTGGCAGACGGATACCTCTACGGCTCTGAATTCCTGGGGGTATACGGAAAATAATGATTTCCGGCTGGCAGAAGACCTGATCTGTGAGCTGGTGGATATTGTGAGTAAGAATGGCTGCCTGTTGTTAAATGTTGGCCCCAAGGCGGATGGAAAAATTGCCGAAGAAGACAGGGCCATCCTGCAAAAAATAGGGCAATGGCTTAAGGTAAATGGAGAAGCTATCTACGATGCCAGGAGCTGGCGGAAGTATGGGGAAGGGCCGACGCAGATTGTGGAAGGGCAGTTTTCAGAAGGAGAAAACAAGGGTTTTACCTCCCAGGATTTCCGCTTCACGATGGCGGGCGGGTTTTTGTACGCGATTGCCCTGAAGTGCAGCAGCGAAGGAAGGTATCATATTCAATCACTGGGAGAAAAAGATGCTTCCAAGTTGGCGAATTTTCATGGGATCATAAAAAAGATAGAAGTTCTTGGAAGCAGCGAGCTCCCAGAATGGAGCCGGGATGAGGAAGCGCTGCATATCCAGAGCAGTTTTTCCAGTGACTGCCCGGTGGTATTCCGGATAGAAATGGAATAAAAAATATTTGACGAAAATAAGGGAAAGACTTTCAAAGCCTTCCCTTATTTTTTTCTGCCGTTTCACAGGCTGCGAGACGTTGCCGACGCAGATCAGCTGCCTGTCGGGTGTGCAGTTTCAGGACGTAGTCCTGCGCTGCCAGTTCATTGCAAAGGGTAAGGTATGTGAACTGGGTAATATACTATTTGCGGCGGACACAGGTTCCCTGGTATGTAACATAGCTGCCGGAACCAGAAATAGTTCCATCAGAATCCATGGACAGGATTCTTGGTTCCGTGTGGCAGAGGGGCGTCCCGTACAAATGCACACTACATGGCCGTTGCTTCTCGCAGCCGCAACAGCGTTTTTTAGGACTCCGGAATGGAGCCTCTAAAAACCCAAATGGTGCCGTCAATGTCCCCTAAAACGATTTTTTTCATCGTTTAATCCCAGGGGTGCAGCACAACTTTGATGGCTTCCCCGGTTTTGGTCAGTTGGATTCCTTCATTGATCTGATCCAGAGGAAGGGTGTGGGTGATAAACCGTTCCGTGGGGAAGCTGGGGGAAATGGCTAGTGCAAATGCCCGTTTCGACTGATTGTAGGAAGCGCCAAAATGTCCTTTGATCCAAATATTATTATAGTGGATCAGATTACAGTCTAATTCTGTCATGGAACCCTTGGGCACACCGCCGAAGAATACCACCAGTCCGCCTTTTTTTACCATATGAATACTCTGGGTCTGGGTAGCGTTTACCGGAGTCGCGGAGATCACTTTATCAGCGCCCTTGCCGCCGGTTAGCTTTTTCACAGCTTCAATGGGATCCTCATTGGAGCTGTTTACCGTAATATCTACACCGAAATCCATAGCCATATCCAGGCGTTTCTGGTTGATATCAATCATAATCACTTTTTGTGCTCCCCGGATTTTGGCCAACTGCGCCATAAAGCAGCCGATGGGGCCGGCGCCGATGATAACCAGCGTGTCGGGATATTTTACATCCACATTTTCCAGGCAGGCAAATACAGAGGTGAGGGGCTCGCCCAGGCTGGCGGCATCGAAAGATACGTCGTCGGGAATCTCATAGATTCCGCCTCTGCGGATTTTTTCTCCCTTTACGGCCACATATTGGGCAAAGCCGCCGGTTCCGGCCAGAGCGCTTACTTCCTTATTGGAGCAGTTCTCGCTGTGTCCGCTGATGCATTCGTCGCATTCCATACAATAAGTGCCCGGGAATAAGAAGAGACGGTCTCCTACTTTGTATTTTGTCTGTTCCGGACCGATTTCATCTACAAATCCTACGATTTCGTGTCCATAGATAAAAGGATAAGCGCCTTTTCTGGAATCTGTGGTCAAGTTACGGATATCGGAGCCGCACAAGCCTACGGACATAATTTTGATAATCAATCCGTCCTTGGGGCATTGGGGCTTGTCGGTTTCTTCTACACGAATGTCATTTGGGCCATACATTAAGGCTGCTTTCATTTTCATATCAGGTTACCCCTTTCGTATTTGTTTTTCTGGTTCCAGTATAGAAAATACGGCAGGGAGGTTCAAACAGAAAATTTCCATTTCTTAACGGCAAAAAGCCTTTTGAGGAAATACCAGGAGTTTGCTACCATAAATCATATGTAGATATTTTACCGCTGGGGTAGTATATGGAAAAAGAAAGGAAGGGTACATATGGGAGAGACAGCATCACCCAGTTATCTGTTAGGAATGGATCTGGGAACTACCAATATAAAAGCAATTATTTTGCGAGAAGACGGAACTGTTATGGCGTCGGCTTCCCGGGCAAACCAGCTTTTGCTGCCGGAAGCGAACCATGTGGAGCAGGACGCCTGCCATTGGTGGGCAAATGCCGTAGAGATTTTAAAAGAAATTACACAATGTGCAGGGGAGGAGGTAGTAACTTCCATAAAAGGTATCTGTATCAGCTCTCAGACAGTTACTATGCTCCCAGTGGATGCAGAAGGGAACCCTCTGAGAAACGCCATGATTTGGATGGACAGCCGTTCCGCCGGAGAAATGCATGAGATAGAAGAAGCATTGGGCTATGAGCATTTTGTAAAAATTATTGGAGGGCAGCCAGATGTGGCGTTTTTACCCAACAAAATTTTGTGGTTTAAACGCCAGGAACCGGAACTTTTTGCAAAAACAGCCTGCATTTTGCAGGCCAGTTCCTATTTGAATTATAAGTTGACAGGAGTATGTTCCATGGATGTGGATCAGGCTTCCAGGTGTCAATGCCTGGATATTGATTCCATGCAGTGGTCTGAGGAGATTTCCAAGGTTCTTGGGGTTGATTTAAAAAAGCTACTCCCAGAACCCAAAGCGGTGAATGAGGTCGTCGGTTATGTCACAAAAGAAGCAGCCTCAGAAACAGGGCTGATGGAAGGAATTCCTGTGGTGGCCGGAGCCAGCGATGCTATGGCTTCCATGTATGCGACCGGGCTGAGCCGTCTGGGAGAGGCGGGGGAGTCTTCGGGAACCACATCTTTAGTGTTTGTGGGAAGTCCCGTAAAGAGTGCGCCGGATGTACCGGTAGTCACAAAACCCTGCGCTGTTTCTGGGATGCCGTATGTGTTTGACGCTCCCATCAATACCAGCGGGGCAGCCATCAAATGGTATTTAGATACTTTGGGAAAAGAAGATTTTGTAAAGGCCGAAGAAGCCGGTGTGAATGTGTATGAGTATCTGAATCAAGAGGCTCTGGATGTTCCGGCTGGGAGTAATGGAGTCATGTTTTTTCCCTATCTTTTGGGAGAGCGGGCGCCTCTGTGGAATTCCCACGCCAGGGGGATGTTCATTGGCATGTCGTTAGACACCAGAAGGGAAGATCTGGTTCGGGCAGTTTTAGAAGGGACGGCGTTTGCACTGCGTCATGTAATGGAGACCGTGAAAGAGTCCGGGGCCGTGGCGGACTGCCTGCGGATTACCGGCGGCGGGGCCAAGAGCCTGACCTGGTCTAAGATCAAAGCGTCAATGCTGCGGATGCCTGTGTATGTGTTGGACGAGGGCGCCGGAGATGTGCCTTTTGGAGATGCTCTGATTGTAGGAAATGCAGTAGGAGTGTTCCCAGATTTGAATGTGGCTATTGACAAGATGATTACCGTAAAAGAAGTGATTCAGCCGGATGAGGAATGGGCCAAGGTATATGACGCTCTTTATCCGATGTACTTGAAGATGTATCAGCATTTGGACTCAGATTTGGTGGAATTGAAGAAAATTGTAAGTGAGTTCAAGCAATGATGGTGTAACTAAAAAGAAGAGACAATCCCAGGGGCAATCAGACATTGAAAAAGTCCGGATTTTATGGGATTGTCTCCTCGCTGTATGTCAGGGCTGAGAATCGGCATTCGTATTCGGTCAGACTTTCAAATTTTCTATATTTTCTTTCGAGAGGCCGGTATATCTGGCAATTTTTTCTATAGGCTCGTCGTCTGCTATCATATTTCGGGCTGTTTCTATTTTACCCTCAATGATACCTTCATCCTTTGCTTTCCTCATCCCACTGTTGTAATCAATTTGTGCCATCTCACGCATATTATATAACCGAAGTACTTCCTTATCATTGGCAAGAAATGTCATTTTTTTATTTGCTTTATATATCGCAGCATCCATGTCCATCAACTCCTTTAACATATCATCTGAAATGTTTTGGTCAAAAAACGTCAGCCACCTGTGAAGTGCATCATTTTTAATGTCCTTTTCTGGCAGTGCATTGAACTTTTTTACATCAATGAAATGAATCTCCAAGGCATCTGTCAAAAGGCAGTCTTTATGGGTATCCTCCCAAAGATGGAATACCGTATGAAAATCATCCGCATTCACGGCGTTAAAGTTCACTATGTTGATGGCAATTACATTAGCCAGCTGATTATAATCATCTCCCTTATCCAGGCCGCTTGCGAATTCCCTGCTCCAGTAAAAAAGGCTCCGCCTGTCCATATTCCCATAATCCCGAAGCTGGACTTCGATATTAATTCTCGTGCCGTCTTCGGCTGTTGCACGGATATCAAGTATGCTGGTCTTGTCTCCGATCACCTCAGCCGTAAATGTCCTGTGCTCTACAATCTCAATTCTAACCAGCTTCTTATGTTTCGATTTTGCCAAAATAGCGTTCAACAGCGATAACAACTGTTCCTCGTCACCTTTCTCACCAAAGGTTTTCCCAAATATAAAATCATTCAACGGTTTCAATCTATGAATAACTGCATCACCCGACTTTCACTGTTTCTTTTCATTAGTTTACCATATTTTTATGGATATTTCTATTAAATTTTACTTTATAAATACTATATCGAAAAAAATTTGGAACGGAATATCGAGAAATTTGAAGGGAAACTGGAACAGCAAACAGCCTGAGGTAAAGGTATACTATTAGAGATTCATACAAGAGGTTTTACGTCCTAAAAAAGGAGAATCAAAACGAAGAGACAATTTCAGGGAGAATTTAGGTATTACCTGACAACGCCTTTTTGTGAAGTTTGTCAATAGACAAGAAGGAACAAATGTTCTATAATAAAATTATCTCAACCAAGACAGTGAAATTTGTTGATAATTGCCATATCCTGGTATATTATTAAGACAAGTTTAGTGTGGTGGAGGAAAGAATTATGGCAAAGAAGGTTGAATTTTATTTTATATCTTTGAATAATGATTTGGGGATTACTGATTATTCGGTTCATGAATTTTTTGATGGTATAGAGCAAAGAATGATAGTGAGTGAAGAAGAAAAAACACTTGTTCGTGAAATAAACGGAAAACGTATCAGGCTATTTCCATTTTCTTATACAACAACACATCGTCAGCTTGTAATTCCCTTTGGTAAATTAAAAAATAGGAATCCCTATTGGGAAAATGAGGAGCATCAATTGGAAGAAGTACCAATGCAATTATATGATGTTAATTCTCTTGGGTACGATGATGAATATAATGTTATGATACTTACAACAAATAAACAAGGGCCTTCTGCTAAAGATATTGAAGAGTATTTGAATACCTTTCTTCCGCAGGTTACAGGACTGTCCGTGAAGATCGAGCCGATCATGTATAATACAGGAATTGAGGCGATTAGAAGAGCCGAAATTGTAAGAAAAATAATATTAGACTTGGATTTATGGCAGCCATTGAATAATTTTTATGTAAATGAAATTAATAGAAACCAACCTAGAACCTTACTTTCAGCGTTAAGAGGAATTGCAGAAATAGCAAAAGATGAAGGTGAGAGTAAAACTTTGTCATTGACATTGGGAATGGGAAATGATAAAGGTAAGGATGCTTCTTTGAATTTGGAAAATTTACTGTATTTATTAGAACGGTTAAATGTTAATGAGGATTTTGTGAGAGAGATCAGAGTGTATTATAAAAATGGAAAAGACGAGAAAATAGATAAAGCACGATTAAAACAAAGTCAGATATTGTTATCTTATAATTGCAGATGTAGTGGAAACCAGGTATCTCCACAAGCTTTGATCGATAATATAAATGCAGCCGTGGAGGAGAAGGTGGCAGAAATTGTGAGAGCTGCAAGGATACATTTTGAAAACATCAGACCGTGTAACTTAGAAGAAATTCAAATCGTGGCGAACTGGAATAATGAGGAAGTATAGGGAATAAATTATATGATTGGAAGGAGGCGGGATGAATTGAGAACGACTATTACGGAGTTTTTAAGGGACGTAAGAGGGGAAGTAGTAATAAGCGTTATATTTTCTATAATGTATATTGCTATTTTCATATGCAAGTATTTTGATTTGTTGGAAGTTCCGATAGATATATTTCTCGAGTCATATCTTACACCAGATAGATTAAATGGTGTAGCCTCTTTTTTTGCAATTACCATAGGGGTTTATATCGCTGTCATAACAATTCTTGCAACGTCAGAAATTAGCATTAGCAGAGAGTTGCTGGTCAGAAAACTAGATAGGCGGATCATCAATGTCGTAATGGTTGGAATGAGTGAGAATTTGCTGTCTGCGGGATGTGCAATTTTTATTCCTCTAAATAAAATAAGCAGACGAATGATTTTGGCTTTCATAGTGCTTTCCATTATATCTTTCGTCAAATTTATCGTATTGCTATTGAAAATATTTGTAGAAAATATGAATCAGATGGCAAAGACAATAGATGAAAAAGAACGATATGATAATGATATGCTGACATATGTAAAAGAGATTTCGAAGTATTGTAGAAAGCATACGGCTGGTGAAGAGCAAGACACTCAGTAGAGAGTGTCTTTTCTTATACCCTAAAATAATATGGGCAGCCAGGAAACAAATGATTCTAAAACAGGGAGAGGTTTTCTGCTATGATCAATTTAATCCTTGTTGTAATAATCCAGCACATCCTTTCTCGTCTTCAATTTCATCAACGCGTCAGCATCGTAATGCGTATCATAAAACAAATGAAGTAACCCCAGCAGCAAAGGGGCATCCTCCTGCCGGAAGGAAGCCATCAAAATAATACGGATCTTATGTGAATTCCATACCATACGATGCTTTAACGTCATAACCGATAACCGCGTCTCCGCCGCCGGAACCAGGGAGTGCAAAAACAGGATACCTGGGCAAAAAGCGAAAGAGGAGGTGGCCTCCCTTCGCAGAATATCTTGTGTAAAAACTGCGTCCGTGAGATGGTCATTGATAAAATCGGAGGCCAAAGCCTCGATGATGGCAAAGTGAGTGCCTCCTTCCTGATTCTCATGCCAGTAGGCTTGTTGAAGAAGCTCTCTAAAATAAGAAAGCGAAAAGCCAGACATCCGGCGAATACGCTGATTTTTCAGATAGCTTTCTATCTGGCGGATATCCCCGGTATGAAAAAAGGAAGAAATATACAATAGATCGGTGCCTGGGGAATCCGTAATCTGTTTTCGGACAGTGGCAAGTACCAACTCCGCCTGGATAAAATCATAGGCGCTTTTCTGGTTCACAGGAAGCAGCCCGATCACGTCAATATAATTTGCAAAAGCTCCTAGTACTTTTCGCTTCAGGGACCACAGAGCCGTCAAGTTCAACTGGGAGCAAATGACAGTTTTCAATTTGTACTCTGGATGATGAAAATAATAATATTCCAGGGCGCCGGAAATACAGTAGGCCAGATACAATAATTCGGATTGGTCAATAAAATATCCCAGATAGCGTTGGGCCGCCTCCTGAAAAAGATAAGCAAATTCAAACTCGATCAACAGATTTTCCTTTGCAATGTCTATGTTTCCCTGGGTATTCAGACTGAGGAACGGGAGCTGGAGACTGCGGATATACTGTAGCAGGGTAATATAAAAATCCTCGTCGTTGGAAAGGTCGATATCAAATATTTCTCGAATCTGCGTCAGATAATGGTCCGCCATTTCTATGGTGATAGGCCCAAAATGTTGGGAGACGGTACAAAAGTTCAGCTTGTCCGCTTCCAGCAGATGGCCCGAAGCAATGTTTTGATAAATGCTGTCCCGTTCCTCCTGGCAGAAGGAACAGTGAAGCTGCAGCTCCAAAGCGTCCATCAAATCTTTGGCAGCGTACATGGCCGCAGTATCCTGTTTGGGAAGCGCGGGAGCCTTTGGAAGCCCGTGGCCCGCCGTGATGCGGTGGTACATAATGGCAACGGCTAGATTCAGCGCCACCAGATTCGTATCCTCCATCTGGATATGATAACGCTGCAGATGCCGGGGGATTTCTTCCATAATCAGATTCAATACGTCGCTGTCCAAAAAGTGATAGCCATAGTAAGCGTTGCTCCGCCCCTCATAGTCCCAGTCCACATAGAACAGCCGATTTAGAATGATACGCCGTTTTCTTTCGTCCTTTTCAAATTCAATATAGTCTTTCTGTTGGGACAATCGGATGTATGGCGTTGACTGCACATAATGCATCTTTAACAAATGCAGATCGTTGTTTAACGTCGTGTGGCTCACCGCCATCTCTTCTTCCAGGTCAAACAGATTGATAGGGATGTCGGACAGGCAGAGCTGGAAAGCCAGATAACGCACCCGGTCTTCCTTGGTGAGAAAATTAATATCATTTTTGGCCAGCACGGGAAAGTCTTTGGGGTTCTCACAATGAAAAAGATATCCCTTGCTTTTTTCAGATAAAATTTGTGCGTCAAAGGGAAGCAGGCTTTGGTTCAGATCGGCGATGTCGTTGCGGATGGTGCGGGGAGACACGCCAAGCTGCCGGGCAAGCTCAGCCCCGGTAATGTGGGAACGGCTCCGCTGGATGAGGCCTAAGAGTTTTTGTTGGCGAAGAGACAGAGATAATGTTTTCATGGAATGCTCCTATTATATAATCGATCGTTAAAAATCATACCCTCAGTGTACCAGAAAATGTTTCCGCTTTAAAGAGGAAAAAGTGAATTTGAGGCAAAAGGAATTTTGTATTAAGATAAAGCCAAGTTAAGAAAACACAATTCATACAGGAGGTATTCATCATGAAATACGAAAATATTAGAAAAATCGTTTTGGACGCAATCCTTGAGGCAGTGGAAGATGGTTTGATTCACGGAACATCCGGAAATATTGCCTTGAGAGACGATACAGATGATGTGGTAGCTATTACCCCCAGCGGAATTTCCTACAAAGGCATGACGGCAGACCAGATTGCCATTGTGGATATGAATGGAAAATGGCTGGACGGCCCCTTCAAGCCCTCCTCTGAAGTTCCCATGCATACGGCAGCTATGCGGGCAAGAAGCGATGTTCGTGCAACGGTACATACTCACGGCATGTTCGCAACGATTGCGGCTATGTCTGATGAATTACTTCCTACCACACCGCCCCAGTGTGAATTCTATCCGGTAGGTATCGTTCCCTTCTGCATGCCGGGAACCAACGATGTAGCAGATAAAGTGGTAGAGTGCTTAGGCGAGACCGGCCGTACCGTATTGATCAAGAATCACGGTATGTTCAGCGTAGGCAAGAACATGAAAGCAGCTATGGCAGCAGCCGTTTATACCGAAGAAATGGCACAGATCGCTTACTATGCAAAGGTAGCAGGAGTATATCAGCCGATGCCCAAGGAAGCGATTGACAAAATGCTGGCATTGATCGCAGCAGATCAGGCAGTATAAGGAGAGACAACATGAGCTACAACTTTTTTGTAAAAAGTAATATTGTGTTCGGAAGAGGGGCAGTAAGCCAGCTTCCGGATATGATCAAAAGCTATGGCATGAAACATGTTATGGTAGTATACGACCAGGGCGTGAAAGCGGCCGGCATCTCAGAACAGGTAATGGAGCAGGTAAAGAAAGCGGATGTAGCAGTTACCGTGTTTGACGGCGTGATTCCCAATCCCACCAACGAAGTGGTAGAGGAAGCGGCGGCCATTGCAAAAGAAGCAGGAGCGGACGGCTTCGTTGCAGTAGGCGGCGGCAGCAGCATTGATTTGGCAAAGGCGATTAACGTGCTGATGACAAACCCAGGTAACATCGGGGAGTACGGCGGGATGAATATGGTAAAAAAAGACTGCCTGCCTCTGATCGCAATTCCTACCACCGCCGGAACAAGCAGCGAGATTACCAATGTAAGCGCTTTGATCGATACGGAAAAAGTAATCAAATATGTGATCATTGATAATAAAATCGTGGCTTCCGATGTGATCTGCGACCCGGAATTCACCAGAACTATGCCGTCAGGCGTAACAGCCGCCACAGGCATGGACGCGATTACCCATGCGGTAGAAAGCTATATTTCCAATTTGGCGACTCCGCTGACAGAGTACAATTCCCTGGAAGCATTGAAAATTTTCCGGGAATACCTTCCCAGGGCCGTAAAAGACGGCTCCGATATGGAAGCAAGAGAACAAATGATGTTAGGCTGCATCATCGGCGGTTTTGCATTTTCCAATGCGAACCTAGGCCTGGTTCACGGCATCGCCCATACCCTAAGCGCCCACTTTGGGTTGGCTCATGGCATGGCCAATGCAACGGTACTTCCGTATGTCATGGAGTACAATGCCAAAAGCTGTCCTGAAAAAATGGTGGATATGGCAAAGGCGATCGGCCTTCCGGTAAGCGGAAATCTGGAAGAAGATCAATATCTTCTGTCAAAAGATTTGCTGGCTATGACAAAAGAGCTTGGCATCAAGACATTGTCTCAGCAAGGCATTGAGAAAAAGGATTTTGATATGTTGGCGGATGATGTTTTAAAAGAGCCGGTACTGGGCTTTAATCCTCGCCAGGGCGTGACAAAAGAAGATGTTTTGGAGATTCTGAATAAAGCGTTTTAGAGGGAATAGATGAATAAAGCAAAAAAA
This sequence comes from Lachnospiraceae bacterium, assembly GCA_022790855.1. Taxonomy (GTDB): domain Bacteria; phylum Bacillota; class Clostridia; order Lachnospirales; family Lachnospiraceae; genus 14-2. Next base: position 22,154 of record JAAVYA010000013.1, on the reverse strand, counting down.
GCCCGTATTCTAATTGCCATTGTCTGTATCTCCCTGATTCAGGGGCTGCAATATTGCGTTTCCCCGGTATTGGGAGAGATACAGACCATGTATCCTAAGGCCAGCTCTACCATGATACAGCTTCTGGTAACGGTGCCGTCCCTGCCGTCTATGGTAATGGCCGTTATTTCCGGCTGGCTGGTGGTAAAGATCAGCAAGAAAAAGCTGTTGCTGGCAGGATGCTTCATTGCGGGTGTGGCAGGCGTCCTGCCTTTTTTGTCAAACAGTTTTGGAATGTTGTTTTTCTCCAGAGCATTTTACGGCGTAGGGCTGGGAATTGCCCTTGTTATGAACACTTCCGTGGTGGCGGAATTTTTTGAAGGGCAGGAGCGTGTAGCGGCAATGGGAATCCAGTCGGCGGCCATCGGCGCCAGCCTGATCCTGGTAAATGCAGCGGGAGGCTTTCTTGGACGGATCGGATTTCGGTATTCCTGTCTGCTGAATGTGGCGGGCTTTTTATCCATGGCATTGATTTTCGTATGCCTGCCGGATACCGGAAAAGTCAAGATTTCCGGTGAAAATAAGATTACCTTAAATCGGGCGGTGGTTCGTTTGTCCGTGTTTATGCTGCTGGAGACCTTGTTTGTATCTGCCTATACCACCAATATAGCCATGCATGTAAGCCAGAACCTGACTACGGACTCCGGTGTTTCCGGAACCCTGTCCGGTATATTTTCCGCTTCACAGCTGATCATTGGATTGATGTTGGGCTTGGTGGTTAAGACGGCAAAACAATATACCCTTCCCATGGCCATGTACTTTTTGGGCGTTGGAGGAATACTGATCGTTCTGTTCCCCCAAAGCTTCCTGCTGCTTGGGATTGGAAGCATGTTTTGTGGGTTATCCCAGGGGATTTTTGTTCCCCAGGCGTCTGTGGAACTGACAGGCTCGGTGCCTCCGGCGTCTGTGACCATAGCTACGGCGGTATTTTCCTGCATGATGAACTTCGGCCAGCTAGTATCCCCGGTGGTTTTGAATGTGTCGTCACGTCTGGCTTTTGGGGAAGAGAGCACCGGCCATGCATTTACCATGATGATCGTAGCGGCGGTGATCACGGCAACCATTATGGCAGTCATTTGGAGCAGACTGGGCGGACAACATCAGAAATAATAAGAAAATAGGAGGAATTGAAAAATGAAGAAAAAATTAGCGCTGTGTACTCCGATTCCGGAGAAACAGATGGAATATATCAAAGAACAATGCGACGTTACCATTTGCGGTGAATTGAAACACGGCAAAGGAAATGTGACAGAGGATATGACCAGGGAAGAATGTATGGGATTTGAAATTGTAGTCCTGGGAGATGAAAATGCAGGCGCAGACACCATTACTGCCTGGGCTGAGTCCGGAATGAAGTTTTTGGGCGTAGCCAAGGGAACGCCGGCTACCGTAGATTATGATGCCATTGCCAATGCAGGGCTGGAGCTTTCCTATACTCCCGGCAGAAACCGTGTCGCTGTGGCTGAATTCAATATGGGCCTTATGATTGCGGCGGCAAGAAGACTGGCGTTAAGCAGCACCGGACTTCAGAAGGGAGAACATCTGGGGGCAGAAGTAGAAGATGTATACAATGTTCCTGATGTGAAAAACGTGATTTGGGGGCCGCTGGATGAAAACCATCCTTATACGGATTATGGCATCGGCTTTGAACTGTACGGAAAGAAGCTGGGAATTGCCGGATACGGCGCCATCGGACGGGAAGTGGCAGTTCGTGCCAAAGCTTTTGGTATGGAGATTTTAGCTTACGATCCTTACCTTCCGGCAGAGAAAATTGAGGCGGACGGAGCAAAGGCTGTGGATTTGGATACCATGCTGGCAGAAAGCGATATCATCAGCCTTCATTTGCCGGTAGTTCCCGCTACCAAGGGTATTGTGAATAAGGATTGGTTCTCCAAGATGAAGCCCAGCGCTTATGTGATCAATACGGCACGGGCGGCAGTCATTGACCAGAAGGATTTTGTGGAAGCCCTGCAGAATAAGACCATCGCAGGAGCAGCCATCGACGTATACTGGCAGGAGCCGGTTCCCGCAAACCATCCACTGTTGTCTATGCGAAACGTATTATGCACACCCCATATGGCTGGCTTGACCACAGATGTGGATAACTGGTCCGGTACGATGATGGGCGACGAGGTGATCGCATATTTGAAAGGCGAACCTCGCAAATATCTCTGGAAGCTGAAAAAATAACAACGCAGGAAAGAGCGAATAGGTGAAATATATGGGTGCAAAAAGCTGCAGAGGAAAAGAGCTGTATCCCAATCTCTTTTCTCCAATCAGGATCGGAAATATCCGATTAAAAAATAGAATCATCGCTGCTCCCACAAGCCCCAGCATGATTACCACGGAAGGTTTTTTTACACCGGAGATGCGGGCTTATTTGGAAGAAAAAGCCAAGGGAGGAGCAGCCGTAGTAACCTACGGAGAAGCAATCGTACATTCTAAGACCGGAAAATCCCATAACAAACAGGTGGAGTTAGACCGTTTTGGGGTACGCCAGGAGATGGCTCCCGTGGCCCGGGATATCCATAATGCCGGCGCATACGCCAATATACAGCTTTCCCATGGCGGAAAGTACGGCGGCCTTGCCAGCGTAGGAGGAGAACATACCGCCTGCGAGGCGGCCTATGGCCCCAGCCATGAGATCACTCCCATGGGAGAGGTATTCGAAATGCCAAACGAGATGATCTACGAGATCATTGAATCCTACGGCAAAGCGGCGAAGCTCTGTAAAGACTGCGGATTTGACATGGTACAGGTGCATGCGGCCCACGGCTGGCTGTTTTCCCAGTTCCTGTCTCCCAAAATGAATCAAAGAACCGATGAATTCGGCGGTTCTTTAGAGAACCGGGCACGGTTTTTGATGCTGGCTTTAGATGAAGTCCGCAAAGCAGTAGGCCCCAGATTCCCCATTGAAATCCGTATTTCCGGCGATGATATGACGGATATGGGAATGAATATGGAAGAATGCATAGAGGTAGCCAAACTTGTGGACGACAAAGTGGATTTGTTTAATGTCTCCTGCGGAAACCATGAGGATCCGGATATGTTCTGCCGTACCCATCCCTATGCTTTTTATCCCAGAGGGGTAAATGTTTATTTGGCGGCGGAATTTAAAAAGCATGTGACAAAGCCGGTGGCATGTGTGGGTTCTTTGAATGATCCGGCTCAGATGGAAGAAATCATTGCTTCCGGACAGGCGGATATCGTAGAAATTGCCCGAGGGCTTTTGGCGGATCCTTACCTTCCCAAGAAGGCCCTGGAGGGAAGAGCGGATGATATTACTCCCTGCCTGCGCTGTTATGAATGCTTTGGAGAAGGCACAAAGAGCGAAACCGTAAAGTGCGCCGTGAATCCCACCATGGGACAGCAGCTTACGGAGAAATATCTCAGGAAAGAGCCGGAACGTAAGAAACAAGTTCTGGTGGCAGGCGGCGGGCCAGCCGGAATGGAAGCGGCAATTGTAGCAGCCCGGCGGGGACATGAAGTAACTTTGGTAGAGAAAACAGAGAAGCTGGGCGGCAATCTGCATCCTGCCGGGGCGGCATATTTCAAAGAAGATATTGCCAAGCTGCGGATAGTTTTGGAGAAACGTGTGCGGGAGGCCGGCGTGAAGGTGATCCTGAATACGGAAGTGACGCCGGAGTACATACGGGAAAATAATCCCGATGCATTGTTTATTGCCATTGGGGCAAGCGAACTTCGCCCGCCCATCAAGGGCATTGATTCTCCCAAGGTTGTAATGGCCTGCGATGCAGAACTAAACCCAGGGCAGCTTGGGGAAAAGGTAGCCATTATGGGCGGCGGTTTTGTAGGCGGCGAGGCGGCGATCTCCTTCCATCACGAAGGAAGAACATGTTCTGTGATTGAAATGAAGAGCGTTTTGGTAGAAGAGGTGAATAATTTCTATCGAGGAGCTTTGACTCATAAGATTGAAGATTCGGCGGATATCTATTTGAACACAAAAGTAAAAGAAATCGTGCCGGAAGGCGTACTTTGCGAGCGGGATCAAAAAGAGTTCCTGATAGAAGCAGATTCCGTAGTATGCGCACTGGGATTTAGGGCGCCTTATGAGCAGGTGGATCAATTGGCGGAGTTGGTAGACGAATATTACATCGTAGGAGACTGCAATAATGTTGGGCAGATTTACCAGGCGATGAATACGGCTTACTATGCAGCCATGCGGCTATAAAAATAAATATAGAACGTAAGAGAGCTGGTCTGAAACCATTTTTTTGATTCGGGCCGGCTCTTTTTATGTACAAATAGATAAAAAAGAGATATAATAAAAAAATCAAGGCATTAAAGGGGAAAGGAACATGGAACAAAGAAAAAAAGCAAAGAAAAATATCAGAGTCCAAACAAAGAGAAGCATTCGGATGAAAATCATGATTACCACGGTAGCGGCGATTGTAACAGTGCTGCTTGTATTCAGCGGCGTACTGGCGCTTGCCATGCATAACTTGACGGAATCTATTTTGATGGATGTATTACAGCCCATGGCGAAAGAATCGGCGAAAGCAGTAGAAGCCAATATCCATCTCATGGCGGACCGGATGATGGGCCTTGCGGCGGACGGCAGGTTTACGGAACTCGGGGCATCGGATGAAGATCTGGCGGCGGCATTATCTGAGGCGCGGAATACATATGAATTCTATGGAATCGGTATTTATGGCCTGGATGGGAAAGCCCTGGCGGTAGATGGACAAGCGTATCAGAACCTGAACGAGACTTCCTGGTTCGGATTGCTGGCCGACACGGATAACCTTACAATTCCAGATCCGGAGATTTTTGAAGAATACATAGGGATACCGGTGGGTATGCCCATAAAGATTGAAAATGAGACCCAGGCATACCTTGTGGGTATCTATAAATATGATATTTTAAGCGATGTTCTGGGAGAAATCCGCATTGGGAAAACCGGAATGGCCCTTATTATTAATGATGAAGGGACAGTAGTGGGGCACCCTCTCCCGGAGGTGGTTCGGGAATGTCCCAATATTTTTCAGATGGATACGGAAGCGTCAGCCAAAGAAATTTTTAACCGTATGATATCCCGGGAAACGGGAGCGTCCCAGGGAGTTGTGAACGGACAGGATTCCTATGTGGCCTACTGCCCCGTCCGGGGAACCCATTGGTCCTTTGCCGTTGAAGTACCCAAGGAGGATTATCTGGAATCTACCAATTATGCTCTTTTGAATACGCTTGTGGCAGCGGCCATTGTCCTGATGGGGGCGCTGGCGGTGTTCTGGGGAATTACAACGGTGATTTCTTCTCAGTTGAAAAAAGCGATCACACGGATGGATGGGCTGGCCAAAGGAGATTTGACGTCAGAAATCGAAAGCAAGAATTCCGGGGATGAGGTTCAGCTTCTGACCCTTTCTCTGAAATCCACGATTGGGAGCATTAACGACTATCTTACGGAAATCCGCCGTGTACTGGATAGTATTTCAGAAGGTAATTTGAATGTTTCAGCAGATGGAAACTACCAGGGAGATTTTGTAGTTGTAAAAGAGACACTGACCCACATCATTAATTCTTTAAACCAGGTTATGAAACAGATCAGTAAGACGTCATTTCGTCTGATGGAGACGGCAGAGCATATGGGAAGCCAGTCGGAAGAGCTGCATCAGGCTGTTATGAATCAGACGGATGCTATGGACAGCCTGAATACGGAAGTAAAAAGTATCCGGGAAAATCTGGGAGATGTAACGGAGAATACCAGACAGACCAGTCTAAGAGCAGCTGAAATTGCAGAGCAGATTGCAGACGGCAATCGGAAGATGGAGCAGCTTCAGGAGGCGATGTCTGCCATTGACCGCAATGCAGAGGATATTACAAAGATCAGTAAGTTGATTGAAGGAATTTCGCAGCAGACAAAGATTCTTGCCTTGAATGCGTCGGTGGAGGCTGCCAGAGCGGGAGAAGCCGGGAAAGGGTTTTCCGTAGTGGCCCAGGAAGTGCGGGATTTGGCAAGTCAGAGTGAAGAAGCAGCCAAGAGTACGGTGGAAATGATTGAAACAGCCAGCGCATTGATCAGCCAGGGTGTTCGATTAACAACCCAGACGTCGGAATCTCTGGAGGCTATTAAGAAAGGCTCAGACGCTGTGACGGCAATTTCCGTCCGGCTGTCGGAAACAGTAGATATCCAGAAGGCGTCCCTGGAGGAGATTACAGATAAGATGGAGGATATTACAAATATCACCCAACAGAATCTCCAATGTGCGGAAAGTACGGCGGATATCAGCGTAGAGCTGGATATGGAATCCAAGAAACTGAAGAAGATTTTGGAAAAATTCCGTTTTCAATAGAACAGAGACTGGAGGTTATGGAGATGAAAAAATGGACGGCAGCAGGCGTTTTGCTGGCAGGTATTTTAATTTTGGGAGGCTGCAAAGGCGCAGAGCATCCACAGCAGCTTAAAGACGGATTTTATACGGCGCAGATGTCTGATTATTCCCATGGCTGGAAAGAATATGTGACGATTACAGTAAAAGGCGGAGAAATTATTAATACGGAATATAATGCGGAGAATGCCAGTGGTTTTATTAAGAGCTGGGACAATGCGTATATGAATCAGATGAAATCAGTTACAGGCACTTATCCCAATGAATATACCAGGTATTATGCCTCGCAGCTAACGGGCTGCAGCGAGCTACCGGATATAGAGCTTCTGTCCGGGGCTTCCAGCTCCGGTGGGAATTTTCAGAAATTATCTTTGGCGGTGGTAAAACAAGCGGTGGAAGGGGATTCCAGGGTAGTGACGGTAGAGGCGGAAAGTGAAAAGCAGTGATTTTTCCATGGAAGAAGAAACGAAAATGAATTTGTACAACATAAAACTTGCAAAAAAGATACTTTTAAGCAATAAAACTGGAAAAAAAATAATAAATTAAGAAAAAGTAATTGCAAAATCCTTCACATTGTACTAGAATGGGATGGAAGAAGAAAGTATGGATTTGAGAAAGGAGACGTGAAGCCATGAGCTATGTAGATCAGGTATATGAGAATGTGGTAAAGAAGAATCCGGCAGAACCGGAATTTCATCAGGCAGTAAAGGAGGTCCTGGAATCCTTAAGGCCGGTAATCGAGGCGAATGAAGAAACGTACCGCAGGGAAGCTTTGCTGGAGCGGCTGGTAGAGCCGGACCGTCAGTTTAAGTTTCGTGTTCCCTGGGTGGACGATCAGGGCCAGGTACAGGTGAATACAGGATATCGTGTACAGTTTAATAATAGCATCGGACCGTATAAAGGAGGACTGAGGCTTCATCCTTCTGTAAACCTGGGAATCATTAAGTTCCTTGGTTTTGAGCAGATTTTCAAGAATTCCTTGACAGGTTTGCCCATCGGAGGGGGCAAAGGCGGTTCTGATTTTGACCCCAAGGGCAAGTCCGACCGGGAAGTGATGGCATTCTGCCAGAGCTTTATGACGGAGCTTTGTAAATATATCGGCGCTGATACGGATGTTCCGGCAGGAGATATCGGTACAGGAGCCAGAGAGATTGGATATATGTTCGGCCAGTATAAGAAGATAAAGAGCGTTTATGAAGGCGTCCTGACAGGGAAGGGCTTATCCTACGGCGGTTCCCTGGCAAGAACGGAAGCTACAGGATACGGGCTTTTGTATCTGACGGAAGAAATGCTAAAAAGCAACGGCCATGATATGGCAGGCAAGACAGTAGCTATTTCCGGTTCCGGTAACGTGGCAATCTACGCGGCTCAGAAGGCACAGCAGATGGGCGCGAAAGTAGTAACCTGCTCTGATTCCAACGGCTGGGTATACGATCCGGAAGGAATAGATCTGGACGCTTTAAAAGAGATTAAAGAAGTAAAACGCGCCCGCCTTACAGAGTATAAGAACTACAGGCCCAATTCCGAGTATCATGAAGGAAGAGGAGTTTGGACGGTAAAATGCGATATCGCCCTTCCTTGTGCAACCCAGAACGAGCTGTTTATCGAGGACGCTGAGGCGCTGGTTGCCAATGGATGCATTGCCGTTGCAGAAGGGGCAAATATGCCTACTACCATGGATGCTACGGAATACCTTCAGAAAAATGGCGTATTGTTCGCGCCGGGCAAGGCTGCAAACGCAGGCGGCGTGGCTACGTCTGCATTGGAAATGTCCCAGAACAGCGAGCGCTTGAGCTGGACCTTTGAAGAGGTGGACAGTAAGTTAAAGAATATTATGGTGAATATTTTCCATAACCTGGATGATGCAGCCAAACGTTATGGCAAAGAGGGAGACTATGTGGCAGGAGCTAATATTGCGGGCTTTGAGAAAGTAGCTGAGGCTATGTTGGCTCAGGGCGTTTGCTAGAGCGTGTTTGGAAATTTACTCTGGAAATTTTAAGAATACAGGATTCTCTGGGCGGGTGAAACATTCGTCTGGGGAAAAGAGCTGGAAGGGACATTTCACATAAGGAAGTGTCCCTTTTGGCATTTTATCTACAGCCGTTAATAAACAGATGAAAACGAAACAGGATAATCCGACAATAGATATCCAAGTGAGCTGTCTGAATAGATTGACTTACGGATTGCAACTTGCCAAATGGAAGCTATAACGCTATAATAAAAATCATGCAAGGCGGCATGAGAGGAGGTTGCAATGAAAGAATTTCAAAAGTATAAACGCGTATTTCTGATTGTCCTGGATTCCTATGGGGCAGGTCCCATGGAGGATGCAGCGGATTATGGAGACGAGGGTGCGGATACCATGGGCCATATTGCCCAGGCGGTTCCTGGAATGGCGCTCCCCCATCTGCAAAAGCTGGGACTGGGAAATCTGAGGCCCCTGGCAAACATGGAGGCCGCAGAGAATCCGAAAGCTTACGTCACTATCATGAGGGAACAAAGTACAGGGAAAGATACCATGACCGGACATTGGGAGATGATGGGCCTAAAGACCGAGAAGCCCTTTGTTACCTTTACAGATACTGGCTTCCCTCCAGAGCTGATCAAAGAACTGGAGGAACGCACCGGCCATAAAGTAATTGGGAATAAGAGCGCCAGCGGTACGGAGATTATAGAGGAGTTGGGGGAGGAGGAGATTGCCACCGGCCATATGATCGTCTATACCTCTGCGGATTCCGTGCTGCAGATCTGTGGGAATGAAGAAACCTTTGGATTGGAAGAATTGTACCGCTGCTGCGAGATTGCCCGGGATATCACCATGAAGGATGAGTGGATAGTAGGGCGTGTCATTGCAAGGCCCTATGTGGGTAAGAAGAAAGGAGAATTCAAACGGACGTCCAACCGCCATGATTACGCTTTAAAGCCTCATGGACAAACGGTTTTGAACGCTCTTGAAAGCGCAGGGTATACCGTGTATTCCATTGGAAAAATCAATGATATCTTTGTAGGAGAGGGCATCACGGAGGCCGTCAAGTCCACAAGCTCCGCAGAAGGCATGGATCAAACCATAGAGGCAGTGAAACACAAAGAGTTTACAGGATTGTGCTTTGTGAATCTGGTGGATTTTGACGCTCTTTGGGGACATCGGAGAGATCCCGAGGGATATGCCAGAGAATTGGAGCAATTTGATGAGAAGCTGGGCGAATTGCTGAACGTGTTGAAGGAAGATGACTTGCTCCTGCTGACGGCGGATCATGGGAACGATCCTACCTATACCGGAACAGATCACACCAGGGAGAAAGTGCCGCTGCTTGTTTACTCCAAAAAAATGACAGGGAGCGGGCGGATGCCGGAACGTGATACCTTTGCAGATATTGGGGCTTCCATTGCAGAGAATTTTCAAGTGGAGCTTCCCCAAGGAACGATTGGGAGTTCTATGCTTGCATGCTGGAAATAAAGAATCGTAATAAGAGAATAATCTCGCAAACATCCATTTGCAGAAGCGGTTCGTGGAGACGTCATCTTTGCCTCCACGAACCGCTTTTGTGAAAAAGGATCATAAGGTTTGTCAGTGTGTTACATTTCTAATTCTTTCTGCAATGCTTCTTTGAGCCTGCAGCCCAATTGCTGCAAGGCTTTTTTCATGGGGGAACCAGCCGGAAGCGGTATCATATAGCCGGGATGGATCCAATCGGTTGGCCAAATTGTATACGGCGTCGCTTTCAAATTGCCCCAATCCTTCGTTAAAAATTGTATAGGCGATGATGCGGGATGGTTTTTCAGATGGTGCAGAGTATCCTCCATATGATTCAGGAAAAAAATCCTGCGCTTTTTTCTGCCCCATAAAGTACCGTTGCCCTTCTGGTAAATCCCCAGAGTAGGCAGCTCCGTATCCTTGATCCAGGAATAAACGCCGTTGTTTACCATATCCTGCATAACCAGCATACCGTGTCGGTCGCAGTAGTAGTAAAAACATTCCGGTTCCACTTTAATGTGTTTTCTCAGCAAGTTGATGTTCAGTTCTTTCATAGCAAGAATATCCTGCTCATAATCTTTTTCCTTGGCAGGAAGGAAAATCCCGTCGCAGAAATAGCCCTGGTCCAGAACGCCAGGAAGGAAAATCGGTTTTCCGTTTAGGCAGACTCTGGGGAGCCCATTGACCATCTGGACATCCACCTTCCGCAGGCCAAAGTAGGAACGGACAGTGTCATCTCCCTGGGTGACAGTTATTTCATACAGATAGGGGGTTTGGGTATCTCATAGTATCGCGGTATAGACGGCGCCGTTCGGACTGCAGATGGCGGTCATGTCAATTTCTGCCGTATTGCCTTTTGCCTGTACGGTATGGGTGCCGCCGTCATGAAGCGTAACGGCAACAGTAACGCCAGAGGCGTCCGAAGCGCTGTTGGCGGCATCATGGAATTGATGCCTTCGATGCGTCCCCGGGTATTTTCATCTCCCCAGTCGGTCATCCATGCATTGAAAGCGGCACCATTGGCAGAAGAGCCCAAGAATGTCATAAGACAGTCTAAAATGATGAGCAATGTGACGCCCAGCGTGGCGGCGTTTGCGGCAGAGCCGGCAATGGGAGTTAAGAAATCCATCCAGACAAGGGCAAAGACCAGGATGGAAAGCCCCCAGTAAAAGTAACCGCCGCAGATTAAAACTTTGCGTTTTCCGATGTAATCTGTAAAAGCCCCGACGAGTATGGTGGTGGCGGTAGCCGCCACAGAGCTTGCTCCAACCATCAGTGAGATGCCAGCCGCTGATGCGTGGAACATTTTGTAAATAAAAACATTAAAGTACATGTTTTCTACGACCCAGGCAATCTGGCCCATAAGACTGAAAATAACCAAAGATGCCCAGAAGCGTTATGTAAGATGATGTTTCATGATATGTCCCCCTTTGTATCATTTCCCAGTCCATACCTTCTCTATTTTGCAAAAAGCCCGCAAACGGCATTTGCCGCCTGCGGGCTATTGAAACCGGAGATGGAGGGATTTGAACCCTCGCGCCGGCGAACCGACCTACCGGATTTCGAATCCGGACCCTTCAGCCACTTGGGTACATCTCCAAAAGACTTTTTATATTATAACAATCTTTTTTGAAAAAAGCAATGAAAAATCTTGCAGAATCTATGAGAAATGGTATATGATAAGATTAAAAAAAGAAAAAGGACGTGAGCAGATGAAACGAATCGGAATGTTGACAAGCGGCGGGGACTGTCAAGCGCTGAATGCGGCTATGCGCGGCGTAGTGAAGTCATTGAGCAGCAACCTGGACGAATTGGAGGTCTATGGTTTTTACGAAGGCTATAAAGGCTTGATATACGGGAATTACCGGCTGCTGACGGCAAAAGAATTTTCCGGTATCCTGACCGTGGGCGGAACGATTTTAGGCACCTCCAGACAACCCTTCAAGCTGATGCGTACTCCGGATGAGAATGGACTGGACAAGGTAGAGGCCATGAAGCATACTTACCATAAGCTTCGTTTGGACTGCCTGGTGATTCTGGGTGGGAACGGTACACAGAAGACCGCCAATCTTTTACGGGAAGAAGGACTGAATATTATCCACCTGCCCAAGACCATAGATAATGATATTTGGGGAACCGATGTGACCTTCGGATTCCAGAGCGCGATTAATATTGCCACAGAGGCGATTGACTGCATCCATACTACGGCAGCGTCTCATAACCGGGTATTTATTGTGGAGGTTATGGGCCATAAAGTAGGCTGGCTGACCTTATATGCAGGAGTAGCGGCCGGCGCCGATATCATTCTGCTTCCGGAGATTCCCTACGATATTGAGAAGGTAGTAAAGGCCATCCAGCGCAGAAGCCAGGCAGGAAAAGGCTTTACGATTCTGGCAGTGGCGGAAGGAGCTATCTCCAAAGAAGATGCGAAGCTGTCAAAGAAAGAGTATAAAGAGAAATTAAAAAACCGCAAGTATCCTTCCGTATCTTATGAGATTGCTGCAAGGATCCAGGAACGTACCGGATCCGAGGTACGTGTGACCGTACCGGGACATACCCAGAGAGGCGGAAGCCCCTGTCCGTATGACCGTGTGCTTTGCACCAGATTGGGCGCGGCAGCAGGTAAGCTGATTTTGAAAGATGACTATGGTTACATGGTGGGTATGATCAACGGTGAGACGAAAAAGGTTCCCCTGCAGGATGTGGCAGGCAAGCTCAAAATGGTAGAGCCAGACTCCAAGATGGTGCAGGAAGCAAAACTGATTGGCATCAGTTTCGGGGATTGATATGGCGTATACCGCATTGTACCGAAAGTTCCGGCCCCAGGAATTTGAGGATGTAAAAGGGCAGGAACATATTGTAACGACTTTGTGCAACCAGATAAAAGCAGACCGCATCGGGCATGCCTATTTATTTTGCGGCACACGGGGAACCGGGAAGACTACTGTTGCGAAAATATTCGCAAAAGCAGTGAATTGCAGCCAGCCCATAGACGGGAGCCCCTGCGGCACATGCCCCTCCTGCAGAGCCATACAGGAGGGGAATTCCATGAATATGATAGAAATTGACGCGGCTTCCAACAACGGTGTGGACAATATCCGGGAGATTCGGGAAGAAGTGGCCTATTCTCCGGCAGAAGGAAAGTATAAAGTATACATTATTGATGAAGTTCATATGCTTTCCATGGGAGCTTTTAACGCTCTGCTGAAGACGTTGGAGGAACCGCCGTCTTATGTTATATTTATTCTTGCTACTACGGAAGCCCATAAGATTCCCGTTACGATTCTGTCCCGGTGCCAGAGATATGACTTCCGCAGGATTACCATTGACACCATTTCAGAACGCCTGATGGAACTGACCGTAGCAGAGCAGGTACAGGCCCAGGAGAAGGCGCTCCGCTATATTGCCAAGGCCGGGGATGGTTCTATGCGCGACGCCATCAGTCTGTTGGACCGGTGTATTGCATTTTATCTGGGACAGGAATTGACCTACGATAAAGTGCTTGATGTACTGGGGGCTGTGGACAGCCAGGTGTTTGGCCGGATGCTTCGTCTGATTACAGAACGGGACGTTGCCGGATTGATTGCAGCTTTGGACGAAATGATGATACAGGGCAGGGAACCTGGGCAGTTTGTAACGGATTTTATCTGGTATCTTCGGAACCTGCTGCTGCTGAGAAGCTCCGACGATATGGAAGAAGTGCTGGATGTTTCCAGCGAGCATTTAAATGAGATGAAAGAAGAAGCAGTTATGCTGGAAAGCGAAGAATTAATGCGGTATATCCGCGTGTTTTCTCAGCTTTCCAATCAGATACGCTATGCTTCCCAGAAACGTATTTTGATCGAAATAGCGCTGATCAAGCTATGCAAGCCTCAGATGGAAGAAAATCTGGAAGCCTTGACTGCCCGGATAGGCGAGCTGGAAAAGAAAATAGAGCAAGGGGTTATCGCGTATAAAAGTAATTCCAATGCTCCCAAAGAGAAAGACGCCGGCGAAGCCCCCCTGGGGCTCCGGGAAAAAGGAATGGATCCAAAGGTTTTGCCAAAGGCAATTCCAGAAGAAGTGCAGCAGGTAGTTACAAATTGGCGTTCTATGATTCAAGGTATGCCAGGCAGTCTCCGCACCTTTTTAAAGGGAGCAAGACTGAGCCTTGGCAAAGAGAATGAGCTGCTCATTATATTTGAAGATGAGCTTGCAGAAAGTTATGTGAATACAGAGGAGCATAGACAAGAGATCTCCGATGCTATTTCTGCGAAAACCGGAAAAGAAGTTGCAATTCAGATCATAAAAAATGAATCCGGACAGGAATTTGCAGACACCTATGTAGATATTGAGAAAATGATCCATATGGATCTTGTAATAGAAGATGATTAAGGAGGATGCTGTAATGGCAAAAAGAGGCAGCTTTCCAGGCGGTATGCCGGGAAATATGAACAACTTGATGAAACAGGCACAGAAGATGCAGAAACAAATGGAGGAGGCCACCAGAGAGCTGGAAGAAAAAGAAATTACGGCATCAGCCGGAGGCGGGGCTGTGGAGGTTACGGTATCCGGCAAGAAAGAAATTTTAAAAGTAAAGATTTCTGAGGAAGTAGTGGATCCGGACGATATTGAAATGTTAGAGGATCTGATTATGGCTGCGGCAAACGAGGCTCTTCGTGAGGTAGAAGAATACTCTACCAAATCCATGTCAAAGATTACCGGGGGCCTGGGCGGCGGTTTCCCGTTTTAGAGGCAGAACATGGGATACTACAGCAGACAGATCGGTAAATTGATCGAGGAATTGTCAGGTTTGCCGGGAATTGGGAGCAAATCCGCCCAACGGCTTGCGTTTCATATCCTGAACATGCCCCTGGAACATGTGGAGCAGCTCTCTGATGCGATAATCAATGCCAGACGGAATGTCAGATACTGCCGCCAATGTTATACCTTGACGGATGAGGAATTATGCCCAATTTGCAGCAATCCCCAGCGTGACCAGAAACTGATCATGGTTGTGGAGGATACCCGTGATTTGGCGGCATATGAAAAAACTCAGAAATATCAGGGCGTATATCATGTGCTCCACGGAGCCATATCGCCCATGCTGGGAATCGGTCCGAATGATATTAAGCTGAAAGAACTAATGCAGCGGCTTCAGGGAGAGGTAGATGAAGTGATCATCGCTACGAATTCCAGCCTGGAAGGGGAAACTACGGCTATGTATATCAGTAAACTGATAAAACCCACCGGGATCAAGGTATCCAGGATTGCCAGCGGCGTTCCTGTGGGGGGAGATTTGGAATATATTGATGAGATGACTCTTTTGCGGGCTTTAGAAGGGCGCGTAGAACTATAAAGGGAATGCCACAATGCGCATTCCCTTTTGCCGCTTTTGCAGCTAGATCGTGTTTAAAAATACCATGATAAATCCGTCCATGTGTAACAGTTCAGATAAGCGGCCCTGTAACGTCACTGTTACAATTCGTCTGCAATTAGGAAAAATGGGGACTGGACAGAAAGAGAGACAAGTGTTATTCTATAGCTAAATACGGCAAAAAAAGAAAAGGAGGAAAACATATGGAGTTTTTCATTGATACAGCGAAAGTAGAAGACATCAAAAAAGCAAATGATATGGGCGTTATATGCGGAGTGACTACCAATCCGTCTCTAATTGCAAAAGAAGGCAGAGACTTCAAGGAAGTTATTTCAGAGATTGCTTCCATTGTGGACGGACCGATCAGCGGAGAAGTGAAAGCGACTACTGTTGATGCAGAAGGTATGATTGCAGAGGGCAGGGAGATTGCTAAGATCCATCCCAATATGGTGGTAAAGATTCCTATGACCGTAGAGGGATTAAAGGCCGTAAAAGTGTTGACGGCAGAAGGAATCAAGACAAACGTTACATTGATTTTCAATGCGAATCAAGCGCTTTTGGCTGCAAGAGCCGGAGCTACCTATGTATCTCCTTTTGTGGGAAGATTAGATGATATCAATATGCCAGGGGTAGATTTAATAAAAACTATTGCAGATATTTTTGCTGTACATGGCATTGAGACACAGATTATCGCGGCAAGCATCCGCAATCCTATTCATGTAATCGACTGCGCGTTGGCCGGAGCAGATATTGCTACCGTTCCGTACAGCGTGATCGAACAAATGACGAAACATCCGCTGACAGATCAAGGGATCGTCAAATTCCAGGCAGACTATAGAGCCGTTTTCGGGGAATGAAAAGGAGAAGAGAATGGAGAATTTACAGCTTCAAAAAATAGCCAATGAAATCCGCAAAGGAATTGTAACTGCTGTCTACAGCGCAAAGTCGGGGCATCCGGGGGGATCTCTTTCAGCGGCGGATATTTTTACCTATCTTTACTTTGAAGAGATGAACGTAGATCCTATACATCCCAAAAAACCTGACAGGGATCGCTTTGTTTTGTCTAAAGGGCATGTGGCTCCAGGACTGTATGCCGCTCTTGCCCATCGTGGGTTCTTTCCGGTGGAGGATCTGTCTTCCCTGCGCCATGTGGGGTCTTATCTGCAGGGACACCCGGATATGAAATGTATTCCTGGGGTTGATATGTCCACGGGCTCTTTGGGACAAGGCTTTTCTGCAGCGGTGGGAATGGCGGCAGCCGGTAAACTGGATAACCAGAATTACAGGGTGTATGCACTGGCCGGGGACGGAGAGATTCAGGAGGGCCAGATTTGGGAAGCGTCTATGTTTGCAGGACATCGCAAGCTGGATAACCTGGTGCTTATTGTAGATAACAATGGCCTGCAGATTGACGGCAAAATTGAAGAGGTTTGTTCACCCTATCCAATTGATAAAAAATTTGAAGCGTTCAATTTCCATGTGATCACCATTGACGGACATGATTTCGATGCTATTCGGGGGGCGTTCAGGGAAGCACGGAAAATAAAAGGAATGCCTACGGCAATCATCGCTAATACCGTAAAAGGAAAAGGCGTCTCCTTTATGGAGAATCAAGCCTCCTGGCACGGCAGTGCACCCAACGAAGAACAATATAAGGCGGCGATGGAAGAATTGGAAAAGGCAGGTGAAGCATTATGTCAGAAGTAAAGAAGATTGCAACAAGAGAGAGCTACGGTAATGCTTTGGTTGAACTGGGAAAAATTCACGAAGAATTGGTAGTACTGGATGCAGATCTGGCCGGGGCCACAAAGACCGGTATGTTCAAAAAAGCATTTCCGGAACGTTTTTTTGACTGCGGTATAGCGGAGGCTAATATGACGGGTATCGCGGCGGGCTTTGCTGCCTGCGGCAAAGTGCCCTTCATGAGTTCCTTTGCCATGTTTGCGGCCGGACGGGCATTTGAACAGGTGCGTAATTCCATTGGATATCCCCATTTAAATGTAAAAATTGGCGCCAGCCATGCCGGAATTTCGGTAGGCGAGGATGGCGCGTCTCATCAGTGCAACGAAGATATTGCCCTGATGCGTATGATTCCGGGGATGGTAGTGATTAACCCCTGTGATGATGTGGAAGCAAGAGCGGCCGTAAAGGCGGCTTATGAATATAACGGGCCCGTATATCTGCGGTTTGGAAGACTTGCGATTCCAGTGATCAACGATGAGAATGAGTATGAATTTGAAATAGGAAAAGGTATTGTACTAAAAGAAGGCAAAGACGTTACTATTATTGCCACAGGTCTTTGCGTATATGAGGCGCTGGGCGCCGCCCAGATGCTGGCGGAAGATGGAATAGATGCGGAAGTGCTTAATATCCATACGATCAAACCACTGGATGAGGAATTGGTTTTGGCTTCGGCAGCCAAAACAAAAAAGGTTGTAACCGTAGAAGAGCATTCCGTCATTGGGGGATTGGGAAGCGCAGTTTGTGATGTGCTGTGTGAGAAAGCCCCCGCCCAAGTGATGAAAATTGGCATTCAGGATGTGTTTGGAGAGTCCGGCCCGGCGTTAGAGCTGATTCGAAAATACGGGCTGGATGCAGAAAATATTTACAAAAAAGTAAAAGCATATGTATAAAAACAAGAAATGCATGGGCTGTCACCAAAAGGTGGCAGCTTTTTTGTTGTCTGCTGTCGGAAAATTATAAAATACCGTGACAGGAATTTCCAAAAAAATAGGACGGGCTATGCTATAGTAGGGGCAAAGAATCAGAAAGGGTGAAATTGATGATAGAAATCATTTATAAAGACTCTGCAAAAGACGGCGGAACCGTTATTGTAAAACCGCCTAAAAATATACGCCAGATTGGGAGCCCCCGGGGCAGACATAAAATTTATATGGAAGATTACGTGTATACATTTCTTCATTCATCGGCTTTTGAAGGTGGAAAACAGAAACGGGCAGCAGTTCTTTTGGGGAAAAGCGAGGTTTCTCAGGATATTCGTTATACTTTTGTCAGCAGCGCGATCCTTTGTGAAGATTTTATTTTCCGGGAAGAAGGAATTTTGTTTGATGAAAGCTGTTGGGAATACATATACAAAGAAATTAAACAGTATTTTGACAGCCAGGATATTGTGGGATGGTTTCTGGGAGCAACGGGTTTTCCATTAGAACTCTCTCCTGCCATAGAAGCCGCTCATCGAAAATATTTTGTAGGAAGGGATAAGGTGCTCTTTTTGTCAGAACCGTCAGAGGGAGAGGATCTGTTTTTTGCGTATGAGCAGGGAATTTTGCAAAAAAAAGAGGGGTATTACATTTATTATGAGAAAAACTTGCCCATGCAGGAATATATGGTGAGTATCCGGGAACAGGCGAGAGAGCGGGAAGGGGGAATTGAAACCCGGATTTATCCCGATGCTCCAGAAAATTTTAGCGAGGATGCTATAAAAATTCCGGAGCCAGGAACATTCTTTTTTGAATCGGAACCAAAAGAAATACAGCAGGAATATGCATCAGACTCAGAAAAAAGCGTAAAGGAAGGAACATCTTTATCGAAACAAAAGGATGAAGAATCAACGAGTCAGCAGGAGACCTTTTTTTATACAGAGAAAAAAGAAGAAGGGAATGATGCAGCAGGGAAGATGACAGCAGATGAAGCCATTCGGAAATATCGCAGCATGCTTCAAGGGAAAAAAGCTCCGCTTCCTCAAAAGCGTATGAACCCATTGCTATATATGGCTGCGGCAGCGGCAATGGTAATTCTGTGCGTGATCGGCATAACAACTGTTAATAATTATGAAAAGATGCAGCAGGTGGAACAGGTGCTTTCCGTGCTTTCGGGGGATTCCAATACAAAGCAGCAGAAGGATTCTAAGGCTGGGGATCTTGTGGTGGAATCCATACCTGGAGAAGTAACGCCGGAGGAAGGGGCGGATGGGCAACAGGCAGAAGGAGATCAGCCGTCAGAAGCGGACCATGGAGAGGATAACCAGGATTTGGAAAAGCCTGTCAGCGCAGATGAGAATCCGAAACCCAATGAGGAAGAGGAACAGAGCAAAGAGACCGGTAATCAAACTCCCGGTGAAGGGAACCAGGAAGGAGATATTTCTCCGGAGCAGGGAGAAGTCCAGGAAGGGGAGAGTCAAGAAGGAGAAGCTCAAGAGACGCAGACGCCGCAAGGCCAGGCAGAGGAGGAGCAAGAACAGCCGCAAGAAGATGCTGGAGGAAGCCAGGAAGAGGGGACTCCGGATGGTCAAGGGGAAGCGGCCCAGGGGGAAGAAAGTCAGCCCACAGCTGCTCAGGCATACTTGGACCAGGGATACTATATCGTTCAGCCAGGAGATAAGCTGGAATTGATCTGTAAAAAGATTTACAATACCACTGCCATGATGGACAAACTATGTGAAATAAACGGAATTACCGATGTTGATAAAATCTTTTCAGGACAGAAACTGGTACTTCCCTAATAGATGGAAATGGGATATAATAAAAAAATATATGGTTATCCAATTACATCGGAGGAATGCAGTGTGCCTAAAAAAACATTTCGGCTGGCGGGAGAAGAAGTAGAACAGCTAGAGAAGAAGATCCGAAAACATCGAAGAAAGATAGTAAGAGTTATTTTACTCCTTTCGGTTTTAGCATTGATTGCGGCCGGAAGTCTTTATTACATATACGAAACAAAAACATATGTAGATTTTCAGGTACTGGAATCAGCAGAACGGGAAGACTCAGCCGGCACTATGTTTGCAGAGTTTAACGGAAATATTTTAAAGTACAGCAATGACGGAGCGTTTTATATAGATGCCGGGAATCGCCTGATCTGGAATCAGACTTATGAGATGCAGTCGCCCATACTGGATATCTGTGAAGGGTATGTGGCGATTGCGGAACAAAACGGCAAAACAATTTATATCATGGACGTGTCCGGCCCCTGCGGAGAGATTCAAACGAACCGCCCGATCCGGCAGGTACACGTAGCAAACCAGGGCATGGTTACGGTTCTGATGGAAGAAGAGGGGACGGGATATATTCAGCTATATGATAAGGAAGGGAACTTCCTGGCAGAGGGAGAACTGAATAGCAAAAACAGCGGCTATCCCTTAGATATCAGTATCTCTAATGACGGAAAGAAAATGGCGGTTGCTATGCTGGACCCCAATGAAGGGAATATCAAAACAACAGTGGCTTTTTACAATTTCGGCTCAGTGGGGCAAAATGAAATTGATAATATAGTAAGCAGCTATCCATACGGCGATGTGGTAATCCCCAAGATTGAATTTTTGACAAATGACATAGCCGTAGCTTTTGGCGATACGAAATTGATCATCTATGAAGGAAGCCAGAAGCCGGTAGTCAAGAAGGAAATGGAGATAGGACAGGAAATCAGAAGCATTTTCTACAACCATCACTATATTGGCCTAGTATTTGAAAAAGAGAACAGCCAGCAATCATATGCAGCGGAAATATATGATTTCAATGGAAAAAAGATTCGTACCTTTGAATTTACCATGGAATATGACGCTATTGAATTTTTGGAAAATGACGAGGTATGTATCCGCAATAATTTGGAATGTACGATTTATACATTGCGGGGAACACAAAGATTTCATTACAATTTTGAAAAAAATATTTATAAAATAATCCATGGGATTGGTAGAAGATATATTTTTCTCATGGACGGAACAACGGATAAAGTGATGTTAAAATAGCTTACCACAGGAGATGAGACAGTAATGAACGGGTTTTTGATAGCGGTGTTATTAATTTTGATTGGTTCAGCGGTTATTGGATATTGGCGCGGGTTGATCCGAATTGCTTTTTCTTTGATTTCTATGGTGCTTTTGATTGTACTGGTATCATGGGCGACTCCTCACATTACGGAATTTTTGAAGGAGAGTACCAATATTCATCAGGACTTGGAAGAAACTTGCACGAATAGAATTCGCTCATCTATGGAGGATACCTTAAATCACTATGGAGAACAATTGGAAGTGCCGGGAGCTGCCCGGGCAGAGTGGGAGGGAGAATTGCCGATTCCAAAGGAATGGTTGGAACAAGTTCTGGAGAAAGCTCAAGATACGGTAACCCATACGGCAGAAGAAAGCGGGCTTTATCAACAGGCAGGTTCCTATCTTGCAGATTGGATTCTCCAAGGAATTGTTTTTTTTGTGACATATTTTCTTTGTTCCATTGTGCTGCGGCTGGCGGTGGGGCTTTTGGATGTTGTGGCTCGTCTTCCGGTGATCAAAGGCGTCAATCGGGCGCTGGGGGCTGTGGCCGGGTTACTGCAGGGACTGCTATTGGTATGGCTTTTGCTGTTTTTCGTTGCTATCGCTTATACCAGTCCTTTTGGCCAGACCTTACTGGCTTATATTCGTGAAAGCACAGTTCTATCCTGGTTATATCAACACAACATCATATTATATCTCTTCCATTATATGTTTGGATTATAAGTGCACCGCCAGAGCGTGTCCGGAAATATCCTAAATGAAAATAGAGAGGGTCCATAACTATACAGATATCGGGACTGATACGACCGGAAGTTACTGTTCACGCGGCACCGTGCACTACGCTGCACAGTGTCCGGCCAAAGAGGTAGTGGCTGTCGGGCATCTGACCCCTCATCGAAGGTGACTTTTAATGGACGGAAAAAAATATAAAAACTTGTCCAAAAAGTGTTGACAGAAAAAATAAAAGGTGCTATTATAAAATTCCACCGCGCAAAGCGGAGGAATTTTTTACATGATATACCAGAGAATAAGAGGTTCTCCGGTAAAAAAGAAAAATGTAAAAAAATGAAAAAAGATGTTGACAAGTGATAACAGATATGGTAATATATAGAAGTTGTCGCTTGAGACAACAGACAGGACCTTGATAACTGAACAGTGAAATAACCTTGAACGATTCAAAGAGAATCAGAAAGAACGCGTTTCGGAAAG
>JAAVYA010000012.1 GCA_022790855.1 Lachnospiraceae bacterium | reverse complement strand
TGTAGAACAGGCTTATGGGAATGACGCAGAAGAAGCGTTGTTTGCATGGAACGGTTATTCACAGTTACGTCCGGCAAAATAAAAAAGCCCATGTTGCCGAATCCATCTTTGAGTATTTAAACAAAAGATTTGTAATCAGTTAATTCAGGGGGCTGTCGCACTAAGTGATTAGTGTGCAGCTCCTTTTCTATGCAAAAAATAACTGCCAGACATCGAAAGAATCTGGCAGTTGGTGTAAAATGAATGTATGATCAAACACATTATCTTACAGAAAAATTATAATCTAAATCAGAGCGGATATCAATTAAAACTTCCGCTATATATGGAAACTTGTACTTTACTCTTATATAATGGGGACTATTCTTCCCGTTCCATGGAGCTTAACTGTAGGGGAACGAGGCAGCTATTTCAAGATATACCATGATGCCACTTTTATGCAGATGAAGGAAGATGCCATGGGAAATGGACAGTTAAAGCCTGCATACAATCTCCAACACGGTGTGGATTCCGAATAGATCACATGGCTTACTTCCTTTCCGTCAATCACTACTTCCTGAATATTTGTAATATGGATAGATTGGTCATAGCAGCAGTAGTTTGTGCATTTCTCAAGAATATGGTATCTGTCCATTGTGACATGAATGACTATCTGCCAGAGAGCGCCAGAATAGTCCAGTGAAACCGCAAGCTGCAAAATATTAAGTCATAGGTGCTTACGCCTTCTCCTGCAAGATACCACATCCCAGGATAACAGGATTCAGCAATCTCCCGGATCGTTTCAACCAATGCGTCAAATGAAGATGTGTTGAGTACATCGAAACGATTAATTGAGAAAAATAAGATTTGCAATTCATGTAGCCAGATTAACCGTTCATGGCGTAGGCGGTAAAAATTATCCTTATTTTTCCGATAAATTAATTGAAGACTGGAAGGTGTCAAAAACCATAAAATTGTGGTGTGATGATGAAAAAACGTAAGGTCTCACCTTGTTTCGCTCATCAAAAAGTAGAGAGGGGAATGCAGTACCTTGCCAGATGTATAAGTAAATGACTTTGCATTAAATGAAACTCAAAAATAGATTAAAATGGAGGATATTTGAAAATGAATGTGAATGGAATTGGGAGTAATGATTATTATATGAGGGGTGCTGCAAAATATGTACAGGAAAAAATATTTGCCAGGAACACCGGCAGCAAAGCGACGGAACGGCCAGTTCATCTCTCTATTTCCGATGAGGGAAAAAATATGCTGCGGGAACTGGTAAACAAATTTGAACCTGATTCGGATTATGTCAATGCAAGGGAGCTGACAATACAAAATACAAATGAGGTTGCATGGGAACATTATACGGCAATGAGGGGAATCAGCAGCCAGACATTAAAAGATGGAAACTATAATGTGGAAGATGTAATGAAATCAATTATGGATACATATGAGGCCCGCTATAATGAAATCGTAAAAGAACACAAAAATGGAGACCGTGAAGTTTCTTATAAACTTACGGGGAACAGATCGCTGACACTTGACGAAGATTTGGCTGGATTGGATGAGGCTTTTAAAATGCGTCTTGCAAATTTGAAAGGATATATGACCTGTCAGCAGACAAACAAAGCCTTTGAAAATCCGGACAGTTCATGGTATTTCCATAGAAACGGTTCCCAAAATGGAGGAAATACACAAGACAGGATTCAGCTTTTTGACGCAGAGTATCAGGATTCTGCGGTATCAATAATGGAGCAGACAAGAGAAAGGTTTTTGGCGGCTTATAAGAGTTTTGGCTACAAAGGAGGAACCGCGTTAGATATATTTGCAAATGTATGGAAAGAGAATATAAGTTTTGTAGAGAAAACAAATCATTTATTGTAGGACAAAGGTTATTATGAAACGTATGATGGTCACTTATGTCATGTCTGGCGGATGAAAGGCAGTTCCACAAATGATTATGGAGTTCGGAGGAAAAGAAAGTATGCCGATTAGTATTTCAAATTATCCTGTACATTTGCAGGAAGGACTTAAACTTAATAGAGAGTGTTTGAAATTTCAGGGAAGTCAAAATCAAGACCGGAAATTATTTCACAGGGATTCCTTAGAAGTTTCACAATTATCGAAAAACAGGGAAATCTTAACGGATAAAATGAAACATACGGTGATTCAGTCGCCTGCCTCGTTTCGTGATATGAGGGCCGGAATATTAGAGGAAGTCAGGGAAGAAAAAGGGCAGTATGGTTATTCGGATATTGCAAATGCCTGCGGCTTGAGTTATGCGAAGTTGTATTCTGAAATTGAAAAGCGCTATGAAAATGAACAGTATTATAAGACAGATGGGAAGCCGCTGACAAAGGAAGAGGAAATAGAATGGCTGGATATACAATATGAGCAGGAAGTAGAGTGGCAGATATCCTGTGCCAGAATAGCGGCACAAGGGCAGGTAATTCAGGGAAATATTCCCGAAACGCCGACAAAAGAGCTTGAAGAATTGGAAGATATTTTCTATCAAGCGAGGGACAATTATATGAAGCTGTACCGTGAAAACAAACATGATGGGAGGCCGCTCGCTTTACAGAGTTTTGTTTTTGGGAACAGCCGGATATATGAAATGTTGCAGTCAGGGAGTGCCGTGACGTTGTGGTAAAAAACTGTGATATCATCTCTCCGGAATTCGGATGGTCTACAGGGGAATCCGCATGGAGGACACCACGGCGGTCAGCGAGTATTTTATGATGCGGTCAGAAGACCTGGTATTTTGTGTCAAAAATCCGCTGTCCGGACGAATCTGTGTGCCGGAGGTGGGAGAAGTAATTATGGATGACGAACATGCAAAAGGAGAGGTAAAAGTTCGCAAAGAGTAAGAAAAAAGGCAGGATTAGTTGTATCATCGCAGGTAACCAAAACAAAAGAGAGCGCAGAGACATTGCGTGTAGAAATAGGAAGTTTCGTGTAAAAACCCAAGAGTAAAAAGTAGGTTTATAAGAGTAAGTAATAAGGGACACATGCCTCCAATACAGCTATTTGGTAGTGGTAGATATGTGTCCCCTTTTTAATAAGAGAATTGGTTGCTATTGACAAAGTTCAAATTTTTGCACCATTTTGTTTAATCTGTCGGCTTGGGTAGCCAGTTCTTCCGAAGTTGCGGAAGTTTCCTGGGAAGCGGCGGAATTATCTTGTATTCCGTGGGCAATCTCCTCAATTCCTATCCGAACCTGTTTCATGTTTTCCGCTTGGGAGGCAGCGCTTTCTGCCGTTTGCTGGATCATTCCGTTTACCTGGTTTACTGCGCTAACAGATTCTTTCAGGGAGTCCATAGCTCCAACAGCGATGGTATTTCCTTTGCTTATCTCGTCCATGGAGATTTCGATGAGCTCTTTTGTTGTGTTTGCTGCCTTGGAGCTTTCCAGAGCCAGTTTTCCAATTTCATCTGCCACAACCGCAAAGCCTTTTCCTGCTTCACCGGCCCGGGCAGCCTCTATGGAAGCATTTAATGACAAAAGATTTGTCTGTGATGCAATGTCCTCGATTGTCTGGATAATGCCAACGACTTGCTGGGAGGTTTCATGAATTTTGTTCATGGCATCCATCATCAGTTTCATTTTCTCCTGGTTTTGTTCGATCATTGCAGCAGCCTGGGCCGTTGCCTTAGCGGAAGCCTCCGCTTCTGTACGGCTGTTTTCCACCTGATCTGCCACGGTATTGGTGGCTGCGGTAAGCTGCTCAATGGA
Organism: Lachnospiraceae bacterium; assembly: GCA_022790855.1. Classification (GTDB taxonomy): domain Bacteria; phylum Bacillota; class Clostridia; order Lachnospirales; family Lachnospiraceae; genus 14-2. Next base: position 32,137 of record JAAVYA010000012.1, on the reverse strand, counting down.
GGCGGCCTGTTCTTCCGCGCCTTCCGCCAGAACCTGAGAGGCGGAAGCAAGCTCGTTGGCTCCTATGGATACACGTTCGGAGCTTTCATGGATTCCGATCATAACCTGGTTCATGGAATCGGAAATATTGAGCAGGGCGATTTTTATTTTCTGGAATTCGCCTACATAATCATTTTTCAGGTCAATGCTTAACTTCCCATCCGCAATTTGCGTCAGCACTTCGGCTGTTTCATCGATGTACACAATATATTCCTTCAGACGGGTGACCGTCTTTTGGAAAGATTCTCCCAGTTTTCCGATCTCATTTTCACTTGTGATCTGAATATTGACGTCCAGATCTCCGGCTGCAAGCTTTTGGGCGGTCTGGTTCAGCTCCAGAATTGGTTTTGTTAATTTTTTTGCGCTTTTCCGGATGCTGACGGCAATCAGTATGATACCTACTGCAAATATCAAAATCAATGCAAGCACCATCCAGATCAACATAGAGTAATATTCGGACCAGGGCATATTGCTGAGCACCATATATCCGGTATCTCCCGCATGCTGCAGGTAGCCGTATTTTGAAAGCCCGCCTGTTTTGTATTTTAGAAAATCATTCTTCCCTGAATTTACAGCATCCACAACATTTTGGGAGATGTCGATATCTTTGATATTTTTCTGGATAATGTCGCTTTGGGGGTGATAAAGAAACGTGCCGTTTTCGGATAATAATAAGATATATCCGCTGCGGCCAATTTTGTATTCACTCATGATCGACGTCATATGGTCCAAAGAAATATCCATGCCTACGGCGCCAAGGACTGTGCCAGAGTCGTCATACACCGGGGCTGCGGCGCTTAAAATCATTTTTCCGGTGGAAGAATCCACATACGGCTCTGTCAGAACGGTTTTCTTTTCTTCAATACAACCATACCATCCCCGTCCGGTGATGTCCCATCCCTCTTCGCTTGTAAAACCGTCAGACTGGGTCAGGACGCTGGCGTCCAGGTCGGAGATCCATACGGCCATGACATTTTCCATGTCCGTATTGGCAATGCTTATGAGATTATCCATGACGGTGTCCATTTTCTCTGCTTTCCGGATATCGTCTCCAGCTTGTGTCTCCATCATCACCTGTTTGATCTCCGGATTGGCTGCAAGCTGTTCCACATTTTTTGTATACTGCTCCAGGAATCCGGTGATCTGATTCGCAGCTGCATTGGATTCTTGCGTAAGCTCCGTCTCTTTTGAAGTAATGATCAGCCATCCCACCATGCAGATAGCCACAGCCGCTATCAACAGAAGTACGAAGATAACGCTTCCTCCGATCTGATGGAGAATTTCGTCGGCTATCTTTTTGCTGGAATGTTTTTCTTTTCTCTGTGGTTTCATAAATAAACCTCCCTACTATACATTTTCTCTGATGTAATTATAGTCCTATTTTTCTGTCAATACAATAAAAATTTGACATTTTTTAGCTAATATTTACAAAAAGTTTTGACAAAAGGCGTTTTATTCTCATCAGAGAATTTCCGGGAGGCTCCCGCTGCTTGAAATGTTGGTTTTTTTAGATATTGAAATTTTATTTATTTATGCTATACTTTCGATGGATAAAACGAAAATCAAAAAGAGACAAGTGATTTGTGTATGAATGAGAATGCTTTTTTCAAAATATGACAAATTGTGCGGAAATACTGCGATATAACAAGATTAGCAGAAATAATTGATAAATCGTCTGAAAATTCGGAAAAATGCCAGGAAAAATAGTACAGTAATTTTTGAATTTTTTTAATGATATTTGCAAAAAATGTGTTACAATAGACACAATATGAAATTTGACAGGCCTGGAGGTCAGTACATGGAAGATAAGAATAATGCAGGCATGAAAGAGCAGCGCTTGCGGCGGCAGAGGATCAGCCGTATCAGGAATGCTATCATGATGACAGTGGGAATCTGGATGCTCTTGTCTTTTGTCTTCTGTATCGGATTGACAATACAGATGATCCGGTTGGATCGTAAGATAGACGAGATTGCCATGAATGCCGTAACGGTTCAGCAGATGGCGGACCAGATGAAAGATTACAAAGGAAACGCAAAGGAAAGCGACATGCAGTCCTACAATTTAAAAGAAGGCGGGGATTCCCTGGAAGCAGTGGAAGATGATGGGGATGCGGAATCCGGCGCGTTAGGGGCTATGAACCAGGACAATATGGCGAAAGAGCATGTTCCACAGAAAGTATATTTGACATTTGATGACGGCCCAAGTGAGAATACTTCCAAAATATTGGACATACTAAAAGAGAAGGATGTGAAAGCTACCTTCTTTGTGACGGGAAATGAAGATGAATCGGCAAAGGAATTGTATCAGCGGATTGTAGCGGAAGGGCATACCTTGGGTATGCATTCGTATAGCCATAAGTACAGTGTGATCTATTCTTCTCTGGAGGCGTTTCAAGACGACTTTAATCAGCTTCGTACGTATTTGACGGAGATTACCGGCGTAGAGCCCCAGATTATGCGGTTCCCGGGCGGAAGCAGCAATCAGGTCAGCAACATTGATATGCGGGAGTTCATTCGTTTTCTTACAGATGAAGAGGTTTCTTATTATGACTGGAATGTGGCCAGCGGCGACGCAACCAGTCAGGCATATACCCCGGATGAGTTGGTGGAAAATGTTATGAAAGACGTGGTAAAATACGATACGTCCATTGTGTTAATGCACGATGCTTCTACGAAAGGGACTACGGTGGAGGCTCTCGGGCCAATGATCGACCAGTTGAAAGCATTAGATGTGGAATTGCTTCCCATCAATGAAAATACAAAATTGATTCAGCAGATACCTGTTGACAGTATCACGGAATAAGATTAATGTAGGAGGTACATACATGAGTTTTTTTAAGGAATTCAAAGAAGATTTTTCCCAGGCGGTAAATGAGCTGGTGCCGGGAGAAGGGGTGAACGAGAAAGAGGACGAGCTGGTTGTAAATACTTTGGAACAGGAAGTAGATGCAAAGGCAGAATTGGATAAGCTGGGAGGGCTGTTTGAAAAAGCCGAAGAGCCCGTGGCAGCGCCCCGGCAGGAGGCGCCGAGACCTCAGCCTAAACCTGCGCCAGCGAAGGCTCAGACACAGGAGGAGGCTCCAAAGGCAGCGGCCCCTCAGGCGGCGCCGGAACCAATAATAGAAGAAGAGATTGAGGAGGACATTGTAATGAATACAGAGGAAGTGACAAGTACGCTGGAAGAAGAGATTTTGGAGATGCCTCAGGTATCCACCCTTTCCGATGAAGTATCGGATGAGGTTGCCGTAATTACGGCGGGTACTTCACTTACTGGTAATATGGAGTCCACAGGTTCCATTGAGATTAAGGGACAAGTAAACGGTAATGTAAAATGTAACGGTAAACTGACGGTAACCGGTATTGTGAAAGGGAACAGCGAGTCTGCTGAGTTTTTTGCAGATGCGGCAAAGATTGAAGGCGAGATCTCCACGGACGGAACCGTAAAAATTGGCCTTGGCTCCGTAGTAGTAGGGAATATTACCGCTTCCTCCGCTGTAATCGCCGGTGCGATCAAAGGCGACATAGATGTGCATGGCCCGGTGGTAGTAGATACCTCTGCCGTAGTAATGGGCAATATCAAGTCCCGTTCCGTGCAGATCAATAACGGTGCAGTGATTGAAGGCTTCTGCTCACAATCTTATGCAGAAGTGGATGTTGCTAAGATTTTTGATTAAAGACTAGGGAATAGTAGAGAAAGCCGGATGGCTCAGGGGTGGATATGAAGAGAGTATTACTAAAATTAAGCGGGGAAGCACTGGCCGGAGCAAAGCGTACCGGATTTGACGAACCAACGGTGACGGAAGTGGCCAGACAAGTAAAGTGTTTGGTGGATGCGGGAACGCAGGTAGGTATCGTGATCGGCGGAGGCAATTTCTGGCGTGGACGGACCAGTGAAACCATTGACCGTACCAAGGCGGATCAAATTGGTATGCTGGCAACCGTTATGAATTGTATTTATGTATCGGAGATTTTTCGCTCTGTGGGGATGATGACTCAGGTGCTGACGCCCTTTGAGTGCGGATCTTTTACAAAATTGTTTTCCAAGGATCGTGCAAATAAATATTTTGCTAAGAATATGGTAGTGTTTTTTGCAGGAGGCACCGGCCATCCTTATTTTTCCACCGATACGGCTACCGTACTGCGGGCGGTGGAGATTGAGGCAGACGGAATTCTTTTGGCGAAAGCCGTAGACGGCGTGTATGACAGTGATCCTAAGGTGAATCCGGATGCAAAGAAATACGGCCAGGTTACGATTCAAGAAGTGATCGACAAACAGTTGGCAGTGGTGGACTTAACGGCATCGATCCTTTGCATGGAGAATCGGATGCCCATGTATGTATTCGGGTTGAATGAAGAGAATAGCATCGTGAAAGCGATTTCCGGCCAGTTTACCGGGACGAAGGTAATCGTATAATTTTGGAGGGGTGATAATATGGATGAAAGAATACAGCAATATGATCGTAAAATGCAAAAGTCATTCGATAATATGATGGATGAATTTGCTTCAATCCGTGCCGGACGTGCCAATCCGCATGTTCTGGATAAATTGCGTGTGGATTATTATGGGTCTCCTACCCCGATTCAGCAGGTGGCCAATGTAATGGTTCCGGAGGCGCGGATGATTCAGATCCAGCCCTGGGACCGCAATATGCTCAAAGCCATAGAGAAAGCAATTCAAGTTTCTGATCTGGGCATTAATCCCACCAATGACGGCCAGATGATACGCCTTGTTTTTCCGGAGCTGACAGAAGAACGGAGAAAAGAACTCACCAAGGATGTAAAGAAAAAAGGGGAAAACGCCAAGGTTGCAGTTCGCAACATCCGTCGGGATGCCAATGATTCCTTCAAAAAACAGGGAAAGAATTCTGATATTTCAGAGGATGAGATCAAACAGTTGGAAGAGGAAGTTCAGAAGCTTACAGATAAATATATCGCTGAGATCGACAAATCCGTAGAAGAGAAGAATAAAGAGATTCTTACGGTATAAAAAGAGAGGAAGGGACATAGCGTTTTCGCCGTGTCCCATTTCCATTCAGGAGGAGTACAATGAATGTTCCGGCACATGTAGCCATTATATTGGACGGAAATGGAAGATGGGCAAAAAGCAAGGGAATGCCCAGAAATTTTGGGCATACCCAGGGAGCTAAGAATGTAGAGGTAATTTGCGAAGAAGCCTGGAATATGGGAATCAAATATTTAACGGTATTTGCTTTTTCCACGGAAAACTGGAGCAGGCCCAAAAAGGAAGTTGACGCGTTGATGAAGCTTTTGCGCAATTATATGAAAAATTGTGTAAAGACAGCCCATAAAAACCATATGCGTGTCCGTATCCTTGGGGATAAGACAAAACTGGACCAGGATATTCAAAGAGATATTGCCAATCTGGAACAAGAGACCCGGGAAAACGACGGGTTAAATTTTCAGATTGCCATAAATTACGGCAGCAGGGATGAAATGCTCAGAGGCATGAAGAAAATGATCCGGGATGCAAGGGAAGGCAGATTAGCAGAATCCGATTTAGATGAAGCTTGTTTTGCCTCCTATTTGGATACTTATGATATCCCGGATCCGGATCTATTAATCCGTACCAGCGGAGAACAGCGGATTTCGAACTATTTATTATGGCAGATTGCCTATAGCGAGCTCTATTTTTGCCAGGTTCCATGGCCGGATTTTTCAAAAAAGGAATTAGAAAAAGCTATCGAGGACTATAATAAAAGAGAGAGAAGATACGGGGGCGTTAAGGAGGAATCATTGTGTTCAGGACGCGATTGATAAGCGGGATCGTACTCGTCATCCTGCTTCTGGCACTAGGTATTGCAGGGGGAGATGTGCTGTTGGCGGGGCTGGGTCTGGTTTCTCTCATAGGAATGCATGAATTGTATCAAGTATTCCATTTGGAGAAAAGCAGCCTTGCCATAGCAGGATATGGAATGGCGCTCCTTTATTACGTTGGGCTCAGGTTTTTTACGGATGCAGTTGGGACGGAAGTGTTTCTGTTTTCTATGGCTCTTTTCGTTTTGCTGATGTCAGTCTACGTGTTTTCCTTTCCGAAATATAAGGCGGACCATGTCATGGCCATATTTTTCGGTGTGTTTTATGTGGCGGTTATGCTTTCCTGTATTTACCTGACCCGGATGCTGCCAGGAGGAGCGTATCTGGTATGGCTGATTTTTCTTTGCTCCTGGGGCTGCGATACCTGCGCCTACTGTGTAGGCGTGTTGATTGGAAAACATAAAATGGCGCCGGTGTTAAGCCCCAAAAAGTCCGTGGAGGGGGCTGTGGGCGGCGTACTGGGCGCAGCTCTTCTGACGGTCCTCTATGGATTTGCTGTCCGCCAGGCAATGGGAAGCTCCCAGTGGGATATTTTTTTCATGGCGGCCATCAGCGGGGTTGGAGCGCTGATTTCCATGATTGGAGATCTTGCGGCTTCGGCGATCAAGCGGAATTATGAGATTAAAGATTATGGAACCCTGATTCCCGGACACGGCGGAATTTTGGACCGGTTTGACAGTGTGATCTTTACAGCGCCTGTCATCTATTTTCTGGCACAGTATTTGAGCTGACGGTTTTTGGGGCGGAGGAATAAGGATGAAAAGAATTGCAATATTTGGATCCACTGGTTCCATCGGAACCCAGACGTTGGATGTGATCCGGAATCAGAAGGATATGGAAGTGGCAGCATTGTGCGCAGGCAGGAATATCTCCCTCCTGGAAGCACAGATTCGAGAATTTCGCCCTAATATGGCGGCTCTCTGGGAAGAAAAGGATGCAAAACAGCTCCGGGTCCAGGTGGCAGATCTGGATGTGGAGGTTTTATCCGGTATGGACGGACTGCTTACCATTGCCCAAATGGAGGGCTATGAGATTATGGTTGCCGCAATGGTAGGGATGCTGGGCCTTCGGCCGGCAGTTGCGGCCATAGAAGCAGGGAAAACCATTGCGTTGGCCAATAAAGAAACTTTGGTAACGGCGGGACATCTTATTATGCCTCTGGCGGCTGCAAATCATGTGCCGATTCTTCCAGTGGACAGTGAACACAGCGCTATTTTTCAGTCTCTGAACGGAGAGAGGGAAAATAGCATCAGTAAGATTCTTCTGACCGCCTCAGGCGGACCCTTCCGAGGAAAGAAAAAGGAAGAGCTGCAAAAGGTACAGGTGGAGGATGCCCTAAAGCATCCCAACTGGGTCATGGGAAAAAAGATTACCATTGACTCCGCTACCATGGTAAATAAAGGGCTGGAGGTTATGGAAGCAAAATGGCTGTTCGGTGTAAGCGCCGATCAGATTCAAGTGGTGGTGCATCCTCAAAGCGTGATCCATTCCATGGTGGAATACGAAGACGGCGCTGTGATAGCCCAGCTTGGCACACCGGATATGCGGTTGCCGATTCAGTATGCATTGTATTATCCTAAGCGAAGACCTTTGGCAGGAAAACGGCTGGATTTTTATGAATTGTCTTCTTTAACCTTTGAGAAGCCGGATCTTGATTCCTTTCAGGGGCTTGCCCTGGCATATAAGGCAATGGAGCGGGGAGGTAATCTTCCTACCATTTATAACGCTGCAAATGAAAAGGCGGTTGCCTTATTTTTACAGAGAAAAATTTCGTTTTTGGAAATACCGGAATTGATCCAAGGAAGCATGGAAAACTGTAACATACGTAAGTCTCCCGGAATCGAGGAGATACTTGAGACAGAACAGGAAGTCAATCAGTGGATAGAGAGCAGGTGGTAGTTTGAAATTTGTAATTGCAATTATTATTTTCAGCATTATTATATTATTTCATGAGTTGGGACATTTTCTTTTGGCGAAAAAGAACGGCATCCGTGTAAATGAATTTTGCCTTGGCCTTGGACCTACTTTATTTGGAATTACAAAAGGAGAGACAAAATACTCCATTAAGCTGTTGCCATTTGGCGGAGCCTGTATGATGGAGGGAGAGGATGAGGATAGCCAGGACGCCCGTTCTTTCCAGAAAAAATCCGTCTGGGCCAGGATCAGCGTCGTCGTCGCCGGCCCGGTGTTCAACTTTATCATGGCTTTTGTATTCGCTTTTATCTTGATTTCCTGTATCGGATATGACAAACCGGTAATCTATGATGTGATGGAAGGATATCCGGCCCAGAAAGCCGGTATGCAGGCGGGAGACACGATTATTTCCATGAATGGGAAAAAGATGCATTTTTACCGGGAAGTGAGCTTGTATTCTTATTTCCATCCAGGAAAAACCATTGATATTGTCTATGAACGGGACAATGAACGTTACGAGACCAGGCTGATTCCGGTCTTGGATGAAGAAGAGGGACGTTACCTGATCGGTTTTTACGGAAGCGGCCTCAGAGAAAAAGGAAATATTCTGGATTCTCTCAAATACAGTGTGTATGAGCTGAAGTATTGGATCAGTACGACCATTGACAGTTTGAGAATGCTGATCGGCGGAAGAGTCAGCGTCAACGAAGTCTCTGGCCCGGTGGGAATTGTAAAAACCATTGGAGATACGTATGATGAAAGCAAGAGCGAGGGCGGCTACATGGTTTTTCTGAACATGCTGAATATTGCCATTCTTCTTTCCGCCAACTTGGGGGTTATGAACCTTCTGCCCCTGCCCGCCTTAGACGGTGGCCGCCTGGTGTTTTTGATCATAGAAGCTATCCGTCGCAAACGCATAGATCCGGACAAAGAGGGTATGGTTCATTTTGTAGGCCTGGTCCTTCTAATGCTCCTAATGGTTTTCGTGATGGTCAACGACATACGCCAGCTATAAGCAAAGCGGAATGGAGGTCGCACTGCGGAGTATAGCCAGAGATAGTGAAAAACAACTACGAAAGGAGAACGCCCCTTATGATAACCCGACACCCAACCAAATCAATTCAAATCGGCGCCTGTACCATCGGGAGCCAATTTCCCGTCCGTATCCAGTCCATGACCAATACCAAGACCCAGGACGTTGCGTCAACCGTGGCCCAGATCAACCGCCTCGCTGCCGCCGGATGCGAAATCATCCGATGCGCTGTTCCGGATATGGAGGCAGCCGCCGCCCTTGCACAAATAAAGAAGCAGATCACGATTCCACTGGTGGCGGATATTCATTTTGATTACCGCCTTGCTATCGCGGCTATGGAAAACGGAGCAGATAAGATCCGTATCAATCCCGGCAATATCGGAAGCTATGAGCGGGTAAAAGCCGTAGTAGATGTTGCCAGAGAACGAAACATCCCCATACGGGTAGGAGTCAACAGCGGTTCTCTGGAGAAAGAGCTGGTGGAAAAATATCATGGAGTTACTGCGGAAGGGATTGTGGAAAGCGCTTTGGACAAGGTGCGCCTGATTGAAGACATGGGGTATGACAACCTGGTGGTCAGCATCAAATCCTCGGATGTTATGATGTGCGTCAAAGCTCATGAGCTGATAGCGGATAAGACCCCGTACCCCCTTCATGTGGGAATTACGGAATCCGGAACATTGATCAGCGGAAATATCAAGTCCTCCATAGGGCTGGGATTGATCTTAAGCCAGGGTATCGGAGATACTATCCGGGTTTCTTTAACCGGAGATCCTCTGGAAGAAATCAAATCTGCCAAAATCATCTTAAGGACCTTGGGATTGAAAAAAGGAGGGATTGAAGTGGTGTCCTGCCCCACCTGCGGCAGAACCTGTATCGATTTGATTACGCTTGCCAACCAGGTGGAAAACATGGTGGCAGATATCCCCCTGAATTTAAAAGTGGCGGTGATGGGATGCGTGGTCAATGGGCCAGGGGAGGCCAAAGAAGCCGATATCGGAATTGCAGGGGGAAACGGAGAAGGTCTGATTATCAAGAAGGGAGAAGTCTGCCGAAAAGTAAAGGAAGAAGAATTGCTAAAAGCCCTGAGATATGAATTGACCCATTGGAGTGAATGAGATGCAGAAGCTGTTTTTTGAAGTGTTCCCCACCCTTAACGTGCGTCCGGAACTGAAAAGCTTGTTAAGCGAGGTTTATGTCACAAAAGCGTCTTCCAACCGGGCCCGGGATTCCCTTCGGATTTACCTTTTGGGCACTAGGCTGATTCAAAAAAAGTATATTTTTTATTTGGAGCGCAGCATCAAGGAGCAGCTCTTTCCAAGAAATCCATTGACTGTTAAAATTATAGAAAAATATACCTTGTCCGGGCAGTATAACCCTCAAAAGCTGATGGATGTATACAAGGATAGTATTTTAGAGGAATTTAAATCCTATAGTATGCTGGAATATAACCTTCTGCGCTGTGCTAAAATGGAATTTCCCAAGAGCCATATTATGAAGCTGAGCATGGAAGAGTCGGTGATCGCCTCCCAGAAGTCCGAAGAGGTGGTGCAGATTCTGGAAAAAATTGTCTGTGAACGCTGCGGCCTGGATATGACGGTACAGGTGGAGTTTGTTCCCGGGAAAGAAAGCCGCCATAAGAAAGACAGCGATTTGAAAATGGCCAATGAAATCCGTCATATCATTGCCAGCGCAGGCCGCATGGGCCAGGGAGACGATACATATCAGAATGGAGAAACACATTCGGTTGCTGCAAAACATGATACAGCAGCCGCCCAAACCGGCATACAAGAAGCGAAAGGACAGGCTGCCGCTGCATCGAATCCCCTGGCGTCCAAAAGCTCCGGAGCTTTCAAGCGTCAGGCTCAGGATAAAGGAAGAGGGACGGGACGGCGTTTTCCCTCTGGAGGAGATTTTTCCAGAAAAGGGGGTTCGATCAAACGTTCCGACAACCCGGATGTGGTGCTTGGACGTGATTTTGAAGAGGACGCGATTCCCATGGAACAGATTGCGGGAGAGATGGGGGAAGTGGTCATCCGGGGGAAGGTTTTGAGCCTGGAAACACGGGAAATCCGTAATGAAAAAACCATCATCATGTTTGCGGTAACCGATTTTACCGATACCATTATGGTAAAAATGTTTGCAAAAAACGAATACGTCCCGGAAATTACAGAAAAAGTCAAAAAAGGGGCTTTTCTGAAAATAAAGGGGATTACTACCATTGACCGGTTTGACGGAGAGCTGACCATTGGTTCTGTGGGAGGAATTAAGAAGATTCCGGATTTTACCACTTCCCGGATGGATAACAGTCCCATGAAGCGGGTGGAGCTTCACTGCCATACCAAGATGAGCGATATGGACGGCGTTTCGGATGTGAAGGATATCATAAATAGAGCCATATCCTGGGGGCATAAGGCAATAGCTATTACCGACCATGGAGATGTGCAGTCCTTCCCGGACGCCAGCCACGCAGTACCAAAGGATGCGGATTTTAAAGTAATCTACGGCATGGAAGCATACCTAGTGGACGATTTGAAGGAAATCGTAGAGAATTCCGGGAATCAGAGCCTTAAGGATGTTTACGTGGTGTTTGACCTGGAGACTACCGGTTTTTCCCCAGTCAATAACCGAATCATTGAAATCGGAGCTGTAAGAGTAAAAAACGGAGCCGTTGCGGAGCGTTTTTCTACCTTTGTAAACCCAGATGTACCGATTCCCTTTGAAATAGAAAAGCTCACGGGAATTCGGGACGATATGGTGATGGACGCGCCCAAAATAGAAGAGGTTCTGCCGAAGTTTTTGGATTTCTGCCAGGGAGCGGTAATGGTGGCCCATAACGCCGGATTTGATATGAGCTTTATCAGCAAAAATTGTGAACGCCAGAAGCTGGACTGCAATTATACGGTTGTGGATACCGTGGCATTGGCCCGGGTGCTGTTACCGTCTTTGAACCGTTTTAAGCTGGATACGGTGGCGAAAGCATTGAATGTAACCTTGGACAGCCATCACAGGGCGGTGGACGACGCCGCCTGTACAGGAGATATCTTCGTAAAGTTTATTGATATGCTGGAGAAGAAGGGGATCCATACCCTGGATGAAGTCAATGACCTGGGGCGTCTTTCCAAGGAAAATGTAAAAAAGCTTCCCAGCCACCATGCAATTCTTCTGGCGGCCAATGATGTGGGGCGGATCAACCTTTATCGTCTGGTATCCTATTCTCACCTGGATTATTTCCACCGGCAGCCCCGGATTCCCAAAAGCGAGTTTGTGAAATACCGGGAGGGGCTGATCCTTGGCTCCGCATGTGAGGCAGGGGAACTGTATCAGGCAATTTTAAGAGGAAATTCCCAGGAAGAGATTGCCAGGCTGGTGCGGTTCTACGATTATTTGGAGATTCAGCCCCTGGGCAATAATGCGTTTATGCTCCGGGGGGAGAGGTCTTCGGTGTCCTCCCAGGAGGAATTGATAGAGATTAACAAAAAAATCGTTGCTTTGGGAGAACAGTTCCGCAAACCGGTGGTGGCTACCTGCGACGTGCATTTTTTAGATCCGGAAGATGAGGTCTACCGGAGAATCATTATGGCAGGCAAAGGGTTTAAGGATGCGGACGATCAGGCACCCCTGTTTTTGCGGACCACCGAGGAAATGCTGAAGGAATTTGATTATTTGGGAAGTGAAAAGGCCCGGGAGGTAGTGATCACCAATCCGGGAAAAATTGCGGATATGTGTGAAAGAATCCAGCCGGTGCGTCCGGATAAATGCCCGCCTGTCATTGCGGATTCCGATACCCAGCTTCGGAATATCTGCTACAATAAGGCCCATGAGATTTATGGGGAAGAGCTGCCGGAGGTAGTAGTGGAACGGCTGGAGCGGGAGCTCAATTCCATCATATCCAACGGGTTTGCCGTGATGTATATTATCGCCCAGAAATTGGTATGGAAATCCAATGAGGACGGTTATCTGGTGGGGTCTAGGGGGTCGGTAGGATCCTCCTTTGTGGCCACCATGGCTGGAATTACAGAAGTAAATCCTTTGGCCCCCCATTATTATTGCAAGTATTGTCATTTCAGTGATTTTGATTCGGAAGAAGTACGGGCCTATGCAGGCCGGGCCGGATGCGATATGCCGGACAGAGAATGCCCGGTTTGCGGGAAGCCCTTGTGCAAAGAAGGATTTGACATTCCTTTCGAGACATTTTTGGGATTCAAAGGCAATAAGGAACCGGATATTGACCTGAACTTTTCCGGGGAATATCAAAGTAAGGCGCACAAATATACCGAAGTGATTTTTGGGGAAGGACAGACGTTCCGTGCCGGGACGATCGGTACATTGGCAGATAAAACGGCCTTTGGCTATGTAAAAAATTATTATGAAGAACGGGGTGTGCGAAAACGGAATTGCGAGATTTCCAGAGTTGTGGAAGGCTGCGTGGGAGTGCGCAGGACGACAGGACAGCATCCGGGCGGAATCATAGTCCTTCCCCTGGGGGAGGAAATCTATTCCTTTACCCCGGTGCAGCATCCGGCAAACGATATGACTACGGACATTGTCACCACCCATTTTGACTATCATTCTATTGACCATAACTTATTAAAGCTGGATATTCTGGGACACGATGATCCTACCATGATTCGTATGCTGGAGGACCTGACCGGCATCAACGCCCAGAAGATTCCCCTGGACGATCCGGATGTGATGTCCTTGTTTCAAAATACCAAGGCTCTGGGCATCGAACCGGAGGATATCGGAGGGTGTCCCTTAGGCTCCTTGGGAATTCCGGAATTCGGGACAGAGTTTGTCATCCAGATGCTGGTGGATACCAAGCCTCAGTCTTTTTCCGATCTGGTGCGTATTTCCGGTCTGTCCCATGGGACGGATGTGTGGCTGGGAAATGCCCAGACGCTGATCCAGGAGGGAAAAGCTACGATTTCTACAGCCATTTGTACCCGTGATGATATTATGACCTATCTGATCGGTATGGGGATGGACAGTGAAGAATCCTTTACTATCATGGAAAGTGTCCGGAAGGGAAAAGGGCTAAAGCCGGAATGGGAGAAGGATATGCTGGCGGCCAACGTACCGGATTGGTATATCTGGTCCTGTAAGAAGATCAAGTATATGTTCCCCAAGGCCCATGCGGCGGCTTATGTCATGATGGCATGGCGCATCGCCTACTGCAAAGTGTTCTATCCCCTGGCCTATTACGCAGCTTTTTTCAGTATTCGGGCCACATCTTTCAATTATGAGCTGATGTGTCAGGGAAAAGAAAAGCTGGAATACTTTTTAGCGGACTATGAGCGGAGGAAGGATACCTTAAGTAAAAAGGAACAAGATACCGTGAAGGATATGAAGATTGTCCAGGAGATGTATGCCAGGGGATTCTCTTTTATTCCCATTGATATTTACAAATCCAAAGCCCAGATGTTCCAGATTGTGGATGGGAAGCTGCTGCCCTCCTTGAGTACCATTGAAGGCTTAGGGGATAAAGCGGCGGAAGCAGTGGTGGAAGCGGCTAAAGAAGGGAAATTTTTATCGAAAGATGATTTTCGCCAGCGGACAAAGGTCAGTAAATCCGTGATTGATTTGATGGACGATCTGAACCTGTTGGGAGATCTGCCGGAGTCGAATCAGTTGTCGTTGTTTGATTTCTAGTACAGTATTGTATGAAAAACAGGAGGAGAGTGTATGATATCCGACCGATTATATGAATATGCATTTGCATACAAAAAGACGAAATTATGGAAGGTTTTGTTCGATAGTGATCTCTTTGCCCTGCGCCTGTCGGATGGCAGTATCGGTTATGTCAGTATTATGGGGAAACTGGGGGAGTATTGTGCTTTGGCGCTGTATATCGGAGAAGAAGGCATTGATACTTTTTTTACAGCGGCAGAAGCGGATGAGTTTCAGATGTCTCCCCTGGATTATCAGGAACATTTGATGAGCCAAAATTGCCTGCAGTGTGCCTTTGACAAAAAGGATGAATTGGCCAGGGAAGAGCAGGAGGAAGTAAAGCAGTATGCCAGAGACCATGGAATCCGCCTGTCAGGCCGCAATGCATACCCCATGTTCTTCCAATATCTGCCCAATCATATCCCATGGCAGCTACAGACCGACGAGGAGCAGAAAATGCTTTGTGAAGCATTGGAAGCTGCCATTGAAATGGCGCGGCTTTTGGAAAAAAACACTCCGAAGGAATTGGGCTTTATTGAAGAGGGCAGGCCAAATGAGATTCCATTTTTAGAAAAGAAAGGGAATACCTATGTATTGGGGAAGACTGCCCTTCCGGAAAAAAAGCCAAAACAATGGCCCAGCCCTGAGATCACCAATGATATTATGGCTGCGAACTTGAAAAAAAATCCGCGAAAGGGCGTGTGGGAATGCAAGATTGTACGCTTTCCGGAAGCGGTGAAGGAGCCGGAAGAAGACATTCCTGTTTTTCCCGTGATCTTATTGGCTATAGATACCCAAACAGAGTATCTTTTGCCGGTATCCCCGGTGTGCTATTATGAAGAACAGCCCCAGAAGCTTTTGGATCTGTTTCTGGATACACTGCAGCAGCAGAAGATCTGTCCCAAAGAACTGAAAGTACAAGAGGAACGTACTTATGCATTTGCAGAAAACCTTTGCAAAAAATTAGGGATTTCTCTTACTATGGAAGAACAGCTGCCATTTCTGGAAGAGGTGGAGTATGATTTTTTCAATCATTTTGGAGGAAACAACGAAGAAGAAATAGAAACGGTTATGGGATTTTTATATGAAATGCTGAATATGACAAAAGATCAGATCCGGCAATTTCCACCGGAGATTTTATCTCAGATAGAATCCTTGATCGGACAGGAAGTACTTCCACTGGAATTGGAGCGGGAGCTGAGGCAGTTGCTGCCTGGTGAGAAGCCAAAAAAGACGGGGGACCGGATCATTTCGTTTTCAAAAAATTTGGACAAGTAAAGATACTGCCGTGTGCCTTTTGACCGGGCGCACGGCAGTATTTTTAGTTCGTAAGCTTCCGGATCCAGCGATAACTTCGAAAGCGCAGGAGGGTGGGCAGCCCCTTAAAAATCTGATCGGACTGTATTACCATAACCACAGCCTCCACAGGCCATTTCCACCAGAAAGCAGATAGAAAGGACAGGGGCATAACAATCAGCCAGGTACTGATCAGATTCATTTTCATGGTAAATCCGGTGTCGCCTCCGCCCTGAATGATTCCAAAGCTGACAGGCATCTGATAGGACATGCCTACCATGACAAATCCCATAATAATGATAAGGTTTCCGGCCATTTTGGTGGCGCTTTCCGATAAGCTGTACATGGACAGCAGAGGCTCCCGAAGCAGGATAAGAAGGATGCCGAGAATCAATCCGATGATCACGTCGATGACAGACAGGGTGCGGGCGTCGGACTTGATGCGCCCGGTCTCCCCGCGGCCGATGGCATTTCCGATCATTACGGAGGAAGTGGAGGAGATGGCAATTACAATGACCTTTAAGTACTGATAGAAAGTAGTGGCCACAGAATTGGCGGCAATGGCATCTGCCGATAAATGCCCCAGGATAGCAGTCTGCATGGGAACAGAGAGGCCCCACAGGACCTGAGAGCACATGATGGGCAAAAAGACCTTTGTGTAGTCTCTTCGAAGATTTTTGTTTGGTTTCAGAAGCTCTTTGGAAAACAATTTTATGTTATGGTCTGATTTGACCATATATCCCACTACAATGAGAAATTCTAAAATCCGCGCCACAAGCGTACCCACGGCGGCGCCTTTTACGCCCAGCTGGGGGAACCCGAAACGCCCGAAGATCAAAGTATAGTTGATGCCCACGTTTACGATCAGAGATACGATAGATATGTAAAAGGATATTTTTACGATCCCAACGCTCCGCAGTGCGGCCATCAGCACATTTGTCAAGATAAATAAGGCAAAGGTCCATTGAACCAAAAACAAATATTCCTTTCCGGTGGCAATAATCTCCGGCGAGCTGGTAAACAGGCGAAGCAGGGGTTCCGGAATCAGAGAACATAGAAGCAGGATCAAAATACTTAAGGCCGCGCCCAGCTTTAAGGCGATTCCGGTTAAGGTTCGGATGGGAGAAATGCGTTTTTCCCCCCAGTATTGAGAAGCTAATACCACCAGAGCGTTTCCCACGGCCAGCGCACACTGCTGGACTATGAAGAAAATCTGATTTACCGTGGCGGCCCCGGATAAAGCCTCCTGGCCGTAGCTGCCCAGCATAATATTATCCGCCATATTTACGCTGTAAGCCACCAGGTTCTGTAAAGCCACAATGGCTGTCATACTAAAAAATGTCCGATAGAAGGATTTGTCTTTTGTAAAAAAACTCTGTGAGCTTTCTTGGTCTGCTGTCTCCACTTGAAAAACCTCCTTTATTCTTTGTAACTAATATGGAAACTTTCCACTTCCACCGGCCCGTTGGCAGGAGTCTGGAAATTCTGGGCAGGATTTCTGAAAGAAGTAAAATATACATAGCGGGAAGTGGCGCTAATACTGGTGTAATTTCCTGGTGAGACGATCTCTTCTTCCGAAAATCCGTCTCTGGAGATCCGGCACAGGGCGGAATCTTTTCCGGCGTTTTTCTGATAATAAATATATTCGTCCGTCAAGTTGTAACAGTCGATGCGGCAGTCCGTGACAGGAATGACTTCTCCGGAAGATTTTTCCATGCGCATCAGGTGATAATCATTGGCGGCGTCCAGAAAATACAAATCATTGGCCGTGTCGATGGGCAGGTAACAAACGCCTTCATAAATGGTAGTGCCGGAATCAGTTTGCGGATTCCACAGGGAAATATTGTGATCACTGGCTACGCCGGCATAGCACAGCGTTCCTTCCCTTCCGGGAGATAATAATAAAGGCTCGTTGGTGACCTTTTCCTTTTTCTTACCGTCAATTCCTGCTTTGTAGAGGGTAGAGGCTGTTTGTGTATCATAATGGATATAATAAATGTCATTTTGGATCAAGGACACGTATAAGGCCGGCGCTTCATCCAGTACCAGGGAGCGTCCTCCCTTATGGGAAATACGGCAAAGGCTGTTGGGATTAAACTGCAGGAAGGAAAAATCAGATGCCTTGGCCTGCCCGTCTCTGGCATAATATATGTAGTGGGGATCCGCATTGATAAAACATGCGCTGTCGTCAGTGACTTTTTTTGCTTCCCTGCCGTCGGGCGTCATTTGGTACAGACGGTTTTCGTCCTCCGGGTTACTGAAAAATACCTGCCCGTCTATTTCGCAGAATAAACCGCCGTTGTAAAAATTACCGGCAGTATTGCCATAAACAATGTCTTCATTGTATAATGTACGGCTGTTCATACGGTATAAAAGGAAAAGAACCGTTATGGCTGCTGCCACAAGGATCAGTGGAATTATGATTTTCAATGCTTTTTTCATATGGCGTTACCTCCTGTCGAAAAAGGCCAGATTGCTACCCCAAAAGTGCGTCGGCCAAATTGTTCCGAATTCCTATTTATAGTATAGCGAGATTTTTCCTAAGATGCAAGGACTGTCTTGCGTCAAATATCCATGTAAACATGGCGTTGATACTGTTCACACCTTACGGGTGTTCCAGTAACAACATGGCTATTTTCCTCATTGCTCGCGGGAATAAATATGGAACAATGGCGAGAAGTATGGTATACTGTAACATAATGATGGTGAACAGGCAGCTGCATTCCCATACAAAAAGACAGTGAAATACGGCAGAAAGGGACAAAGAAATGAAAGACTTATCAGAATTGCGCATAGAAATTGATGAAATTGACCGAAAAATGGTAGCGCTGTTTGAAGAACGCCTGTCATTGGCGGACCAGGTAGCAGAATATAAGATTGCCGCCGGGCGTCCGGTATTGGACCGGAAGCGGGAACAGGAGAAGCTTGCGGCGTTATCACAGCTTGCCGTGGATGATTTTTCCAGGAAAGGCATTCAGGAGCTGTTTTCTCAGATTATGGCTATCAGCCGGAAACGTCAATATCAGCTTATGGCCAAACAGACAGGTATGCAGGATACGGATTTTTCGGTGGTAAAGGAATTGAAAAGAACAGACGTCAGAATTGTCTATCAGGGCGTAGAGGGAGCATACAGCCAGATGGCTATGGAAGCTTTTTTTGGCAAAGACACGGATTCCTTCCATGTAGAGACATGGCGGGACGCCATGGAAAGCATCCGCAGAGGAGAGGCGGATTATGCGGTACTTCCCATAGAGAATTCTTCCGCAGGGATTGTCAGCGAGAATTACGATTTATTGGCGGAATATGACCAGTATATCGTGGGAGAACAGACGATCCGCATCGACCATGCCTTGCTTGGCCTGCCCGGAACCCGGCTTTCCGATATTACTTGCGTATATTCCCATCCCCAGGCGCTTTTGCAATGCGTGGATTTTCTGAACGAGCATAAAGAGTGGGAACAGATAGCCATGAAAAATACGGCTATGTCGCCGCAAAAAGTTGCCAGGGACAAACGAAAAGATCAGGCGGCCATAGCCAATCCTGTTACGGCAAAACTTTACGGTCTGGAGATCCTTCAGGAGTCCATCAATTACAGCAGTGAGAACAGTACACGTTTCTTGATTGTATCGGGGCAAAAGATTGCCAAAGAAGACGCGGATAAAATCAGCATCTGTTTTGAAATTCCCCATGAAAGCGGTTCCCTGTACCAGATTTTGTCTCATTTTATCTATAATGGCCTGAATATGAACAAAATTGAATCCAGGCCCATTAAGGACAAAAGCTTTGAATACCGGTTTTTTGTGGACTTTGAAGGGAATCTGGAGGACGCAAATGTAAGGAACGCCTTAAAGGGTGTGAAAGAAGAGGCTTTGGGGCTTAGGATTTTAGGCAATTATGAAAAAAGCCTATAGCAGCGGAATAGGAAGCAGAAAGCAGGAAAAAATGATGAAACCAGCAGAAGAACTGATCTTATATCAGATGAAAGAAGAAAATGTTTTTTGGGATTTTATCCGGGTGTTAGAAGAAGCTCAGATAGAAAGACCGCCGAAAGAGGAAATTCGTGCATTATGTTATGATTCCCTGCATAAGCTGATAGAACTGACAGCCAGCCACGGGTTTGAAGGGAATCTCTGGCATACGTATCTGACGTATTTGATCGTCAACCATGAAAATGCTTATAGCATAGCCTGTGAAATCCGGGGCAGGGTGGAGGGAAGCATCAACGCTTTTGCTTTGCACGATTTTGCAATTTTCAAAGAACTGTTTGACATTGATCTGGGACAGGCGTCAGAGGCTTTGGGGATTCCATTGCTGAAAGCTGTAGAGGATTACAGAAGGGTAGCGGGCATCGGAAAGGTCTTTAATACCCGCATACGGGATAGGATTGTCCAATTGTCTGTAAAACTAAAGGAAACGTCTTCCCCAGAAGAATTTCAGCAGGCCGTAACGGAATTTTATAAAGATTTTGGAGTTGGAGTATTGGGGCTTCACAAGGCATTCCGTATTGTACATAAAGAATCTGGTCCAAAGGTGGAGCCGATCACCAATATTGCCCATGTGCATTTGGATGATCTGGTGGGATATGAGATTGCAAAAGCAAAGCTTATTGAGAATACCGAAGCCTTCGTAAAAGGAAAAAAGGCCAATAACTGCCTGCTTTACGGAGACGCGGGAACCGGAAAGTCCACCAGCATCAAGGCTGTTATCAATCAGTATTACAGCCAGGGGCTGCGTATGATCGAAGTATATAAGCATCAATTTCAGGATTTGAATCCCTTGATTGCACAGATCAAAAACCGAAATTATCGTTTTATCATCTACATGGACGATCTGTCCTTCGAGGAATTTGAAATTGAATATAAGTATCTCAAAGCAGTTATTGAAGGAGGTTTGGAAAAAAAGCCGGATAACATCTTAATTTATGCCACTTCCAACCGCAGGCATCTGGTACGGGAAAGGTTCCGTGATAAAGAGGAATTGGAGGATGACCTTCATAAAAATGATACGGTGCAGGAGAAATTGTCTTTGGTGGGAAGATTCGGCGTGACGATTTATTACGGCGCACCCACTCCGGCGGAATTTCGAGAAATTGTAGTGAGTCTGGCACAGAAAGCCGGGATCGTTATGCCCAAAGAACAGCTTTTGGCCCAGGCAAATCAATGGGAATTAAGTCACGGAGGCTTATCCGGCAGGACAGCACAGCAATTTATTGATTATTTACTAGGCCGTGAGTGAAGCGATTCGTAACAGTGAAGCCGGAGGATGAACTGTTACAACGATTCCTGGCTGTCTCGGAGGCGGCCAGATCATATAAGAAGGAGGCATCGGCAATGGCAATTACAACATTTGGTGCGATTTACATAGGATCTTACGAGGTGAGCCTGAAAATTTTTGAATTGTCCCAGAGAAAACAACTACGGACGGTGGATCATATCCGCAGCAGGGTGGAGCTTGGAAAAGACGTATTTGCCAGCAGATCCATCGGTTATGAGCTGGTAGAAGAGCTTTGCCTGATCTTAAAGGAATTCCGCAAGATCATGGACGGATACCGTGTGGATGATTATCAGGCTTACGCCAGCGTTGCGCTGCATCATGTAAGCAATGAACTGTTTGTATTAGACCAGATCTGGCTACGCACCAAAATCAGGGTGCAGATCCTAAGTAATTCGGAGCGGCGTTTTATCGGATATAAAGCATTGGCTTTCCGGCCGGAATTTGAAGAAATGATAAAGGAGAGCGCGGCATTGGTGGATGTCGGGGGCGGCAGTATGCAGATTACCTTATTCCGAAAAGGGAAGGCGGTAACCACCCAGCATATAGAACTGGGCATTATGCGGATCAAAGAACGCCTTTCCGGAATTGAAGCTATGGTAGCCCATTATGAAAAACAGATCCAGGAGATGGTGGACAAGGAGCTGGAATCTTTTAAGCACCTGTACCTGTCCGGAAAAGATACAAAATATATCATCCTTTTGGGAGACTACATCGGCGATATTACAAAAGGTGTGGAGCGAAAAAAAGAGGACGGCACCATCGAACAAGAACGTTTTTTGAAGAAGCTGAAAAAATTCCGGAAAAAGAGCGCTGCGGAAGAATCCCAGGAACTGGATATTTCCAATGAAGACGATCCCCTTATGATTCCCTCGGCTGTGCTGTATAAACGTACCGTAGAAGAAATCAATGCAGAATATGTATGGCTCCCCGGAGCGGATATCAGCGACGGTATTGCCTATGATTATGCCCAAAGCCATAAGATTTTAAAACCGGAGCATAATTTTGAAGAAGACATTTTGTCTGCGGCAAAAGCTTTGGCACAGCGGTATGAAAGTTACAGCAAACACACGGAGGCGCTCCTGGAGACCTCATTGGCCATCTTTGACGCCATGAAAAACGTTCATGGGCTGGCCAAGAGGGACAGACTTCTGCTGCAGGCGGCCGTTATTCTTCATGACTGCGGGAAATACATAAGCCTGGTGAACCAGGCGGAGTGTTCCTATCAAATCATTATGGCATCCGAGATCATTGGAATGACCCATTTAGAGCGGGAGATTGTAGCATCTGCGGTAAAGTATAATTCCAATCCTCTGGCGTCTTATGAAGAACTGGCAGATAAAATGAACCAGGACAGCTATATGGCAGTTGCGAAGCTGGCGGCTATTTTAAAGATTGCCAACGCTTTGGACCGCAGCCATAAACAGAAATTCAGAAATGTGAAGGCCGCATTGAAGGACCGGCAGCTTTTGATCACTGTGGAGGCAAAAGAAAGCCTTGTGCTGGAGCGGGGACTGTTCTCCGTTTACGCCGACGCCTTTGAACGGATTTTTAGTGTAAAACCATGCATCAGAGAAAAAAGAATGTTTCAATGAGGAGTGAAAGAAAATGGAAAAAGGAAAAGATTTTTACAAGCCGGAATATTATGAGAACCGGGAGCTGAGCTGGCTGAAATTCAACGCCAGGGTGTTAAATGAGGCCAGAGACAAATCCATTCCCCTGCTGGAGCGGTTGAAATTTGTAAGCATCACCTCCTCAAATCTGGATGAGTTCTTTATGGTGCGGGTAGCCTCTTTGAAGGATATGGTCCATGCCAGGTATAAGAAAAAAGATATTGCCGGTATGACGCCTGTTCAGCAGCTTGCGGCCATCAATAAAGATACCAGGGATTTGGTGGAACTGCAGTATTCTACTTATAACCGTTCCCTGCTGCCCCTTTTAAAAAATAAAAACATCCGGATCCTGGATGCCCATGAGGATTTGAGCAAAGAACAGGCAGAATATGTAGATAAATATTTTCAGGAAAATGTATATCCCGTATTAACGCCTATGGCGGTGGATGCCTCCAGGCCCTTCCCCTTGATCCGTAATAAGACCTTGAACATTGCGGCGCTGCTAACGAAAAAAGACGGAGACGAAAAGGAACAGGAATTTGCAACGGTGCAGGTGCCCTCCGTGCTTTCCCGATTGATACAGATTCCTGGGAAAAAAGAGAAGGAGCAGGCATTTATTTTATTGGAGCAAGTCATTGAGCGGAATATCCATCAGCTTTTTTTGAATTATGATGTGATCTGCGCTTATCCTTACCGCATAATGCGGAATGCTGATTTGACTATTGATGAGGATGAGGCGGAGGATTTATTAAAAGAGATAGAAAAGCAGTTGAAAAAACGTCAGTGGGGAGAAGTGATCCGGCTGGAGGTGGAGGATAAGATAGACAAAGGGCTTTTGGATATCTTACAGGCAGATCTCCACGTGGCCCAGGATGATATCTTTAAGATCCCAGGACCCTTGGATCTGACATTTTTGATGAAAATGTACGGGTTGGAAGGCTGTGATGATTTGCGCTATAAACCCTTTAAGCCTCAGCAGGTTCCCCAGATCGTGCCGGGAGAGGATATTTTTGCCCAGATCCGGAAAGGGGATATCCTCCTGCACCATCCGTACCAGACCTTTGATCCGGTGGTGGATTTTATCCGTCAGGCATCCCTGGATCCGGATGTGCTGGCCATCAAGCAGACGCTTTACCGGGTCAGCGGGAATTCTCCTATTATTGCCTCTCTGGCCCAGGCAGCGGAGAACGGCAAACAGGTATCCGTTTTGGTAGAGTTAAAGGCACGGTTTGATGAAGAGAACAATATTGTGTGGGCAAAAATGTTGGAAAAGGCCGGCTGCCATGTGATTTACGGACTGGTCGGACTAAAGACTCACAGCAAAATCGCGCTGGTAGTGCGCCGGGAGGAGGACGGTATCCGACGGTATGTGCATTTAGGAACCGGCAATTACAACGATTCTACGGCTAAATTATATACGGATTGCGGTATGTTTACCTGTTCGGAAGCGATTGGAGAGGACG
Source organism: Lachnospiraceae bacterium (assembly GCA_022790855.1). GTDB lineage: Bacteria > Bacillota > Clostridia > Lachnospirales > Lachnospiraceae > 14-2. Next base: position 8,003 of record JAAVYA010000012.1, on the reverse strand, counting down.
CTACAGCAGTGTTTAATATGCTTTCCGGATATTCGGAACCGCTCTCCTGGAATAAACTGGTGGTAGCCCCCTTGTGGCTTAGGAACAAGTTCCTAAAGCTGATCTATAGAGAAGCGGAATATGCCCGCCAGGGAAAAAAGGCTTTTATCAAAGCCAAGATGAATTCCTTGTGCGACCAGGATATTATTGCAGCCCTTTATGAAGCCTCGGCAGCAGGCGTAAAAATTGATCTGGTGGTTCGGGGAATCTGCTGCCTGAAAGTAGGGGTAGAAGGCGTCAGCGAAGGAATTACCGTCCGTTCCATCGTAGGGAATTTCCTGGAGCACAGCCGCATTTTTTATTTCCACAACGACGGCCAGGAAGAGATTTATATGGGGAGCGCAGACTGGATGCCAAGAAATCTGGACCGCCGGGTGGAGATTCTGTTCCCGGTGGAAAACGAGGCTCTGATGGAGCAGGTCAGGCATATCCTGAAGGTGCAGCTGGAGGATAATGTAAAAGCACATGTTTTGCAAAAAAACGGAATCTATGATAAAATAGACAAAAGAGGAAAGAAGCTTGTAAATTCCCAGGAGTATTTTTGTCAGGAAGCGAAACGGGCGAACTCCAAGGAGGTGAACGTGTACCAGGAACGTGTGTTTATTCCGGCAGAGACCGAGGAGTAGCAGAGGGAGGAATCGCTATGAAAAAAATATTATTTACGGATTTGGATGAAACATTATTAAAAAGTGATAAAACCGTTTCCCGGGAGAACCGGCGGGCCATCCGGCGGATGTTAGACGCGGGGCACCATCTGGTGGTGGCCACCGGAAGGCCTGTAAACAGCGGCCTGACGGTAGTCCGTCAGTTGGGGCTTACCCTGCCGGGCTGCTATATGATCGCATTTAACGGGGCTGTCATTTACGACTGTGCGGCAGATATGATCCTGAATAAACGAACCCTTCCCATTGAACATGTGGAATATTTGTTTGAAGAAGCGGAACGCTGCGGCTTACATATACAGACGTATTCCGATGAATATATTTTAGCCGGAAGGAATGATAAAGAGCTGGAATATTATGTGCAGACGACGAAAATGCCTTACAAAATCGTAAAAAACATGTTTGCTTCGTTGGAAAAGGAACCCTGCAAAGTGTTATTGGCCAGCTTGGATGAGCCGGAGAAGCTAAAACGGTTCCAGCGGCAGCACAGAAGCTGGGAGGAAGGAAAGTGCAGCAGTTTTTTCTCCTGCAGGGAATATCTGGAATATTGTCCCGTAGATACAGACAAGGGCAGGGGCGTCCGCTTCCTGAAAGAGTTCCTGAATGTGAGAACGGAGGATACGTATGCGGCGGGGGATGAGCGTAACGATATCTCTATGCTCCGCGAGGCAGGAACCGGGATTGCGGTACGCAATGCCTTTGAAGATGTAAAAATGGCCGCGGACTTTATTACGGCCAACGACAATGAGCACGATGCCGTCGCGGAGATTATCGATAAATTTATTCTTTGAGACGCTCCTTCATCTGCTGCAGACAGCAGTAGGGAACCTTCAGAGAACCTGTCCCCTTTCCGAGGCGGATATGGGGTTTGTTGGAGCCGTGGAAGTCAGAACCTCCACTGATGAGCAGGCTGTATTTTTGAGCCAGGCGCTTCATGGCCAGCTCCTGGTTTGGCTGGTAGGTGGAATAGATGGCTTCCAGTCCCGTAAGCCCGTGCTCCGCTAAGGTTCTTACCAAAGCGTCCAGATAGTCGCGGTTCATGCGGCACAGCAGAGGATGAGCGAAATAAGCCAGGCCGCCGCTGGAGCGGATCACGTCAATGGCTTCAAAGGGCGTGATTTTTTCCCTGGGAACGTAGCAGCGGCAGCCGTCCCCCAGATATTTTCCAAATACAGTTTCCCGGTCTTTTACCTGCCTGGTATCAGTCAGGTATCTTGCAAAGTGGGCCCGGGTGATCACACTGTCCGGATAGGTGTCTGTAAGGGCTTCGTAAGAGATGGAAAGACTTGCTTCCTGCAATTTTTTCGCCATTTTACGGTTTCGCTCATCTCTGTCGCGGCAAAAACAGTCTAATTTTTCTAAGAAGCCAGGATTTGTGTCGTCTATATAGTATCCTAGGATGTGGACCTCCCTGCCGCGATGTTCGGTGGAAAGTTCTAGGCCGGGAACCAGTTCGATGGAGAATTCTCTTGCGGCGGCACGGGCAGCGGGCAGTCCCGAGACGGTATCGTGGTCTGTCAGGGCGATAGCCGAAAGCTGCATTTGGGCGGCAAGGCAAACTACCTCACGGGGAGAGAGCGTTCCATCGGATTCTGTGGAGTGGATGTGAAGGTCAATGGATGTGTCAACGTTAGGATCATTCATAGCGGATTCCTCCTTAACAGGCCGTTCTTAGCGGTATATTTTTGTGGATAAACATACTCCTCCGCAGATGCGCGTCCAGATGCCTGCGGAGGGTTATATTATAAGGGATCGGAGACAGAAAAGCAATGAAGGGGAGCGATTTTGTAAAATGGAGTTGGAAAGCGCAAAAGCGCAAATGCCTGGCGTAAAAAATGCTTGACGGATAGCGTAACATGTGGTAGACTACAGTAGTTGTTAGAAAACAAAGTAGAGTATCCACTCTCACCTTAGCGCAATTGGGCGACTAATGGTTTATATTCCGACACGTAGTTTGTGTTTTCAGAGAATGAATTGTGGATAGTCTGCCTATCCACTTTTTTGTTGTATAGAAAATGTCTGAGGATTTTTTATATGGCAAAAGCCCTATCGGCATAGAGTTATGAATAATTTTTTGGAGGTGCAGAGACCATTAGCGGATTAATGATTAATGAACAAATCAAAGACAGGGAAGTTCGCGTTGTAGGCGCAGACGGAGAACAGCTTGGCATTATGTCTTCGAGGGAGGCGTTGAAGCTGGCACAGGAGGCAGAATTGGATTTAGTAAAGATTGCCCCTACGGCCAAGCCGCCCGTATGTAAGATTATTGATTACGGGAAGTACAGGTATGAGCAGATCCGGAAGGAGAAAGAAGCCAAGAAGAAGCAAAGGATCGTTGAAGTGAAAGAGATCCGCCTGTCTCCCAATATTGAGGAGAACGACCTGAATACAAAGGTCAATGCTGCCAGAAAGTTTATTGCCAAGGGCAATAAGGTCAAGATAACGCTGCGGTTCCGAGGAAGAGAGATGGCGCATATGCACAAAAGCAAGCACATCCTGGATGATTTTGCGGAGCAGTTGGCGGATATCGCGGCAGTGGAAAAGGCACCGAAGGTAGAAGGCCGGAGCATCAGTATGGTGCTGACCGAGAAGAAATGATTGATTCTTAAGGAGGAAATGTAACATGCCAAAAATGAAAACAAGCAGATCTGCTGCAAAGCGTTTCAAAGTAACGGGAACTGGAAAATTAAAGAGAAATAAAGCGTATAAGAGCCACATCTTAACAAAGAAATCTCCCAAGAGAAAGAGAAATCTCAGAAAGTCTGCGATTACAGACAAGACAAATGTTAAGAACATGAAGAAAATTTTACCGTATTTATAGGATAGAATAGGAGGGAACAGACATGGCAAGAATCAAAGGCGGAATGAACGCCAGAAGGAAGCATAATAGAGTATTAAAATTGGCAAAGGGCTACCGGGGAGCGCGTTCTAAGCAGTATCGTATCGCAAAGCAATCGGTAATGCGGGCACTGGCCAGCTCCTATAAGGGAAGAAAAGAGCGTAAAAGGCAGTTTCGTCAGCTTTGGATCGCCCGTATCAATGCAGCGGCTAGAATCAACGGCATTTCTTACAGCCAGTTTATGCATGGTCTGAAGCTGGCCGGCGTAGAAGTAAACCGGAAGATGCTTGCGGATATGGCAGTCAATGATGCGGCAGGTTTTGCTACATTGGCAGAGCTGGCAAAGAGCAAGGTGGCATAAGCATTCATCCGTATAAAACAGGCATATGGTTTATCGGAGCTTGCTAGGCAAGTTCCGATAAAAGATACTGCTTTTTTGCCGCATATGTTTTAAAATAAAAAAATTGAAAAAAATTGTAAAAAGTACTTGATTTTTTTCTTATTATGTGTATAATAATTATTGTTGAGTTCAGTTATGGCTCGTTGGTCAAGCGGTTAAGACGCCGCCCTCTCACGGCGGAAACAGGGGTTCGATTCCCCTACGAGCTGTTGACTATTTGAAAAGAATAGCCCAACCCAAGAGATGCTGGAAACCATGATTTAAGTGGTTTGCAGCTTTTTCTTTTGTTTTAAAATATATGGTGGTTAGTATGCCAAATCGGCATGGGAGCAGGAAAAAAAGTTGTTTTTCTTTTTTTAGAAGTCTTGCTATACTAGGAATAAAAAATAGTGAAATAGGAGGATTATTGTATGACTGGACGAGAAAATATGCTTCGGGCATATCATCATGAACAGCCCCAATATGTTCCCAACGGTTTTTTGGATTTTGATATTATGGATTCTTTTGGAGAACGGTATTTTGGAGAGGGTACCGGAGACGATTGGTTTGGAGTAAACTGGACGTATACCCCCGAGCTGCATTCCCAGACTGAAACACCGGGACAGGAATTACTGAAGGATTTGGAAGGCTGGCAGGAAAAGATAAGCATGCCTGATTTAGATTCCTATGATTGGGAACAGATTGCACAAGAGATAACGGCAGGATGGGACAGAGAACACAAGGTTTCTCTGTGTATGTTGTTGAATGGCCCCTTTGAGCGGATGATGAGCCTGATGGGATTTGAAAACGCCATGTGTGCATTTTATGAGACGCCTGATGAAGTAAAAGAACTTTTTGAAGCGATTACGGAACATAAATGCAGATATATCCGGATTTTAAAAAAATATTTCCAATTGGATATTGTGGCGTTTCATGATGATTGGGGGAATAACCAAAATATGTTTTTTTCTATGGATATGTGGCGGGAATTCATAAAACCATGCATACAGAGGGTAATTGATGCTGTCCATGAGGAAGGGATGATTTTTGAAATGCATTCCTGTGGTTATATAAAGCCTACGATTCCGGAATTGGTGGAGATGGGCATTGATTCAATCCAGCCGCTGCAATATTGCAACCAGGTGGAAGAAATAAAAGAGAGGTTTGGAGATCAGATTTTATTAAGCGGCGGATTTCGGACCCAGGATGTTTTGGAAAAACCAGGGGCGTCTGAAGCGGAGATTCGTGGGGAAGTACGGCGGACATTGAATAAATTGGCCAAGGACGGCGGTTATTGTGCGCTGGCTCCGATTATTGACGATAAAGTGCGGGAAATTGTTATTGATGAGGTTTCAAAATACGGGAAAGAATTTTACCATTATGCATAATGTAGATATCCGGAATGTAAGTCTGGGGCAGATTCAATATTTTGTGAAAGCGGCGGAATATGGGAATATTACGAAAGCGTCAGAGTATTTTAATTTAAGCCAGCCTACTTTGAGTAAAAAATTAAAAAGCCTGGAGGCTCAGTTGGATTTACAGTTGTTTGTACGAGGAAGCAAGAATATCCAACTGACCCCTGCAGGCCGGTATTTATATGAAAAATGGGAGAACAGCGTAAAACAGTTGGAAGAGGACATTCAATATGCCCATGTACTGCAGCAGGGAAAAACGAAAAGTATTGTGATAGCGATTTTGGATTCTTTCCGGCCAAAAGCTTTCTTGCTGCCTTTTATGGAAATATTTTCCAGCAAGCATCCCGATATCTTCCTTCGCATCGAATCGGATTCTGCCCAAGATATTCGCCGAATGCTGATTCATGGGGAAACGGACGTGATTTTTTCCATTTATTATGATTTTGACCGAAGGGATTTGGATCAGATCAGTTGGCATTTGATGGGGCAAACATGCCATTGCGCATGTATGAGAAAAACAAATCCGCTGGCAAAAAAGAAATATATTTCTGCCGGAGATTTAAAGTGTGCGGATTTTGTCAGCATTTCACCCCAATATTTGCCGGAATATACCCAAATGATTGAAAATCTGTGCCGCCCTTTTGGCTTTGCACCTAATATTACCAGTTATGTTTCGTCTGCAAATTCTCTTACCCTGAATTTGCAGACGGACAGGGATGTATTTATATGTGACAAATATTATGCAGATTTGAATAAGGAGGAACATGTTCTTGTTCCAATTGAAAATACCGGCAGTGGATTTGTAATAGCATGGAGGAAAGACAGCCCAAAAGAATACTTGCAGATATTTTTGGATGAAGCTCTCTCGATGATCGAAGAATAGTCATTCAAAAACAGCATGATAGGATAAAGATTTTCCATTTTTCAAAAAATTTCCTAAGACCTATACTGATATTGATAGGAACATAAAGAGAGGAGATCAGGAAAATGGAAAAACAAAAGAAAAGCGAATTGTTTGGGTTTGGCAAAGGTTGGATAACGATTTTGTACTGCCTGCTGATGTTTTGGTTCTATGCAGGTATGGTGAATGACAGTTCTAACATTGTAGCTCCCGCAGTTGCAGAGAGACTTGGTATACCAGACGGAGACGTATTGAATATGGGAACGGTAGCCGCGATGGTGGGGGTTATTTTCTTCTTCCTTATGGGTGCTGTCAATCGGAAAATCGGACCTAGAGCGACATCCTTTGTTTGTCTTATTCTGGCCGGAGCAGGGTATTTCGGCATGGGTCGCGCTGGAAGCATTGTGCAGTATGCATGTGCGTTGTGCGTATGTACCATAGGGGCTATGAGCGCAGGATATATTGCAGGCGGCGCATTAGTAGCGCAGTGGTTTCCGAAGAAAAAAAGGATTGTTATGGGATATACCACTATGGGGCATAATATGGCAACGGGTTTTTTTGTACCCTTGATTACATTTCTGGTAGGAAGATTTGGGGTACAGAATGCGGTGGCGCTTCCGGCAGTTTTGGTATGTATTTTGGGTATTGCAGGATTGTTAGTAATTCGGAATACTCCTCAGGAATGGGGGATGAATCCAGATCATGTATCTGATGAGATTTACCAGACAGAATATTTTAGTGAAGAGATTGACGAGGATGGAGGCTGGACTGTAAAGAAATTATTTACCAGAAAAACCTTTTGGCTGGTAGCAATCGCTTCTGGGGGATATCAGTTTGTTTCTACCATTATTATTACCCAGCTGGTAGTACGAAATCAAGAGGTTGGATTTACCCAGAGTCAGGCAGTGGGCATTATGACGATTCTTGCATTTGCAGGAATTGCAGGGTCGTGGTTGATTGGAGCCCTGGATCAAAAATTGGGAACGAAAAAAAACATGATTTTCTTTGGAATCTGGTATGCGGCGGCACTGCTTTTGGAAGTGTCGGAAGTGCGTCCGCTGGTAATTGTGTTTTTGGCGATGTTTGCACTAGCTTTAGGTGGCTCCGCAAACTTTACTACATCCCTTCCGGCAGCGGTTTTCGGCAGACATGGATTTAAGAAAGTAAACAGTGTATTGTTTCCAATTCAGGCATTGGTATCCTCTTTTGGATTTATAGTCAACGGAAATGTGTTGAATGCGACAGGACGTTTGAGAATGTCGTATGTTATTGCAGCCGTGGCTTCCTTAGCGGTCGTTGTAATAGTATTATTTATTGATGAACATAAATATAACAGAGATTATATGACCAGAGTCCAGATAGAGGAATTTGAAAAAGAGATGGGGATTGATCAGCTCTAATTTCAATAGATTCAGATTAGCATTGCCCATATTATCTAAGTGGTTTCTAGCTTTTTTGTCCACAGGATATGGAAGAAAGTCTTTGACAATTTCATAGACTTTCTTTTCTTTATGTGGTATACTAAGCAACAATTATGTGGTAGATAATGAAGGGGGGTGCAATATAATGGGAACAAATGAATTGTTACAAGCCATATCGAATATGATGGATCAGAAATTGGAACCTATTAAGAATGACTTGCAATCGGTAAAAGAAGAACAGATAGTGATAAAGAAGGAGCTGCAATCGGTAAAAGATGACTTGCAGTCGGTAAAAGAAGAACAGATAGTGATAAAGAAGGAGCTGCAATCGGTAAAAGATGACTTGC
>JAAVYA010000059.1 GCA_022790855.1 Lachnospiraceae bacterium | reverse complement strand
TTCTACTACAGTTGCATCTCTGTAGGTATCTGCGATTGCCTCGAATACATCAGCCAGGGAGCGGGTGATTCTCACCGCATCAAGAAATAAGTTGTACTTCTGATTGTTAGTCACGGTCCTTACCTCCTTCCTTCAGTTCTCGGATCTCGACAGTCTGCACCGAGTCACCAGGAGACAGGACAAGGACATTGATCTGCTGTCCAAAGAGGAAGTCGAGCAGACGCTTTCGAATCTGCACAGTACCGCTTCTTACTACCGGGGTCGGTGTACCGCCGGGTTTTGCAATGTTGATACATACTTTGTGTTTCATTGCATTGGCTCCTTTCCGAGGGTCTTTTGTTGTATCCCTCTGTCCATATGCGAAAGGAACGGGGGAATCGAACCCCCATTTCTTAGATTTTTTTCGCAAGGTTTGCGAAAATCTTTTTCAGGCGGTTACGGATTGCTGCCTCGGACACACCCTCTTCCGCTGCAATATCCACATTGGACATGTTGCGGTAGAACTTTTTATAGATGGTGTCTCTCTGCAGGTCGGTCAGTGTGGTAAGTGCCGCTTTGAGCCTGTCCAGCTTTTCCGAATGCTCCTGCTCATTGATGGAGGCAAGCATCTGCTCCAATGGATCTGCAGCTGTGTCGCATAAGTAAGGGTTGCGGTCATCCGCATCTTCACCTTCGCCATCGGAGTATGCCTGGTAGTGAACCGGGCAGTGATAATCCTCGCGACGATCAGCATCGACCTGCTCATCATCCATTGCATGAAGCTGTGCTATGATGGTAGTGTTTTCTCCGTTCTCACCCGGAGTGATGACGCATTTGCTGCCATCATCGAAGTAATAGATGTAGTTGGTGCGGTTATCCGCTGCTGTTTTGAATTTCCTCATTTGAAATCCCTGCCTTTCTTTTTCGCCCGAAAGGCTGGCGGCAGGGATACAAAAAGAGCCGACGTGGTGATGTACGCCGACTCTGATACCGAAAATGGGCATGACAAAGCACGGTGAGTACATCTGCAGTCAGTCCACGGCTGTGCCGTGAAATTGACTCTTGATGTATCCCGCCGCCTTAAGGTCGACCACTTCGGGCATTGGAATATTTTTTCTGACAATCTCCTTGTGTC
>JAAVYA010000011.1 GCA_022790855.1 Lachnospiraceae bacterium | reverse complement strand
TTCTCTAAGCATATATGCTATCCTCCTTCGCACCATCAGCACAAGGAGTGAAACATTATGGCGATTGGCGAAAGAATACCTTTTTTCCGCATCATGCGGGGCATGACGCAAAAATACCTCGGTATGCTTGTCGGATTTCCCGAAAAATCAGCGGATGTGCGTCTGGCGCAGTACGAAACTGGCTCACGCAAGCCAAAAGCAGACTTGACGGCTGCACTGGCGCAGGCTCTTGACGTTGCACCGCAGGCTCTGGACATACCCGACATTGACAGCTACATCGGGCTTATGCACACCTTATTTACCCTTGAGGACATATACGGACTTACCATCAGCGAAACAGATGGGGAAGTCTGCTTAAAAGTCTGCAAAGACAAAAATAAGGATGCCGCCGAACTTCTGCAAATGCTTACCGCTTGGCAAGAACAGGCTGCAAAGCTCTCTGCCGAGGAAATCAGCAGGGAAGATTACGACCAGTGGCGGTACAATTACCCGAAGTTTGACACCACGCAGCATTGGGCGAAAGCCCCCTCTAAGGAATTGAGCGATGCTTTAACTGAAGCGTTCAAAGACAAACTAAAAACCGATTGACAAGCACGACAAAACGCCCTTAGCCATGAGTTCCTACCCACAGCTAAGGGCGTTTATAATATGGATTTTTACAGTCATTTAAACCTCTTGCAAATCATTCCCCCACCAACAAACCACTTGACAGTAAGAATAATCGCACCCAAACGACTGTTATCAATTTGTTATCAAAAGACCTTTCCAAAGCCCGCAAACCCGCATAAACACCGGGTTTACTAAGCATTTTTGTTTATTCGAACTCAATCGTCCCCGGTGGCTTCCCAGTGCAGTCGTACACTACACGGTTTACACCTTTCACCTCATTCACAATCCGGTTCGTTACCTTGAATAAAACTTCCCAGGGAAGCTGGGCAGCCTCTGCCGTCATAAAATCGCTAGTGTTCACGGCTCGCAGGGCAACGGCATAATCATAAGTCCTAAAATCCCCCATTACGCCTACGGAGCGCATATTCGTCAACGCTGCAAAATATTGTCCCAGCTCGGAATCTAAGCCGGCCTTTGCAATTTCTTCGCGGTAGATTGCATCGGCTTCTTGGACAATTCGGACTTTCTCTTCCGTTATCTCCCCAATGATGCGAATGCCAAGCCCGGGTCCTGGAAATGGCTGACGATATACCAAATATTCCGGAATTCCCAGTTCCAGGCCAACCCGCCGCACCTCATCTTTGAACAACATCCGCAGAGGCTCAATAATTTCCTTAAAATCCACTACCTCCGGAAGCCCGCCAACATTATGATGAGATTTGATCACGGCTGATTGTCCCAATCCGGATTCGATCACATCCGGGTAAATAGTCCCTTGTACCAGAAAATCCACTGCGCCGATTTTCTTGGCCTCCTCCTCAAATACCTGAATAAATTCTTTTCCAATAATCTTGCGTTTTTCTTCTGGCTCAACAACTCCCTTTAGCTTGTCATAATACCGCTGCTGGGCATTGACACGAATGAAGTTCAGCTCATAGGGCCCGTTAGGGCCAAATACGGCTTCCACTTCATCTCCCTCATTTTTCCTTAGAAGCCCATGATCCACAAACACGCAGGTTAGCTGCTTCCCGATCGCTTTGGAAAGCATGACGGCGGCAACGGAGGAATCCACGCCTCCAGATAAAGCGCACAGAACCTTTCCTTTGTCGATCTTCTCACGCAAAGATTGAATGGCTGTCTCCGCAAAAGAATCCATTTTCCAGTCGCCAGAACAGCCGCAAACCTTGTATACAAAATTCTGCAGCATCCGTATCCCTTCCTGTGTATGAACAACCTCAGGATGGAATTGTGTTGCAAACAACTTTCTGTCCGGACAGGACATAGCGGCTGCTGGACAATTTTTTGTGTGCGCCGTTACAGAAAAACCCTCCGGAACTGTTTCGATATAATCCGTATGGCTCATCCAGCATACCAGCTTGTCCGATACTCCTGTAAAAATTGCGTCGTGCTTATCAATCATTACTTCCGTATGGCCATATTCGCTGACCGGGGCAGATTTGACCTTCCCGCCAAGCATGTACGCCATTAACTGAGAACCATAGCAAATGCCTAACACGGGAATCCCCAGTTCTAAAATCTTGCTATCATAATGGGGGGAGGTTCCCTCATATACACTGTTCGGACCTCCGGTAAAAATAATCCCTTTGGGATTTACGGCTTTCATTTCCTCAAGCGTTGTGGTATATGGTTTTACTTCACAGTATACATTGCATTCACGTACACGGCGCGCAATCAATTGATTATACTGCCCGCCAAAATCCAGCACAATAACTGTCTCCAATGCTTTCTCCTCCTGTAAACTTTATTACCCCCATTATATATGAGCCCTTCCCGTTTTACAATGGCTAACTTTTCCTTTTGCAAAAAATCCTTCAGATTCGGCACATTTACAGCCATTGGAGCTGCTTATAACAACAATTTGGGGCGATTAGAAAATTATGCTGCGCAAAAATCGCCCCTTATTCCCAAATCATGTTCTCACAGAATGACCACTCAGTCCGTACTCTTGAAACTCCCTATACGTGCTGATGCTGATATTTTTCCCGGGTGGCAAGCCCTCCCCGAATATGCCGTTCCGATTTATTTACGTCCAGCACCTTCCTGGCCTCTCTGGCCAAAGTAGGATTGATCTGAATTAGGCGTTCCGTTACGTCTTTATGTACCGTACTTTTACTAATTCCAAACTTTTTCGCCGTCTGTCTGACCGTAGCATTTTCTTCAATAATATAATTGGCGATCTCCACCGCCCGTTCTTCTATGTACCCTTTCAAAAGAATTTCCCTCATACATGCTTTTTTACATTGTATGAGGGAATTCTTCCTCTTATGACAGGAGTATCGATGAACTTTTACCTGAATTAAGCTAACGTTTCCTTACGTCATATCTTAATTGCCCCCAAAAAGGCGTGGCACTCAGTCTGCACTTCGGGTATCCCTCAATTGCCCCTACAGGCGTGGCATTCGGTCTGCACTTGGGGTATATTCCATCAACGCATCCACAATCTGCTGCAAAATCAGATTATGGATGGATTCTACCATTCCATAATGGCATACCGGTACATATATATTATAGTCCCCCATCGCACGGATACGGTTCGTTCCCTCAAATCCCGATAGGGTTACCACATGCAGCCCCTTTTCCTTTGCCATCTGTATTGCATTTACAATATTGGGGGAATTGCCGGAACTGCTTATGGCGATCAGGAGATCCCCGTCCTCTCCCAGGCGTTCCAGGGATCGCGAAAACACCTGCTCATATCCATAATCATTCCCAAAGCAGGTTACAACCGCACTGTCATATAGACTAATGGTTTTCATTCTTCCATTCTTCATATAATCCGCCGTCATATGGCTGGCAATTGCAGCGCTTCCTCCATTACCAATAAAAAACAGCTGCTTTCCTTTCTGCCTGGTTTCCAAAAATAACCCGGTCACCGCCTGCATTCCCTCTTCCCAGTTCTTATAGGCAATTCCCTCTAGGTCATAGATGTTTGTCTCTTCCAGATACTTGATCAATTCCTCTAAATATATTTGATGCCTTCCGCTGCCCATATCTCTTTTCCGCTTCCTCCCAAGAGACATCCTGGAGCATGTTTGAACATTCATTCCCGCCACCTGTACGCTCATTTCGTGAGCCATACATCTGGCAGAAAGCCATTTTCAAACATGCTCTGGGACGTCCCTGCCATTCTTTTTCACGTACCATAGTTTGTTATTTCCCCAGATATTTGAACCAGTCTTTTGTCGCCGTATCTATAGTATCCGGCGTCCATACGGGAGCTTCCCGCCAGTAATCAATCTGCTCCAGGATACGGGATACCCCTTCCTCCAGGGAAATTTTTGCCTTCCAGCCCAGGGCTGCTTCGATCTTACCGGTGTCTGCGAAGGTACAGTCCGGCTCGCCAGGGCGTTTGGGAATATGTGTGATCTCTCCCCCAAGGAGCTGGCATAGACGGTTTACGGAATAGGTCCCGCCGCTTCCCACGTTGAAGGTTTCATTCACGATATCCGACATCGCCGCCGTGTAAAACGCATCCGCCACATCTGTGACATACGTAAAGTCCCTGGTCTGCTCCCCGGTTCCTACCACGGTAAAGGGCTTCCCCGCCAGCTTCTGGGCCAGGAACACCCCGAATACCGCACCGTAAGTCCCGGAGGTCCGGGAGCGTGTCCCATATACATTAAAAAGCCTGAGGGTAATCACTGGAAGGCCGTATACTTGTCCCCAATGGAGCAAGGTTTCTTCTCCCAGGCGTTTGGTTAAGGCGTAGGGATACTGAGGGCGGATCTGGGCGGTTTCTTTTGTGGGGAATTCATCTGGGATCCCGTAACAGGAGGAAGAGGCTGCGTATACCACTTTCTTCACCCCTGCTTCCCTGGCGCACTCCGCCACATGGTAGGTGCCCAATACATTGGAAGAATAGTATTCCCATGGCTTTTGGATGGAAGGGACGATATCCGCCAGAGCGGCTAAGTGAAATACATAGTCTGCCCCTTCAAACAGCGGAGCGATCTCCTCCCTGCTGCGGATATCTTTCCTGAAAATATGTAAGTGTTGGTTATCTTTTTGGTGGTCCAGGTTCTGGGGACGTCCTGTGGTGAAATTGTCAATGACGCGGACCTCGTGCCCCTCTGTTAGCAGACGGTCTACGATATGGGAGCCGATGAAGCCGCAGCCGCCGGTTACTAATGATATCATATGGGTTGCCTCCTGTTTGGGTTCTCTATTTGTGATTGTAAAATACCATATTATTTCCTTCGTTTATAATATAATGTTCTGTCTCTCTCCTGACCAGATTATACAGCCACCTGCCGTCGCATCCATAACAGAATTCTGTTTCCGCTATTTTGTTTTCTAAATGTCTTTTCCGGAGTCTTTTCATATTTTCATTATTCCATGCCCCTAAAATTCCCTCCTGGAACACATTGCCAAGGCAGGTATCCCCAAATGCATCATACTGGCATACCCTGATATCTCCATTCCAATCAATGGTCATAGTATCAAATACTTTTTCACAAGGAATGTAGGAATACTCACCCTTTTGATACCTCTGTGGTATTTTTCGGCGGGCATCCAGGCAGGTTCCAATACTCACCGCATCCGCAACATCCTTCCATTTTTCCAAAAATGCGGCCGTTTCTTTTTCGTTATCCAATTCTTCTACATAGTTCACAAGAATACGCAGGTCTTTATGTTTTCGATGTTCCAAAAGATAAAGGACGGTTTCTTCTATTTTCTGCAAAGAATAATTTCCTCTTACTTTTTCATACGTTTCCTGCGTGACTGCATCCAGGCTGAAGGAAATCTGAAACCGCCCGTCCAATTTCTCCGCAATAAAATCGCGCCAGGATTCATCGATCAGAATCCCGTTGGTAACGATACTCATACCGACATTTTTTACCATGCAATATTCCACGATTTCACGAAAATCCGAATTTGTAAAAGGCTCTGCTTGAACATGGGGCTGTATATGTATCAAAGTTTCAGAAGGAAGAGCGCTTATCTCATCAATTAATTCCTTTGCTTGTTCCAGCCTCATCTTTCGAACATGATTTTTCTTTCCCTGCCCAAAAGCCCAGCATTTCTTACACTTCAGCGGACACGCTCCCTCTTGAAATCCGATAGCAATCTTCCGAGGAATCAAAATCTCATCCTTTGCACTTATGCGTTCCATAAATTCTGGCTCCCTTCTCTCAAATACTGGCAGACTTTTTGTACATGCTCCAAAGGCTGATCCGGTCCGCTGGGCAACGCAAGTATTTGCCGTTCAAACTTTTCAGAATGGACATACTCATCCCGCGCTTCCAGATATGCGGCACGGTGAAGACATTCCCCAATATCGCGGGCAACGACCCCTCTTTTTTCTAGATACAATTTTGCCGCATCCCTGTTCTCACATAAAATATAAGTCATCCAGGGCAATTCATATTCTTTTCGGGGAATAAAGCTGATTCCCTCTGCTCCTTTTAGTCCCTCCTGATATTGGTGATATACTTCCCACAAATGATTTATTTTTTTATCTATTTTTTCCAGTTGAACCAATCCAATAGCTGCTAAAATATCGGACATTTTAAAGTTAAACCCCGCCACCGTATAATTTTCACGCACAAAAAGGGAATCCAACCCCTGTGTTTTCAGCTTTTTCATAAGACGGTACAGCTTCTCATTGCTGGTTGTAACGAAACCACCCTGACCGCTGGCAGCCGTCTTAGAAATTCCCATAGAATAACACGCAATATCAGCGTGGCTTCCTGCATAATCTCCTTTCCTTCCAGATAAAAACGCCTGGCAGGCATCGTCAATTACAAGGATTTCTCTCTGATGCATGTTTTCTCTCAACTGTTTTGTACAGGCAATATGACCGTTAATATGTACGGGCAGCACTACTTTTGTTTTTTCCGTGAGCAAACGCATGACACTTTCTTCTGATATCACGGGAACGTGTTCCATTGTGTCTGCAACGACTACCGTGGCTCCTAAAATTTTTGCTGCGTTGGCGGTTGCAATAAATGTAATATCCGGCACGATAACTTCGTCCCCAGGACCAACGCCTGCTGCCATCAATGCCAGCAATAAAGCGGAAGTTCCATTGGGCGTAGCGATTACATAGGGAACCTCCCGCAATTCTCCTATTTTTTCCTCCATCGCTTTTACAATCCTGCCGTCGCTGACGCACCGGTCCATAACGGCCTGATATGCTGCATGCGCTTCTGCTTCTTCTAATTTATTCTCCCAAATATCGATTTCTATCATCTGATCATTTCCCCTTTTTTCTTTTCATACAAATTTTTGCAGCTTTTGGAATAAATCCGGCTCTTCCATCACGTACTTTGCCGGCGGATAAATATAGTTCCCAAACTGTCGTTTCGTAAGATCTAACTTCTCTGAAACTTCCAGCTCTACGATCTGATCAGACGCTTTCACACTAATACAGTGTTTTTTCACCTCTAGCACCTTTCCTGCTTCCAGTCTCTGAAGCTTTTCTTCCTCCATGCAACTCGGTATGATCCTGGCATTGACAATACGGAGCATCTCTGATTTATATAGTAGAACGGCACATTCATAAGGAGGATTAAAGGATTTGACAAGTCTTACAATATCAAGAGCGCTCATTCTGAAATCGATTATCACATCAAATATATTCCGTTTTCTCCAGTAATTCGCCTCTGAACTATTCTGTTTTTCCCCACGGTACGCCGGATTTTCCTCTAGCGTACAGCAAAGACGCCCGATTGCCTGACGGCAGGCTTTTATCATATTCTCATATACATCTTGAATTCCATAATCATATGCGCAGGAATACATTTCCTGGATTAAAATATTACCGCTGTCTACCCCGCTGTCCATTACAAAAAGACTCATATAGCTTTCCCGGATTCCCATGCAAATCAGCCAATGCAGCGGATGGCGTCCCCGGTTATAGGGAAGCTGGGTGGGGTGGGAACCAATTACAAAATACCGGGGCACATTTAAAATGCGTTCGTTTATTATGTAAGGCCATGTGGAAAAAATATAATCAAGATCCAAATGGGATAAAAACGCTTCGCTTTTTTCTCCATTTAAGTCATCGGTTTCATAGTATACAGCCCCTATTTCATCGGAAATTCTTTTCAAATCGACGGAATTCAACGGCTGTTTATCCTCCGGAAGCGAAACGACAGCTGCAACCTCCCAACCGTGTTTCACAAATTCTAAAATACATTCGATTGTCATTGGCGTAGTGCCTAACACAGCAATTCTCATGATCGTTTCCCCATATTTCTTAAATATTCAATAATGTACTTGCGTATTTTAATACATTTACTTTTTCAACGGACTCTTTATTACCTACAATATTGGAAGCCAACGCTCCGGCAATATTGCCCAAAAACATACCCACTTCCGCTGACGCTCCCACTGCCACAGATAAGCTTGCCAATGCAAAAAAAGCGTCTCCCGCTCCAATCGTATCCTTCACTTTCAGGGTAAATGCCGGGCAAAGAAGCAATTCATCCTTCTCTACCGCCATTGCACCTTTGGCCCCTCTGGTCAGCCAGCCTTTATTCCCAAAATGCCGGGCCAGCCGTTTGAGAGCTTCTGGTTCTTCACTTTGATAATCAGAAAAAGCCAGTCCCAGTTCTTTTTGGTCCAATGCAAAAACATCCGCCCTGTGGTATTTCGTAATTAAATTTTTGCCATAATTAGAGGAATTCGTCTGGCAATTTAATGCTAAAAACGTTGCTTTTTCCTGAATAATCTCTCTTGCCTTAGAATCGATCAGGCCATGTCCAAAATCGCATAAAATTACAACATCGTATTGCTCTGCTTTTTCCTCAAGACGACGATGGAATTGTTCCGCACTCCCAGCATCCAATAGCATAGGATCCAAAAGATTATTGACTGCAAATATTTTGCTGACCTCTTCCCGTTTTTCATTCAAGGACACATACCGCTTTTTTACAATGGTCGGATAGTAAGGACTATACACAAAATCCATACGCAATTTATGGCTGAGTTCATTCAGTAGCCTGCTATGAATTGCCTTTTCCGATCCCACCACGCCCATGATCGTCACCTGGTCGCTGAAAGAAGACAGATGGCGGGCAACTGCCAAAGAACCTCCAAGATATTGCTCAGAATATTTATATCTGGTTGAGTAGCCCATATCCTTGGACATCAATCCCTGGACGTTGCAGTAAATATATTCGTCTATAATGACATCCCCAACTACCAGTACTTTCATATTCCTCATGGCGTCCACATATTTTTTAATATGGGATAAATCGTATCTGCTGCAAAACTCTTCCAGGTATGATTTTACCTCTCTGCTCAAGGATGGCAGCGCTTGGTTGATTAATTTTGTGGAGCTGAATACCTGACCCTTCGTATAGGCCACTTCTCCGCCATGCCTTTGAACCAATTCTGCTTCCTCTGAAATCTTCCCTGTAATATCGTCTTTGGCATTTGCATACTCTTGTCCTTTTGCATAAATATCCGGTTCCACGGCTTCAATGATGTCATCCACCGTATATCCCTCTGACAGCATCACATAGTCAATACAATTTATAGATGATAAGAACTTCTGCCGCATGGTATCGTCAAAATAAGGCCTTCCGGGACCTTTCCGAACAAATTCGGACGATGTAATAGATACCACTAACACATCCCCCAGCTTTTTGGCTTCTTCGAAATGGATGATATGTCCAGGGTGAACCAGGTCAAAGACGCCATGGCATAGAACAATTTTTTTATGCCCTGCTTTTAGTTTCTCCCTGATTTCACAAAATTCTTTTTTGGAAACAATCTTTGCCATTCTTCATTCCTCCGCAGCCATTTATTCAAAAAAGATAAAACTATAGTCTCCTGTGTACCCCCATTCCCGATACAGCCATTCCCATTCTTCTACAGAATAGTAGCTGGCACAGGTCAGCTGCCAGTAAAGCATGTTTACTTCTTCCGTATCGTTGCGGAAGGATTCCACCATAATATAGCTGTTTCCCTTACTGACACGTTCAATCTCCTGGATGGCCTTTTTCAAATCAAATATTTTCAAGTTATGCAGCGTCGTAAGTGAAATTACCAAGTCAAATTCATTGTCCTCAAAGGGCAGTTCTCTGGCATTGCCGTACTGTAAATTTTCTTTTACCTCTTCCTTTGCATGCTCCAGGGCATATCTCGATAAATCAAGCCCTTTTACGATCAGTCCCGGTACTGCCTGGGTTAATTCATAAAGCAGATACGCTTTCCCGCATCCCACGTCCAAAACCTTTTGTCCTGACTTAAGCTGGTAGTGCTGTGCAATTTTTTCCGCAACGCTTTTCCAGCGGCCGTCATAATGATATCCGCCATACCCGTATTTCCGATCGCCGTCCCAATAGTCATATCCATATTGCTTTGCTGTTTTTGCACATTCAGCTTTATCATCTGCTGTAACTCTGCCAATGTAATCCCTCTTTGTTTTTCGGTGTAATTCCGATACAAAATCTACGTACGCCATTGTTCTCTCCTTCCCGAAGCTGCTTTCTCATAAGACTCATGATACCTTTCCAATATTTGAGGAAGTTCCATGTAATGGAAATCCAACAAATCCGCCAGGCGGCTTCCATCCAAACCACCTTTTATGTGTCTGTGATCTAAGAACATCATTTCTTCAAATTCTTTTTCTATTATTTGGGGGTATCCTCCAAACACATGCTGCGCATATAAATCTGCCAGATGATAACGTGATATGTAATTATCGCTTGCTATATGATACAACCCCTTCAGATCCTGCTTCAGGGCTCTTGCCATAATCTGCGAAATATCGTCTACCTCTGTCAGACAAAAGCTCTGATCTTTTAAGCATACGATCTCTTCCTGGTTCAGGATCCTGTTGTAAAAATCCTGGAAAATATCTTTTTCTCCATAGCTGCTTCCGACGGCTCTGCTGATTCTGAAAATAAGACCACTCTCAATCTCCTGCCTCATATATTGTTCTACTTCCAGCTTCTGCTTTCCATAGGACGTAATGGGATTTGGAATATCATCTTCTGTGTATCTGCCTTTCTCCCCGTCGAATACTGCTTCCGAAGATAAAAAAACACATTTTGATTTCAGTTTTTTTGCTTGTGCCAGAATCCTCTTCGTTCCTGTTACGTTCAGTTGAAAACTGGCCTCCTCATTTTTTTTGCAACTGTCAATACTGGTATTCGCCCCGCAAAAAATAACTGCCTCCGGAATTTGGCCCTTTAGATACCTGCCGCACAGTTCCTCCAGATCATCTCTGCACAAATCAAATGGCAGCCATTGGGGATTGTCTGCATGACGGTAATATGTCCCGCAAACTGGAATATTTCTTTTTTCGCAATAATCATAGAAATGGTTTCCGATAAACCCGGAAGCGCCAATAATCAGATACATCTGTTCTATCCTCATTTCTCATAGATTGGAAAATTCCACAGATTCTGCTATAAACCTTTGAATCAAACGTTCCCATTCCTCACTTTGCTCCCGGATATTCCAATATTCTTTATAGTATTCTTCTGCTTTTTCTAATCTGCCCAGCTCTTTTGCTGCTTTTGCGCCATAATAATAAGCAAACGGGTTTTTATGCTTTGCATGGATCACATATTCGAAATTGATCAGCGCCCGTTCCCAATTTCCTTGGCGCATATCTAAATTATTTACAAAATCCTTTTTCACCGTGTTGTAAACTTGTATCTCTTCCATCTGAGCTGCATGAAAATGTTCCGTCTCAATATTTCCGGACCAAAAATTGCACGAAGAAGGATCTTCCCGTTTTAAATACCCCTTGGATTTGCAGATATCATACAGTTCACTCCCCGGCAAAGGAGAGGCAATATAAATATCAACCCAATTGAGCCCGCTGCTATGGATAAATTCCATTGTTGTCTGGATATCTTCTAATGTTTCTCCCGGAAATCCAATTACAAACAGTCCTTTTGTATAAATATCATATTTTCTCAAGCACTGGATTGCCTTTGGAACCATTTCCAGCTTCAAAGGCTTATGAATAATATCCTTCAGCACTCTTGGACTTCCGGATTCAATGGCCAATGTAACTACGTCGATTCCTGATTGCTTCAACAGCCTCGCCATATCATCATCCATACGGTACACCGGAAATCCGTTTACAAACTCTACGGCCAGATTCAGGCCCATAAAATAATCAAGCAATGCTATTGCCTGTTTCTTATCCACAAAGAAATTATCATCCCAAACGGTAATCGTATTTACCTGATATGTTTCTGTAAATAATTTTATATCCGATTTAATCCGTTCCAGGCTGTTATACCTTACCCGTTTTCCGTGAATACTGTGAGACGCACAAAAACAACAGTCGAAGGGGCAGCCTCTGGAAAACATCAGAGGCAGCGCAACAACCTTCTCCCTGGTCTGGGCATGCACATGGCCGCTGTATTTCTCAAATTCAATCAGCGAAAAGTCCAGAGGCGGAATATCATCCAAATTCTCAATAAATTCAAAGGAACATTGAAATCCCTTTTCTTCTTTTTCCCGCGTGGTCAGGCTGGGAGAATCTTCCAGATATTTCTTCTCATCTT
This sequence comes from Lachnospiraceae bacterium, assembly GCA_022790855.1. Classification (GTDB taxonomy): domain Bacteria; phylum Bacillota; class Clostridia; order Lachnospirales; family Lachnospiraceae; genus 14-2. Next base: position 36,197 of record JAAVYA010000011.1, on the reverse strand, counting down.
CCGAAGCAACAAACCCTAAAAGGGCAATTTCACCTTCCCCATATGAAATAAAATCAATACAGGGGGCGTCTGAAAAAACATTTTGGATCAAGTTGCTGGGAACGCCTCCTCCGGCTGCTACAACGGCATTGGGAAAGAATTCTTTTACGATCTTGCTGATCATATCCAGATAACCATAGGCCGGGCTGAAAATAGCAGAAATCCCGCAAAAATCGATTGCTTCATTTTGATACTGGCTCACAAATTCTCTGACATAACGCTCCAGCGTATGACACTCATCAAATTTTCTCTCATTTACCAGTTCATAAAATTTTAAATTCAAATCCAGGATCCTTACATTTGCCTGGGTATAAGATTCCAGATAGGTAGCCAAAGACAGCGCTCCAAGAGGCACTTCTTTTCTGATTTTATTGGAAAATGTTTTGTTCTCATCCGGCAAAAGCTCCGATATGGAGACACATGGCGGAACAATAAATAATAGTTCTTTTCTCAAAATGTACGCTCCCTTTTATTCGCTTATTGATTGAAACGTTTTGATTCTCTCTTTTAATGTTTTCATAAATATTGCTGCCTGTTCTGTTTCCAGGGGGGCGGGGGCCCAGTCCGGGAAAACGTTGCTCTCTGCTGTAAAAGGCCCAAGCTTCACTTCGTAATAAACGACTTGTTCTGTAAGGGGAATCTGCATATGATAAATGTCCGTATCAATCCGATAGGTATGGACGTTATCTTTGGAAAGTTCAAACACTTCTTTTATCTCTCCATCCTCTTCAAACAAGATGACCAGCATAGCTCCGTCCACAATCGTATGGGACTCCGTCGTATACAGATGCTTATCCGGCCTTCCATAATCTCCCCTGCTGCGCACGATAAACATTTCATGAAGCGGATCACCGGGGCTGTGCTGCATACATAAGCGAAACTTACCGTTTTTACTTTTTTTAGCCTGTTCTTTCAACGCCTCTATTTCCTTGACTCCTACTCTTATGACGGGATTTTGGTTAAAATACACTTCATTCGCCATAAAACCTCCTCTAAAACCAACGTTCCACTTGAGAGCAGATCTCTTTTATCCCCACACCGTTGGCCTCTTTCACCTGTTCATAAGTTCCATAACCCTTTGAAAATCCCTTCAGGCCGATTCGTTTAAATTTTATCCCTTCGCCTGATTCTGCAACAACCTCTGCTACGGCGCTTCCAAGGCCGCCAATTATGTTATGGTCTTCCGCAACGATAATTTTTCCGGTTTCTTCTATCGCCTGGAAAATGATTTCACGATCCAGGGGTTTGATGGTATGCAAATTAATTACCCTGGCCTGAATGCCTTTTTCCTGCAATCTCTTTGCTGCATCCAAAATGTCCTTCAGCATACTGCCTGTCCCGATAAGAGCCACATCTTTTCCTTCCCTGAGCGTCACACCCTTGCCAATCCGAAACGGATAGTCATTAGCATACAATTCCGTTTCTTTATTGGTTCCCAGACGCAGGTAGACCGGCCCCTGATGTTCATAAGCCGCCATTGTCGCCTTTTTTACTTCCATGGGGCTGGCCGGGCACAGCACCGTCAAGTTCGGCAGGCTCCGTAGTCCTCCAAGATCTTCTGTAGCATGGTGTGTCGGTCCTAAGGCACTGTAGACCTCTCCGGCCCCGGTTCCCACTACTTTCACGTTCTGGTTCTGCAAGCAAATATCGTTTCTCAAAAATTCAAAAGCCCTGTAAGCAAGGAAGGCTCCAATGGTATAAGCAAACGGAATTTTTCCGCAGCTTGCCATTCCTGCAGCCATGCCCAGCATATTTGCTTCAGAAATACCCAAGTTTAAATATTGTTCCCCCAGGTCTTTCCGGTATTTATCATATACAATTGCACCGTTATCCGATATCAGGGCATATACGTTTTTATCCTTTTTTGCCAAATCATATAAGGTATCTAAATAAGCCGTTCTCATTGCCGTACCACGCTTTCCTCTTTCAAATCTTGTTCTGTTATTCCCAGTTCCTCCATTAAAACCGGCAGCTCCTGTTCATTTGGCATACGGTAATGCCATATAGGCGCATGCTCCATGAAAGAAACACCTTTTCCTTTTATGGTATTTGCAATCACCAAAGTCGGAATCTCTGGCTTTCTTGTTAAAAGCGCTTCTTTTATTTCGGAACAATTATGACCGTCAATTTCCACCACATTCCATCCAAACGCTTTCCACTTATTAGAAAAAGGCTGCATCGGCACGATATGTTCCAGACAATCCATTGCCTGTAATTTGTTATGGTCTACGATCACCGTCAAATTGTCCAGCTTTAATGCAGGGGCCGATAATGCCCCTTCCCAGACAGAGCCCTCCTGGCACTCCCCGTCTCCCAGTATTGCATACACATGGCTGTCCCTATGGTCCATTCGATTCGCATACGCGATCCCTATGGCAAATGACAGGCCATGCCCCAAGGCCCCTGTGGAGGCCTCCACTCCTGGAATCTCATTTATTTTGGGATGCCCTCCCAGATTGCTCCCGATCTGGCAAAAGGTTTTCAAATGTGCTCTGTCAAAGTATCCGGCAATAGCCAAAACGGCATACAGCGCCGCTCCTGCATGGCCTTTGCTCAGAATCACTTTATCCCGTTCCTTCCAACCAGGATCCTCTGGCCGATAGTTTAATACTCCGCCAAAATACAGTGTTCCTAATATATCCGCAACGGAAAATGACGCTCCCAAATGGGCTCCGCCTGCGTGATACGCCTGCATAAAAATTTCTTTTCTTATTTCTTTGCACGTTTCCATTAACTCGTAATCCATGACAGACTCCTCTTTTACACAAAATTCACATGATTCATATCCATATCAAGATAGGAATTGATCAACACGTTTCTGGAATCATGTACGCAATGCTGTTTACAGATTTTCTTTGCATCAAATTCCCGGAACTTCTGTGTAACTGCCTCCGAGGTCCATCCTTCCAAAAACGACTGATGGTTCAAATCGCAAACACATCCGTCTGATAAATATGCCTTGTCCTGGCAATAGTAAACTTTACTGTTGGCCCCGATAATGCAGACAAATTCCTTCATTGGGCATCGGGAATATTCCCGTTTAAAGACCTCATAATGATCAAAATCACTGGTATACAAATCAATAATTTTAAAACCATCCCCATTTAATTCCTGGGACAATCTGCTTAAGGTAGAAATAACCTCGTCCTTGATATCCTTGTGGTATTCTTCTGTCTCATTGCTGAACAGGGGAGCAAATTTCACATGATTTACCCCCAGGTCTTTCATGGTCCGGGCCACCTCTTCGATTTCTTTGTAATTTTCTTTTCCTATGACAAAGTTAATTCCCAACTCGCAATAAGGGTCTTTCATTTTTGCGAATTCTTTGATATTATTTTTGAGAATCCCTATGGCATTTTCTGAAATCCCCCTGTTCTGGGCGTATGTTTGAGGTATCATAGAATCCATGGAAATCCGAACCCATTTGGCCTTCGCAAGTATCTGGGCCTTCTTTCCACTGAGCATACTTCCGTTTGTAATGATTGACAGTTCAATGCCCGAATCCAAAACCTTCTCCATGGTTTCTTCAATATAAGGATATACCAGCGGTTCTCCTCCCCCGCTGAACGTCACTGCTTTTACCCCCATAGTCTTCATATCCTCAATGATTTCCATCATTTTTTCATATGGAATAAAATCTTTGGGCTGATATTCATCCAGTGTCAGATATGAATTTTTATAATGACAGTAAAAACAGTTATGGTTGCAGATATTGGTAGGTTTGATTCGGATATAAAGGGGATTACACCGCTCCCCCCGTTCTACTTTATTTAAGGTTTCCTGGTGATGAAAAATTTTCAGGTTGCTATAAGGCGTTATATTTCGATTCATGGTTTCGCTCTTCCTCCTATATAAAATTTACGTGTTCCGATGGATACATTAACTCCTCCAAATATTTATTCATTTCATCCAGGCGGCACAATTCCCTACAATTCTGCTCCAGATCCATATTCATAAAATACTCGTTAATTTCTCTCCTCCGGTCGCCTTCCCAAATTTCTACAAACGACTTCTGATAAATATTTCCGTATTTTAATTCATCTTTTCCCAAAAATACAATACAGGGCCATAAATTTCCCTTCGCGTCTAAATACGCCATAAAAGGCAATGCCCAGCAATGTTTATATGTCCGCTTACAATTTAATTTCTGCATGGAATGCGTTCTAAAATATACTTTAAATGTATTCGTTTGCAATTCTTTTATTTGGCTTTCCATTTCCATCATTTCCTGATAATCAACTTGAAGGATATTCTGACTCTGAGGATGCTGGGAAAAAGGTTTAATTGTAAAATAATCTATTCCAATTTCTTTTAATGCCTTGCCCATTTTTACAACTTCATTTTTATTATCTGGCAAAAGCAGCAATTGTACCCCCAGCGTGGTATGTAAATGCTGATCTCTTTTTATTTTTACAGCTTCTTCCATATGGTACAAGACTTTTGACAAATCGCCCGGTTTCCCCTGCTGAATTTTATTATAGGTTTCCTGGGTTATGCCTGCCGTACTAAAACGAACCCATGTAAGTGATTGCAAACATTCCTTTGAAACCTCCGGAGTAAATAAAACGCCGTTTGTTGACATAGCAGTATCTATTCCTAAACTTTTTGTTTTATTAATCAGTTCTGGGGCATCTTTATGTAAAAGCGGTTCTCCTTCCCCTGCATAAATAATGCTTTTTACACCTTTGACAGCTAACCCCTCCAAATTTTCCATCAGCAGCCTAGAATCTAGATAGTCAGGTTTATATCCTGTATAGTCTACTGCGCAAAATATACAACGATGGTTACATGCATTCGTCAAACCAATTTCCAGTTCAATGGGATAAATATTTTTTCCGTCCATCCAATCAGATACTCGTTTCGGATGGTAAAGCAACTTATGAGAATCCATCCTTATCTTGTCCATTTTTATACACCACCTTCTTCCAACCGTTTCCCAACCTCTTTGATTACCCGCTGCATCGTCTTATCAAATGTCATCCGCTCAAGTGCGGCCTTATGTCCAATTAGGGACATCCTCTGACGCTCCTTCTCATTCGTCAGATAAAATTGAATCTTTTCTATTAAATCCTCTCTTTCATGAAACATGACTAATTCTTCATCTACTTTCATAATCTTTCTAATATCCACACCGTCTTCCTCTGGAGGAATATAATTGGCCATGTAAAAGCCTCCGCTTAACATTGTCTCCCAAGCCCTGGCAGCAGCAGAAGTTCCTACATTATTTCCAATCACAATTTTGGATGATTGATAGATTTTCGAAAGTACCTCCCCATTTTCAGCTGGCCCCATAGCATATTCTTTATATTTAACATTATCCTTCCATCCATTTCCCCATAATTTTAGATTTGTAAATCCTGCTTCTATAATCCAATCTACTAAAGCCTGACGATATACCCTCTGATTAAATCCCAGCCACATATCTTTGGACATCGTATCCAGATATTCATCTGAAACTTTTATTTCAAAATTCTGTATCATTGCTCCATCAATAAATTTTCTAAATTCTTCCTGTGAGAAAAACAATTTTCCTGATTCACAGACATAAGCCTGATATCCTTTATGTAAAGCATAAATCATATCCTGTACTCTTTCTGGATAAGCCGCAACAACACTTTCAATATAGGAGTCTACATCACTTGCATGGCAGACAAAGCAAATATCACAGCTAAACTTCTCTCTTTCTTCACAGGTTAATAAATACGGTCGATAAATATAGGAATTAGCTGGAATCGGTGCTTCTATTAAACACTCTTTTGAGTATCCTATTGCGTCAAAATCTTTCCACGATGTATAGTGAGTCATGACAAAATCCCTGCTTTTTAATTTACCTGGTGATTTCTTATCCATTACTAAGGGCATAGGATCCTGTACCCAAGTAATCCATACCACATGATCTGGCACATTATACTCATACCGAAAATGGTCAATGCAAAATATAATATCCGGCTTAAAGTCACTAATTTCTTCTTCCTTTGAAAGCAATGTCATCCTATGAATCCCATCTGGTTCAATCAACAGTCTTGTCCTGCATCCCATTCTTTGAGCCGCCTGCATACAATCTCTGGTATGATACTGCAACACGGAAGTAAAACGACTGGTTATAAATAAAATCCTCGGTTTCCCATTTTGAATATTCTGAATAACTTCTTGTCCGTGAGCCTGATAATATGCTGCATTACCCCTTTTGTACTCCTCCATCTTCTTTACTTTATGTTCCATAATTGTACCAAATAATGTTTCATACTCTTCATGAGATCCAAAATTTATGATCTTCTTTGGAGAAACCACATAAGAGTCCTCTAAATAACTGCAAAAACTCTTTCTTCCAATTAAAAAAACAACACGTTTTTCTTTCAGCAGTTCCTTTAAGTCTGCAGTTTGGGCAAACAACATCCAAAAGTTTCTGTCATATATCAAATAATAAGGAACTTCCTCATCAAAAAAGGGTTGCTTTTTTTTGATCTTATCCTTATAGCAACATATCTCTGATAGGTACAACTGATTGATCAGCATAAAGCTGATATCTTCCTGCTCTTGCTCCTCAATACCACAATGGGGCAATACAGCAAATGCCTTTTCTTGGACATTCACTGCACATATCACTTCTGTATCCATCCATAAAACATACAGCTCCATCTCTTCCAAACTGAAATCATTCCAATAATAAGGGTACTTCTCCAATATATGAAGATTTTCCTGATACTGCGCTTCCAGCATCTTTCGATTAGGATTCAAGTATGCTTCTATTACCAAATCATATAGTTCTTCATTTCTGTCCACTGCATAAGCCTGAATAAAGTCTAGCAAAGCCTCTTTATCTCTCATATTTCGAAACTCTAGTTTTGCTTTCTCCGTTAAAATAATTTCCACACTGTCCGGTACTGCCACTAAAAGCCTATCATATAAAGCTACTGCCTCATCTATGTATCCCTTTGATTCAAAGTCTAACGCCTTATTTAAATACTTAATAATCACTTCTTCCATTTTTTGTTTTCCTCTTTTTTCTGTTATGAGTGTAATGAATGCTATTAGATTATTTTGCCTGATAAATAATATTCTGCCAAAGCAAAATCCGGTAACTCATCAATATCTACAGAATGACTCTTATCCATAATAAATCCCAGTTCATTGTCATTAAAACTTGTTTCCCTAGTAAGACTTTCCATTTGGTTAATATAAATTGCTCCGTTTACACGGTATATTTGCTCCATATCTTGTCTTCTTACAGAACTTGGAAGATCGAATAGCTTTTGCAGCTTTCTATCTTTATCAAACCTGCGCATCAAAATTGGGTGATCTCCTACTTCCGATACGGATACAAGGCTTCTTTTACTATGCTCATAATAAAAAACAAGGGCATTATCAATATCTTCCGACGTCCTTAATGGCTGTGTGGGCTGTAGCAACACCATACTGTCCCACTTCTCTTGTGAAAAAAACACTTTTATTCCATGCAGGACAACATCTATTGTAGTCGTTGTATCCTCCGCCAACCCTTGTGGTCTTAAAAATGGGACTTCTGCCCCAAAACTTTTAGAAATTTCTGCTATTTCCTTATCCTCTGTTGATACAATTACTTTGTCAATATAGTTGCTTTCTAAAGCTGCTTGAATCGTATAATAAATCAAAGGCTTTCCTGCCAGTAGACGTATGTTCTTCCTTTTGACACCCTTACTACCACCTCGCGCTGGGATAAATGCAGCTATTTTATTTCCGTTATACAAGTAATTCACCCCTATCTACGTTTGTCGGAATCCCCGGAAGCTGGCATCCTGATCATAATACAGGCTTTTACAGACCTTCTCATAATTTTCTTCCTGTACTTCCATATATCTTTTGAGCAGGCGCATATTTGCCTTGTACAGCGCATCATAAACTTCTTCATCCGAATATCTGGTGAAGTTCACAGATATCAAATCCGAGTTGGTATGCTTGTTTTCATAAAAATCGGCTGTATCTTTCAACAGGCCATGGTCTATTGCATATTGGAACAATTCGCATCCTGGATATGGCGTTACCGGACGTATTGTCCTCATCTGGGCGTGGTCGTCATATTTCATCAGAAATTCCACCGCATCATCAATGGCATGGAGCGGTTCATCTATATTCCCATAGATAATATTAAGCCCAGGGCTAATGCCCACTTCCAACGTGTTTTCAATCCCTCTGATGATCATTTTCTTTGTGAGCCCCTTATGCATGACCCTTAAAGTGGCATCATCCAAAGATTCAATCCCATAATTGATAAAAACACAACCCGCTTCTTTCATCTTCTCCAGTACATCCAAATCTGCAAAGTTCAGCCTCCCATTGCAGTTCCATTTCATATCCACCCCTGCGTCAATAAATGCCTGGCACAGCTCCAATGTCCTTTCCCTGGAACTCATCAAAAGCTCATCGGAAAAAGCAATATATTTTACATTGTACTTCTCTTTTAAAAATTTCATTTCTTCAATAATGCTTTCTGCACTTCTGGGGCGGAACCCCTTATCCAAGCGGTAGCAGAAGTTGCATTTAAAAATGCAACCCCGACCGGACAGCATGGGCAGGCACCGCTCATTCTTTTCAATGTTCGCCACCCGCATCAACGTATAATAACTCATATCAAACAGCTCATAAGCCGGCCATGGAATTTCATCAATATCCTGAATCAGCTCCCTCGGCTTTGTCCTGACATACCTTCCTTCTTCCAGATAGGCGATCCCATCTACGCTCTCCAACAGCCGCTTCCCCTGGAAAGCTTCCAGAAGTTCCACGAAGGTAATTTCCCCTTCTCCAATCCCCACTACATCCGCACCTGTTTTCCTTAAAAAATACTCCGGATCGGAGGCTGGGCCGTGCCCGCCTATAGTGTAGCGGAAATTTTCTCGATTCTTAGAGGCGTTGATCGCCTCAGACAGCCTCAGCAGCTTGTGGTATTGATAATACCCGCCTATCACACTGACTTCCACCACGTCAAACTGATTTTTATCTAGGAAATCTGTCAAATGGCTGTCCGGCCAGTGATATACATCCTGCTGGTAAACTGAAACCTCATGGCCGGCGTTTTGTGCTGCCGCCGCAAGATACCCAAGCCCCTGGGGGAACCATGTAATATAAGAGTCATTATCATATGCTACCATTAATAACTTCATGCATTTAACTTTCCTTTCGTCAACTAATTTTAAAAAACTGTTTCCAAACAAATATCAATAAAGTATTTCTGAATATCCTGTTTCCATATATCCCCCGCTTCTAAAATTTCCATAAAACGTTTTGCACTGTCCCCAAAGCCAAACGTACTGCCTGCATACCGATGCTGTTCTATCCGTTTCATTGCTTCCAAAATCTCCCCTTCCTCTTCATTGACATGTTGCACATTTTTGGAAATTTCTGTATTGTATCTTCCCAACTGACGGCTTCCCAGATCAATTGCCGGCACCCCATATACCCCCGTTTCCCGAATGCCTGCACTGGAATTCCCCAGCATAAATTCCGCATGTTTCAACAATGTTAGAAAATATTCAAATCTTATCGATGGAAAAATTCGAAATCCCGGCTCTTTTTCCAATTTTTTATATTCATTTATTATAATTTCAGATCCAAAATCATTGTTAGGATATATAATCACGTAGGAATGTCCTGACTTTGTTACAGCAGAAATTACAGACTTTATATTCCGGCTCACCACATGATGCTCTGTAGTAACCGGGTGATACATCAGAATGCCATATTTTTCAAACCGGATATCATACCGTTCCCTCACTTCCTGCATTGAAGGCAAATTTTCAGAATTCATAATATCTATATCCGGGGAACCCAGAACATAAATACGTTCCTCCTGCTCTCCCAGTTGAATGAGACGCTTTTTTGCCTCTGAATTACATACCAGATGAATGTGAGCCAGCTTAGAAACCGCGTGGCGGATAGATTCATCAATGGTTCCCGACAATTCCCCGCCTTCAATATGTACCACTCTGATATTGTTCAATGCTCCTACAATGGCTCCTGCCAATGCATCTCCCCGATCTCCATGAACTACAATCAAATCTGGCTGAACATTCTGCACATATCCCGTAAAGTGGCAAACCACATCTCCTACGTTATAACTCATACTTTTACTGTTTACTAAACCATAGGCAATATAAATATTTTTATATCCGTCTTTCAAGATTTCATTATATGTGTTTCCAAAAGCCTCCAGCAAATGCATACCTGAAACATATACATAAGCTTCAAAATCAGCGGATTCCTCCACCTTCCTTATCAATGCCTTCAGTTTCCCATAATCTGCACGGGTTCCTGTAATAAATACAATCTTTCTCACCGCACCATACCTCTTTTCAACTGCACGTCCATAGGGATCTCATATTCTGCCGTTTTCCCTAATATCTCTTCATATTCTTCTGCAAGTATCTCCCCGTTCCCAGGCCGCTTTACCCAAATATTTTTCCTTGTAAACACTTCCCCTTTTCTTATGGGCTGTATCGTTACCACAGATGCGAAAGCAAAATCACTGGTTACCTTCTCTTCCGGTGCCTCTTCTTTCTCCCCGCCCAGCATCAAAGGAATTTCTTCTGCCGCTTGTAAAAGCTGCCCTAACTGCGCTTCATCCATTGAGCAGACAATGTCCGGGCCCACCCGATCCAACCGATCTGTAAAATGGCGCTCCACAATTTTTGCCCCCAGAGCCATGGCTGCCATACTGGCAGAATTGTTTACGGTATGATCGGAAAACCCCACTGGAACATGGGAAAATTCTTTCATTAACGCCTGCATCCCACCCAGTCGCACTAGTCTCGGCTGGGTAGGGTATAAGTTTGTAGTATGCAATAATGCATATGATACCCCATGTTTTTCCAACAAGTTGACAGCCCTTGATACTTTTGCAATATCATTCATTCCGGTAGATACAATCATTGGTTTTCCGAAGGAAGCCACATAATCCAGCAGCGGATAATTATTCATCTCTCCGGAACCGATTTTATAAATTTGTACCCCAAACTGTTCCAACCGTTCTGCTGCTGCCCTGGAAAATGGTGTGCTCATAAAAACCATACCCAAGCTTTCTGTATACCGTTTCAGCTCCAGTTCTTCTTCCTGGTTTAAAGCAGCCCTTTCCATGACTTCATAGATAGAAACATCTGCATTCCCAGGTATTATATTTCTGGCCGCACCACACATCTCATCTTCCACTACATGTGTTTGATGCTTCACGATACGTGCTCCTGCCCGAAAAGCTGCATCCACCATTTCTTTTGCTACATCCAGATTTCCATTGTGATTGATTCCTATTTCTGGGATCACCAGCGGAACAAACCCTTCTCCAATTTGAATTTTTCCTAGGATAATATTTTTCATGAAACTCCCTCCATACATCCCTCGTTCTACACCATTGGCAATAAAATCTCTTCTGCCATTTTTTTTAATAATTCTGCGCACTCTTGCAACAGTTGGCTATACATCATACCCTTCCTTGCAATTTCTCTCACTTCCGCTTCTGAACTGTCCTCTTCATAAAAGTATTCGCTTCGGATAATGTAGTCCGCCGTCGTCATAGTTAGGTCTATCAACTGATAAGACGCTTTTTTCTGACATCTTCCGGTGAGCTTTTTTACTCTTTTTAATAATTTCAAGGTATTTTCTCGTCCCACAGTTCCAGAACGGGACAACTTGTCCAACTTCTGATAAGTCTTTTCCAAAAGTATTGCCGTCTTGCGAATCTCTTCATAATCATCCGGTATACCGTGAAGATAATCCAACGCTTTCTGCCGTTCTTCTTTGGAAAAAGCAGATGCCATATGATCAATCTTTTCCGAAAAGTAAACTTCTTTGCTACATACTTCTTCTATGGCATCCTTTAATGTCATAACCTCTGTTCCTTCGATATATGCTCCGCCCTCTGTAGCATTTATAACCCGAATACCTTCATGTTCCTTAGCTCCTTTTATATACATCTCAAACCAATCTAAAAAAATACGGAAATCACGTCTGGTGGGTATTTTATCTACATAATTTCCTTTGACAGTAATCATATTTTTAGTATCCTCTTCCGGCATTTTCTCCTGAAAGGTTCCATCAGCATGGGATTTATTATCTGAATAAGCTAAATCCTGGCCCAGCATAATAACCGTATGAAATCCCATTTTGTACAACATAGAAAAAGCACTGCATGCCACAGAACCACCGCTAGAGACATCGGGAAGCTCCTTCCCATTTATGGCATATAATTCATTGGGTATGGCATCACCCCCGTCATAAAATATTTTCTTCCCTTTTTGATGATCCAAAATCACATAATGAGCACAGGTAGGTGCTATCACAGGAATTTCAGCTACTCCCTCAGCATCAATTAAATGAAAATCTTTTTTTGCATCGATTGTTATAAATACATCCGGCTTGATTCCCGCCTTCAGCATTGGCTTTAACGCTGTATCTACCGCAACAATAAAGGATTTATTTTTGGCTCTCTTCAGTTCATGGACATTTTTATTCAGCGAGGGACCGGCAGACACTAGAATTGCCGGTACATCCGTCGGAATCGCCTCCATTAATCCTTTTGTGTGATAGCCTTCACATATATATTTCACGTTATGAAAAATATTTGCTGCTACATGCGTGGAAAACTTCTTTCCAGTATTCGCATCTACAATCATGCGCTCTGTAGTCCTTTGGAGAAGCCTTACCTTTTCAATGATCTTCTCTGCATACCATTCTTTATAATTAGGATGGATTTCTTCCCTGAAAAATTCCAAGTTTTCAAATACAAGCACCCGGTTCATGACAGGTTCAAACTCACCATCGTTCAATTCTTCCACAACAAAGGCAATAGGACGGTTCTCTATTTCCGTGGATAAATCCACTTCTTCCAGTGTTTTTAAAAAAATACGAATGGAAGGTTCATAAACTACGATGTTCACTTCTTTTTCCGTATTGTCTGCCAACGCTTTCAAATAGGAGCCGCTGCCAATTCCAAATAAAAATACTGGCGCATACTTTGGAAGCTTCCCCAAACGCTCCAGCCACATGGCAATTGGTTCTTTAGCATTGCGCTTTCCTCCTAAGTACAATGTTCTCCCGTCTTTTTGAATCCGAAAGAGCTTCTCCCCGTCCCAGGATGTTTCTACCAAAACCTTCGTATCATCCTCTATATCCGTTTTTTCCCGGATCATTTCCGCAAAGGTAGGATACCATTTCTCCATGGCTGTCAGATTCTTTTCAAAAATCTCCTTACTCATGTTTCGTCTCCTCTGTATCCTCATCTATGCAAATATTCAATAATTCCCGCAATCCATAATCTAATGTATCCAGCATAAATACTATGTCTTTCTGTTTTGTTGCCTCGATATAATCTTGCAGCACCTGCAACACATACTGCTGGAGATTCTCATAGTCTTTGGTTGTCATTCCAAATAAATTTCCCTGAAGGAAGAAACTGCAAAAGTCTCGGATATCATCCGCCATACTTCTGCTTTTGCTCAAAACATCCTCATTTTTATAGTAATAATACCCAGCGCAGATATGATCTATTTCACTCCGGATCTCCATTGCTAATTCTTCCATACTTCGACCTCGCTATTCTATTCCATTTCATTTAAAAAAACAGAGGGACGGTTCCCGCCCCTCTGTAATTTTTTTAGCTCCTCTGCGGATTATAAATCTGTAATACCTTACTGAAGCAAGGACAATACACCCTGAGTAGATTGATTTGCCTGAGCCAGCATGGACTGACCAGCCTGAGCAAGAATGTTGTTCTTGCTGTATTCAACCATTTCAGAAGCCATATCAGTATCACGGATACGGGATTCTGCTGCCTGCGTATTCTCAGCTACATTGTCCAGGTTCGCAATCGTATGCTCTAATCTGTTCTGCAACGCACCAAGGGCGGATCTCTGAGAAGAAACCTTATTGATCGCATCCTGGATTGCAGTAATAGAAGCATTGGCTGCCGCATAATTATCTACGGATACATTTCCGGTTTTTGTATAACTAGAAAGCGCTTTAGATGCTGTAACTGCACTCTTTGTAATATAAGTTGCAAAATTCTGTGTAAGTGCTGTCGACATTGCATCTTTTGCTGCTTTCCTGTCAAATGACATAGCCTTGGATACTGTTGAGAATTCCTGATCACTGTCAAGAGATTTCCATTTGCCATTAGACTGTTGTACATAATTTGCTGCAGTATATCTAGCAGAAATCTTCCCCTTCAATACGCTGATTGCTGCCGTCCGATTACTTGCCTCCGTCTTACCAGCATTATAAGAACCAGCACTCATACCGTTATAGGTGATCTTTCCAAACTTTTCACCAGTCTGTTTGTCAAAGCTGACTGTTGAAGACACATCCTTTAACCCTAGAGACTTTGCGTTCATATTATCAATAGTAATAGCAATTTTCTGGTTTGCGTTTGCTCCAACTTGCAGGTTCTTATCTTTAAATGTACCATCCAAAAGCTGCTGTTTATTAAACTGGGTGGTGGAAGAGATTCTATCCAACTCTTCTGTCAGTGCATCCAACTCCTGGTTAATTGCATCACGGTCAATGTTCTCGTTGGTGTCATTAGCGCCCTGTACAGCCAGCTCGTTCATTCTCTGGAGAATAGAGTGAGCTTCATTCAAGGCTCCCTCAGCCGTCTGAATCAAAGAAACGCCATCCTGTGCATTGGTTGACGCACGGGTTAATCCGCGAACCTGGCTTCTCATTTTCTCAGAAATCTTAAGGCCTGCTGCATCATCACCAGCACGGTTAATACGATAACCGGATGATAACTTTTCAGAAGATTTTGCCTGTGAGCCTGTGGTTACTCCCAACTGCCGGTTGGAATTCATTGCTGTAAGGTTGTGCTGTACGATCATTGCCATAATATTTTCCTCCTTGTCTTTAATGCCGCAACTCCGTTTGCGTACATGTGGCTCTTTTTGTTTGTAGAGCCGCTGCCGATTTACTGCCGTACTGCCGGCATGTTGTTCCTTTTCCATCTCATTGACGGAACTATTTTATAATAAGCAAGGGCCCTAGGATTCCCCTGCATTATTACCTTCCTGCCGCCGCAGTCCGTCCCTGACTTTTCCCCTGGGACGCTTTTCTTGCTTTTTTGCGTTCTTCCATCAGAATCGCTTTGATTTTTTCCTGGGCCTCCGGGGAAATTTCCCGGTCCCTGTAATGCTTCACTTCATTTCCCGGCTCCGCCGCCAAACCATTTTTCACTAAGGC
Source organism: Lachnospiraceae bacterium (assembly GCA_022790855.1). GTDB lineage: Bacteria > Bacillota > Clostridia > Lachnospirales > Lachnospiraceae > 14-2. The sequence goes on along the minus strand of JAAVYA010000011.1, from coordinate 20,963 downwards.
CGCGCTCCTGGCAACGTTCATGCTCTTTGGCGCATCCACTAATATCCTCAGATTGTTGGCGCTTCCCCCGGCAAACACCAGCTTGATGTCATCCCCGATCAACAGGTATTCCCCAGGCTTTACAGTCAGTTTCAGCATAAGAACCTCCTTGTTTTACTGCCTCATATCCAAATGAGCGTCTATGCAACCTGATATTCAAAATGTTGTATCGCCCAAAATAGCTCCGAAATATGGGCCCTGGGACAGCCAGATATTTTTTGCTTTTTTTCTATTTAGGGGTTAAGTAATGGCCAGAACAGCCGATATTATAGGTGTAAAGAAAGATACAACATTTTGAATAGAGTGTTGCATCTTTTTCTTATATATCTCCATTAATCCATACTCTTTCATCAGAGAAATAGGAAAATCACATCTTTTCACACTCCACAGCAGTACAATCTTTCCTACAAAACAATAGAATCCACGCTCTGCGAGAATTCTATTGTCATAAATAAAAAACTTCCTTATACATGCTTTACGCATTATATAAGGAAGTTTATAAGTCAAAAATTTCATTCAAAGACTGCGCCCATCCAACACGGCTTCCATAAGCACACCTTTTTCATATACCAGTTTCAGGGAAAAGAACGGTGCTTCCTGGGCAAGGAGCCGGAAAAATATTTTGTCTCCTTCCCAAAGTTCAAGCTGCTCCAAATCTTCCTTGGGAACCCATTCCAAGTGCCCTTCTTCGCATTCCTTCAGCTCGCCTTCGAAACCGTCTGCCGTATACAAACACATATATTCCACCGGGTAGTCATCACAGATAAAAGTAACAATTCCTCGGAACCGAAAAGAAGTCAGCGTAAGTCCTGTCTCTTCCCAGACCTCCCGGATCAGGCAGTCTTCGGGACTTTCTCCCGCTTCAAAATGACCGCCAACCCCAATCCATTTATCTTTATTTACATCATTCTTTTTTACGGTACGGTGCAGCATTAAATATTGACCATCTCGCTCCATATAGCATAACGTTGTCAGGGGTGATCTTACCATTTGTCGCGTCTCCTTTGTATTCGCTCTTATATATCCTTTCTATCAAAAATATTTACATTTAGTAGTTTATTCCTTTACGAATTCACTGTCAATATTCAATTTTAAAAACTTAAGATTGAAAAATTCAGAGTTAAGAACTATAATTAGAAAAATCATGAAAGAAGGTGCACTATATGTCCGATTACGAATCTCATACCCATGAATTTGAACCTGTCTATAACCGGAACTCCCGTGTATTAATCCTGGGCACGTTTCCATCTGTCAAATCCCGGGAACAGCATTTCTACTACGGGCATCCTCAAAACCGCTTCTGGAAAGTGATTGCGGCTCTGACGAATGCCCCGGTCCCTGCCTCCATTCCGGAAAAAAAGGAGTTGCTCTTGTCCAATGGCATTGCCGTCTGGGACGTGATTGCCAGCTGTGACATTATCGGATCTTCCGATACCTCCATAAAAAATGTTATTCCCGCCGATATCCCTGCCGTTCTCTCCAACAGTTCCATCAAACAAATTTATGGTAACGGCGCAAAAGCATGTCAGCTCTATGACAAATATTTGCTGCCTAAAACGAACTTGCCAATTCAAAAACTGCCTTCCACCAGCCCGGCCAACGCCGCTTTTTCCTTGGAAAAATTAATCGAAAGCTGGCAGGTTATAGTAACCCCTTTATAGCACCCTGCGAACGGAAATAATCGTGCGGTAGGTGGCGCTCCCCGTCTTAATTCCCCCTGCCGGATATGCCGCCGGATTGCTGGCATGTACAATTTGTCCGCCTCCCATGTAAATAGCCACATGGCCGCTATAGCAAATAATGTCTCCCGGCTGTGCATTGGAATAGCTTACCTCTTTTCCTGCATTGCGTTGGTCATAGGAGCTTCTGGGCAATGAAATGCCAAAGTTCCGATATACATACTGAATAAATCCGCTGCAGTCCGCTCCGGTATTGGGGTCGGTTCCGCCCCATACATAAGGCTTTCCGATAAAGCTGCAAGCATAGTCAATGATGGAGCCACCGCTGACACCGGTGGTATATCCGGGATTCTTATTTCCCCCAGAGGCGCTTGTCCCACCACTTGTGCCCGAACCGCCTCCTGAACCGCCGCTTGTATTCGAACCGCCTCCCGTACCGCCGGAAGTACTTGAACTGCCCCCTGTGCTAGAGCCGTTCCCGGATCCGCCGGAGGTATTGGAAGCATTATTGGCCGCACTTGCGGCATTATTCCTGTTTGCCTCTGCGATCGCTGCTTCCTGGGCTGCCCGTCGTTCTTCTGCTTCTTTTCTCTTACGTTCCTCTTCTTCCTTCCTCAGACGCTCCTCTTCCTGACGGATGATCTCATTCTGCTCATCGATGGTTGCCTGGTACTGAGCGGCCAGTTGTACGGCATTTGCCAGTTGTACGTCAAAATCAGACATCTGGCTTCGTTTTTGGGCAATCACAGTCTCATATCGTTCCTGCTCCTCCTGATAATTGGCCTGTACCTCTTTCAGTTCGGCTATCTCTCCCTCTACCTGGACTTCCAAATCCGCCACCCGCTGCTTCGTAGCCTGATATGTCTCCAGAAGCTCTCTATCATAGTCATAGACTTCGTTGACATACTCCACCCGGTTCAGCAAATCCGTAATACTTCTGGATTCCAAAATAGAAGTCAAAAGCGCACTGTCTCCCCGTTCATACATAAATCGGATACGTTTCTTCATCGCCTCGTATTGCTTGTCCTCATCGGCCTGAGCCTGCACCAGGTTATCCTGCACTTCCACCAATTCTTCACTCTTGGCTCTCAAATCATCCTTTAAAATATTCAGGTTCATAATGACATTTACCAATTCCGTATCCAATGCATTAATCTCCTGCTGCAAAGACGCCTGTTCATCCTCAATCCTGCCTATATCCCTTTGGGTGGAATTTAAGCCGCTTTGCGCTTCGTCTTTCTTTTCATTGGCGTCTTGTATCGTACTTGCCATGACCGGCTGAAAATGCATGATTCCTATCGCCAGCGCCAATGCAAGCGTAATTTTTACCGTATGTCTTCCTGACTTTTTTTCTCTTATATCCCCCATATGGCCTGCCTTTCCTATCTATGGCTTTTCAAAACCTTCCGTCAAGTTTTGAGAATAAAATATACCTTTATTGCCCACCCAAAGGGTGTGGCATACGGTGTGCCCTTTGGGTATACCTTAATTGCCTACCCAAAGGGTGTGGCATTACGGTGTGCCCTTTGGGTATACTATAAGAAACCTCTACATTTATATCTTCATAATTATACCATCAATGATTTTTCCGGGCAACCGCTAAAATCTGAAAAAAATGTAAATTCTATGCATAATTCCTGGATAGACCGTAATGCAGATATTAATGACAATACCAGGTGATTTAAATAGAAATATGTGATATGATAATTTCTTAATAAATTCTTTGAAAACCCACAATTATGTTTTTAAGGAGGATAACCATGCCTAAAATAGTCGCGGCATTATTGCCAAACTATTTAACAGAAATACAGCAACTATATGGCTCTCATCTGAAAAATGTAATTCTGTATGGCTCTTATGCAAGAGGAGATTATACGGAAGATTCTGATATTGACATTATGATTCTGGTCGATTTACCGAATGAAGAGTTAGATTTTTATTTAGATCCACTGGCAGAACTCGGCTTCCGATACAATGTGGAACATGATATCTGGATTATGCCAATCGTAAAGAATATAGAACATTTCCGCAACAAGGTTTCTTCCTATCCCTTTTATAAAAGGAAGCTTCTTTTCATAACGGGGGTGTAATGGTTAAAACTTTCTCATAACCTACACCCCCGCCCACATCAGCCTACTGTTTTTATGATCAGTATCTTCTCTCCATCCTTCAAAACATCATCCGACAAGTGATTCGTTTCTTTGATATCCCCAATCGTTGTATAATTCTCTTTGGCAATATTCCACAATGTATCCCCGGCCCTTCCAATATAGCCGATAATACCCGGGCTCTCTTGAAGCGCTTCCATATCCAGAGGTTCTTCTGTCACATCGGTGAGACGGGCAATGGGATTTTTTTCAAACACAATGCTGTTTAAGTCAATGACTGCCTTCACTTCCACCTGAGTGGAATCCATCATGACCGTCGTCAATTGTTCCAGACAGGCTTCCAGTTGGAAACGAGAGTTTCTGGTAATTCCCGGCACCTCAATAATATGATGGAATGGAATCACATCCTTCAGGGAAGCCAGAGGGTTCTTATCATCTGAGGTGATATAAAGCAGTTGTACACTGACAGTCCCTTCCACCTGGATGCCATCCTCCACAATCTCTGTCTGGTCAATGGATACGGCGCCCTCACTGGCGCACAGCTGCAAGATGCCTTCCTGATTTTCGCCGATGCTCATCCGGTCTGCCACTCTGCATTTGGAAAAATTCTTAATCAGAAGATTTTCAAATACTGCCGATTCATATTCCGTCTGCAATCTGCAATTTACCGCATACAAATCCTCCAGCATCTGAATCTGCTCTTCCTGATAAATATGAATATCCATCTCCAGCACCAACTCCAGGTGCAAAATCCGTTCCTCTCCATCGTAATCCGGCTTTGGTTCCAACTCAACGGCGGCAATATCATAAGAAGCGTCTAAAATCATGTCCTCCGTACAGCCGCTGCAGTCCACTGCTCCGGAAAAGGGCAATGCCGATTCCAGCCACTGAGTGCGTTCTTCCTCTTCTTCTCCCAAATACAGTACAAATACCAGAGCTTCTCCTTTTATTAAAATCTGGTTTTCCATCATCTTGGTCTCCACGCCCCGAAGTTGTACACTTTTCCACAATACTTCCCGGATATTCGGTTTATTGGAAGGCAGCATAATCTCTTCTTTGAACCGGTAAGTATCCTTCTTGGCATGAAAAAGCTGCATCATATTCCTGTTCTTCATTAGTACTTCACATCCTTCTTCCCGCTGTACGTCAGTGACAATTTCTTCGTCCATAATCTCGTCTACTACAGCGGAAAGCTGCACCAATGCCTTTACGCTTAGCTTTCGGGAATTTATGATACCCATTGTCAGATCTTCAATCTGCCAACGGACTTTTGCCGTATCATATTCATTGATGCCGTCTATGGACAGGCTTTCCTGGAACGGAAGCTCTCCCATCAGGCTGTTGATCTTCCGTTCTTCCTGGTCACTGCGGTATAATACCTGAAATTTCAGCGCTCCTTTCAGCCAAATATGGCCGGGAGTAAGGTTGATCTCTTCAATCTTAATTTCTCCCTTATCTTGTATCAGACGTATGACGTCCGGCTTGCTGTCCGGCACATTAAAGTCGTCGTCCAGTGTGATCTGACTGGCCGCCTTTCCTTTTTCCCGGTTCATATGTATGTATTTTTTGATTAATTCCACAATAAAAAACTCTCCAATCCTGAAATCTTTTGAAACATTTTATTCAGAATCAAAGAGTTTTATTCCTATTGACACAATTTCATCCTTATATCCCTTGTCAAAACATCCGCATAGCTGAACGATAACAGTTGGGGCGGGCCTCCCTGTTCCCCGTCATCCACCAAAATGGTAAAAACGCATGGATAAGCTCCCTGTATGACACCTTCCTGTACATCCACCCGATTACGCCCCCGGTCAAGCTGAAACAACACTCTGCTGCCCAACTGATGAAGTACGGAGGCCCGCACCCTGTTGATATCTGTCTGTTGTACTGTCATTCCATTCACCTCTTTCTTAGGTAGTGCTGGAAAACCGCTTTCCGAAACACATACATGACACTGTGTTCAGTTTATCACTGTACTAAAGTATTGTCAAACAAATAATCAATATTTAGTAACTTTTACTCTTTTTTCAACCTTTTTTCTACAAATTATGGTATAATATTATATTAGAAATCATTCTCTTGGAAGGGGCAGACGCTATGCCAAACAGACTTATTTTTCATATAGATGTAAATTCTGCATATTTAAGCTGGTCTGCCGTGGAACAGCTGAAATGTGGGGCCGAAACAGATTTGCGGACCATCCCTTCCATTGTCGGCGGGGATATCGCCAGCCGCCACGGCATCGTCCTGGCAAAATCCATTCCCGCCAAATCATACGGAATAAAAACGGGCGAGCCTGTCACCCACGCCCTGAATAAATGTCCTTTCCTGGTTTCGGTAAAACCGGATCACAAACTATACGCCAAATACAGCCGGGAGCTGATGGAGCTTTTATCCAACTTTTGCCCCAACATCGAACAAGTCAGCGTAGACGAATGTTATATGGATTTCACTTCCTGCCAAGGGGACTATGATTCTCCCATCCAGGCGGCAACAGCCATCAAGGACGCCGTATACGACGTCTTTGGCTTCACGGTCAACATTGGGGTCTCCTGCAACAAGCTCCTGGCAAAAATGGCCTCTGATTTCCAGAAGCCAAACCGGGTGCATACACTTTTTCCCAATGAAATTCCTCAAAAAATGTGGCCCCTCCCGGTAGGGGAACTTTACATGGTGGGACATTCTTCTGCCGCAGCATTGCATAAGCTTGAAATCCACACCATCGGAGACCTTGCCAGAACGGATGCAGGAATTCTCGTAAGCCACATGAAAAGCCATGGCAAATTGATCTGGGAATATGCCAACGGCATGGATGACACCCCGGTAGAAACCCAGGAGGAAGAAGTAAAATGTGTCGGCAATTCTACCACCTTGCCCAAAGACGCCCTCACAGCTCAGGAAGCCAAGCAAGTGCTCCGGGGCCTCTGCGACCAGGTAGCCGGACGTTTGAAAACGCACGGGCAGCTGGCCGGAATGGTAAGCACGGAACTGAAATACGCCACCTTTACCAGGGTCTCGCATCAGCGGCAGCTTCCTTCTGCCACTTGCAGCAGCCGGGAGCTTTATGCCATGTCCTGCCGGTTGTTTGACGAATTATGGAACGGGGAACCCATCCGTCTGTTGGGCGTACGTACCTCTAAGCTGACTCAGGAGAAAGAGCCTGTCCAAATGAACCTTTTCGATCTTCCCCGCACACAAAAAGAGATGAAAGCTGACCAGGCTATGGAGGAGCTGCAAAAACGTTTCGGCACAAACGTGATCAAAAAGGGATGGCGATAGTGTCATTTTTATTCCAGCCTCATATATTAACAAAAAAAGGGGTTTTATATGGAAATTTATATCGTACAACCCGGGGATACCGTGGACTCCATTGCTTGGGAACAGGGCGTACCCGTAGACACCATCCTATACAATAATCAAATCCCCTTTCCGTTCCAGCTGGCCATCGGCCAGGCGCTTCTGCTTTCCAAAGGGGAGAAACCCGAGGACGCACCCCCTCTTTTTTCCGGCGGCTACGCCTATCCCTTTATCAGCCCCTATGTACTGGAAGAAACACTTCCTTATTTAACTGATCTATATGTATTTTCCTACGGCTTTACTCCAGACGGAGATTTGATTTCCCCTGCTCTGGACGACAGCTTTATGATAGAATCTGCAAAGCGGTATCGGGTTTCCCCGATTCTGACGCTGACCCCTTTCGGCCCGGACGGGCAATTCAGCAATTACCTGATCTCCCGTATGGTGAATGATCCCAATGCCCAAAACAACTTAATCCGGCAGCTTTTGGATACACTCCAAGAAAAAGGCTTTCAGGGCGTGGACATCGATTTTGAATATATCCTTCCCCAGGACCGCGTTGCCTTTGCGGAATTTGTCGGTCATGTACGTCAGGCAGTCAATACCCTTGGTTATCCCGTATCCATAGCGCTGGCTCCCAAAATCTCCGATAACCAGCCGGGGCTGCTTTACGAAGGCAAAGATTTCGCTCTGCTGGGGGAAGCCGCGGATACCGCCCTTTTAATGACCTACGAATGGGGATACACCTATGGCCCGCCCATGGCCGTAGCTCCTCTTAACAAAGTACGGGAAGTCTTAGACTATGCCATAACAAGAATTCCTCCCCAAAAACTCTCTTTAGGCATTCCCAATTATGGATATGACTGGACGCTGCCCTTTGTCAGAGGCCAATCGAAAGCCAGGACCATCGGAAATGTGGAAGCCATTCAGATCGCTGTCGATAACCAGGCATCCATTCAGTTTGACCCTATCGCCCAATCTCCCTATTTTACTTATTGGAGGGACGGCTTAGAACACGAAGTCTGGTTTGAAGATGTAAGAAGCCTGCAAGCCAAATTCGCCCTAATTCCGGAATATGGCCTCCGGGGCGCGGGCTATTGGCAGATCATGCAGCTATTCCGTGCAAATTGGCTGCTGCTGGCAGATACCTTTTGGATACAAAAGCAATCGTAAAGCTTTTCTTGCTTTTATTTGAACCACCTCTATTTTGATTCTTCCCGAGGCACAGCCGGGTCTTTCATGGCGCGGCTCCTCTGCCACTCTCTGGTATCTTGTATCTTTTCCGTTTCTGACTGATGATTCCGTAAAAAGCGGATCAATTGATAGGGATTGACCCAAATCTCTCCATTGCCTTCCTTCTGGGATTCGTCAAAAATAATCTGGATCCCGAAATGCAGATGCACTTGATCAATGTTGTTTACATTTTCCGTGGTACTGTACCCGGTATGCCCCATGTATCCAATCACATCTCCTGCCGTCACATAGCTTCCCTCCTTAAGCCCTTGGGCATAAGGATAGTTCTGGCGAAGATGCGCGTAATAATAGTACCTCTGTTTGTCAAAGCTGCGGATACCCAGCCGCCACCCGCCGTACTGATTCCAGCCAATGGCTTCCACATAGCCGGACTCCACTGCTATGATGGGCGTACCAATCTGTCCCATCATATCATGCCCCAAGTGCTGTCTTCGGTATCCATAGCTTCTGGACACGCCGAAATCATCATAATCACTATAGGGAAATCCTTTCGCAACAGGCAGATACGCCTTTAATCCGTATTCCTTTTCAAACTGCCCGCTGCCCGGCTCCGTCTCCACTTCATACTCTCCCACATATCCGTTTAATACTGCGCCATAGGCTTCCAGGTAATAATCATAATAGGAAAGATCACGTGTCAGCTCCTCCATCGTCACTTTCCCTTCAGACAGTGCCTGCCCTGCTGAGGCAATTTCCTTTAGATCCCCGGGGCCAAAATTTCCTCCGTTTTTTGCTCCCATATACGCTAAAAGCTCTACCCAATTGATTGGATGTTCAGACTTTACCGTGTCCACATCCCATTGGTAAGCGGCGCATAAAGCCTCATAGGATACATTAAAATCCACCCATTTTATAAAATCTTTTCCTGAACTTTCCGCCGAAACGGCCCAGGATGCATGCTGCTGCAAGAGAATTCCGCTGATCGTACAAATACAGATAATTTCTATTAGAATTGCTGATTTTATTTTTTTCATAAGGGCATATACCTTAATCTCTTTTCTTCAAAGTATATGCCCTGAAATCCTACATTATATCCCTTTTACAACCTCAATCGCTTTTTGGAGCTGGTTATCCTGCTCCTTTGGTAATACCACCATCTGAGCGGCCTCCTGGCTTAATTCCTCCTCCACATCCGGCGTAATCCCGGAGCCATTGATATTCTTATCGGAATGAATATAATAATCGGCTACCGTAATTTTAATTGCCGCCGTCCGCTGGGCATTGGTATAAAACATCTGCTGCATAACACCTTTTCCATAGGTCGTAGTTCCTACGATTTTTCCCACGCCAAATTCCTGGATATTACCGGAAAAGACCTCCGCCGCGCTGGCCGTATTCCCATTTACCAAAACTACCATGGGAATATCCAATGCTGCATCTGCATCGGAAGTATATTCGGAAGATTTATTCCCATTTTTATCTTTTGCATAAAAAATAACTCCTTCCGGCAGCAGATAATCCAGCATCTCTTCCACTACATCTACCAAACCGCCGCCGTTATCTCTGAGATCCACAATGACCCGTTCCATGCCCTGGTTCTTAAGATTCTTATATGCATTGATAAACTGATCTGACGTCACCCTGTCAAAGCTGGTCACTTGAATATAACCAATGTTTTCTTCCAGCATCTCGCTGTTCACCGTGGGAATCTCAACTTTCCTGCGCTCCACCTGGACATCGGAATAAGCTTCCTCCGTCTCCCGGTAAATCTTGAGCGTCACTTTTGTTCCTTCCTCTCCTTTGATCAAAGAAACCACCTGATTCAAATCCATTCCGGTTACTTCTGTATCATTCACAGACACAAGGACGTCCCCTGGCAAAAGTCCCGCTTCTGCAGAAGGGGTTCCTTCATAGGGCCTGGAAATCCGGACAATCCCACTGGAGCGCTCCTGGGTCACCGCCGCTCCGATACCCACGTATTCCCCTTCCGTAGAATCCTGGAAGCTTGCCAGCTCCTCTTCATCAAAATACTGGGAATAAGGATCTTCCAGGGAATCAATCAATCCTTTCAGCATTCCGGCGCGAAGGTCTTCTTCATCAAACTCATATAGATAATTCTCCTCTAAATAGGAAGAAATCATAGACGTCTGGGAGATTAAATCCACATTCAGCAAATTCTCCTCCAGTTCCTCCGGCTGCTGATCTGCTTCCAGCTGGCTGGAACCTTCTGGCTCCTCATTGGGGCTGCTTTTTGCTGATCTCCCTGCACCAGTCATGAGAAACGCCCCCGCTGCTGCGGCGCCCAGCGCCAAAACGACTGCCAACGTACACAGTGCTCCGGTCAAAACACCGATTCCAAACCTATCTTTCTTAGGAGACGGCCTATTTTCATAAATCGGCTGCCCTCCTCCCTGCCAATTAAAATTATCTTCCATTTCTAACATCCTCTCTGACGCAGAGCGGTAAACTGAGCCCTCTGCTTTGCCATGTTGTTTTGTTCTTTACACAATACCACTTTTCCCAGGTTCCGTAAAGTCTAAACAATTTTTCATAAAAGAAAAAGGAGTTATCATTGACAATGTATACCAAACAGTATACTCTATAAATAGAAAGAAGGTGAGATTGTGGCTACTATACAAACACAGATAAGAATAGAAGAAGACGTAAAAAAGCAGGCAATGGAATTATTCAGCCAGCTTGGCATCGATATGTCCAGCGCAGTAAATATGTTCTTAAGACAGGCTATTATGCGTGGAGGGCTTCCTTTTAATGTAGAAATCCCCAACTATAATATTCCAATACCCTCCGTCCCGGAAAATTCTCCTGCCGACGGCATGCAACTTCAATTCCCTTTCGGGGAATCCTCTGCTCAACCGCCCAGTACCGAAATGGAACGTCTAAAACGCGGAGAAATGTTCTGGAACAGCGATCCCGAAATCAACGCCGTGAAAAAACGGGCCAGAGCTTTGGCGGGTCAATTCAATGCTACGACTGAGGAAGAGCCAAAACGCCGATTGGAGTTGTTAAAAGAGCTGTTTGGAGACTGCACGGAGGATATTTTCATCAAACCACCTTTCCATTGTGATTATGGATTCAATATCCATGTGGGAAAAAATTTCTTCGCCAACTTCCAGTGCGTGATGTTGGATGCGGCCCCAATTACCATCGGTGACAACTGCCTGATGGGTCCCCAGACTTGTCTCTATACGGTAAATCATCCTATGGACGCCGCCACCCGCATCGCGAACTACGTCTATGGCAAACCCATAACCATCGGCAACAATGTGTGGTTCGGCGGCAACTGCGTGGTACTTTCCGGAGTTACCATCGGTGATAACGCCGTCATCGGCGCCGGTTCTGTGGTCACCTCTGATATTCCTGCAAATGCAGTAGCAGCGGGCAATCCTGCCAGAATTCTGCGCTATATTGATAACTCGACCGACTCGCTCTAGGAATCATTGTTTTTGAACTTGTCCTGATGTTTTTGGAAAAAATCATAATAGGCGCGGACATTGGCAAGCTGGGTCCATTTTTTTATATCCACCGGGTCTTCATCCAGGTCATAGATTTTTGCCCCTTTCAACGCCAGCACAAAGGGCGAATGGGTCGATATTACAAACTGACATCCAAAGAACCGGGCAGAATCCTCCAAGAACCGTACCAGTTCCTGCTGTTTGGCTGGAGACAGGCTGTTCTCCGGCTCATCCAGCAAATACAGTCCATTCTCGCCTATTTTTTCTGCAAAATATTGGAATGCGCTTTCCCCATTGGAATACTCCCGCACATTGTCCATAAGCTCTTCCCTGACAAATTTTGACTGGGTACGGCTTCTGGCCCGGTTTACCCGTTTCAGCTGTTCATAATCTTCCATAGACTTCATTTGAAATCTGGCATGTTTCGTATCCAGATATTCCGAAAAAAGCTCCTCCCGCTTTGTATCAATCCCCTCGTTCAGGTTGCGGATATTCAGCATATAGTCAAACACATCGTCACTGCTGACCATTCTGCTGCTCTCTGGAATTTTTCTTGTTTTCCCCACAGTACAAAGCTTTAAATAATCATCAAAAAAATTCGATTTGTTACAAATACTATCTCTGGAAAGCCCCAGCTTCGCTCCTATGATATTCAAAGCCGTGGACTTCCCGCTGCCATTGGAACCATACAAAATTGTAACCGGTTCAAAATCAATGCGTTTCAGCCGGTGTCTGGACAAAATCTTAAACGGGTAATAGCTGTCATAACAAGTCCGCTTTTGCCTCAGGATAAAGTCAAACTCCTGATCCCCATCGGGAAACGTAACGTAGTCTAAATAAATCATCATTCATTCTCCATCAGGTTCCATTCCATTTCCAGCTTTTCTCCCCGGCAAACCACGGCCTCCACAACCCAGGACGTCTGTTCCACCGGCTGAAAGCTCATATGGGACGGCTGCTCCATCCGGCTGGGTTCCTGCCTTTTCTGCCGTTTCTGCAAAGCCCCCACCAGAAAAACGCTGGAAGCGCCCTGTTCCCCACGCCCATCCCTTCGTACAGGCGCATCGCTCTGCTTAAGATCACGTACCTGGAACTTCCCGAAATCTTCCGGGTTCAGCAACCGATAATGCAGGCACTGAAAATTGCGTGGAAAGCAGTATTCATCCCCCAGCAAAGAAAACCGTTCTTCCGGTACTTCCTCCTGGGTCACAGACTCCACCAGAAGCATATGTTCTGTTCCGTTCAAAGGATGGGTAAAACAGTATTCCTGCCCCTCATCTCCTGTTTTCGTCTTAAAACCAGGTTCACAGGGAAGATTCCACTGATCCGGCTTCAAAACCAGCCGCAGCTTTAATTCGGAAGGAACCGGATTCTCATTCCATTTCAGGCGCATCCGGTAAAAGTACCAGCCGCATTGATCAGATAGCTCATAATGCTCCAAAAGCTTCCGGGCCTCCATCTCTGCTTCGGCTGTCTCTGCCGCGGAAAATTCCTTCCAGCCTTCCATTGGATTGTAAGAACAGCCACTGCCGGATATGCTCTCGATTTCCTGCCCGTTTATCCAGGCGTCCATCCACAATTCCGTCTCCATAGGGTTTTCATAATCTATTCTGGAACGATCGGCCAAACCTGCATTTTCCTCTTCGCTTTTTTCCTGATACTGGCGAATTCTCTCGCCCCATATTTCCCAGAACTGTATCAGGGCTTCCCGGGGCACTTCTTTGGCAAAATCCAGTACCACCCCCTTTTCACAGACATATGGAGCCAGAAGATGCCAGGTATCCCCCTTCCATTGGAAGGATTTCCGTAATCTCAAGGGTCTGCAGGGCTTCTGGCTTATATCGGAACCATAAAAGCCTCCGTCAAAATAAACATCCATTCCCGTCTCCTTTATTTTTTGGTGCGAACACTTCTAACATCAGAATATGTTCCATAGTACATCGTTTTCCCAATCTTCCGATAGGCTCTCACTTTATACTGATATGTGGTGTTTTTCTTCAATGAACCAAAGGTCTTGCTCTCTATACTGCCTTTGGAAACCGTAGCTGCCTTTACATACTTATTCCGTTTCTTGTCATATATATAAATCTGATAACCGCTTGCGCCTCTTACTTTTTGCCAGGACAACTTTATGGTTTCTTTACCTTTCGCAACCGCTTTAAAGGACGTTACTTGATCTGGCTTCGTACTGGCAGTTATCACATCGGAAAAAGCGCCGTATGCCGCATAGCTGCCATTTTTCCGATAAGCCCTGACTTTATATTTCTGCGTAGTTCCGGACTTCAGCTTTTGATCGGTATATCTCAGGGTTTTATAGTTTAAAGTTGCAACCTTCTTCCATTTTTTAGAGGAAGCATCATAACGGTACACCTGATATCCAGAGGAACCGCTTACTTTGTTCCAAGACAGCTTCACAGTCGTAGTCGTCTGCCCTTTTGTCTTAAAATTCTTTATATTTCCAGGCTTCGTGGCGCCATATAAAATATTGGAATAAGCGCTGGTATAGGTTTTACTTCCAATCTTTTTATAAGATTTTATTTTAAAGAAATAATTCTTTGCCCCTTGTAATTTCTTGTAGGTATATGACGTGGTGCTATTACTTCTTATGGTGGCAATCTTACGGTATGCGCCGGACTTTGTTGCTGCGGCATATACATAATAGCCGTCCGCCTTGCTGTTTCTTGCCCAGCTTACCTTTATGGTGTTCCTTGTGGAAGCGGCTTTTAGTTTTTCAGCAGGATACACCATCAGTTTGTAGCTTGACTTAAGACTTCCCGTATATAGGCTCCCTTTAAATTTTACCGTAACGTTGTAGGTGCCGGGAAGTTTGGAATTTTTATTGCTGTAAGTAACAGAATAATTACTGGAGAAAATCAGTTTTCCGCTTTTGTCATATACTCCCTTTACCGTAGGACGATTGACCGAGCCGGTTGCATGTGACTGGGTATAGGACAGCTTTATTTTGGAAGGTGCGCTGATTGTTCCGGATCTTAGTTTCTGACCGTCCACATAATATGTATAGTTTCCACTCTTCCCCGGAGATGCCTTCGTCACCTTTTTTGTAACCGCCCTGGTAAATGCTTTGATTCTTGCGCAGCAGGAATCTCCGTAATACATATCCAAATCTTCCACATAACCGTCCGGATCTATCACGAAGCTTTGTCCTTCCTCTGTATCTGCAACAAAGCGGATCCACCCTCCGTTCTGATATGTGGATTCTACAAACACATCGGCCGGGCTGCTAAAAGTAAACACAACAGAAAAGCTATGTCCCTTTTTCAGTTCCACCGGCTCTTTTAACCGGATGGTATGGTACCCCACAAATGTTTCCTTTCCCTTCTGGGGCGTGGAAAGCATGGGTGTTCCGCTGCGAGGATCCCCCTCCTGGGGATCCATATAAATCTGCAGAGAATAGGAAATATCAGTACTGGCCAGCCCAATAGAGACCGCCTCCAGAAGCTGCATATCCGCCCCTTTCACCTCATACACATTTGCAATGCTGTTATACTGAAGATTATCTAACATTCCAATACCGCAGCTGCCGTCATACTGATAATTATAATCGTAATTATCCGCATCTTCAAAATCAAATACCATAGCCATATCGTCCATGGTAGGCTCTTCATAGGACATCCAGAAATATCCGTCCTTCTCCCGCATCGTTCCCCAGCTATTGCGGATCAGCCAGGCTCCATTCTTTTTGGGCCTACAGCCTTCATTAAAATTATTCCGGCTATAATTGTCGTCCCAGCCTACAATTGCAATCGCATGGCCGCCAAATTGACTCCTCGTATCATAATCCTCAGCCATAGTACCGGAAAAATAAGCGTTTGTATTCTTATTATACGCTAAAGCACCCTCAGAGTAACCAGAAGCTACCGCGCCGTATTCCATAATCATCTGCTTGATTAGATTGGGCTGCTCAATAGAAATCCAATATGCGTTCTGCATATGTACCTTATTCTGGTTCGCCAGGCTGCTTTTCAATACCCCTGCCGTAGCTTTAATATTGGAATAAGGCGCCGCCGATTCATACGCCCCGGCTTTCCAACCGGCCATTGTCCAGGTAGCAAACATATTGTTGCCTCCCAGCTCAAGGTATTCCATTCCCCGGATATCCCTTCCATAATACATTCCAATGGTTTTATCCCCGGTGGTATTTTTCAGTGGGTCGTCTACATTGTTATAGTGAAAACGGGTCAGCTGATATTCTGATAAATCTATCCCCCTACCTACGGTGGCGCCGTTCACTTTTTTATTCTGAAAAATCAGACTGCTCTCCGCCGCCGCCATAGCCGCAAAGGCCCAGCAGGTCTGATATGGAGTTTGATTTCTGACTGCCGGTAATTTGGCGCGGTTATCGTACTTTGACGGAATAGCGCCCCTGTAAGTGCGTAGCCCGCCGCCGTCTTCATCTACCAAAGGCATATCAAAGGGCACCTGATGATACCCTCCGGGTTCTGCATAGGCTTCCTCTTCGGAAGAGTTCTCCTTTGATATCCGCAGCTGCGGCTTTTTGTCATGCTCTGCTTCCGGCGCTTGAGCCTGTACAAGGCCGGAAAAAGAGGATGCCGTCAAACAAATTGTGATAATTCCTGCAATGATTTTATTTTTCATTTTGTGCTCCTCAGTCCACTACTGTGATATACCCAAAAATTAGTAAGTTAATTGCAAGTATTTTATCACACTTTTATCCTTTTTACTATGGAGTTTTATATAAAAAAATAAGGAAACCTTTGTACTGATCAAGATTTCCTTACTTCTCACAAAAGCGCGAGACGGGACTCGAACCCGCGGCCTCGACCTTGGCAAGGTCGCGCTCCACCAACTGAGCCACTCGCGCACATCTATATGAAATTCCATAACAAAGCGGGTGATGGGAATCGAACCCACGTATCCAGCTTGGAAGGCTGGTGTTCTACCATTGAACTACACCCGCGGATGCCCAGTTCCGGAATCGAACCAGAGACACGAGGATTTTCAGTCCTCTGCTCTACCAACTGAGCTAACTGGGCCTATGCCGTTACCGACAACAGTATTATTCTATCTTCTTTTCTCCAAAATGTCAAGAAAAAATTAAAAATTTCTCCATTTTGAAAAGTTTAATATTAAATGCGAAGGGAAGCGAAAGCCTCCCGACGCATTATTTTTTTACCTAAAAACAGCAAAAAGGCCAAGAAACGGCCATTTTATAAAGTCTGTATTTATCGGTGTAGGCTGACAAGTTTTAAGTTCGGTTTTTAAGGTGAAAACCGGGCAGCGGTGGAGAACATCAACGCTCTAAAAGGTTCCATGTCGTTCAACAAGTTTGCGGCTTTTAATGTGAAAGTCGATACGGTCAGGGCGGCCCAGAAAAAAGACGCCAGCCGGAGCGCGTGAAAACCGGTGGAAAAGTACACGCCCGAAAAATGCAGATTTTACAAAATGGCCGTGGCATGAAACCAAATCACAAGGAGGTGAGAACGTGAGAAACTACCGATATTTGACGCTGGCCGATCGCGAGAAACTGGAGTCCCACTATCTGAAAGGAGAACGCCCGCAGGACATAGCCGACACCCTCGGTGTGCATGTGGCGACTATCTACAAAGAGCTGAAACGCGGCGACACTGGGAAACTCGACAACAACATGCGGCAAGGGTACAGTGCAACGCTGGCCCAGTATCGCCTCCAGCAGAGCTTCAAGTGCAGAGGGCGAAAAGTCAAAGACGAACAGAAAAGCCCTGAAACTGTCACAAGCTAACCAGAAAGAAAGGAATACACCACCATGGCAAAAATAAACGGTTTTCAATACGGCGCGGAGCTATTATGCAAGTCGTCGTTTCCGGCCACACTGGAGGCTGATAACCTCCCCTGCATTATCGAAGTAATGGTCTACCGGCTCAACGCCGTGGCCGCTACCAGCTATTCACTTGACGGGGAGGATCCTCTGCTCCATTTCCTCGGACTGGATAAAACAGATACATACATCACCCGGCATGAGATTGACGATCTTTTCACCGTCGTTCATGCCAGAAAGGAGGCAGAACCATGGCAGCAATAAACACGATCGCAAAAGAATGGGCCAACGAGATCCGCGACGGGATCGCGTGGGTAATCGTCTGGAAAACCGGCCGGAGCTGGAACGCTCAGGCGGTATGGCTGAACAATGACAACGACACCTTCGAGCCGGAGGATCTGGAGCAGGCCCGCAAGATACTGGAGCAGGATCCAAACGCTGTTATGCTAAATGGCTACTACTGCGGACACTTCGGCGAGGACATGACCGTGGCAGAGCTGGCGGCAGGGATCCGCTGGCACTACGAGAACGGCTACAACCTGCTGGACGGCTCGACGGCATTTCCACCGGGGCCTATGGAACACCTGGCAGATCAGCAACAGGAAACAGATAAATGCCCAGCGCCCAGCGCTCTGTATATTGACGGGAAACGCTTCACCGGACAGATCACAGAGCTGACGCTTCCGCGCTTCTCCCCTCCTGAGCTGAACCTCCCAGAGCTTCGGAGCCCGCCCAGCATGGAGCTGAACCTCACGATCACACCGAACACGGCCGCGGCTATTCTGGAAGCCCTACAACCGGCAGTGCTACGCTTTTTCGAGGCGCTTGTCAACGCTGCAAGGGAGGCGTGGGCTGGGATCAAACGATCGGCCAAGGCGGCGGGCAGGATCGTGGCCCGGATCGCTGGCAGGTGCATAGACGCCATGCTCTACAAAGCAAACGATCACCCGAAATGGTGGCACTACTACAAGCACGCTAAAAAGTACCGTGTGCGCAAAAAATACCGGCGACGACTGGAGCAGCAACTCTGTGATAAGCTGCTGGCCGCCGCTGCTGGATAGGAGGTGGACACATGAGCAAATCTAAACCGTACCGCGTATGTCCGAATTGCGGCTGCAATTTGGATCCCGGCGAGCGTTGCGACTGTAAAGAACGCGCGGAGCTGGACGCCGCCAAAGAAGCCGCGCAGCTGGCAGCAGACCTGACGCACATAGACCGGCGCGAGCCCGTACTCATGCCCGGCGCATAAGCGGCGCACGCTATGAGACATGCCGCGAGTGCGGGCTGGAATGGAATATAAGCAAACAAGCGACGATCCCGTGGTATGGCTATCTCTGCCCGCGGTGCCGGGCAAAGTATAAGCAGCCACGCAGGATCCAACCGAAAGGAGCAAACACATGAGAAACGAGGTTATTTTTGACAGAAAAGGGATCCCGGACATTATGGTGGTATTCACACCGGACGAGCTGGGCCTCCCGGCAGAAATCAGAGGCAAGGCCGTGAAGGAGTACGCGATCAGCAAGTACCCCAACACCCTGATCGGGGGCGTGCCCCACTCCATGCCCTACCAGCAGCCCGCCGTAAATATCAACCACGACGAGGCGATCCGGCTCTGCGAAAGCAAAGGCCCCGGCTGGCACCTTCTGACAAACGACGAATGGGCCGCCCTGGCACACCAGAGCCGCAAAAACGGCACCCTCCCCCGTGGAAACACTGACTGCGGAAAGAGCCACAGCCACCCGGAGGAAACCGGCACTACATACAAAGACAACAGCGGCAGCAGTAAAACCCTGACCGGCTCCGGCCCGGTGACATGGAACCACAACCACACAGCCGAAGGAGTTGCCGACATGTGCGGCAATGTCTGGGAACACGTCGGCGGGATCCGCTTCATAGACGGCAAGGTGCAGGTGATACCGGGAAACGAGGCAGCAGCAGGCGCGGATCAGTCCAGAGACTCAAAGGAGTGGAAAGCGATCTACACAGCCGACGGCGATCCCGTCTACTACAACGTAGAGGACGGCGAGATCAAGCTCCAACCGATAGCACCGGAGGGCAAAGACTACGACGGCGTACAATTCACCGATCTGAACACCTCGGCGCTGGAAGTCCCGGAGAAGCTGATCGAGCTCGGCCTCTATCCTGCGCCCGGATATGAGGGCACGGACTACTTCTGGCTGGACACTGACGGCGAAAGGATCGTGATCCGCGGGGGCGGCTGGAACAACGGTGCGAACGCTGGTGTGTTCTTCTTCAGCGGCCACTACTCCCGTGCGAATGTGCCCTGGGACGTGGGCTTCCGCTCCGCTTTAATTCGATACTCTGGCGACTCTGGATCTCTGGACGATCTGGACGACGAAGCCGCCGATCTGAGCGACGCGCCGCAGGAAATCAAGAATGAGATCAAGGCTAACGCCGAAAAACTGGAGCATAAAGACACCATGACGGATATCACAAAGGACTGGCCCTTCCCCCTTCCTGACACGCTGCCGGGCATGATCCGGCTGACACTTGCCAAGGTACTGACAGACATATACACAGCCGCAGGCGGGCAGGACGCGCTCAGCTTCCAAAGTCTGGCCTACAATGCCAGCGAGGCAGAAATCAAAGTGGCGATCCCGATTGCCTCACAGCTGGCGCAGATCAACATAGCAGCCGAGGCCATGAGGCGCGGCATGGAGCAGCTAAAGCTCGCCGCCACCACTTCACTGACACTGACACTCGGAAAGGAGGCCGCCGATCGTGAATAATCTCCGGGAAGTATTCAGGAAATATAAGGCCGTCGTGTTCTTCGACGTGGAGACAACCGGCCTCGACGCCAAAACCTGCCGGATCATAGAGCTGGCAGCAATCAGGATCGAGCGGGCAGGTGACGGCACCCTCTACACAGCGGGCCGCGCTGACATGCTCATAAAACTGCCAGACGGACAGCGGATCCCCGAAAAGATCACAGAGCTGACCGGGATCACGGACGAACAGCTGGAAGCCAGCGGCGTGACTGAATACAACGCTGCAGCAGCCTTCGCCTTCGAGTTTTTGACCTGCGGGCCCGTCCTTCTGGTGGCCCACAATGCACAATTTGATCTTTCATTCACTCAGGAAATGCTCGGCCGGTATGGAGACGACGCGCTGCAACTTTTGAAAGACTGCGACTATCTGGACAGCCTGACGGTGTACAAAGACCGGAGGGACTACCCGCACAAACTGGAGAACGCGATCGCGGCCTACAATCTGGGGGACAAGGTAAAGAACACCCACCGGGCGATCGACGACGTGAAGGCACTTTTTGAGGTATGCAGAGCCATGGACGACGAGCGGCCCGATCTTCTGAAATATGTGAACACCTTCGGCTACAACCCGAAGTACGGAGTCGGTGGACAGAGGATCGAAAAAG
>JAAVYA010000010.1 GCA_022790855.1 Lachnospiraceae bacterium | reverse complement strand
GGTAATCACCGCATGAAAAAAAGCTATAACCGTTATTGTCATAGCCTTTTAAGGATTGAGGAAGTCCCTTTCTTATTTGTATTTGTTTTGTCACACCTCCGCACTATCCAACATCATCTGCCCCAATAGCGTCTTCCCCTCCTGCCGCATCATCCTCTGCCCCAATAGCGTCTTCCCCTTCTGCCGCATCATCCTCTGCCCCAATAGCGTCTTCCCCTTCTACCGCTGCTTCTATGGCCACTTCATTTTCTTCCGTAGAATCCCCTTCCTTTGCCAGATTCTGTAGTGGAGTAATTATAATATTTTCCCCTGCAACATTCGTTTTACGTTTTACAATATCCTCTATCTGCGCCCGTTTTGCATCGGTGACATCTTCCATATTCAGAACCACATCCGCATTGCCGTCCGTAATGCTTACCACCACATCCGTAAACCCTTTTGCCTCCAACAGCTTTTCAGCGGCGGCTTCTCGCTCTGCAATATCTGTCATGGCTATCATGGCGTCAATGGCATCTTGCTTTTGTTCTTCTCCAATTCCGGAATTGTTGATAATCTCTAACAGATACTCCTTATGCTGAGAACGGATCTGTTCCCGGTTCGCTTTTACTTTAGATGCAAAATCCGTACTGTCTTCATTATTGCTGGTAATCAGAACAGCCTCTCCCGGATTCTTTACATCTTCATTCTGCCCATTCTCCTGATCACTTTCTTTTCCTGTCTGACTTTCCTTTGCCTGATTCTGTATTGGAGTAATTATCATATTTTCCGCTGCAATATTCGTTTTACGCTCTACAATATCCTCTACCTGCGTCCGCTTTGCATCGTTGGCTTCTCCCATATCCAGAACCACATCCGCATTGTTGTCCGTAATACTTACCACCACATCCGTATACCCTTTTGCCTCCAACAGCATTTCAGCAGCGGCTTCCCGCTCTGCAATGTCTGTCATGGCTATCATGGCGTTGATGGCATCCTGCTTTTGTTCTTCCCCGACCCCAGTATTGTTGATAATTTCTAACAGGGATACCTTATTCTGAGAACGTACCTGTTCCCGGTTCAGCCTTACTTCTGCTGCGAAATCTATATTGTCTTCATTGTTGCTAGTAAGGACAGCTTCTTCCGGATTCTCCGCCCCGTCGCCCTGCCTGTTTGCCTGCGCAATCTCTTCCCCTGTCTGGAGGCCAAGGTTTTCCTCTGCGCTGTACATATCTTCGTCGGATATTTCATATGTATCTTCATTGGCATCTATATTTGCCTCCTTAGCCAAATCACTATTTTTTTGGCTTCTGGTATATTGCAGATAACCTGCCACAGCAATGGCGGCTGCCACAACTACCACTGCCGCAATTTTTCCCGCTCTATTCTTTTTATTTCTATTATCCGGGAAATCCACATCCACCTTATTTCCGCACTTTTCACAAAATTTACTATTTTCCGTTATCTCTGCGCCGCATTTCGCACAGTATTTCATCATTTTTTCCTACCTTTCATCTATAATTTATCCCCTTGGTTTTATATTGTTCCACAGAACTTCTATTTTAGATACATTCAAGAGATGCATAAAGGAACGTAAACTGAAGCTATGGAAAATAACCGCCCAGCAATACAAACTGGACAGTCACCTTCCAAAAATCAAGATACCCCATAGAAATGGGAATGGAGCAACAGTTACTAACTGGTAAATGGGGATTTACTTTTTAATCTTGCCGCTCAGTTCTGCCTTGCTCCATGCACTATACAATGTTTCTTTGCCGGATTTCTTGTAGCTGCGTATCCTTATGTAATACTTCTTGCCTGTTTCCAGCTTTGTAAAAGTGTAAGAAGTCTTTGACAGGGCCTTGGATTTCACATTCTTCTTAAATTTCTTATCTGTGCTTATCTGCACATAATACCCCAAAGCCATCTTATCCTTTGCCCAGCTCACGGTTAATTTTTTGCCTTTCGCGGTTTTAACTGATTTTACGGATGGCTTCTTGGGGCTTACCTTGATGGTTACCTTCTTAGATACCTTTCCTGCCTTGATGGTTATGGTTGCAACTCCAGTGTTTTTGATTGTTACCTTGCCTGTATTCTTGTCTACTGCGGCAATCTTTGGCTTTGAACTTGTGAATGCCATCTTGCTATTGGATGTGGCATTGATTTTGAATGGCTTTGCGCCGAATGCCACATTATATACGGTCTTCTTACAGGTAATCTTGGAATCTGACTGCTCTGCTGCTTTTACAATTTTAAAGGTTACAGACTTTTTCCCGGTGTAATTGCCTTTTCCTGTCACGGTTGCCCTAGCTGTTCCTGCCTTAATATTATTGCTGTAGGAAACGGTGTAATCTTTATTTGCAGATAATTTTTTGCCATCCAGCTTCACGGTTACCGTGGGTTTTTTGGCTTTCCCATCATAGGTGTAGCTGGTTTTGGACAATGTGATGCTGGATTTAGAAATATCCGTTTTTTCAGAACCTGTGCGGAATGTAAATCCTTTCTCCTTTGCATAGCGTTCTGCTTCTGAACCGCGCGTACCGTAAATGACAAAATTGGGGATTTTTACCCAATAAGAACCACGACGTCCATAACCAATTGCACTACGCCCGATACGTGTCACACTTTCGGGGATTGTTATGCTCGTTAAAGCGTTGCAGCCTGCAAACGCACTGTCTCCAATTTCCTTCACACCGGACGAAATTGTTACGCTCGTTAAACTGCTGCAATCGCTAAATGCCATCCTTTCGATTTTCGTTACACTGAATGGGATCGTTACGCTCTTTAAATCGCGGCAGAAGCTAAATGCCCTCCATTCAATATTCGTTACGCTGGATGGGATCGTTACGCTCGTTATACCGACGCGGCGGCCAAATGCCATAGTGCCGATTGCTGTAACTTTCTTCCCACCAATCTTTGAAGGAATTTTAATATCTCCGCCTGGTCTCACTATTCTCAAATAGGCCACAATTGTCACACCTTTTCCATTCTCAGTAACCCTAAAATCTCCATAGTTCTCGTAAGCTTTCACCTCCATTCCATAAAGTGACACACATGACAGCATCAGCGCCATTGCCAGCACACCCGCCAGTAATTTTTTCCATCTCTTCATGTTCTTCTTCCTCTCTTCCTGCAATCCATCACTGATTATATTTTGCATCTGCATAAGGATGCAAATACTTTTCACTATCCTGCCCGGCCATATACATTCTCACTTCAACCTTCTCCTGTCACAATGGGCAAAACTGCACCCATTCACGTTGGCATTATAAAACATCTCCTTTCTTTCCTGTACTTTTTAGATAAATCATCCTATTTCCCATCTGGAATTTGTTCCCCTTGGTTCTAAATTCCTTTATATTATATCATGGTGCTTCTATTTTGGACACCTTTTTCTTCCATTTTAGATATTTTTCTCAGGAGGTGATTCACATAGCTGAAAGAATCAACCAACGCATAAACATGATTGTCGTCTCAAACATCCGCAGGCTCAGGAAAGAATGCGGCATGAAAACCACGGAAGTACATCAATTCAAAGCAGATGCTTTGAAACAATGCCATATTTTTTTTAAGCAAGTATCCGCCTCAACTCAAAAAACAAAAAAAGAGTCCCCTTCCAGAACAGGCAGGCAAAAATGTAAAACCACATTTGCTATAGCCTATATTGGAAGGAAACTCCAAAATGAAGCAACTTACCATATGGAACAGCCAAAAATCTGCTTGCGGTAACACCCCGACGAAATAGAGTGTTTGGCGGCAGAACCGCCCACCTTATTTTTCTTGCTCTTCCCAATCTCCTTCACCTGCGCCAGTTTATCATCCGTCACCCCCCGATATTCAGCATTACATCAGCGAGGAACGATACGGCTCGTTCTGACGCCCCATCATCCTGTCCCTTAAAACGTCATCCATATGGCTTCTTTTGGCGGCTGTATACCAGGTATGCCGGGGCTCATGTCCCAATGCCCGCGGCGGTCTTCCTGCCCCCTTTGAACATCCTGCCCTCCAAATCAACCCCTTCTAACCTCAGCACCGCAAGCTCCTGCGATCTCCACCCGGAGTAAACGCCAATCAGCACCATTGCGGCAAACCTCACATTCCCTACGTTGTCCCACAGCTTCTGGATCTCCTCCGCGCTGAAAATATAGTTCTCCCGCTTCTCTTCAAGCTTATAAAACAAAAAAGAGTCCCCTCCCAAAACAGGCAAGCAGAAATGTAAAACCACATCTGTTATAACCTGTATTGGAAGGAAACTCTCACATGAAGCAGCTCTCTCATATCAAACAGCCAAAAAACTGCCTCCGATAACCAACTAGGCAAAATGGACTGTCTGACGGCAGTTCCACCCGCCTTATGGGTCTTGTGTCTTGTGTGTCTTGTCCCTGAGTCTTGTTCCGTTCTATAGGGTTTTCTTAGAACTTCCCAGCCTTAGCAGCTTCCTCGATGGAAACTGCCACTGCTACGGTAGCGCCTACCATAGGATTATTCCCCATTCCAATCAGGCCCATCATCTCTACGTGAGCCGGAACGGAAGAGGAACCCGCGAACTGAGCATCGGAGTGCATACGGCCCATGGTATCTGTCATACCGTAAGAAGCGGGGCCTGCCGCCATATTATCGGGATGAAGGGTACGTCCGGTACCGCCGCCGGATGCTACAGAGAAGTAATGCTTGCCCTGCTCTACACATTCTTTCTTGTAGGTGCCTGCCACCGGATGCTGGAATCTGGTGGGATTGGTGGAGTTTCCTGTAATAGATACTCCCACGTTCTCATGATGCATAATGGCAACGCCTTCCTGGACGTCGTCTGCACCATAGCATTTTACCGTTGCCCGCAGTCCTTCGGAATACGGTTTCTCATATACTACGTTCAGTTTTGCTTCTTTATAGTCGTACTGTGTCTCTACGAAGGTAAAGCCGTTGATTCTGGAAATAATCTGGGCCGCGTCTTTTCCAAGGCCGTTTAAGATAACGCGAAGCGGTTTCTTACGAACCTTGTTTGCTTTCTCCGCAATCCCGATGGCGCCTTCTGCCGCTGCAAAGGACTCATGTCCTGCCAAAAAGCAGAAGCATTCTGTCTCTTCTTCCAGAAGCATCTTGCCCAGGTTCCCGTGGCCCAATCCAACTTTTCTGTGATCTGCAACAGATCCGGGGATACAAAATGCCTGAAGCCCTTCTCCGATAGCCGCCGCTGCGTCTGCAGCCCGTTTGCAGCCCTTCTTGATGGCGATTGCCGCGCCGATGGTATACGCCCAGCATGCATTCTCAAAGCAGATGGGCTGAATCTTTTTCACCTGTTCGTAAACATCAAGTCCGGCATCCTTTGTGATCTGCTCCGCTTCTTCCACAGAGCCGATACCATAGCTGCCAAGGACAGCATTGATCTGGTCAATTCTTCTTTCATATGATTCAAATAAAGCCATTTGTCGATTCTCCTTTCCTTATTCCTGACGTGGGTCGATGATCTTTGCTGCGTCCGCCACACGGCCGTACTGGCCTTTTGCCTTCTCCCATGCCGTATTGGGGTCATCGCCTTTTTTGATGAAGTCAGTCATTTTTCCAAGAGAAACAAACTGATAACCGATCACTTCATTATCTGCATCCAATGCGATCCCGGTCACATATCCTTCTGCCATCTCCAGATAACGTACGCCCTTTTCTTTTGTCGCATACATCGTACCCACCTGGGAGCGAAGTCCTTTACCAAGATCTTCCAGACCGGCGCCTACTGCCAGGCCGTCGTCGGAAAATGCGCTCTGAGTACGTCCGTATACGATCTGCAAAAACAGTTCTCTCATAGCCGTGTTGATAGCATCACATACCAGGTCCGTGTTCAAAGCCTCCAAGATGGTCTTGCCCTGCAGAATCTCTGCCGCCATAGCAGCGGAATGGGTCATTCCGGAGCAGCCGATGGTCTCCACCAAAGCCTCCTCAATGACGCCGTTTTTCACATTCAGTGACAGCTTACAGGCTCCCTGCTGAGGTGCGCACCAGCCAATGCCGTGGGTAAAACCGGAAATATCCCGGATTTCTTTGGAATGAACCCACTTCCCCTCTTCCGGGATCGGAGCAGGTTCATGCTTTGCGCCCTTGGCAACCGGACACATGTTTTCAATTTCCTTCGTGTAAATCATGTGAAATCTCCTTTCAACCTTCAACTTGAAATACGATGCTAAATTATTGTTATGTATTTAACATACTTATTCACATTTAAGCACATTTTGTAGAAATAGTCAATTCCCTTTATTCCATCACTTCCATTTTTTCGAAGGACAATGCCGCCACCAGGGCTCCCAGCAGCGTCAATACCAAGGTAACCAGGATCATGATCACAAATCCGGCTTCCACTCCCAAAAACATCCCGCCCAGCACTGCCGCCAGCACCCCTATGCCTATGGCGATCCCCTGGAAAAACAGTTTTACCAGGGTTCTGCCTACGTTTCCTAATATTTTTCCCACCAAAAAGTCCGCAACCATAAAATAATACAGCCTGTTGGCCATCAGGCAGATATACAAAAGAATGATCAAAACCGTCTGCAGCACACTCAGTTTCATCACTATGGCTCCCGGCAGCGTCATCAGAATCCCGTCAACCACTGCCCGGATATGTTCCATTTTTGTGGCGTACCACAATTTTTTTATGCTGCGGTCCGGAATCAGGAAGGTATAGGGGTTCTCCAGTTCTTGGGACCATTTGGTGGCGTATCCGCTGAAAATAAAGATTACATACGCCATGATCCCAGGTATGATAAACACACGGTCAAATCCGGCTTCCGCCATCATATCGGTCATCACCGCCACCACGGCGATCCCAACGCCTACAATCAGGCTCACTAAGGTATTAAAACCGAAAATAAAGAACGTGGACTTTTTATATTCCAGAAGCTGGCGGTAAAAAATAGCTTTCGCCCCGCTTCCTTTGTACACCACTTCCGCCGTTTTGAAATGCTTTTTTTTGCCAAAGGGATTTCCCACGATGCCCTTGGCTTTGTTGGCTTTTAATTTGGCATAATCGTCTGCAAATTTTGCCGCGTCTTCGTAATATTCTCCCTTGCAGTCCGCCATGTAAGCCGCCGCAAACAGCGCCAGGGTAGATACGCAAAACAGTCCGGTGCATACGATATTTAACATCGTAGGCCCTACAAAGATCAGCCGTATCATGGCAATATTCCATCCTACCACAGGAATCAGCTGTATGACTGGAAGGCCCAGGTAATCGCTGATCACGTCGAAGGAAAATCCATTCTGCATCAGCATATAGGCCGCTACCAGTACAAATACCGCCATCAGGCCATAGCAGATCACGGTGAGGACTTTAAAAAATCCTTCCGAAAGCCGCTCATTTCCATAACATAAAATCATCATGCTGGCTTCCAGTACGTTTTCAAACAGCAGATACAACACCACATACACGATCATTCGGACGACGCCTGCCTGAAAGTACACCGTTCCCATGAAACCGATAAACAATGCCAGCGCAAAATTGATCAATAAGTTCAACATCCCTTTAAATATGATTACCAGCTTAGGGCTAACCGGAGCCGGGAACACAAAATGAATGTCGCTTTTTCTAAACAGCAGCCCTTTTCTTCTGGAATAGCTGATGAGATTGGAGGGCAGCAGGAAAAAAATCAACGCCGATAAAATGACAGCCAGGCTTTGGGGATTCCCCACACGGAATTCCTCGATCAAAGATCCGAAGCTTCCGGCAATCAGCACCACGTAAAATGCGACAAATGCGATAAAAATATAAGTCACCGGCTTCCTTAAAGCTTTTTTAATTCTGTTTCTAATTATTTTGCGATATAAATACAAAAAACTGCTCATTACTCTTCACCGCCTGTCTCATTGGCTTGCTGTCCCCCTGTAATCTGGAAAAACAAATCCTCAATATCCTGGTCTAAGGCGTCTTCTCTCCGATACGCTCCCATGATTTTTCCTTTTTCCATTACAAACATCACATCCCACAAATCTTTCACCATCTCCAGCATATGGGTGCTGATCAAAATCGTAACTCCCGCTTCCCGCAGCTCTAAGATCACCTGCTTTAACTCCTTAATAGCCGCCGGGTCCAGTCCTACCATCGGCTCATCCAGCATGATTACTTTGGGTTTGATGGCCAAGGCACAGCAGATACTGACTTTCTGCATCATTCCTTTGGACAATTCATTTCCCAGCTTATCCTGCTTATCCTCCATTTCAAAACGGGTGAGCAGCGCTTCCACTTCTTCGTCCGTAATGCTGGAATGATATGCCCTTTTGATGTATTCTATATGTTCCCGCACCGTCAGGGCGTCAAACATGGCCGGAAGCTCCGGTACATAAGCAAAAATCCGCTTGGCATCCATGCTCCTTGCATTCATGCGGGCAATTCCCACTCCGCCCTCATAGCGCAGAAGCCCTGCAATACTTTTTATAATGGTAGATTTCCCGGCGCCGTTGGGCCCTAATAAAATTCCTACCTGTCCGTCCGGTACCGTGAAGCTCACATGATCCACTGCCACATATTTTCCGTATCTTTTTGTTAGATTTTGAATCTCTAGCATAACTCTCTCTCCTTCTGGGCTGAAACACTAAAAGGCAAATAAGCCTTTCATATTATTGTACTACTTGATTAATACACTAATACAGAAAGGCTCAAATGTCAATAGTTTTACATGATTTTTTCACGAAATATGATATTACCGGCTACGGTTCGAACAAGCTTCCTTGTTACTATTACTGTTTTTCCACCACTTCATTCTTATTTTTATAGATGGAATTGGCAGGCACGACTCCCCGCACCATGGAAAGTGGGTAGATATTGCTGTTTTTTCCTATTACAGTTCCTGGATTCAGCACACTGCCGCAGCCTACCTCCACCTGATCGCCCAGCATTGCGCCGAATTTCTTCCGCCCGGTTTCAATCACGCCTTCGCTGCTTTTTACCGATACCAGGGTCTTGTCGGACTTCACATTAGATGTTATGGATCCTGCTCCCATATGGGATTTGTGGCCTAAAATAGAATCTCCCACATAATTATAATGGGGTACTTGTACCTGGTCAAAAAGAATGACATTCTTCAGTTCGGTAGAGTTGCCTACTACCGCTTTCTTTCCCACGATTGCGCTTCCTCGTATAAATGCACAGTGGCGGATCTGAGCCTCTTCATCAATGATGGCCGGGCCGTGAATCGACGCCGTAGGCGCCACTTCGGCTGATTTGGCAATCCAGATGTCCTCGCCTTTTTGCTCATATAGATTGGGATCCAGTGTTTTTCCCAGTTCCCGGATAAAATCCTCGATTTGAGAAAGAGCCTCCCAGGGATATTCCAGTTTTTCCAGCAATTCTTTTGCAATGGTGGCCTCCAGGTGATACAATTGTTTGATTTTACATGATTCCATTAAGTATCGTCTCCTTTTTTGTTTGATTTTCCGGCGGATTTACGTTTTTCAGGGGCGGCCTTATAAAAAGCTGCCGCAGCCTGAAAGCTGCCTCTCAGTTGATATTGATTGTTGAGCCTCAGCACTCCGTTTGTCCTGGAGCGGATGAAATGCTCCAGCTTCTCCATATATTCTTTGGTGGTAATGCTTCCCTGAGCCACATAATTGAGGCCCTTTTCCCAGCTGGCGGTCAGTTCCGGATTCAGCAGGGACTTAATAGACGCATTCACCACATCATATATCATTTCTCCCAGCAATGTAGGCGTAATCACCTGAGTCTTTTTATTTAAAGCCAGATATTTATTTCCCACCAGCTTTTTTAAAATCTCCGCCCTTGTGGCGCTGGTGCCGATTCCGCAGCCCTTGATCTGGGCCCGCAGCTCTTCATCCTCGATTAATTGTCCGGCATTTTCCATGGCCAGAATCATGGAACCGGAATTGTAACGTTTCGGCGGGGAAGTCTCTCCTTCTTTGATGGAAAAGGATTCCACCGGAATCTGCGTTCCTTTTTTCAAAGCTGCGATCTGTTCTAAAAACTCCGGGCCCATTTCTTGTTCTTCCTGCCCCGATCCTTCTTCCTTCTTTTTCTGGAAGGAATAGTTCATCACCTTCAAATACCCGGAAGATACCAGCGTCTTAAAGCTGGAGAAAAACTTTTCTTTCCCCGCCTGTGTGACAAGATTGATTTTCTGATATACGGCCGCCGGATAAAAAATGCTTAAAAAGCGGCGGACAATAACTTCATAGATATGCAAGGATACCCCGCTTAAGCTTTTCATTGCCCCAAATCCTTGTCCCGTGGGGATAATGGCATAATGATCCGTAATCTGCTTGTCATTGACATACCTGGTCTTCGCAACATTTAAGTGCATGCCCTGGGACAAAATCTCCTCTGCAAAAACAGCTACGCCGGGAATCTGCTTTAACCCGCCGATATTTTTATGTATTTCTTTGGCCACAGCCGTAGAAAGCACCCTGGCATCGGTTCTGGGATAAGTCACCAGTTTTTTTTCATATAGCTCCTGGACGATACGCAGCGTCTCGTCCGGACTGATTTTAAACAAGCGGGAACAGTCGTTTTGTAATTCCGCCAGATTGTACAAAAGGGGAGGCTTCTTTTGTTCCTTCTTTTTCTCTATAGAAACCACCTGAGCCATTACCGGCGCTTCCGCCTCAAGCCCCTTAATCAAATATTCGGCGTCTTCTTTTTTCAAAAACCCGTTCTCTTTGTACAGCTTAGGAGAAGCAAAATAAGCGCTCCCTTCCACCGCCCGCCATTCTCCTTCGATCTGCCTGCCGCTGACGAAAAGGCCCGCTAACACCCGGTAAAAAGGCGTTTTTACGAACTGGCGGATCTCCCGCTCCCGGCGCACCACCATTCCCAGCACACAGGTCATGACCCGTCCTACGCTGACCACCGTATACTTGGTGTTCATAAAATCTGAGATGCCCTGACCGTATTTTAAGGTAAGCAGCCTGGAAAAATTAATCCCCATTAAATAATCTTCCTTTGCCCGCAGATAGGCAGATTCTGAGAGATTATCGTATTCGGATAAATCTTTTGCCTCCCGGATGCCCCTTTGAATCTCCTCCTGGGTCTGGGAATCAATCCAGACACGTTTGCGGCGTTTGCCCCGAACCCCGGACATCTGTTCCACCAGGCGGTAAATATATTCTCCTTCCCTTCCTGAGTCGGTACAGACATATATAGTATCTACATCCGGACGGTTCAAAAGCCCGGAAACAATCTGAAACTGCTTGCTGACACTGGGAATCACCTCATATTTAAACTCTTCCGGCAAAAAGGGAAGGGTGCTAAGGCTCCACTTTTTCAGGCTTTTATCGTAGCTGTCCGGATAACTCATGGTAACTAGATGTCCTACGCACCAGGTCACGATCGCCTCCGGGCTCTCTCCATAGCCGTCATAATTTCTTATATCCAGATTTAATGCTTTTGCGAATTCCCGGGCCACACTGGGCTTCTCCGCGATATATAAGGCTTTTGCCATATAACTTCCTTTCTGTCATCTTCTTTCGGCCGAAATATATCTCTGTTCCTTACAGCCGGTTCATATCCACAAGCACCAGACGCGGGTCTTCTTCGGAGCGCTGTCTGATGGCCGCATCAAACTCCCGGGCAGAAAACAGGTAAAAGCTTTTTGCTTTAATCCTCGCCTGCTCCATACTCACAAGGAGCCGCTCGTACATGGCGTCCGTCAAAAATTCTTCGGACCAGTTGCAGATGCCCACAATATTTTCCCGGATGGAATTCTGGGCAATAATATCAATGCTTCCTTGTTTTCCCACCCAGGTTCCCATTTTATGGATCTGAATGGGAAGCTGATTGACCATGCTCATCAACTGTAAGTATTCCATACATACCTTCCGAAAGCATTCATTGAGATATTCCTCCAGTCCGAGAGCAATGTGCAGATCAAAAAAATCTTCTTCCGCCATCATATGCAGATCCGAAAGATTGGGGTATACAAATCTGTACCAAAAGTGAATATATGTATTACGAATGGCATACAGCCCTTTTTGGGCATTGTCCCAGCCTCCCGTCTCAAAAGAGGACAGCTTTTCCACCACTTCAAAGGCCATGAGATTCTTCAGGTAGACGCTGATCTTGGCTCTGGAAAAACCAGTATATAAAAACAGGTCGTTGAGCTTGCGCCTGCCGGATGCCACCGCCTCCAGTATGGTATTATAGACCGCCAGCTCCCGCAGTTCTTCTTTGATATATTGCTGGGCTTCCTGGAACAAAAAACCGTCCTTCGCCAGGATATGGCGGCAGACATTTTCTTTCAGCCCCTGTTTTGTATCCCAACGGCTCAGATATCCCGGTACGCCTCCTAAAATGCCGTACACCTCAATACACTCCCGGACACTGTAATCCGAAAGCTTTTGCACCACATTCACAAAGCCTTGTTCCCGGACTTTCACAAACCCTGTAACTTTCTTGGCGCAGGTTCCCAAACACTCCACCATGTCATTCTCCACCCAGGCAATGGAGGAGCTGCACAAAATAATCATAACCGGCCCCGGATACAGCTTCTTTTCCTTCAATTTGCGGATGCTGGAAGCAAATTCTGGATCCTTTTTGGCAATATATTCAAAATCCTCGATCACCAGAACTAATTTACTTCCGTCACCGCTTCGGATTCTGTTAAAAAACGTATCATAATCAAAACTTTGAATCTTGATTTGATATTTTTTCTGAATCTCCTCTCCCATCATCTGCCGCTGAAGCTGGGGGGACGCCTGCCGTGCCGCATAATACATATATTTCTTATTCCTTAAAAATTGCTTTAGCAGGTCGCTCTTTCCAATGTTTTTTCTTCCATACAAGATTACAAGCTGATTGCCGTCCTGCCGAAAATAGCGCAACAGCTCCCGTAATTCCGCATTTTTTCCAACCATATCCTTGTTCCCTCCCCTTTTTTCCCGGCAGGAACTCCTGCCGGATGTCAGTGAAGTCATGATTGAAGTATATCATAATTTAACTTTTGAGTAAATATGGGAATTTATGATTTTCAGAATGTATATACACAGACAAAGGATTTTCTGCCGCTATCCGCAGAAAATCCGCTTCATTTCATCATATTCCTGATTGATTTTCTGCAGAATCTGGGTGTTGCCATCCAGATTATCCGGATGAAAGATTTTAATTAAATCTTTATAGCGTTTTTTCATGCTCAGTTCACTGCTGACGCCGCAAAAAAACAATTCTTCCGGAAGCTGGCTGATATCACAAGGCTGACTGTTTTGATAAGCTTTCTGTTCCTCTTCAAATGCCTGACGCTCTTTGGCCAGTTTTGCATATTCTTCCTCCAGGATACGCCACTTGGTTTCAAAAAGCTGGGCTTCCCGCAGCATCCGCTGTTCTTCCGCATGTTTCTGTTTTTTTAACTGCTCCCGCTCCATTTCCAGTTTGCCCCGTTCCCGTTCCAATCTGCGCTGTTCTTTCAGCAGCTTCCTTCTGATCTGTTCCACATCCGCAGAATCTTGAAACAGCCATTGGACATTCTCCGTCTGAAACCGGCTCATGTAATGCCTCCTTTGTACTCAAAGCAGCATTTTGGCCCTGCTTTTCCAAAGGAAAAACACAAAAAAGCCGAATACTGCCATCCACTGTCTTTTGCACTATTTGTAACAGTTCAGCCCAGGACTTTGCATTTACTGCAAAGTCCGTATGGA
Source organism: Lachnospiraceae bacterium (assembly GCA_022790855.1). Taxonomy (GTDB): domain Bacteria; phylum Bacillota; class Clostridia; order Lachnospirales; family Lachnospiraceae; genus 14-2. The sequence goes on along the minus strand of JAAVYA010000010.1, from coordinate 23,923 downwards.
TAAAGCTGGCATGATGGGAATTCGGCTCTTTGCCACAGGCAAACTTCCAAATGAGCCGGATTCCGTAACAGTGAAGCCGAAAGCTGAACTGTTACTACTATTTGGCCAAAATGTAGCCCTGGGCTTTTAAAAGCTCCGCGCACAGTACGGCGCCCCCTGCCGCTCCCCGAACCGTATTGTGGGACAAGCCTACAAATTTATAATCATATACCGTATCTTCTCTGAGACGCCCTACGCTGATGCCCATACCTTTTTCAAAGTCTACGTCTAAGGCAACCTGGGGACGGTTGTCTTCCTCCAGATATTGGATAAACTGCTCTGGTGCGCTGGGCAGATGAAGTTCTTGTGGGACCCCTTTAAAATTCACCAGCTTCTCAATCAGTTGCTCTTTTTCGGGCTTCTTATGAAATTTCACAAATACTGCCGCCGTATGCCCGTTCAGCACCGGAACCCGGATACATTGGCATGTGATAATCGGACTCTCGGCCGGGACAATTACGCCGTCTTGTATATTGCCCCACAGACGCAGGGGTTCTTTTTCACTTTTTTCTTCTTCTCCGCCGATATAGGGGATAATATTCCCTTCCATCTCCGGCCAGTCCCGAAAGGTCTTTCCAGCGCCTGAAATAGCCTGATACGTTGTCGCCACCACTTCATAAGGATCAAATTCCTTCCACGCGGTCAATACCGGAGCATAGCTTTGGATGGAGCAATTGGGCTTTACCGCCACAAATCCCCGTTTTGTTCCTAAGCGCTGCTTCTGGAAGGGGATAATATCCGTGTGCTGGGGATTGATCTCCGGCACCATCATAGGAACATCCGGCGTCCAGCGGTGGGCGCTGTTATTGGAAACCACAGGCGTCTCCGTCTTGGCATAAGCTTCTTCAATGGCTTTAATCTCTTCTTTTGACATATCCACGGCGCTGAACACGAAATCTACTTGAGAAGCCACTGACTCCACTTCATTTACATTCATCACCGGAATATGTTTTACGGCTTCCGGCAGCGGGGTATCCATTTTCCAACGGCCCGAAAGAGCCTCCTCATATGTCTTGTCTGCAGAGCGGGGGCTTGCTGCGACTGCAGCCACTTCAAACCAGGGATGATTCTCCAACAGGGCAATAAAGCGCTGTCCTACCATTCCTGTCCCGCCTAAAATGCCGACTTTTAACTTTCCACTCATCCTTTTTCTCCTTTTGTCCGTCTGAAACAAACATCTGTTTTTATAACATACTAATCTATTTCCGCCAAAAATGCAATCTGATTTGTGCCGGAAAATAGCTTCTTTTGTGACAATCTTTTGTTAAAATCTACAAAACATCTTTACTTCCACTTCTTCGCTTCTTCATCCTGCCATTCCTTGGACAAGTATTCTTTCTCCAATGCGATCACTTGTTCCATGGCCTCCCTGCCGGGTGCGCCGACGGTCAGCCGCTTGTTCACGCAGGTCTCCATGGAAATGGCTTCAAATACATCTTCCTCAAAGGCCGGGCAGACTGCCTGAAGCTGGGAAAGAGGCATTTCATCCAAGGCAATCTTCTGTTCAATACACTGAAGCACAAGCTGTCCTACAATTCCATGGGCATCCCGGAAGGGTACTCCGTGATTTACCAAATAATCCGCCGCATCCGTAGCATTGGTAAAACCATTATTGGCGCTTTTTCTCATTTCCTCCTTGCAGAATTTCATCGTATCCAGCATCCCGGTAAATAACGCCAGACAATGCTTCACCGTATCCATGGCGTCAAAAGCCAGCTCCTTATCTTCTTGCATATCTTTATTATATGCCAAAGGAATTCCCTTCATGGTTGTCAGCAGGGACATCAGCGCCCCATACACACGCCCGGTCTTGCCCCGCACCAGCTCTGCAATATCAGGATTCTTTTTCTGGGGCATAATACTGCTCCCGGTGCTGTAGCTGTCGTCCATCTCCACAAATTGATATTCATTGCTGTTCCAAAGGATAATTTCTTCGCAGAACCGGCTTAAATGCATCATAATCGTTGCCAAAGCAGATAAAAATTCAATCAGATAATCCCGGTCCGCCACGGAATCCATGCTGTTTAAGGTAGGGCCGTAAAATCCTAAAATCTCCGCCGTATATTCCCGGTCCAGGGGATACGTCGTGCCTGCCAGTGCGCCAGAGCCTAAGGGACAGTAATTCATTCTGGCATAAATATCTTTTAGCCGCAGACGATCCCGTTTAAACATTTCAAAATAAGCCCCCATATGATGAGAAAGCGTAATAGGCTGCGCCTTCTGCAAATGGGTAAAACCCGGCATAATCGTATCGAGATTCTCTTCCATAATTCTTAAAAGCACTTTTAATAAGTCCTTCAGCAGCACATCCGTATACAATACTTCCAGTCTGGTGTACAGTTTCATATCTAATGCCACCTGATCGTTCCGGCTTCTCCCGGTATGCAGCTTTTTTCCCACGTCTCCCAGCCGTTTAATCAGATTCGCTTCCACAAAACTATGGATGTCCTCATATTCTTCTGTAATTTCCAGAGTTCCTTCTTCCACCTCACGGCTGATATCCGTCAGTTCTTTTACGATCGCCTGCATCTCTTCTTTTGTAAGGATTCCCTGCTTTGCCAGCATGCAAACATGGGCCATACTGCCCTCGATATCCTGTTTATAGAACCTTTGATCAAAGGCAATAGACGCATTAAACTGATACACCAGCTTGTCCGTTTCCTTCGTAAACCTCCCGCCCCATAATTGCGCCATAATAATTCCTCACTTTCTCATTCTCTTTTTCTATTTTCAAATCATAGAATCCTATTTTAATTGCTGCTCTCTTAGAACAGTTCCGCTCAGGGCTTTGCATTTACTGCAAAGTCCGTATGGTAAGGCCGTTACGTTCTTTTTCCCTCTGCCGCTTGGAAAATATACATCCGCAGTAATCCTGCCGATACAATCCATATTCTTTCGACAGCTCCACGGAACGGCGATACCCGTCCTTCTTCTTGAAATCACTCGTCAGATAAGGCACCCCATATTCCTCCCCCAAAGCCAGTCCAATCTCATTGAGCTTCCCCGCATTCTTCCTGGGACTGATCGACAAGGTCGTGGTAAAATAATCCATCCCCTGCTCCTTGGCTCTCTGAGCCGTCTGTCGCAGACGCAGTTCATAACACGCAAAACACCTCTTACCGCCCTCCGCTAACTCCTCCATCCCCTTTGCCATCTCATAGAAGCATTCCTGATCAAAGCTTCCTTCCAAAAACTGGACCGGATATTTCACATCCATCCTCCCAATCAAGTTCTCCTGTTCCCGAACCCTCTTTCTATACTCTTCCTCCGGATCAATATTCGGATTATAATAAAATACCGTAATCTCAAAATACTCCGACAAATATTCCAACACATAACTGCTGCAAGGCGCACAACAACTATGAAGCATCAGCCTCGGCACCTCCCCTGCCTCCCGATGCCGGCCAATCACCTCTTCCATCTTCCTTTGATAATTAACCCTTTCCGCCATAACTACTTCCCCTTCCAACCTCTCTATCTTACAACACAATAATAATAGATGATATTTCGATCCCCAGTTTGCGTGAGGAAAAACCCTCCCAAGCTTCCGTCCGCATCCAAATATCATTCTACCTGAAACCCTGCCAAATTGCAAACCATTTGTTACCATTTGCGCCTGTTTCACTCCCTTTTCCCCGGCGTCCCTTTCAGGAACGCTTAACTCACTGACATTGACCGTCAATAGTAACAACCATTTCACATTCCATCTAAAAGTACATATTATAATACAAAATATAATTGGAGCAACAATATGGAGAAACTCCTGGAATTACAATCTGTAGGCTATTCCTATCATACGCTGCAAGGGGAGACGCCTGCTTTGACAAACATAAATTTCACGGTCTGCCAGGGTGAGTTCGTTGCCATTGTAGGCCCCAGCGGATGCGGCAAATCCACCCTGCTGTCTTTGTCCAGCGGACTTTTGGAACCGGAACACGGTTCTATTTTACTTTATGGACAAAAATTATTCCACAAAGGCAGCGGTACGATTGGGTATATGCTCCAGCACGACCACCTGTTCGAATGGCGCACCATCGAGCAAAATGTCCTGTTGGGCCCGGAAATCCAAAAAAAGCTCACGGAAGAGCGCAGGGAAACCGTATTGGATATGCTAAAAACTTATGGCCTGTACAAATTCAAGGACGCCAGGCCCTCCCAGCTCTCCGGAGGGATGCGGCAGCGGGCCGCCCTGATTCGCACATTAGCCCTGGAACCAAAGCTTCTTCTGCTGGATGAGCCGTTTTCCGCCCTAGATTATCAGACACGCCTAATGGTAGGGGATGACATCGGTTCTATCATCCGTAAGGAACAAAAAACTGCTATTCTGGTTACCCATGACCTGTCAGAAGCCGTAAGCTTAGCCAACCGAGTAATCGTGCTAACCAAACGCCCGGGCACCATAAAAAATATAATTTCCATTGAATTTCCGGAACATCTATCGCCGTTAGAACGGAGAAACACACCAGAATTTAAAGATTATTTCAATTTGCTTTGGAAGGAGATGAATGAAAATGAGTGATATTTCCATTGCTCAACAAAAATATCTGTCTGCCCGAAAGCGTCACCACCGTACGGTAGTCTGTAGCCGTTTCCTGATATTTGTGCTGTTTGCGGGACTTTGGGAAGGAAGTACTGCACTGGGGCTTTTGGATTCTTTTATTTTCAGCAGCCCTTCTAAAGTTCTGCTTTGCTTTTACCAGATGTTGATGGACAAATCCCTGTTAAACCACATAGGTATTACTTTAATGGAAACCGTGGTAAGCTTCTTTCTGGTAATCCTCTGCGCCCTCTTGATCACGGTTCTTTTGTGGTTTAACCAGAAGCTTTCCGAAACATTGGAACCGTATCTGGTTATTTTAAACAGCCTGCCCAAATCCGCGCTGGCTCCTCTGTTGATCGTATGGCTAGGGGCCAATTACAAAACAATCATTGTCACAGGCATGTCCGTGGCCATTTTTGGTTCCATCTTAAGCTTATATACCAGTTTCCAATCCGTAGATCCGGAAAAAATCAAGCTCATCTACAGCCTGGGCGGAACCAGGCGCCATGTAATGACAAAAGTAATTCTCCCCTCCAACATTCCGGCCCTGTTCTCTCTGATGAAGGTAAACATCGGCTTATGCCTGGTAGGCGTCATTATCGGTGAATTTATTGCCGCCCGCAGCGGCCTTGGGTATCTGATTATTTATGGAAGCCAGGTCTTCAAACTGGATTGGGTTATTATGAGTATTGTCCTTTTATGTATTATGGCGATGCTTCTCTACGGGCTATTGGGCTTGGCAGAGAAGCGGTATTTAAAGAAATTATAAATCATTCCTCTTTACAAACATTTTCAAGGCTGTCGCATTAAGAAAAGCATATACAAGATATTGTCAGATCTTACTGCGTTTTCTGCTGTATCTTGTATTATCAAATCTTAATGCGACAGCCTCATTTTCATTTATTAGGACGCCCTTCTAAAAAAATGCTATTATTTACAATAACGTTCTACTTGCTCTTATTCAAAAGCCTTTTCGAAATGCTGATAATCCTTCACCCCATTCCAATTTCCTCCCCAAGTAAACCCATGTTCCAAAAACAACTCCAGACATAAATCCCCTTCCTGAATCTCGTATGGAATATCTTTCGACCTCTCCACATACGTTCTTCCATTTTCCGGGCTTACCAGAAGCTCCCCGCTGCTCTTCTCCTTCACATAAGGATTATATCTGGGATTGACGTCAATCGCGAGCCCCATACTGTGGTTAGACATCTTATTTGTCCCGGCAATCATCCGAAAATTAAATGCAGATGTATTATTATCCTCCATAGAAGCTTCATCCGAACCACCGTATTCATCCACCAAAACCATTTTCTCAATGGGATAATCATTTTCATATAACTGCTGCATGATCTCCAACACATCGTCTGCTATCTGCCTATGTACCATCAGCTCCCCCACATGAACCGCACCGTCAAAGCCCCTGTGAAGCACCCGCAAATACCGTAAATCTTCCAGAGAAATCTGGTCATTCTCCTGATAAGATCTCCCCCAAATCCGCTGCCGCACATCATCTGAAATCTCTTCACTATAAAAAAGTCTGCTCACAAGTTCCGGCGTCAAAATTGCTTCCTCTAACGTCTCTCCCGCCCTTGTCTCACAAACCAGACGCTCCAAGCGACTTTTTTCCTCTGCCGCCTCTTTCGATACAGAGTCCCTATCATCCGTCCCGGACTGCGCATTTCCCAAAGCTTCCCCTATTTCCTGATCTCCCAAAATCTCCTTTGCCTGCACCCCACATACTTGCTCCGAAACCCAAATCGATCCCCCTCCCTTTTCCTGAAATACAGGGCACAAAACTCCAAATTTTTCTCCTCTCTTTTCCATTTCCCAAACAAAAAAAGCAATAAACATTACTGTCAGAAATATGCCTGCAAAAAAATATAATCTTACTTTACTCTTCATACATTTCCTCTTAAAACAACAAAAACCATCCAATACACTATCATAATTGGATACCTCTTTTTTCTTTCATTATATCTTCTGGAATTCTAAAAATCAAGTCCTGTTTCAAACACTTTTTTCCAGAACAACCTGTGCTGTGATTCGCGAATATTCTATGAACCAATCCCTTACTTAAGAGCCCAAGATGCACAGCCAGAGAAAAGGGGAGTGTTGCGGCCGCTTCGCCCCCTTTTCCCTGGCGTCCCCTTCTCATCCTCTCAACTGTTGTTAAGCATTCCACTCCGCCGGATACGTCACATATAAAAACCGCGCTTTTTCCGGCACAGAGAACTGAATGGAGGAGCCTTTGGGAATCAAAATCAGCTCACCCGGCCCTGCTGTAACACGCTTACCATTTTTTATAATGGTCAAAGACCCTTCTATCACATAATCAATCTCATCATAATTTAGCCTCCATTCAAAGGTGGTGTGATCCATTTCCATCACACCGCAGCCCAATCTTGGGCTCTCAGCAAGTGAAAATAAATCATGAGTAAACACCATGTCCTTCTGTTTTCCCGTGTCCAGACGATCTTTTTGGTTCATTTTCACATCCGGGACCTGCACCTTGATCAGGCCCTCTGCTTTTTCCCGCAGCCGTTCTTCTTGTCTGTCTTCCCAGGAACTGCTTCCCATATCATCAGACTGATCCAACTGTTCCTGAATGATTTCCCTTATCATTCCTTCTATTGCTTCCCGTGTGATATCCATATTTTCATTCTCCCATAATTTCTTTCGTAACAGTAAAGCCTCTGGCTTCTCTGTTACTTTCTTTCCATGATCCTGCAGGCACACCGCCTTATGATGGCATCTGTTTTCCATAAGATCTGGTAATCCCCAAAGCTGCAAACAGGGCTGTAATCCCTCCCACTAATTTTCCTACAATCATAGGAAAAATTAAATCTGAATTAAAACCTGCTGTAAACCCCAGATGATCTCCGAACACAAAGGCTGCCGATACTGCAAAAGCTACATTCAAAACCTTGCCCCGCACATCCATATCCTTCATCATACCAAACATGGGAATGCTATTGGCAAGGCTGGCCACCATGCCCGCCGCCGCCATCTCATTCATTCCCAATACTTTGCCCAGTTTTAATAGTGGTGTCCGAAATACTTTTGTAATCACATATACTAAGGGGAAAGCGCCTGAGAGCACAATTGCAATATCCGCCACCACTTCAAATCCGTCGCTTAAAGGATTCATCCCTGGAATCAATACAATTCCGGTTAATGCTTCAATGATCCCCACTCCAAGACCCAAAGTAATGACTGCCACCACAAATTTCCCAAACCAGGTAAACCCTTTGATCATAGCACTCTCAAACCGCCATAGGCCAAGGGCGATTAAAATTGCAAAAAGGATGATGGGTATCAAGTTTTTCAGTACCATTCCCACCGAATAACCTGCCACGATCCCGCCCACAAAGGATCCAATGGGAATCGTGATAACCCCGGCCAAAACCCCGGTAGCCAGATATTTTCTGTCTTCCTCTTCAATAATGCCAAGGGCCACAGGAATCGTAAAGACAATGGTAGGACCAAGCATGGAGCCCACAATCAGCCCGCCGAAATTTCCTGCCTCCTCGCTTTGGGCCAAAGCCTGAGCCAAGGGAGCGCCTCCCATATCATTGGCCAATATGGAGCCTGCAAACATAGCGGGATCCGCGCCTAAAAACCCAAACGCCGGAACAATCACAGGCTTTAACAGGTTTGCAATTACCGGAGCCAGGGCAATGATTCCCACCATAGATACCGACAAGGCCCCAATCGCCATAATTCCTTCCTCAAATTTTTCTCCTAGTCCGAAACGGTTTCCAATGATCTTATCTATCGCTCCTAGTGCGGCAAATACTACCATAATGTATATAATAATTTCATTGATGCCCACTGTCAGCACCTCCTACGTCTTTTCCTATCACATGCTCAAACACCCTTCCTGTTCTTATCCAGGAATATCCAGAGAATCTATAATCCCAGCCACCGATGCATCCACCGGAACCTGTTCTCCCGCCAGCAGTCTGGCTGCGTGGCCGCGGCTAAGAAGCACCAGATCCCCGATGCCTGCGCCAATGGTATCCGCCGCAACCATAATCTCTCCGCCGCAGAAACCAGAAGACTCTACCATCTTCGGTACGCCTTCCCGCCCATGGTTCCTGCGCCCCATCAATTCCACCACCAGAAACTTCTGTCCCAGGATTTTATCTGACTTCTTTGTAGCCCAGACACTGCCGATTACGGTTCCAATCTCCATGTCGTCTCCTTACTCCCAAAAAAATGTCAAGCCGTGGCTGTTCCTATAATCCATGGCAAGAGGCGTTACTTTTGCACCTTCCTTCAGCCGGATGCCCCGACAGCCCATATTTCTGGCCCGGATCAAATCCGATTCCTGTAAGAGAGTCAGATGCGTCAAATCTGCCAGCCTTTGCATTTCCCCGCCGGTCTTACGCTTTGCTTGATCCAGGATATCCATCGTATGTTCCACAAACCGGATTCCAAAGTGTTTCATCACTTCCTCCTGCTTTTGATAAAACAAATACAGGGTTCTGGAAGCAGAGTCCTTATAATTTCTATATTCCAGTCCCCGTTCCAGTAAAAATACCGGGCGTCCCATCATCAGCCCCTGCAAAATCCCCGCTGCCGCACCACCGGCGGAAATCCCATGAGCCACCTGGGCCATGGCTTTGGGAGAAAGGCTGGCAACCAGAATCAACTCATAGTCCTGTGCATGGGCCTCTTCCCAGTCCTTCGTACAGAATTCCTCCTGTCGCACCAATTCATAGGAATCTGATAAAGTCTTCCTCTCTTCTTCTTCCAAAGTACCGATCACAAGCAGCCGTTTCTTTGCATTTCTGGCTCCTCGGCCTGGAGATATCCCGGCAAAGGTTTGCGGATGGCCGTCTTCCTTAAGCCGCCGTTTTAATTCCGCAGCCACCCGTTCTACCAATCCCTTCATTTCTTCCTGGGAAACGGATATTCTTTTCATAACCGCCCCTCCTTACCTCACAATCCTGCAGCAGATTCCTTTTTCATAACCGCAGGCATTTGCCTCATCATAATCAATGTGGGCATATGTGGCAAATTCATCGCTGATACGCACTACGGTATCCTGAAAAATCACCGGCCTGCTGCCAAGAATCTGAACATCCACCGTCTCCTGATCTGTTACTCCCAAAGCCTGGGCGTCCTCTTTGGCCACATGAATATGACGCTTCGCTACAATCACGCCTTGATCTAAAACCACCTGACGGCCGTTTTGGGATAAAATTGCCCCGGGAGTATTGGAAATATCCCCGCTTAACCGCACCGGAGGAGCGATCCCTAAAGCTAATCCGTCGGTAAAGGAAACCTCCACCTGAGTCTCTTTCCGCTCCGGACCTAGCACCACCACGTTGTGTATCGTCCCCTTTGGTCCGGTCACACTTACCCGCTCCCGGCAGGCATACTGACCAGGCTGAGACAGATCTCTTGCCTTGGTAAGCTGATACCCCGGTCCGAACAACGCGTCTATATCCCCCCGGCATAAATGCACATGGCGGCCGGAAGCTTCCACCTTTATTTGACCGTCCTCTGTATAGACTCCGGAAAGGTATTTGAACATCATAATCCAAAAGAGGGAGGAAAGACGGTTCAGCGCCCGTATGATATCTACCCGGCTCACATCCCCGTTTTCTTCCTTAAATGCCCGGTAAGCGACCAGTTCCGCTTCCCTTGCCTGGGTCCTTAAATAATTCAGGCAGGCTACCATCTCTCCATGCTCCGCTGTGGGAAGAAAATGCTTCCTCCCATAATACTTGCTGGGATGATGGGAATGCTCCCGAAGTTCTGTTTCACTCAGCCCTTGAAGGCGTACCTCTCCCACCGGTTCCCCGGAAACCTCGCACCGGATCAGGCGGCGCAGCATGGTGATAATCTCCTCCAAGTCCCGGTACATACTTCCCAAATGAAGCTTGGAGGCTGTAATCTGCGCCTTTATCATTTCCGATTCCAGGGAATCCATGGCTCCCCGGAAGGCAATCCTGGGATGGTCCTTATACACCAGCTCATTCCCTCTTAAAGTCGTCATATGCTCCGGTTTTTGCCCCTGGTCAATCTGTATTCCGCCCTTTTGAATTGCCGCCTTTACCGCCTCTACTATGATACGCCGTACTTGTTCCTGCGCTCGTTCTTCCATAAATCTTATACCTCGTCACCTACAGGTCCCGAAATCCGGGCAACGGAATGGGGAAGAATCACATCTACTTCCGTGTGAGGCCTGGGAATCACATGAACGGATACCAGCTCTCCCACCCGTTCTGCTGCTGCAGCGCCGGAATCCGTAGCCGCTTTCACTGCTCCAACGTCTCCCCGTACCATCACGGTCACCAGGCCCGCGCCGATGGATTCCTTGCCCACCAATTCCACATTTGCCGCCTTCACCATAGCGTCCGCCGCTTCAATCGCACCTACCAGCCCTTTTGTCTCAATCATTCCTAATGCATTTGTATTTGCCATTTCAGTTTCCTCCATACTTTCCATATAATCAACTGTTACGCATTCTTAGTATTCTTCAAAATGCTTTTCTTCATTCATCGCCGCCCCATATCCCATGTTAAGGAGCGCATTACACCAATTCCTTTAAAATCCTCTCTACAATTTCATCCACCAGATTCTGGCTGATGCTGACACTCCTGGAAAAGCTTTGGCTTCCTCCGCCACTGATATAAGACTCGGTAAGGCACCCGCAGCTTCCTATCTGATTCTTTAACACATCTGCTCCGCTCTGGCGCAGTTCCGAAAGCTCTCTGGCTCCAAATCCTACCCGGCGAATATTGATGACGTCCATGGGCCCAATATTGTTCGACGTTGAGCTGCCGCCAACAGCCCCGCATCCTAAGGTCATGGCCGGGAATAATTTTGTGGTGGCGCCCACGCCGCCTAAAGACCCCGGCGTATTCACCAGAAAACGAGAAGCCGGAATTTTTAATGCAAATCGTTTTACCAATTCTTCATCATTGGCATGCATGCAAAACGTATGCCCTGCGCCTTCCATCAGCAGTATCTCAATGCTTTTTTTCAGCACGTCATCCACATTCTTCTCCACAAACAGACCCAAAATAGGAGCCAGTTTTTCTCTGGAATAAGGTGCTCCCTTTCCTACTCCGGTTTCCTTTGCCACCAGCACACGGGCCGTCTTGGGAATTCCAGAAAGATTGGCATATTCTGCAATCTGGTGGCAGCTTTTTCCCACGATTTGCGGATTCATGGTGCCGCTGGCCCGCAAAATAAACTGGCCAAGCTGCTTGGCCTGCGCCTCATCCAGCAAGTACGCCCCTTGTCGTTTCAGTTCCTGGGTGACGGCTTCCTCCATGGATGCTTCTATGATAATGGACTGCTCGGAAGCGCAGATGGTTCCGTTATCAAAGGTCTTAGAATCCAGAATCCGCTTCACCGCCATAGGAAGGTCGGCGCTCTGATCAATAAAAGCCGGGCCGTTTCCCGCGCCTACTCCAATGGCAGGAGTTCCAGAGGAATATGCGGCTTTTACCATAGCCCCGCCACCGGTGGCCAAAATCAAAGCCGTATGTTCATGCTTCATCAGCTCTGAGGTGGCTTCCATTGTGGGAATGCCGATAGCAGATATGGCTCCCCTGGGGCACCCGGCCCTCTCGGCGGCTTCTGCTAAAATCCGCACCGTTTCCAGAATGCATTCTTTGGCGCTGGGGTGTGGAGAAAACACCACCGCATTTCCCCCTTTCAGGGAAATCATGGCCTTGTAAATCACTGTGGAAGTGGGGTTTGTAGAGGGAACTAAAGCTGCGATCACTCCCACCGGAACGCCGATATCCCACACCTTCTTCTGCCTGTCTTCCCGCAAAATTCCCACAGTCCGCTGGTCTTTGATGGCGTCGTATACGGTTTTTGCAGCAAATAAATTTTTAATTACCTTATCCTGCCAAATGCCAAATCCCGTCTCCTGATTGGCCATTTTCGCTAATTTTTCGGCATGGGAAATGCCGGCTTCGCTGATGGCCGCCACAATCCGGTCGATCTGCTGCTGGTTCATATTGGCCAGCTCTTTTGCAGCCTCTTTTGCACGGCCCAATAACTCCCGCGTCTCCTGGACGGAACGCAGGTCTTTATCTTGTAATTCCATGAATGGTTCTCCTTTCGCCTGAGTTCTTCTATGATTCCTGCTCTAGGGGGTATTCCGCCACATTGCGGACCGCCTGGGCAAAGGCGCTGCAGGCAGCCTTACAGGCGGATTGGCTCCCGGTTAGCAGGCCGCCGCCAAAATTCGTCTCTGAGGGAGGCCCGTAAAATACCATCATTCGTACATCTGCAGCTTTTAGAGCCGCATCCAGTCCATAGACAGCTTCCAGGGGCGGAGCGATCAGATAAGCCAACGCTTCCCCCTCAGGAATGCCCGCCGTCTGGGACAGATAAGAACCCGTTCTGGAAACGGTATGAGCATAATACACCACGGAATCATCCTCATTGGCGCTGATAAAACACGCCCCATGTTCCATAAAATTCCGTATGGAAGACAGGCCGCTTCTCACCTCGGCAGGAGACGGCCCTGCAATGATACCGATGACTTCCCCGGCCAAACGGGTAGATGCGTTGGCCGCCCCTGCGTACATGGATTTGGCATAGACCACGTCCACATCGGAATCCTTGGTGGCCTCGTCCAGAGCCGTGTACGTCACATCATCCATATCCGCCGTCACCAATCCCAGGCTCTTATGACGTGGGCCAAGCTCTAATGCTTTCGCCAGATCCTCGCTGACATTGGAAATCAGCTTCATACTTAAGATTTTTGGACGCAGTTCATCATTTTTCATAGCAATTCTCCTTTTAAATCAATGCCGGAGGCTTTCTTGTCCAACATTTTTAAGATCAGCTCCGACGCATGGGCCCCGGCCTCCACGGCCGTTGTCCCGCCCTTATGGATATTGCTGATTACCGTTCGTTTGGCTTCTGCCAGGCCATGCCTTGGCTTATAAGCGATATAGGCGGACATGGACTCTGCGGTTACCAAGCCGGGACGCTCTCCCACCAGCATGCAGATAACGTCTGCATCCGTCACTTCTCCCACCGCATCCATGGCGCCCACTCTGGCATATTTGATAAAGAGTACCGGAGGAATGGTAATGTTTCGGATGGCAAGCCCTTGTTGGATGGCTGGAATCATATCTTTTACATTCGCCGTAATGGCAGAAGAAGATAAGCCGTCCCCCACGATCACCAGCGCCTTGGGATGACTGCCGCAGGTCTTTCGAATGATTTCTAGCTCCTCTCCCGGAAATCTTCTGCCCAAATCCGGCCTGGTAAGATATTCGTCTTTATCCTTACATAAGGTTTTCACCGGCACAAAGCCGCATTCCCTAACAAAATCTTCTTCTACATCGGAAAACACCGCGTCCATAGCCGCCGCATGGTCCGCCCGTACCCGAAGCATCGTGGCCGTCCGATACCTGGCCCCGGCTTTTCCAATGCCCAGTCTGGCAGGAGTCTTTGCTTTCATGGCAAGATACCCCTCCTTATCCCTGGCGTCCTCGATCAGAAACTGCCTGCGCAGATCCACCTTTGTAATATCCTCAAGACAGGAAGCATTGTCCACATCCTGGGACTCATATTCTTCTGGCTCATCCGCCCCTGTCTGAATAACCTCCGTCCGTTTCGGCCTTGGCTTATTTCCCGCATCCGTTCCTGACAGCATATCCCCCAGGATGGACTCCACCATTTTCCTGATTTCTTCGTCTCTCACTGTGTTTCCTCCTTAAAATAAAGTCGACGCGTCCCCGGCCTTGGCAGTCAGCCTGCCTGATTCATCCACATACCCCATGTGTAACAGCCATTGATGGAAGGGTTTGATCGCAGTCAGGCCAAAGATCTCCCGAAGAGCCGCCGTCTCATGATATCCGGTGGTCTGATAATTCAGCATAACATCATCCCCATGGGGAATTCCCATAAAGTAATTACATCCTGCCGCCGTCAACAATACGGACAGATCTTCAATGGTGTTCTGGTCGGCTTTCATATGATTGGTATAGCAGGCGTCGCATCCCATGGGAATTCCTGTTAGTTTTCCCATAAAATGATCTTCCAGTCCGGCCCGGCTTACCTGCCTGCCGTCGTAAAGATACTCCGGCCCGATAAATCCCACCACCGTATTTACCAAAAATGGAGAAAAATGACGGGCAAAGCCATAACATCTGGCTTCCATAGTCACTTGATCCGTATCATGATGGGCTTCGGAGGACAGCTCCGATCCCTGCCCGGTTTCAAAATACATCACATTGGGACCCTGGGCCGTCCCTTCCCGCAGCGCAATCTGCCTGGCCTCTTCAATGGTTGCCGCATTAAAGCCAAAGGCCGTATTGCCAAGCTCCGATCCTGCAATGGACTGGAAAATAATGTCTGCCGGAGCTCCCTTCCGTATGGCTTCCATCTGGGTGGTAACATGGGCCAGTACGCAGGTCTGGGTAGGAATCTTGTATTTTTGTTTGATTTCATCAAACCGCTTTAACACCCTTATCACACTGTCCGCAGAATCATCTACCGGATTTAATCCCAGCAGGGCGTCTCCGGCCCCGTAGGTTAATCCTTCCAGCAAAGAAGCCATGATACCGTCCGGATCATCTGTGGGATGATTGGGCTGCAGCCGGGAGGATAAGGTTCCCTCCTCTCCGATGGTGGTATTACAATGAGCCGTCACCCGGATTTTTCTTGCTCCATAGACCAGATCCAGATTAGACATCAGCTTTGCCACCGCAGCCACCATCTCGGAGGTTAATCCCCGGGAAATACGCCGAATCATATCCCCTGTGGTTTCTTCCTTTAAAATCCACTCCCGCAGCTGGGACACCGTCCAATTTTTAATCTCCCGATAAATGGGTTCATTGATATCATCCTGTATGATTCTGGTCACTTCATCCGTTTCATAGGGAACGGCCGGGTGATTCCGAAGCTCTTCCAATGTAATCTCCGATAATACGATTTTTGCGGCTACCCGCTCTTCCGCCGATTCCGCCGCCAGTCCCGCCAGCTTATCCCCGGATTTTTCTTCATTTGCCTTCGCCATTACTTCCTTCAGACTGCGGAAGGAATAGACATGTCCAAATAGTTTCGTTTTTAAAATCATAAGTTCCTCCATATTATGCATTTGCATATTTATTTCTACGTCTGAAATACTAACGTTTTTACCACTACAGGAAGGACGCTCCCGGCTGCAGCCGGCCTTCCGATATCAATATAATCTCCCTGGGAGAGACGGATCCCATCCAGGCAGACAATGCTTTTTCCGTCGCCTGCCATCCGGCACATGGTCTGGCCTAAGACTTTTGCCATATCTTCTTTTAACACCACGACCGCCGGATATCCTGCGGATAACACTTCCTTTAGTCCTTCCAAAAGCTCTTTTGCATATTCCTGAATCCGCAAAAAGGAAGGATTCACTTCCCCATCCAGGGCGACCGCAATCCGTATCGGCCCCTCCTGGGCAAAAAACCATTCCAGTTTCCGCCTCAAAGCCTCCGAAAGCCCGTCTCTTTCCTCCTGGCGGCTCAATTTCACCACCGGAAGATTCTTCATAGGAAACGGCTCATCCGTATAAGTAATGGTGCTCCCGCTGATTTCCGTGGTATGGCTCCCGGCCCCTACTACGGTGGCTCTTATGGTTTCCGCGCTCTCCGCAAAGGTAAGCTGGGAAATCAGCCTGGACTTACGGATCTCCTCCGCCAGCAAGACCCCTATATCCCCAAACTGAAAAGGATCCTCATACTCCCCGGGATGATACAAAACTGCCGCCACACCCCCGGAAAAACTCACTGCTGAAATGCCTTCGGTATGTCTAAGCCCATGATTCGTAATCAAGAGATCGTAATAGGGGCAATCCGCTCTAAGACCCACGCTTTGCTCCAAAGCCTCCACAAGAATGGTCAAAAGAGGTGCAAGACGTTCCTTTGTCAAGCGTTCTCCCTCTGCCAGCGAAAGCCCTTCCTTCTGAATAATCTGCAACAGCTTTGGCGCAATATAGGTGATTCTGCCGCTTCCCTTTTCCACCTTGACAAGCCGCCCGCCGATATCCAGACACCCGGTATCCGTCGCCTCTCCCCTGGCAAATACCGCAAGATTGCTGGTGCCGCCGCCGATATCAATATTGACGGCGGTTACCCGGTGTTCTTTGGAATACACGTCCATACCGGCCCCTTTTCCTGAAATCACGCTCTCCAAATCCGGCCCCGCCGTAGCCACAACAAAATCCCCGGCAAAGCCGCTTAACGCGTTCACTACCTCTTTGGCATTTTCCTTCCGGGCCGTCTCCCCGGTGATGATCACTGCACCTGTATCAATCTCTTCCTTTCGTATCCCGGCTTTTTCATATTCCTGTTCCACCAGGCTTTTTACCTGCTGAAAATCAATGGTTTCCCGGTCTATCAGAGGAGTAAAATAGATCTGACTTTTATACTGAATCTCTTTTTTCGTAATGACCATTCTGGGAACGGTATAGGCGCCGGCCATATTTTCAATCAAGAGCCTGGAAAAGACAAGCTGTGTGGTGCTGGTTCCCAAGTCAATTCCTACGCTAAGCAATTCTTCCTTCATGATTTCTTCCTTTTCAAATGCTGTCCAAATACGCAGTCAAATCCCCGATTCCAATTCCCTCTAAGGTATCCACCAAAAATACCGGGGCCGCTTTTGCCTTTTCAAGCTCCGCCAGGGAAGCTTTGATTTGCCCTGGACTGGCCAGGGAGATTTTCGTCACAATCCCAATTACTTTCTTAGAAAAATTTCCTGCGAAAGCAGGGGGAATGGGGTGATACGCCCGGGTAGGGTCGGAAACCAAAGCGATCACCTTAGCGTCGGAAGCGCTCATAATCAAAGCAGGGTAAAACCGTCGGTTCTCCAGATATTCCCCGGGGGTATCAATGGCCTCCCCCAACAGCTCCACAGCCTGGGTCTTTTTATAGCGGATCTCTTGCTGATTCAGCCGCTGGCAGAGCGTGGTTTTTCCGCATCCGGTCTGTCCAAAAAAGATAATTTTTTTCATGGCCGCTCCTTACGTCCTGGTAACAGGCGCTAATGCAAATCCAAGATGTTCTGACATCATGGAAAGTATTTCTCTCACAGCAGCCTCCACAGAGCTGACGTCCCCGGTAAATACCAGCGCGCCGCTGAACCGGTCAATAAATCCAAGGTTGATATCCGAAGCCTTCGTGGCAATGTCGGCTGCAATAATCGCCCCCTCGCTGGGGGTGATGGTAAGGATTCCAATGGCGTCTTCTTCCTGTTCCAGCCCCAGCTTCCCATAGATATCATGGTTCGGCCCTGCAATCACATGAGCCAAAGTAATCTGTTTCCCCGGAACGAATTCCTGTATGATTCGTTGTTTTTCTTGGGTGTCTGTCACATTCGAGAACATCTCTTCTCCTCTTTTCAAACTGTTTTCAAATAAAGCAACACGCCGTTCATTCAAAGTGCCTGCTTCAAAATACTAGCAATGTCCTGTCCAGACGCCTCTCTTGGATTGGTCAGAATGCAGGCATCCCCCTGGGCTCCTGTGATCAGCTGCTCCATTGCCTCATGATATTCCTCCGGTTTTACGCCGCAGTCCATAAACTTTCGGGGCATGGAAAGCTGTTTTTGCAGCTTCACAATCTGGTTTACGAGATTCTTGACGGAGGTTCTGGTATTCATTCCCCCAAATCCCAGCTGCCTGGCCAGCTTTGCATATTTTTGGGCAGTATCCGAACAGTCTTTGGAGTTATACTCCAGACTTCCGGCATTGAAATTCACCACATATGGCAGCAAAATGGCGTTGGCCCTGCCATGGGGAATATGGAATCTTCCGCCGATATTATGGGCAATCGCATGATTTAATCCCAAAGACGCCGCGTCAAACGCCATCCCCGCCATACAGGATGCATAGTGCATTCGCGCCCTGGCCTGCTCCCAGTCTGTTCCTGGGGAAGAAGCCAAAGCCTTGAATGCGGTCCCATCTCCTTGTGTTCCCTCCTGCCCCTTGCCTTCATAGGAGCGGGGAAGGCACTCAAATACTGCCGCGATGGCCCAAATGGCCAATGCATCGGAAAAGGGGGTTGCTTTTGTGGAGACATAAGCCTCCAGGCCATGGGTCAGCACGTCCATTCCCGTATCCGCCGTAATCGCAGGAGGAACGCTTTTGACCAGCTCCGGATCAAGGATCGCCACATCCGGACGCATAGCAACATCCACCAGAGGATACTTCACCCCCTTATCTTTGTCTGTGATCACGGAAAAGGAGGTGACCTCCGACCCGGTGCCGCTGGTGGTAGGGATGGCGATAAAACTCATATTGTTTCCCTTTTTTCCGGCAATCCGTGTTCCAAAATGCCGGATGGCCTTGGCGGCGTCAATGGCGGAGCCTCCCCCTACGGCAACCAAAATCTGAGGTTCATAGGCCTCTAACTCCTTGATCCCCGCCACCACAAGCTCCAGCGGCGGATCGGGAACCACCTGGTCAAACACTTTCGCCTCCCCTAAATATCCGGTCACTTGGGAAAGCATTCCGTTTTTTGCCAAAAAAGGATCTGCCACCACGAAACACCGCTTAGAGTGATATTGTTTCAAATATCCCAGCGCATGTTCCCCAAAGCAGATTCTTGTCTGATTCAAAAATTCTTCCATATCCTTTGCCCTCACATATTTCACAGCTATATTTTGGGAATAGGGTTTGTGAAAAGAATGGTTTTTATACATAAGAAAAGAAAAAGATTGTGTATTGAAATTAGAAAGACTTAAAGTTGATGTTTTTCCCCACATTCTGCCCTTAATGGACAAGTGGACGCACGGTTTTGCACAGATCACAGAGATTTGCATAAAATGAAGTAGGAAATGCAATCTATAGGAAAAATCAGAATGCATTTTAATAAATCATGTCGTTGTCATTGCTGCCAAGGACCTCCCAGGCCACAAGGAAATCCTAGCACTTACTCCGCGTCCTTCAAAAACGCCATAAAGCTCCGTTTGTTCTCCAAAGGCGTAGCCGTAGGCCTTCCCAGATCTTCCCGGGACCCTATCTGGCATTTTACCTCCACCCTGCAAAGTCCCCGGCGTATTTTTGCCAGTTCCAATTCCCGCTCCAGTTCTTCAAAAGTTTCCATGTTTAAATTCTTCCTTTCCCATTGTCATGAGCTGTACATACGTATAAAAGCAGATATTGGAAAGCTCCTCCCCTCCGGCCCTGATCCAGTTCTCCAACTGGGTCCGGTAAATGTGTTCCGAGGGAGCCAGCCAGCAAACGGTTTCTTCTGGATGCGCTTCACATAGTTTCAGCGCAATAAAGGATCTGCCGGTTCCGGTTGGGTGGATCACAGCGGCTTTTTTTGTGCTCTCTATCATAGCCGCTGCTGCTTCGTATGCCGTCTGATTATGTTGATATAAGGCAACCGCCATTTTTACCACCTGCCCTTCCTGACAGACGATAGTAAGAATTCAGGTTACATAGCCCGCTATGCGCCCTTCATTTGGCACAAATCTCCCACAAATTGTAACGCACATCTGTCAGCTAGCATTTTTCAAACACGCTCTAGTACGCCATCACCACCATACACTCTTTCTCGCAAAATGCAATTCCGTATTTCATAATATTCTTCATGCCCCGCTGTTTCAGCCCTTGTGCATATTTCTTCTCCTCGATCTGCTTTAACGCCTCCGCACAGGCCGCCTCTAAGTTCCCATCATCCGCATACTTTACCTCGATCACGATCCCAAGCCGATCCGGCGTCTGGATGGAAATATCGCTATAGCCTTCCCCGGTCTCCGCGTTTGACCTTACCAGCCAGCTATCCTGGCTCTGCAAAAGACCTAGCAGCATCCCATGATAGAAGTTTTCCTTCATGTTCCTTCGTACTGCCGTGTCTCTCACACTGATGGATTCCCACAGATAATTGTGGAGCATCTCCTGAACCGTAGCCACATCCTCTGCCGGGAACGCCGCACAGAACCGTCCGATTCTCGCAGAGTCTGCCTGGGTCGTTTCTTCAAACCAGTCCTTTACCAGATCAAAGAACAGTTCCTTTACCTCCCGGTTCGGTAATGCCAATTCCATCTGCTTTCCGTGCAGTCTCCTGCAACAGGTCAGATACCCGGTGGAATAAAGGACACTCCAGATATTATCAATGGAATCCTCTACCTCCCTGTAGGTCAGTTCCTGACGGATGGATTTTAAGATGGTTTCGCCGTTGATCAGCTTTTCCACTTCATTTCTTGTGCTCTGATTGGCTTTTTTCAGCAGACGGCGGATCAGCCCATTCCCACTGGTGTTGGCCCAGTAATTCTCTGGTTCGGCCTCTGGCGCTGCCAGCAACTCATCGCAGTAATTAATGACATCCCATGGACAGTAAACATCTGTATTTCCAAAACGATACCCATCATACCAATCCCGGACTACGTCTTTATAGGAGGACAGACCATAGAATTCCAGCAGTTCATCCACATCCTCATTGGTAAAACCAAAGTACTCATCATACCGAACATCCGAAATCGTGTGTACTTTCAGATTATTAAGTCCAGTGAAGATGCTTTCCTTGGAAATCCGAAGGCAACCGGTGAGGACAGCAAAGTAAAGGCTGTCATTGGTCTTTAGGGTATTGCCCAGCAGATTACAGATAAGACTTACCATCTCATCATAATATCCGCCTTGAAATGCCTTATCCAGCGGTACATCGTACTCATCAATCAGCAAGATGACTTTCTGGCCATAGTGCTTTGACAGAATCTGTGAGAGTATTTTCAGGCTTGTTGCCGCCATATCTTCTGTCATAGTATAGAATCCTCCCTGTGTAGATCCTATCTCTGTCAGTTGTGCATAAGCTTCTTTGTCATCATCGGATAATTTGGCACTGGTCCTCAAGCAGTCAAACCGTCTAGCCTCATCTCCGATCAACGTCCGTAATGCCACAGACGCTGACTCAAAGCTCCGCCCATCCACACTTTTCAAGCTGATGGAAATCACCGGGAACTTCCCCATGTACTTCTCACACAGTTCCTTCTCCTGCGCGATCTTTAAGCCGTCAAACAACGCCGGATCTCTTCCAATCTCAAAAAAACATTTCAGTGTGCTCATATTCAGGGTTTTCCCAAAACGCCTGGGACGGGTAAATAAGTTTACCTCACCCCAGTTTTGTAAAAGCTCTTTGATGAACAGGGTTTTATCTGCATAGTAAAAATCATTTGTCCTAAGTTTTTCGAATCCATCAATGCCGATGGGAAGCTTCATTTTCACCTTCCCCACTCTCCTTTCCGATGTCTGCGGCATGGAACCTGCCAATCAAAAACCCCACTGCCAAGCAACGGAGTTTTCGCACTCAAAGGGCACTTACCCTCGCGGCATTCGTCAAATATCCATGCAAGCATGGCTATTTTCTTCATTGCTCGCGGGAATAAATTCTTATACTTGAAACCCTCTCACGTTCTGCAACAAGCCATAAAAAGGCAAAAATCACTTATTTTGATTTCACTTTACCATGAAGCTGCAGGACAGTCAAGCTGGCTCCAAGTTTCTTTTTCCCTGCACTTCCTCCCATTATTTTGACTGCGGAAAAAGTGATAACGTTGATGCTGCGGACTTTAGAATTATGGGCCAAAAACTATTGATTTTTCCATATCTTTGGCTATAATGGGAACCAAAAGAGAAACGACTTCTATCTATAAGCGTTTTACAGAAAGGAATGGTTTCCTCCTACGGCTGTTTATTTGAATACAAGTTCCCAATATAAAGACTTTCATATGCTGGTTCATGATGAATTTTTTGCAGACAAATCTGATATTATAGAAAAAATATGCAAACGCATTCATACGAAAAATCGTTGTCTCTGTATTACCAAACCCCGCCGTTTTGGAAAAACATCTATTTTAAACATGCTAGGCGCTTATTATGGCAAAGCATACGATTCCGCTCCCTTGTTTGAGCTACGAAAAAAGAAATATATGCAGCAATGATCATTTACGGATTATTATCTTATCACAATGGGGACTAAAGATTCCCAATAAAGAGCTTATGATGGAATTTGAACATACCCTTGAGGACAATGAATTCGAATATATCGCAGAACTGGCGCGAAATTCTGAACATATATTGGAGGCCACATTCCGAGGCGATGGCGCCGCTGTATCTTATCAATTCTTTTCATAATCTGCTCTTCTATCCTGACATCTATGTTTCCTTGATTCATTTTGCCTCCCTCTTCCCAACAGTCATATGACATCAGAAAGGGGAATTGTTGGCAAAAGTCATGTACCAAATAACTATAAATTTTATTTCTACATATGTGGAAACTTGCGCAAGAACATATTTCCCCACTCACAGATTTGTGCTATGATATGAGAAGAGATCATTCAAAAACAGGAGGGCCTATGGCAAAAAAGCGAAAGACTCCTTCCTCCATTGGAAGCTGGATACCCCGGATAAATATGAAAAAAATAAAAACTGCTATTTCCATCTTATGGTTTTTATTCGTCAGCCTTTCCTCTCCCCTTTGGATCGGCTGTATATACATGAATATCACCGGACACGGGAAAGGATACGCTTATGACATGCATTCAGAGGCTGATATTGCAATATTTTTCGGCATAATATTGCTTCTGCTGTGGCTGCTCGCTCTTCTGCCTGTAACAATCTCGCTGTGTAAAAAAAGCCGCCGCAAAGAGAAGTCTTTCCTAGGGCTACCCCTTCTGGCCTTCGCCGGTTTATTTGTGGCTGGAATCTATATTTTGGGATGGAATGAATTTATAAAACTGTTTGGGTATGGTTATTCCATATAAGTACGTCTTTTTTAATTTAGGGAAGGGAAAGCCCTGCTCCTCTCATTGACTTTTTCAGTAAGTTGATAGTATCCAACGCTTCTTTGGCCAGACGAAAGGAGCGTTCTTTCATTTCCCATAACAGTTCTGGCCTTTGGCATCCGCTCCCTTGTTTGAGCTTCGAAACATAAGCCAAAATAAGTCTGCCCTGATGCATTAAAACAAATACTCCGTAATCAATCTCTCGCTAAATAATTTGTCAGAAGACGGCTTTTCCTATGAACACTATATCCGCTTGATTCGTGAACCCCTAAGAGATGATATACTGGAATCTTATCCCGGACTACAAGAAAAAAGTTCCGCAAGTACGCGAAAAGGAGTATGTACAGAAATTACTAGAGGAACATATACCAAAGATTCTCGCCGTTGGAATTGCTTAGGATTCTTAAAAAAAGAGCATTTATTTATGATAAAAGAGAGCATTCTCTTATAAACTATAAATGAGCAAATTTGAAATTTTACCAAAGTTGCCTCAAACAGCATAAAACTAAAGACATCATGCCTTTGTGGGTGTATACTGTATCTGCTAAGAAAACAATAACCTACAAAGGATGATGTCTTATAGAAAACAGT
>JAAVYA010000009.1 GCA_022790855.1 Lachnospiraceae bacterium | reverse complement strand
GTCCATGATATCCCAGTTTTATCGTTGGATCTAAATACTCGTTTACCAACTGTGCATAATGAACAATTTGTCTCGGAGACTGTGTTCCCCATGTATCCACTAAATAAAATGAAAACGGCATTACATGGTTCGTCAATTTCAATAGCTTTATAAATGTTTCATCATCATACTGATCAATCGCTGTCGGCTGAATGGAAACCTGATATCCTAAGTCCGAAACTGACCTGCAATACTCCAAATGCTCCTCCATAAGCCTTTTCCATGTACATATTCTTATTAAAGCAATTCCCGTTTCCTGTGGAGTGCCCAACTTATGAACAGGAAATGTCTTTTCCTTTTCATTCCCTTCAATCATTGCCGAATATATCACATTCTGATAATTAAAATTATCCCTTAATTGCCCGTCTGAAAGGTGTGGCATACGGTGTACCCTTTGGATATACCCAGAGGGCACACCGTATGCCATGCCCTCTGGGCGGGCACTTAAGATATGTTTAAATCTACCTAAATCATCAGCCGATGTAAACACGGTTCTGTCATGATTGACTGCTTCATTTCTAATAAATCCCAATTCCAAAATATCAATATTAGCTTCACATAGTTCTATGGGAAACTTCTGAATACATTCTTTTCCAAATTCCCAATTATTGACATAACCTCCATCTCGAAGGGTACAATCCAATAAATAAATATGTCTCATATTCTCCTCTTTTCTTAAAAGTGCAATGATAATCTCTTTGCCAGAGCCTGAAATACCCTCTCGCTATTTTTGCCATCTGCCGTGGCATTAAAGTACATAATCTCTTTACTTCTAATTTCTTTCCACGGATCACAATCCAACGATTCTTTTACAGAATTCAACATGGAATCCCAATCATAACAAATCGGTCCGATGGGATGTTTAAAATAATCCTCTGGAACACCTCCGTCACATGTCTGGTAATGCTCCAAATCATAATCAAATAGCACAATCGGACGATTGATAGGAAGAAAATCATAAATTACACTTGAATAGTCACTAATTAACCCGTCACACTCGTAGAGATATTCATATAAATCCTGAAACTTACTGCCTTCCAGAATATAGACGTTAGCCAAATCCAGTCCCATATTCATTACCAAAGAAACCTCATTCGGATGCGGCTTATATAAAAAATAAATTCCGTTCTTTTTCCCAAATTCATCCATCTGTACCAGTCCTGATTTGAGAAAATTTAGATCAAAATCAACGCCCCAATTTCGATGGGTAGGTAAATACAGAATCATTTTCTCATGTTCCTGATGCAATTTTTTTATATACTTATTCCGGCATTCATACGTAATCGCATCATGCCTTGGAAATCCTGCATCAATAAAGTTATCTTTTGGAACATCATACATAACCTCAACCATATCCTGATAATATTGAGATGGCTTTGGCCATAAACTTTTCGAATGATTGTCGCTTTCGATATGAATGATTAATTGCTTGATTCTGTTTGTATTTCTTTGAAACCAAAGACAACGCTTTGCCGGAATGCCGTGGGACAACTGCATGACCGTCGCCCCTCCTACCGGAAAATGACCGATATCACAGCTTCCTTCTGATTCCACAAGAACCCCCGCACGGCAAATGAATGTTCTCGCTTTTTTGGATGGGTATAACTGAGCTTTATAGCCTTTATTTTTTACCAGTTCATAAATATCTTTATTTTTTGTAATCCAAACCGCATTTATTTCCGGATGATTTACAGATACGTATTCAAACAAATATTTTGGATTATCACTATAGGAAGTGCCTTTCCACTCCCCAAATAACCATAACTTTTTATCTTTTTTATGTAGGCTTGTCCATATATAGTAAGCAACTGCTTGAAGAAACAGTTTAAGATGTTTCATTATCTTTTTCATCATATTCCTCTTTTATTTTCTTGCTAATTTCTCGCTACCAGTGCTTCCTGATCCACATCTTTATCGACAAAGCTCAATGCTCCAATCGTACAACTATCATTCAGCATAATATTCCCCACAACCACAGATCCTGTAAAAACTGTTACATTATTCCCAATAGATGGAATACCCCCCCCCCCGGGATTTTCCCAAGGTAACGTTTTGATAACAAGTAAAATTATCCCCAATAGATCTGCAATTTAAATACACACCGTTTCCATGAACAATGCATAAGCCTTTTCCCACAGGGGTATTACTATTCAAATGAATGCCATACTTATATTCGTAATGGCGAAACATCAGATAAACCACCGGCCCTACCGTATATTTTAATAGCCTGCTATTTTTTACAAACTGCATCAAACGGAACCACGTCTGATATCGAAACGTTGTACCTTGCGGGAAAAAATAATACCTAAAAAAGTTCCTAAAACTTGGATGATCCAATCTTGCCAAATCGCTTTTGATATACGTCTTTAACATAAATCAGCCTCTCTTTACTTTACCTTTCACCAAATACGTAATTCTTATGAATTCATCTTTGTGATTGACCGCAAATACTATCATAATCATTAAAATCAATATCACACTTACCCAATTACTTCTAATATAATATCCCATCATTATTGCTGCCGTTAAAAATACGATTACAATATCTTTCTTAGAAAACAGCACTAATGCATACCATTTTCGGCAACACTTTAAGCGAATCACAAACACTGTAAAATAGGCAGCTAAGGTTGAAATGGATGCCGCATACAGCCCAATATAACGAACCAAAACAAAGTTTAATATAATATTTACAACTGCCCCTAAAAGCGTTGTCTGCGCTACATTCTTAGATTCCATTTTCCCTGCAAAAATGCCACCGAGTAATGAAGATGCCGAAGAAAAGAAAATAGCTAACAATAATATGAAAATATGCCAGTAACTATCTGAATAATTACTTCCTATCAGAGCTTTGAAAAATAAACTGGAACATATCATGATACCTAATAACATATAAATCATTACATTTATACTTTTGCGAAATGTATCTGATATAAATAATTTATCATCCGCATTTCTTGCGATTGCTTCCGTCCAGGCTAAACTGTATACTGAAAATATCGTAGTATATATTCCTGGAATTTTATTAGCGGCTGCATATATCCCATTTGCAGAAACTCCAAGAAATGTAAGAATGATCAAACGATCGGACGCACTCACAACCCACCAGGACACCGTATTAGGAACTAATGGCAACGTATACTGTGCTAATGAATGAAATACTGCTTGATCAACAGCCTTTATCGAAATATACTTCCATAAATGCCCCTTCACAACAATCATAGCCGCTCCGCAAAAATTACCGATTGCAGCTGCCAGTAAAATAGATTCTCCTTTCATTTGCAACACTAAAATAAATAGCAAATTGAGCAATAAAGAAATCAATGTTACGATAAAATTAGAAAGGGCATATACGGTGTTATTGCCGAAACCTCTTATTGTATCCGATGTTAGCCTGATGAACGCAACCGAAACAAGATACAATAGAAAGACAACAATATATTGTATCTGATAAAAACAATAAATAATTCCGACAATCACAGAACAACAGATCAATCCGCATATTTCCGTAATAGCTGCCGTAGAAATAACCGCTTTCTTTTCATCATGGCTATCCCTGCCAATTATGAATCGAAATACACCGGAATTCATTTCTAATGTAACAAACGGAATCATCAAACTGCTCACAGTCATCAAAACATCTGTTATGCCATAATCCTCCGTCGCCAGTACGGCAGTGTATAACGGCAGCAGGAAAAATGTCAGTACTTTTGTACTTAAACTGCCGATTCCAATGATTGCTGTATTTTTTAACAATGCAGACTTCTTATTCATCATTCTTCCCATTCAATTTCTTGGCCTTGGCTGCTTCTGCTATATGCCAAAAGCAGCAGATAAACGGCCATCCACTTAAATTCTCCTATCGCTATATTCATGGAAAAGCCAACGAAAAACGGAATGACCCAAAGGTACGACCTCCATGTTTGATTCCTGTTTTTCCGGAACATGAGGTACATAAATATGAAATATGCCAATACACCATACATTCCAATCCAATAAATATGTCCGATTTCTGTAACAATCCCCTCCTGCCCAGTCCCCAAAATAAGGGTAACCGGACTTAGAATAGCCAAACCATGCATGAGATCTTCAAACCTTCCTCCGGACGGGCTGGAATTTGCGCCCAGATACACTTCTAACCGCTGCAGGAAATTTACAATGTAATGATCATACAGGACATGTTTCAGCGATGTGAAACTCAAAAGGAAAAACGCTGCAAACAGGATCGCAACAGCCACGATCAATACGTTCGTTTTCACCCTTCCCTTATTACAAATCAGTTTTTTTATTGTTCCGGCAGCCATAAATGTAATCATGGCAATAAAAATAATCAGCCCTCCATTACTTACGGTGCAAAAAATAATAAAAAAAGAGGCGAGCAGCACAATGATCGTATGAACGAACCTGTTCTTATTTTGAAGGCAATACCAGGATGAGACCCCCGCTGCCAAATATGCAATATTATTGGGGTCTGTCCATAAGTAATTAAATCTATAGCTGACCATATTAGCTAAAAACCTGCGCGTATGGTTATCCGATGGATGAACCGCAATCTTTAAAGCTGCATACTGCTCTGGAAACAACCGGTAAGCCAACGCGAATAATGCCATAAAGATTACTGCCCAAAAAATAATCTTGCGAATATCCACTTTCCGTTTCTCAAAATAGGATTTATAAAAAAAATAGTAGCAAAAACAAATACCATATTGTAAAAACCGTTTTATAGATGTACTGACAGAGGTTTCAAACCTAACCGTACCTGTATAAAATGCCGTCATTATGGTTCCCATAAGCATAAGGAAAAGCATAATTACAAACCATTCCCATTCTTTGTCATGGTACAGCCTATGCAAATTCAGCACCATCCAGCTGACGCCGACAACCACCGAGACACTCACCGCTATAAAAGGAAGATATGGTAAAAACAATATGTCGATTGTCATAGCCCAAAAACAAAACATATCAAAAACCGATGCCTTGCTATATGGAAGCCCCCCGCTGTCACGCAGTCCCATTTTCTCTGCTCCTCCCACACTTAATCCTTTACCAGCATTTTTATAATATTAAACCCTTCCGCGTATTCTACTTTATTGGAATACCCCCACACTCTGTTCCGGTCAATAGACACTTCAAACAAACTGTCAAACCTGTTATGTTCCGACCCATAACAGGCCAATGCTTCACGCTTCTGGTCCACATAATTACTGATATCCACAAAGAACGTAGGGTAATAGACATTTTCAAGCACATATCCGTTAGACTGGAACTGGATAATATTCTTGCAATGCCTCCCGGCAGTTAGACAAATTCTTGACGCCGCCACATGGTCAGTATTCATATCCGCATTGAAATGCATGAAAATAGTATCAATATGCAAGTCAAATATGTAGGTTTCTACCCGCTGCATAACCTCCTGGGTATATTCTAACCTGGAACATTCTACCGGAACAAAATCTGTAATTTCTTTCACCCCAAGGACTTTACAGGCTTTCGCACTTTGCACCCTGCTGGATTCATACGCAACATTGATATTCATTGCATCAAATTTCGTAACATTATCCGTCAGCGTCAATTTATATACACGTTTGCCTTCTGCCGCCAATTTTGCCGCCGTCCCGCCGGCGCCAAGCTCCGCGTCGTCAAAATGGGCCCCGACAATCAAAATATTTTCCATCAACATATCCGTTACTCTCCTCTGATTAATTGTCTCAGTTCTTTTTTAAAACTTTTATCCAATTCGTCCAATATCGTATCCGACTGTATTTGGGCGTCACACGCTTTTGCTATGGCTTTTGCAATCGCCTGCGGTTCTGTCCCTTCGGCAATGATAAGGTTTTTCGCAACCCTGCTTTTTTCTACCTGTTCCAATTGATTGACAACGACTTTTAATCCATTTGACATATAAGAAAAAATCTTGGAAGGAAACTCGTAACTATTAAAAATATCATCCGGATCCTGGATACAAACCCCTATATCGCAGCTTTGCACATACCTCAGATAATCTTCCCCTTTATAAACCCCGTCATAGGAAACTTTGCATTCAGATGTTTCATTGATCATTCCGATCAACCGGCCCACTCTTTCCATATCTTTTTTACTTCCAAAGCCGATGATCTTTATCCCAAAATCACGATTCAAATAGTTTGCCGCCCGAATCACATAGTCGACCCCTTTCTGGGGATCCAGATTCCCTGCGTACAAAACCCGGATATGCCCCACATCTTTCCGAACAGAAACTCTTTTTTCATTTTTATAAATGCCATTTATAACTACGGCAGGCTTTTTGCTTACATTAATGTTATCTTCTAAGATTGCATTCGAAAAAATATAGGCGTCCGGTTTTAAAAACACTTCATGTTCCTTCTTCTTATACGAGTTTGCACTGTCAATGTATTGAAACAATTCCTCAACTTCCAAAATATATCGAAAACGCTTGATCTCGGTAAGTTTATTGAACAGTTTCCGATACCCCAGAGAATGGTATACAATCACAGTATCTTCTCTTTTTACGTTCATCAACAGATATAGGCTTAATTGTATGTATCCCCATATCACATCAACAGCATGTACCATAGGATGGATATTGGGCAGGCTGGAAAACATCACTACTCTTTTCTGATCTGAAACCACATAGTTTTTCCTGCCTTGATATCTTCTGTCCAGCGACTTTGTATTGGATAATATTGTCACATTCTCGCCAAAGCTATTGATGGTCTCACAAATATAATCAATTTTATCTTCCCCCGCATAGTTGGGAACCCTGCAGCCGGCCTCTTCTTTCGGATTATAAAAAGCAACGTAATAAACCATTTATTCATTTCTCCTGCCCGATATATCCATAAATGTTTGGTGATACATCTCTCTTATGTCATCGATCCTCGTTTTCCTGTTAAAATACGCTTTTGCTTTCATGCTCATAGCATGGAAGTTGTGCTGATCCATATCAATCACTGTTTGCAGTGCATCCGCATAGTTCTTTTCTTGTCCCAATGGAATGTCCCATCCGCAGCCACTCAGTTCCAGATCTCTCCAGGGGGTCTGATCGCTTATAATCACAGGAATTCCAACAGACAACGCCTCTGCGATTACATGCCCATAATTTTCACTAAAGGTCGGAAACACAAAAGCATCATACTTACTAAATATTTCATGAACCTTTTCATGCGATACCAAGCCACAATAATGAGCCTTTATTCCGTCCGGAAGTTTTGTTATGGCCTGCTGACATTCCTCCCAGTATGCTTGATCCTCAATCGGGCCGTAAATATCAAATACTGCTTTCCCAGTAATATTTTTAAAAAACCCTATCGCGCTAATCAAATTTTTCTTAGGGTGTATCCTGGATAAAAAAATAAACCTCCCAAGCCCTTTCTGTTTGATTTCTCTTACAAAATCTTTATTTGAGATAGATGGAATATTCGTCAAGAAAAAAATGTTACTGATATCAGCGTCTAAATATTTTTGTATGGCCTCCGTTTCCTCCCTGCTTGTCGATTGAAAGCAGATGTTCCTCAAAAGGCCCATACATTTCAAAAAGGCTATGTACGGCAATTTCTTATACTTTTTATGAAACGCCCCTGCGCACAATTCTCCCCGTGGAGCTAATATTACATTTGTTCCATACTTTTTTGCGATCTGCAGGCACGGAAGGATGCATCTTTGAAAAAGACCCTGAAGATATAAAACATGGGGTTTTATATCTGATATCATCGCCTCAAAACTCTTTTTCGTATAATCCTGATCCTGTAGATACATCACCCGGCAGTTCCCACGATCCACCCATGTTTTGACAGGGATGCCATCATATGCAATCATTTCATCCTTGTCATGATTCGTTGTGATGATAAAGCACTCGTCATCCTTCATAAGGCTGCAAAAATTGTCTACACTTACGGGCGGTCCTCCATATTTTTCCCCAGGAAAAAATCCCGCCATAATCACCAGTATTTTCATTATTTATCCTTACTCCCAATGCCTCATAATAACCCTGTATGCATCCTCTACGCTGTAATTTTCTGCCAAATACCGAAACCCGGCATTTCCCATCTGTTCTAAGTCGCTTCCACAAGCAGCCTGCACCGCTTTACCAAATGCTTCTGTGCTGTTGCTCTCGCACCACCACCCAAACTTCCCTTCTGTAATTACCTTTCCCACATCGGTATGTACATCCGTAACTGCCAAAACCGGAAGCCCCGCCTGCATATAGCTTAAAATACGGCTGGGGAAATTGGGGATTGTAAAACGATGATCCAGAAAAATCAGTCCTACGTCGCAGGCTCCCACCATAGCCTCGTAATCTTCCCTGGGCAGCCGCTTCATGAGTGTTACATGCTCTGGTTTCTCCCTGGTTATGTACTCTTTTAGCTTTCCATACTCCGTGCCATCCCCGATGATCAAAAAATATACCCCCAGATCTTTTTCCTGCTGCCTTAAGCATTCTATAAAAAACTCAATTCCCTGGGGCTTTCCCAGATTTCCTCCATATACAAAGACCTTTTGTTCTAAAGGAATCTGATATTTCCTGCGGATGCGCTCTCTTGTCTTTTGATCCACTCCCATATCAATCGCTTGAACGCTGTTGGCACAGATTTCCACCTTCTTAGGGTCTATCCAGGGATTTTGCTTTCTCACATAATCCACATTGGCCTGACTCATACAGCCGATCGTATCCGACGTCTGGTACAGCTTTTTCTCTTTCTTTCTGAAATACCGGTATAGGATTCCCCCTAATCCTGATTTTTTCAGCATCCCCAAGTCAACCGCATTCTGTGGAAAAATGTCCTTCAAAAGCAAGTAAGCGCGGGCCCCGTCTCTTTTTTTCACAAACTCCACGACACGTCCAAAGGTAATGGGCGGGGTGGAATACAGCACTAGATCAAACCTTACTTGTCCAAAATACCGTTTCAGACCCTGGATAAACCGAGATTCTATTTGGAGGGTAGAGATTCCTTTTTCGATCAGGTTTGTTCTAGTTATATTTCCGATAGAAAGCTTTAAAATCTTGCCTTCCGGCGTCTCAAAAACCTGCTCCATGCTTTGTTTTCTTCTTTCCACCGGCGAAACAGCATATACATGATGGCCGTTCTTATGAAATTCCCGTAGCAAATCCGTATAAATGGTGTGCTCCTGAATGGAGGTAAAATCCAAAAGCGTTAAAAATAAAACATTCATAATCCCCTCCGCTTTTATGCCCGGTACTCCGGGAAATATCCGATCTTTTTCTCTGCACCCTCCCTGTCCCGCAGATTGGTGAGCATATCATAGATTTCCTGGTCAAAAATCTTCCTTCCAATGTAAAAATCCACAATTCCCTTTGGAGCAAGGCAGGCCTTGTACTGGAAGATACCATCGTCCGCCCCGTAGCCGCCTCCTAGTACAAAATTTCTCAAACCTTTTTCATGAGCCCACTTGATGATCTCGAATTTCAGATAGTCATTGGGGCGCACCTCAAAAAATTCTTTTCGCGTACCGCCCAAGTAGGAATAAGCATTCCGCGCTCCATAAAGCACTAGCTCCGCAGAAACGATCTGTTCCTCATAAAGGGCATAAAAGTACATGAAATTGCCCTCCATCTGATTCAGAGTCTCAAAAAATTGTTTGGAAAAATAGAACTCCCCTTCGGCCCCGCTGCGTTCCATGGTGGAATAATAAATATCCAGAAACTCGTTTAGATGCGTCCCTGTGTTCTCCATCACCAGCTTCAGGCCGTTCTTTTTGGCCCGCTTGACATTTTTGCGGACTTTTTGCTTTACATCCATCCATAGCTCTTCCAGGGGCATCTTAAGGGTGCGCACCACATTGTGGGTCCTTGTCGTGACCTCTCCGGAATAATGTTCTCTGTAGTCTCCAAACAGGGTGAACCGCACAAATTCACAGACGTATCCCTGGGAGATGCAGTAAGCTTCATACGCCTGGTTCAAGGCTGCATACTCTTTTACGTTCCCCCAAAAACCACCGTATCCATATGGGGATATTAAGTCAAAGTACTGGTTTGGCCCTATGTTCCCGGCAAGTTTTTCCTCTTTGGATATA
Source organism: Lachnospiraceae bacterium (assembly GCA_022790855.1). GTDB lineage: Bacteria > Bacillota > Clostridia > Lachnospirales > Lachnospiraceae > 14-2. The sequence goes on along the minus strand of JAAVYA010000009.1, from coordinate 6,632 downwards.
TCTCTTTTAAAAACTACATTCAACGCCCTGTCCTCTCCGTTTTCATAATACAAAAGGACAGGTTCCCCATTCTTTGTATCTTCCTGCATAAATGCCCGGGCATATTCGTTTAAATAAAATACCTCATAATCCGGGAACAAGTGAACCAGAGTATTCCAGCGTTCTGTCTCCTCCACATGGATTTCTTCGATTATTGTCATTAGTGCTCCCCTTTGCAAAATCCCTGAATTACGTCCACGATGCGATACATATTTTCTTTTGTATATCTTTGATCGCACACCAGGCTTAGTTCATTTTTATAAAGAAACTCTGTCTTATCATCCAAATCGTGATACTTGCTGACCTGCCAGTGAACCGGACAATATATCTTATTTTCTATTAAATATCTTTTGAGCTGATCCCTTTGGCCGCCCGGCACCAAAACTGGTACAAACATCGGGCAGTCTGAATCAGATAATGTCCGATACATTATCCATTCCGGGAAAGCATCCATCAAGATTTTTGCATTTGCCCTCCGGCGTGACGTTATGTATCCCACATCCAGTTTTTCTGCGCATACAATATCCCGCTTATCTGCCTCGCAGATTCCGCTCTTTTCAAGAATTTCTTCTGCTTTCTGGAAAATCTTCAAAAACCCTTTATCCGCACTTGTTTCATCGCTTATATATATTAATTTCTCTTCCATCGCTTGTTTGCGGAGCGAGACATACTTCTTGCCCTCCGCCTTTTCTTCCATATCGCAGCAGAAAAGCGGATGGCCCTGTTTCGTCCACGCATATCCTCCGGTCCAAATGCCGCACCACTTACGCAGACTTCCAAAATAGTAATCTGCATCGGAATATGTACCGGAAAACAAGGAATGTGTAACATCGCGAATCACACAAGGATGACTTTTGTTCCATTCTGTTGTATCCCTTAATTGCCCGCCTGTAAGGCACGGTATGCGGGTTTCCCTTTGGGTATATCCAAAATAATCCATCAAAAACAACACGTCACAATCTGTTCTGACTTCCTGTATCACTTCTCCGTCCTTGAAATATACCGGATAAAACCGCACCTGCATTCCTGCATTTACAAACGGCTTTATCATGCTTTCACAGCACCATGACGGCATGGCAATGGATGTTTTGCCAGACAGATTTTTTATCACTGCTAAAAGCGCACTTCGGCCGGACAAAAACCATTCTGTTGATGGCGGAAATACATCATTGCCGATACTTTGCAGCGGAATATTCCAAAATTCGCTTCCGATCTCACGCACTACACCTCACCTATCCCATCTCCTCATTCCGAACCTCAGATATTTTCCCTTTGTGGATTCCGTACATCCTTGCACATAGAAACAACAGAGAAATTCCAATCAGAAGCTCTATAGTTCCCACAATTCCACAGCCCATGGAAACAGCTAACTGAGGTGTCAGTGCAACGATAAATACCTCAATGATTGAAATTAAGGTATACGCCGTGCCATAATCATCAAGGGCTTTGCTTTTCATTTCCGGATCACAGATTCTAAGCAAGGTCACACCGATTGCAACTACTCCCGTACACCATCCAAAAACAAAAATGGAACGCTCAAACCAGTAATTGTGAAATAGCTTTCTTCCAACGACAAAAACCATGATCAGCGGCCAAATTACTCCAAGTACACAGAGAATGATGATTGGCAGCAAGTACATTTGAACAACCGTAATTGAAATAGAGGCTACTCCAAATCCAACGAGATAATCTGTAATCATACTCCCAATACGATCCTCAACATGTTTATCAATCGTATCTTTAAACGACGTATGATTTAATATTGTCTGGATCAACACCCCGGCCAGCATAGTCAGACACATTATCGGCAATTCAATATTTGGTAAATATTCTTTATACCAGTAATAAAACTTATATCCGATCAAGGTAGCAAGCAAGGTCAAGGACATATGCCAAGCTAACGGATCCATGGACATAGGATTGATCGTTTCTTCTCCCATAGACTTTCTATTTCCTATGGGAACAATCCCCGTCCGGCATTCCTCCGGCAGCTTGTCTGCTTTCTTAATAAAACATGTTGCTCCTTTGCGTGCGGCAAAATTAATACATATAATTCCAACAAACAGCCCCGTCAGCAAACCTATGGTTGCAAATGTCTGCCCGATCTGTACGCAATCTTCCCGGCCAAGCAAATGATCCAGGGCGGTGCCAATGGTAGACGCATACCCATGTCCTCCGCAAAATCCTGCCGGAAGCAGCAAAGTAAATTCCCTAAATACCGATGGAAATGCAGCTAACAAAATAAGCCCGCCAATCAACAGCGCTGAGCCAAAGCAAATAAATTCCGTAGCCATATTGATACAAAACGTATCGCCTACATTGCGAAAAATCTTTTTTATGTTGAGCTTTTCTTTCTTACCAAGATACAATCCAGCAAAAACAACGCAGATCAATAAATATGCATACGAACCTATTTTTTCACTCCACGGAATGATATTTAATCCCTGCGGCCCGCACAATAATCCCATAAGACCGGCAAGTACAGACGACGGTATGTAGAACTTCTGTAAAAACTTTACTTTTGACCGGAAAAACTGCGCAATCACTAAGAGCATTGACATAAATGCAAAGTCAATCACAAACGAATATGCATCATAATTCATAACTCTTTTCCTCCTGCTCATTCTCCCACCAGGAACTTATCACATTCGCATCAATGCGGTCATAGATCATATCTTCCCCATTTACATCTTTTATTTCTAAAAGTGAATATGCCTGTTTCACATCTTCCTTAAGCCGCCCGGGACTTTCACTGCAAAAATAGAACATTGCAATTTTATCGAGAATTGCCCGATCCGCCTTGCACACTTGGCCCACATGGCCTGTCAGTAGCGTAAAATAGCAATCTTCCATCTGGGCTATTTCTTCCAGTCCCTTTATTTTTCCAATCGTTCCTTCTTTTGCATAAATGTTGATATCTACACATTTGAGCTTTTCATTTACCTCTCCCAGGACAGGAATATTGTCCGTCCTTCCGGTCAGTGCATGATAAATAAAAATATCGAGATTATTTACCATTCCTTTTTTCTGTAAATACTCATACCAATGTCCTCCGCAAAGCCTGAAACCGGCTTCAAAGAACATAATTTCCCCTTCATACTCAAACCCTGAGAAAAAAATATATCCATTACGGATTTTGAGAAATTGAAGCAGCTTCCGGAATGCAGCATCCGACTTCTCTGAAATCAGGTTATGGACCCGGGACGGCAGCAGCCAACTGCTTTGAACCACTCTTTCATATCCATTCTCCGCAGCATTAATAACGTCATCCGTTGTAAGCAGCGTGATCTGACCTTCTCTGATTTCGTAGTAAGCATCTATTTTAGTTCCTGAAATATATTTTTCTATGATTACTTGCTTACAATAAGACATTTCCATTGCATATTTATGGACTTTATACAACTCCGTCTTGTCCCTGGCGATACCCACTCCAATTGAACCGGCACGATCCACCGGCTTTACGATCACCGGAAAATCCTTGTCACCAACATCTTCTATGGATTGAAATTCCGGAACTGTCGGTACTCCGGTTTTTCGGCAGACCTCCTTGAATCTTACTTTATCCCGTGTAAACTCCAATTGTTCACGTGTACAATAACAAGGTAGCTGCAGCCGTTCACATAACTCGATGCACATTTCCACCGGCGTTTCACTGTATCCGGTTGTTATTCCCTCGACATGTTCTTCTCTACACCTTTTTTCAAGTTGATCGATATCACTCCAGCTAATATCCCAGTATTCATCTGCAATTTTTTTAGCCGGACTGGTTTCCAAATCATAATAATCTGTTACGATGGTATGTACTCCTAAATCCCTTGCCCTCTTTACCAGAGTTACTAAATTAGGCCCGCCTGCTAAAATCAACAGCTTCTTTCCTTTCAAACTCTGTTCGCTCATAACTCCTCAACCTCCTTCAAACCCCTTGCCTATTCTCATTTTTCCATTGTTCTTCACGATACGCCGAAAAATCCATTTCCATAGCAACCGCTGCGTCAGCCACATCAGCCCTTTTTACAACTTTGAGGATTGTCTGTAAAAAGATATAGATATCCAGCTTGAAGGAGAGATTGTCGGCATATTTTAAGTCAAATGCAAATCGTTCCTCCCATGGCAGATTATTTCTTCCTTTCACTTGTGCCAGTCCTGTGATTCCCGGAAGGACATCATGGCGATGCAGTTCCTCCCTGGTGTAATATGGAAGATATGATTTTGCAAGAGGACGGGGACCTATGAGGGACATATCCCCTTTGATTACATTGATAAATATTTCTGGTATTTCATCTAAAGAAGTTGATCGCAAAATACTTCCAAAATGCGGCGTACGCTCGTTTTCCGGCAATAAATTACCGTTCTCATCCTTGTCATTTGTCATTGATCTGAATTTGTATAATTTAAACAATTTTCCATGTAACCCTGGCCGTTCTACCGCATACAGCACAGGAGAGCCAAGATTAATTTTCACTAAAATCGCTACTATGACAAACACCCACCAAAACAGGAAGAGGGACGCCAATGAAAGCAAAAGATCCAGTCCTCTTTTTATATATCTGGCATATATCCGCTTTGTTCTGTTTTTACCCTTCCTCATTTTTATCCCCTTTTACAAAGTTGAAAAATTCCGGCACCTCGTTGAAGAAGTTACTCTATGTAAAGCACCTTCGAATTATTTCTATAATTCTTTCCTGCTGTTCTTTGCTCATCTTGATATCGGAAGGCAGGCACAAACCCCGATGGAACAAATCTGCTCCCACATCTCTCTTTTCTGTTACCCCTAAACCATACCTTAATTGCCCGCCTGTAAGATGTGGTATACGGGGGGCCCTTTGGGTATCCTTATTGTTTCTTGCTTCAGCTTCTTCCCTAGTCACAAAGCCATGGTTCCGGTACACCGGCTGCATATGCATTGGCTTCCAGATGGGACGCCCTTCTCCCTGGAACTGGGACAGCGCCTCCAATATCTCCGCCGGACAGCTCTTTCCGCTCTCCCGCTCATATACCGCTTCCCGTTCGGAGCTTTGGGTTCTGCACATGGCTTCCGGATGGACGGTCATGCAGCTTAGCCAAAAGTTCGGTTCACTCTCCCCTTCTTCCCAGGGATTCATTTCCACCGGCAGCCCCGACAGTCCTTCCCGGTACATGCGGTAGATCTCACGTTTCTTTTGGATATGCTCTTCTAAGTGTTCCCATTGCCCTCGTACGATTCCTGCCACCACATTGCTCATCCGGTAGTTATAACCGATCTCCTCATGTTGATACCAGGGGGCCTGCTCACGGCTCTGGGTGCTCCACTTTCTCGCCCTGTCTGCTTCTTCTTTTCTGCTGCACAAAAGCATTCCTCCGCTGCTTCCGGTAATGATCTTATTTCCATTGAAGCTGATTACTCCATAGTCCCCCAGGGTTCCGGTCTGTTTCCCCTGGCAAGCCGCCCCAAGGCTTTCCGCTGCATCTTCAATCAAAAGCGCCCCATGTTCCTCACAGATTTCTTTGATCTTGGTTACTTTTGCAGGGGTGCCGTACAAGTGGGCCAGAACCACCAGCTTCACTTCCGGATAAATCTCAAACGCCCGCGCAAGGGCTTTGGGGTCCATGTTCCAGGTATCTTCTTCCCCATCAATGAACACGGGCTCTCCGCCTTCGTAGAGAATGGGGTTGACCGTGGCGGCAAAGGTCATATCGGAACAGAATACCCGCTTTCCCAGCAAGGAGCCTCCGGCCCCTAATCCAAAGGGAGTGGATACCCCGGTGGCGCTGTGGTACAGCCGAAAGGCCGCCAGCTTTACGGCCAAATGCAGAGCCGCCGTCCCGCAAGAGAGGGCCACGGATGCTGCCGCTCCGGTATACGCCCGGGCCGTCTCTTCCAAGACATCTATATGTTCTCCCACGGTGCTCATCCAGTTTGTGTCATATGCTTTTTTGATATATATAAGCTCCTCCCCGTGCATGGTGGGGGAGGAAAGCAATACCTTAGGCTCCAGGGGCTTGATACCGCGAAACCTTGGGTCTTTACTCACATCCATTACTTATTCCTCCTGTCTTGAACCTGCCAGAGCATTCCAATTTCTTCCAGCTTCTGCATACGCTCCCTGGAAATAGAACCGGTCTGATATGCTTCCCGCTGACGGCGCACCCATTTTCCCAAACGGATGCCATTTCTGGCTGTAAAAGAAACCGGCACCTCCAGACTTCCGTACTCTTTCCGGTACTCGCAGGCAGCCGTATAGGATCTTTCCCAAGCCGCTTCCCGCTTTGGCTCCCACTTCATTCCAATGAGTTCCAGCCGCCTGGCCTGTTCCTGGCTTAGTGCGGCTTTTTCCATAGGATTCATTTCTTCCGATTCTATCCGTCCGGAAACGATCTCCTTTTTGGCCCGACGCATCTTTCTTATCCAAGCTCCCAGGCTGATCCCTTCTTCATCCACATAGGCGCTGGGCACATCCAAATCCCCGTAGGTTTGATAGTACCGTTTTGCAGATGCATAATTCTTCTCCCATTGATAGGCCGGTACATCCCATACCATCCCTATCTCTTCCAGTTCCCTGATCCGCTCCGGGGTTAAACTCCCCTGGCCTTCTCCCTTCTTCCTGGCCACCCTT